>JAHKAM010000035.1 GCA_018826515.1 Alphaproteobacteria bacterium
CCGGCGCCCTTTGCGTGTCCTCGCAGGTCGGCTGCACCCTGAACTGCACCTTCTGCCACACCGGCACCCAGAAGCTGGTCCGCAACCTGACCGCGGCCGAGATCGTGGCCCAGGTCCAGGTCGCCCGCGACGATCTGGAGGAGTGGCCGTCGCCCAAGGAAGACCGCCGCCTCTCGAACATCGTCTTCATGGGCATGGGCGAGCCGCTCTACAATCTGGACCACGTCGCCGACGCCATCGACATCATCTCGGACAATGAGGGCATCGCCCTGTCGCGTCGCCGGATCACCGTCTCGACCTCGGGCGTCGTGCCGCAGCTGGAGGCGTTGGGAACGCGGACCCAGGCCATGCTGGCGATCAGCCTGCACGCCACCAACGATCCTCTGCGCGACGTACTGGTGCCGCTGAACAAGAAATACGATCTCGAACAGTTGATGGCCGGCATCCGCGCCTATCCGGGCCTGTCCAACGCCCGTCGGGTGACCTTCGAATACGTCATGCTCAAGGGCGTCAACGACAGCCCCGACGAGGCCCGCGCCCTGCTCAAGCTGATCGAGGGCATCCCGGCCAAGGTGAACCTGATCCCGTTCAACCCCTGGCCCGGCACGGACTATGAGTGCTCGGACTGGAAGACGATCGAGCGGTTCGCCGCCATCCTCAACAAGGCCGGCTACGCCAGCCCGATCCGCACCCCGCGCGGCCGCGACATCCTCGCCGCCTGCGGCCAGCTCAAGTCCGAGAGCGAGAAGGTGCGGGCGTCGGTGGCGCGCAAGGCGGCGGCCGAAGCGGCCTGAAGCGAGTGGCTAGTGGTTAGTGATTAGTGGTTGCAGCGTCTCTGGCGGCGGAAGGGCGGCGCGGCCCGCGCCGTCGCACAGCTGCCGGCCAGCCACCAATCACTAACCACTAGTCACTCCCCTCCCGACACACTTCCTCACCAACTGTGTCCCCGTCCCCCTTGCGGATTGAGGCGAAAACCGGGCAATCGTCGCGCGGGGCTCTTGCAACCGGACAACCATGGCTTCGTCGTCCCTCAATACCGTGCTCGAAAGCGCCGAGGTCCAGGCCTTCGCGACCGGCTTCCCGACCACCCTGGCGCACCTCGGCGTGACGCTGGCCCTGCTGGCCGTGGGGGCGATCCTCTACGCCCTGTTCACGCCCTGGAAGGAGATCGCCCTCATCCGCGAGGGCAACGCCGCCGCCGCCGTGGCCTTCTCCGGGGTGCTCATCGGCCTCGCCATCCCGCTGGCGGTCAGCCTCAGCGTCTCGACCTCGCTCAAGGACATCGCCCTGTGGGGCGTCGCCACCGTGGTGCTGCAACTCCTCGCCTTCCGCCTTGTCGACTTCCTGCTGACCGGCCTGCCCCAGCGCATCCGCGAGGGCGAGGTCGCCGCCGCCGTCCTGCTGGTCGGCGCCAAGCTGTCGACCGCCCTGATCCTGGCGGCGGCCCTGACGGGCTGAATCATGGGTTTTCCCAGACCCCCCGACTGGCTGGTCTATGCGCTGGTCGTCGTCGTACTTGTGCTCTGGTCGCTGCGCCTGCGCGAGAACGCCGATGCGCCCCCGGCCCCTCCGCCGCCGGATGAGGTCGAAGGCGCCCTGCTGGGGCCGATCACCCCGTTCGACCCGGCGGTCACCGTCAACGCCCCGGACATTCCGTTCCAGCCGACCTCCGGCACCGCCTTCTCGATCTCGCGCGACGGTCGGTGGGTCACCGCCCGCCATGTGGTCGAGGGCTGCCGTCGGCCGGCGATCCTGGTCGGCGGCGGCCGGGCGGTCGCCGCCGATGTGCGGCTGGCCCCCCGCGCCGACATCGCCGTGCTGCTGACGCGCGGCGGCTCTGACGCCGTCCCGGTCTCGGCGACCCACGGCCTGCGCGCCGGACAGCGCGGCTTTCACCCCGGCTACCCCCAGGCGCGGGCGGGCGAGGTCGCCTCCCGTCTGCTGGGCCGCGAGACCCTCAGGGTGCGCGGACGGGGCCAGCGCGACGAGCCGGTCCTGGCCTGGGCCGAGGTCGGCCGCACCGACGGTCTGGGCGGCACCCTCGCCGGGCTGTCAGGCGCGCCGGTGCTGGATCGGCAGGGTCGCGCCATCGGCGTCACCATCGCCGAAAGCCCGCGGCGCGGCCGCATCTACACCACCTCGCCGGACACTTTCGGCCCGGCCATCCGCGGCGTGCAGCGGGCCGACGAGCCCCTGACCGGCCGGATCGTCACCGTCGACAACTATGGCCTCGTCGCCGACGACCTGCGCCGCGACCTGCGGGTGGCCCAGGTGGTCTGCCTGTCGGCCTGACCCGGCCCCTCAATCCAGTCTGAGCGCCTCGGCCAGCAGTTTCGCCTCGGCCGCGCGGCTGGAGCCGGCGCGCCAGGCCACCACGATCTCGCGGCGCGGCGCCGTCGCCGTGATCGGTCGGACCACGACGCCGGGCAGGTCCGCCAGGCCCGCCCGCACCGCCATCTCGGGCAGGAAGCTGACGCCCAGACCGGCCGAGACCATCTGCACCAGCGTATGCAGACTGGTCGCGGCGAAGACGTCCTCGCCGCGCGGCGGCTCGATGCCGAAGGCGGCCAGGGCGTGGTCCCGCAGACAGTGGCCGTCCTCCAGCAGGATCAGGTCCTCGGCCTTCAGCGAGCCCGCCGGAATCGGCCCGCTGCCCGCCAGCACATGGCCCACCGGCGCGGCCGCGAGGATCTCGTCGTCGCCGATGCGGGCGTGATCGATGCCGGGCGCCGAATAGGGCAGGGCGATCACCGCCGCGTCCAGCTGCCCCGCCTTCAGCCCGGCGATCAGCCGCGGCGTCAGGTCCTCGCGAATGAACAGCCGCAGCGCCGGCCATTCGGCCTTCACCCCGGGCAGCTTCGCCGGCAGCAGGAAGGGGGCGACGGTCGGGATGACGCCCAGCCGGAACCGCCCCGACAAGGGCTTGCCGGCGTTGCGCGCCGCCTCGACCAGATCCTCGGTCCGGGCCAGCACGTCCTCGCCGCGCCGGACGGCCTCGGCCCCGACGGCGGTCAGCTGGATATTGCCGCGCGTCCGCTCGACCACCGGCGCGCCGAGAATCTTCTCCAGCTCCTGCACCCCCGCCGACAGCGCGGGCTGGCTGACATGCGCCGCCTCCGCCGCCCGACTGAACGAGGCGTGTTCCGCCAGAAGCTTGAGATACTGGAGCTGGCGCAGGGTCGGGAGCATGGCCGACATATAGGCGTCCGCTATCTTGAAGGCCACTGCAATCGAACAGCTTTATGGGTCTTGGGCCGGCGGAGTCGAACCTTCCGGCCGCCGCACCGCGACGGCCGGAGTCAGTCCCGGGCTGGCTCAGGCGGCCGCCGCCCCGAACTCTTCCTTCAGGGTCAGGTCAAAGCGGTCGGCGTTCATGACCTTGACCCAGGCCCTGACGAAGTCGCGGACGAATTTTTCGCCCGCGTCGGCCGAGGCATAGACCTCCGCCAGCGCCCGCAGCTGCGAGTTCGACCCGAACACCAGATCGGTGCGCGTCGCCGTCCAGCGCTGTTCGCCGCTGATCCGGTCCGACCCCACGAACACCTCGTCCGCGTGATCATCGACCTGTTTCCAGGCGGTCCGCATGTCCAGCAGATGGACGAAGAAGTCGTTGGTCAGCTGGCCGGGGCGGTCGGTGAAGACGCCGTGTTTCTCGCCGCCGTGATTGGCGCCCAGAACCCGCAGGCCGCCGACCAGAACCGTCATCTCCGGCGCCGTCAGGCCCAGCAGCTGGGCCCGGTCGATCAGCAGTTCCTCGGTCGGGACGTTATAGCGAACGCCCAGATAGTTGCGGAAGCCGTCGGCCTTGGGCTCCAGCACGGCGAAGCCCTCGACGTCGGTCTGGTCCTGGCTCGCGTCGGTCCGGCCCGGGGTGAAGGGCACGTCGATCGCGTGACCGGCCGCCTTCGCCGCCTTCTCGACGCCGACGGAGCCGCCCAGCACGATCAGGTCGGCGATGGAAACGATGCGCTCGCCGTCGAAATCGCCCTTGATGGCCTCATAGACCTCCAGCACATGGGCCAGCTTCGCCGGCTGGTTGACCTCCCACGACCGCTGCGGCTCGAGCCGCAGGCGGCCGCCGTTGGCCCCGCCGCGGTGGTCCGACCCGCGATAGGTCGCCGCCGCCGCCCAGGCCGTCGAGACCAGATCGGCCACCGTCAGGGTCGAGGCCGCGATCTGCTCCCGCAGCGCGCTGATGTCGCCGGCGGTCAGGTCCGGGCCCGTCTGCGCGGGGATCGGGTCCTGCCAGATCAGGTCCTCGGCCGGGACTTCCGGCCCGAGGTAGCGGGCTTTCGGGCCCATGTCGCGGTGGCACAGCTTGAACCAGGCGCGGGCGAAGGCGTCGCCGAAATAGGCCGGGTCGCCGCGGAACCGCTCCATCACCTTGCGGTATTCGGGGTCGATCTTCATCGCCATGTCGGCGGTGGTCATCATCGTCGGAACCCGCTTGCCCGGCGTGTGGGCGGCCGGGGCCAGGGTCTCGGCCGGGTCGCCGACGGGATGCCACTGCTTGGCCCCGGCCGGGCTGCGGGTCAGCTCGTACTCATGGTCCAGCAGCATGTCGAAATAGCTCATGTCCCACTGGATCGGCGTCGGGGTCCAGGCGCCCTCGATGCCCGAGGTGATGGTGTGGTCGCCCATGCCGCTCTCATGGCTGGAGGTCCAGCCGAGGCCCTGCTGGGCGATGTCGCCGCCCTCGGGCGAGACCCCGACCTTGGAGGCGTCGCCGGCGCCGTGGGCCTTTCCGAAGGTGTGGCCGCCGACGGTCAGGGCCACCGTCTCCTCGTCGTTCATCCCCATGCGGGCGAAGGTCTCGCGGATGTCGCGCGCCGACTGCAGGGCGTCCGGCACGCCGCCGGGGCCCTCGGGGTTCACATAGATCAGCCCCATCTGGATCGCCGCCAGCGGCGCCTCCAGCGCCACATCCTTGTCGGGCTGGATGCGGGTCTCATTGCCCTCCTCGCCGACCCATTTCTCCTCGGTGCCCCAGTAGACGTCCTTCTCGGGCTCCCAGACGTCGGCGCGGCCGCCGCCGAAGCCGAAGGTCGGTCCGCCCATGCTCTCGATGGCGACATTGCCGGCCAGGATCATCAGATCGGCCCAGGACAGGCTGGCCCCGTATTTCTGCTTGATCGGCCACAGCAGGCGTCGCGCCTTGTCGAGATTGCCGTTGTCCGGCCAGCTGTTCAGCGGCGCGAACCGCTGCTGCCCCGCGCCGGCGCCGCCGCGCCCGTCGCCGGTGCGATAGGTGCCGGCCGAGTGCCAGGCCATGCGGATGAAGAAGGGGCCGTAGTGGCCATAGTCCGCCGGCCACCACGGCTGGCTGTCGGTCATCAGGGCGGTCAGGTCGCGTTTGACCGCGGCATAGTCCAGAGACTTGAAGGCCTTGGCATAGTTGAAGCCGTCGCCCATCGGGTCGCCGGTCCGGCCCTGCTGGTGCAGGATGTCGACGGCCAGAGAGTTCGGCCACCAGTCGCGGTTGGTCCGCCCGAGCAGGGACCGCAACGCGGCCTTCTCCTTCTTCGGATCGTTGAGGGGGCTGGCTCCGCCGGCGTGTCCGTCCATGATTTCCTCCTGCGTTCTGGGCGCGATTGGATCGAGCCTAGACCTTTCGCCTCAGGAGGGAAAATCGATAAACCCTGTCATCAGGAACAGGAAAATCTATATTCGATCTTGGTTTCCGCTCATCCCGGCGAAAGCCGGGACCCGGCCCTGTCCAGCCTGACGCCGGCGTTTCAGGCCGACCAGGCGCGCCCCGCCCCGGACGCCGTTCACCCAAGGCGCCGGGATGAGCGGGCCGGGGGAAACCCTACGCTGCCGCGCCCCCCTCCATCATGAAGGCGTTCAGCTTGTTGCCGTCCGGATCACGGAAATAGGCGGCGTAGAATCCCTCGCCTCGCGGCCCGGGCGGCCCGTCGCAGACCCCGCCATGGGCCAGGGCGACCTCATGCAGCCGATGGATCTGCTCGCGCGAGCTCGCCTCCAGCGCCACCATCACCCCGTTGCCGACGCTGGCCGCCTGTCCGTCGAACGGCTTCGTCAGACCAATCCCGGCCCCGCCGCCCGGCGTGCCCCAGGCGATCGCGCCCGGCCACTCCATCATCCGCGACGTCCCCATCTCGGCGGCGATGGCGTCATAGAAGACCGCTGCCCGCTCGAGGTCGTTGGTGCCCAGTGTCACATAGCCGATCATGTGGAAGCCCTCCCTTTGAACGACACTCAATCACGAACAAAGCGGGAACGTCAACCGTTGGCCAGCCACCGCATCCGGCACGCCATCACCGCCGTCTCGCCCAGCCGCTCGACCAGCCGCCAGTTGACCACCGCCCCGATGGGCGCCCCGACCACCGGGATCATCTGCGCCAGCTTGGCCAGGTCGATATAGTCGCGGTACTCGATCTGGAACCGCCGCCAGTCGTATTCGGTGATCGCCTCCGGCTGATCCGCGTCCGCGATCCATCGCTCCAGTTCCGCCAGCGCCTCGGGCCGCCGTTTCGCGCTGGCGAAGGCGAGGTGGAAGATGTGCAGCAGGAACAGCCGCTCGCGCACCGTATCGCCGCCCCAGCCATAGGCCCCGACCACATCGCCCAGCATCCGCACCTTGATCGCCATCAGGGCCGGGAAATCCGCCGCCGCCAGCACGAAGCCGCCGGCCCCGGCGACCCCGCCCTCGACGCTGGCGGTGTTGCGATACGTCCGGATCATGGCCCGCGCCCGCAGCTCCCGCGCCGCCAGCGAGCCCTCGGCCAGGGGGCGGGTCTGGATCAGGTCCGAGCCGACCAGGATCCCCTTCGTCATCGCCTTCACGCCCGAGGTGATGATGGCGTGGACCCGCTCGGGAATGACCCTGTTGATCCGCTCCTGGGTCCCCCGCGTGGCCCTGTCCCACAGGCCGGGCGGCTTCAGCACCTTCGCCCGCCAGACCGCGACCTCGTTGCGCAGCGTGGTCTCGTCCACGACCGTGATCAGGTCGGCGGGCACGGCCTCGGCGGCCACGAACTCGGGACGGGTTTCGGGTGGACGGGCCATGGTCGGTCGGGGCGCTCCGTTACGCGGCGTCACGGTTGCAGGCCCGCGCTCGCGGGTCTAGACCGCCGCCACGTTTCCCAACCAAGCTCAACCCGGCCTCAAGTAGCGCGAAGCGCGGTAGGCCACGGAGAAAAATATGGCACGCGCGAAGATCGCCCTTATCGGCGCCGGCATGATCGGCGGCACCCTGGCCCATGTGGCCGCGCGCGAGGCGCTGGGCGACATCGTCCTGTTCGACATCGCCGAGGGCACGCCCCAGGGCAAGGCGCTGGACATCGCCGAGGCCACCGCCGTGATCGGCACGGACGTCGCCCTCAAGGGCGCCAATGACTATGCCGACATCGCCGGGGCCGACGTCTGCATCGTCACCGCCGGCGTGCCGCGCAAGCCGGGCATGAGCCGCGACGACCTGATCGGCATCAATCTGAAGGTCATGAAAGCTGTGGGGGAAGGCATCCGCCAGCACGCCCCGAACGCCTTCGTCATCTGCATCACCAACCCGCTCGACGCGATGGTCTGGGCCCTGCAGAAATTCTCGGGCCTGCCGAAGGAGAAGGTCGTCGGCATGGCCGGCGTGCTCGACTCGGCCCGGTTCGCCTGGTTCCTCGCCGAAAAGACCGGGGTGTCCATCCAGGACATCCACGCCTGGACCCTCGGCGGCCACGGCGACGACATGGTGCCGATGGTGCGCCACTCGACCGTCGGCGGCCTGCCCCTGCCCGACGCCGTCAAGGCCGGCATGCTCTCGCAGACCGAGCTGGACGCCATCGTCGACCGCACCCGCAAGGGCGGCGGCGAGATCGTGGCCCTGCTCAAGACCGGCTCGGCCTTCTACGCCCCGGCCGAGAGCGCCATCGCCATGGCCCGCTCCTATCTGCTGGACCAGAAGCGCGTCCTGCCCTGCGCCGTCTGGCTGTCGGGCGAATACGGCCTGAAAGACCTCTACGTCGGCGTCCCGGCCCTGATCGGCGCCGATGGCGTCGAGAAGGTCATCGAGTTCACCACCAATGACGACGAGAAGGCGATGTTCGCCAAGTCGGTGGAGTCGGTTCAGGGCCTGATCCAGGCGTGCAAGGACATTGACAGCTCGCTGGCTTGATTCCGCGCTCAAGCGGTCCGCACGGCGGTCTGCTGCTTGACGAACGCCCGAAATAAGGAGGGGCCGCGGAGCAATCCGCGGCCCTTCGCCTTTAACGGTTCGCCGAGATATCCAGCGCCGCCCGAACCGCGGCGTCCAGCATCGGATCGCGCCCGTGGCGAAGGTCGTCGTACGTCGGGACTACGACGATGTCCGGCGTCACGCCCCGACCTTCGAGAACGGCCCCTCGCGCGGTGCGGAACTCGCTCTCGCCGACCAGAAGCTGACCTCCATCGGGCAGGGCGAAGGCGACCGTATCGACCACGCGACCACCAGACGTCTGCCCTACGACCCGACCGCGCCCCTGTTCCTGGATCGTCGCCGAAAGCACCTCCGACATACTCGCCGACAGGCTGGATTGGACAATCGTCAGCGGGCCGTCCCAGATGACGCGGCCCGGGCGGGCTTTGTCCGGATGCTGGCCGAAGATCGTGCGAACGTAGCCGATGACGACGGGTTCGCTGAAGAAGCTCCCGATGATCCTGGCGCCGGCCCGGGTCTCGCCTCCGCCGTTGCCGCGGATATCCAGGACCACCGCTCGCGGCCGATCGGTCTGCGCCTCCGCAAGCCGGGTCTCGAGCCAGTCTGCTGTCGGCGCATCAAAGGACATGAAGCGCAGCACGAGCACCCCATCGGCCGTCCGCGTCGCCGTGCCGAGTTCGCGGGGCATCAATCGCGCCTCAAGGGAGCGGGTGTGCAGACGGCCGGCGGCGTCATCGAACCTGAACTCGTAGGCCTTGCCGTCCCGGTCCCCCCGACCATCCCACGCGTCCCAGGAGCGGCCGTCGACGCTCAGAATCCTCCAGCCGGGCCGCACGCCGGCGTCATGCGCCGCGCCGCCCTCGCGCACCCGGCCGATGAAGGTTTGCACCTCGCCGGTAGACCTCGACCTCACCACGTTTTCCGCGAATCCGAACGTCGGCGAGGCTTGAAGCCGCCAGCGCTTGTTCAGAAGATTGTCGGTCGGTCGGACGGCGCGCGTATGCCCGTCTTCCAGAAGGTTCAACGTGCCGTTCAGGGCCTCGTAGAACTTCGCCTCGTCCGGCTGTGCGACCGCGTTGGCGCGTCGGACGGCGGCCTCGGCCCTGAAATCAACGCCGTTGAAGGTTCCGTCGTAGAAGGTGAGCTCCACGGTGCGAACGACGGCGTCGTAGACGCGGGCGTTCATGGCCAGCCGCTCGGGCGAACCGTCGGGCAGCGACACGACCGCCGGAAGGCTGTCCGGGTTCTCGTAAGGCAGCGGATGGCATGCCCCCGCAAGCCCTATGACGGTCGCCATCAACAGGACGCCCGCCCCCCGCATCCACGAACTGCTCAACGGCCCCCTCGCCACGTCCCGACCGAAGCGGAACGCTATGCTGCTGGCGTAGTCCGGTCGATAGACAATCTTTACTCGGGCGAGGGCGCCGGCGCCGCCGCCACCAGCCCCTGGGCGAAGGCGCGCAACAGCTGCAACCACACCACCGTCGGCTCGCGCAGCTGCTCAGGTCCGGTCCCGGTCAGGACCACGTCATACTGCACCACCGCCCCGGCCTCGCCGCCCGCCGCCGCGGGGACGAAGAAGGCCTTGAGGAAGCGGTTGTCGCGATTCCAGGCGTTGATCTGGTCCGCGGTCATCGGCCCCGAGAAGACGGCGCTGAACTGGACGTCGTCGCACAGGCTCGGCCCGCAGGCATAGAAGGTCAGGTTCCACGGCAGGGGCTGATCCGCCACGCGCAGGGTGGTCAGGCCCTCGCGCACGGTCGGCTCGCCGACCGTGCCGCCCAGTCCTGTCAGCCAGGCGCGGGTCTCCGCGACCGTGACCCCGTTGGTCGAGGCCGCCGCCGGCGGCGGGGTCTGGGCCATGGCCGCCCCGGGCAGGGTTCCGGCGAGGGCGATGGCGGTGAGCAGGGCGGGCAGACGGCGCATGGAAGATCTCCGGTTCACGAAGGTTAGAGCCAGAGGCCCGAGCGGAATTGTGGCGGCAGCCTACGCAGATCGTTCGCGCGCCAGCCAGTCCGCCCCGGACATCTCGTTCAGCCGCGACGCTGTCCGCTCGAATTCGAACGCCCCGACCCCCTTCCGGTACAGGGCTTCCGGCGCCGCCTCCGCCAGCACCACCAGCCGCGTCCCGGCCTCGTACAGGGCGTCGATCAGGGTCACGAACCGCCGCGCCGCCTGGTGATTGTCCGGTCCCAGGACCGGGACATTCTCGAGGAACAGGGTGTGAAACCGCTCCGCGATGGCCAGATAGTCCTGCGGCCCCAGCGGGGTCTCGCACAGCTCGGCGAAGGTCGCCCGCGCCAGTCCGCCGTCGGTGCGCTCGATCACGACCTCGCGCCCCTGCACGGTCAGGCGTGTCGGCGCCTCCGCCTGCTCGCCCTTCAGCTCGTCCCACAGGTGATCGAAGGCCATGCGCCGTCCCATGTCGGTTCCTGCGTACCAGACCCGGGTCCCCATCAGCCGTTCCATCCGCCAGTCGCGCCCGCCCGTGACGCGGACGACCTGGCATTTCCGTTCCAGCATGGCGATGAAGGGCAGGAAGAGCTGGCGGTTGATGCCGTTCAGATACAGCTGGTCCGGGGCCCGGTTGGAGGTCACCGACAGCACCACGCCCCGCTCGAACAGCGCCTCGAACAGCCGGCCCAGGATCATGGCGTCGGCGATGTCGGTGACCTGCAGCTCGTCGAAGCACAGCAGCCGCGCCTCCGCGGCGATCAGATCCGCGACCGGCCTGATCGGGTCGTCGCCCTTCGCCTGGCCGAAAACGGCCCTGCGCGTCTTCGCGTCCCCCTCGCGCCACTGGCGGATCAGGTCATGGACGCGGGCCATGAAGGCGTGGAAATGGGCGCGGGACTTTCGCGGCTCCGGCACGGAGGCGCAGAACATGTCCATCAGCAGGGATTTGCCCCGCCCCGGCGGTCCCCACAGATAGACGCCCCGGACCTGCGGCGTCCCCCCGAACAGGCCCCGTTTGCGCAGGTCCTTCTCCAGCCGCGCCAGGGCGTCGACCACCGGAATCTGCGACGGATCGGGCGTCAGACGGCCTTCGGCCAAACGACGGTCATAAGCGGTGCGTATGCGTGACGGCATTGTTCTCGGGCTTAGCGGCGCCCGCGTCCGCTGAAAAGCGATTGCTTCGCGCCCGCGAAAGCCCACATAGGCAACCAGCGTCCGGCATGCCGGACATCCCCACCACTGCGCTCAAGCAGCGAGCCGCCGCGCGGCGAGCGTTAGCGCGTCCGAAGGACAAACCAACATGGGCTATCGCGTCGCCGTCGTAGGCGCCACCGGCAACGTCGGCCGGGAAATGCTGAACATCCTCGAGGAACTCGAATTCCCCGTCGAGACCATGCACGCCGTCGCCTCGCGCAAGTCCAAGGGCGTCGAGGTGTCCTGGGGCGACAGGACGATCAAATGCGAGGACATCGAACTGTTCGATTTCTCGACCGTCGACCTGGTGCTGATGAGCGCCGGCGGCGACGCCTCGCGCCTGTGGTCGGAAAAGATCGGCAAGGCCGGCCCCATCGTGATCGACAATTCGTCGGCCTTCCGCATGGATCCGGACGTGCCGCTGATCGTGCCCGAGGTGAACCCGGACGCCATCAAGCTGGCGACGAGGAAGAACATCATCGCCAACCCCAACTGCTCGACCGCCCAGCTGGTCGTGGCGCTCAAGCCCCTGCATGACGCGGCAAAGATCAAGCGCGCCGTGGTCTCGACCTATCAATCGGTCTCGGGCGCCGGCAAGGCGGGCATGGACGAGCTGTGGAACCAGACCAAGGCCATCTACGGCCTCGGCGACGCCCGGCCGAAACTGTTCCCCAAACAGATCGCCTTCAACGTCATCCCCTATATCGGGACCTTCCTCGACGACGGCTACACCGACGAAGAAGCCAAGATGTGGAACGAGGTTCACAAGATCATGGACCCGTCGATCAAGCTGACCGTCACCTGCGTGCGCGTGCCGGTCTTCGTCGGCCACTCCGAGTCCGTGAACCTCGAGTTCGACCGCCCGATCAGCCCGGACGAAGCCCGCGCCCTGCTGCGCGACGCCCCGGGCGTCCAGGTCATCGATAAGCAGGAGCACGACGGCTACATTACCCCCGTCGACGCCGCCGGCGAACACTCGGTCTATGTCAGCCGCATCCGCAAGGACCCGACGGTCGAGCACGGCCTGTCGCTGTGGGTCGTCTCCGACAACCTGCGCAAGGGCGCGGCCCTGAACGCCGTCCAGATCGCCCAGCTGCTGGATGAGACGGGCATCATCAAACCGGCCTCGGGATATCGCTCGATCACGGTCTGACCGTCGTGGCGCCCGCCCCGTCCGCCGCGCCCCGCGCCGCCCTGATCTCCGCCTTCGGCTGCTATGTCATGTGGGGCTTCATGCCCCTGCTGTTCATGGCCCAGGCGGCGGCCGGTTTCGACTCGCTCGAAATCCTCGCCCACCGCGCCCTCTGGGCCGTGGCGGTCGCCGGCCTGCTGGTCCTGCTGGCGAAACAGGGCGATCAGGTCCGCGCCGTCCTGGCCTCGCCGAAGACCCTCGGCTGGCTGGTGCTGTCCACCGCCCTGATCGGGGTCAACTGGGGCCTCTACGTTTGGGCCACCACCCACGAGGCCACGCTGGAAGCCAGCCTCGGCTACTATATCAACCCCCTGCTCAACATGGTCGTGGGGCTGTGGCTGTTCCGCGAGAAGATCGACAAATGGGGCTGGGTCGCCATCGGCCTGGCGGCCGTCGGCGTGCTGTTCCAGACCCTCGCCCTCGGCCGGCCGCCGTGGATCTCGCTGGTCCTCGCCTTCAGCTTCGCCAGCTATGGCGTGATCCGCAAACGCGTCCCCATCGACGCCCAGGCCGGCCTGCTGGTCGAATGCCTGCTGCTGGTCCCGTTCGGCCTCGCCTGGGTGCTCTGGCTGCAGCACACCGGCGCCGGCGTCGCCTTCGACAGCCCGACCAACACCGCCTGGGCCCTGCTCAACGGACCCGCCACCGTCCTGCCTTTGGCCCTGTTCGCCTGGTCGGCCCGGCGGCTGCCGCTGTCGACCATCGGCTTCATCCAGTTCCTTGCCCCGACGCTCCAGTTCGCCGTCGGCGTCTGGGCCGGCGAGGCCCTGACGCCCCTGCGCGTGATCAGCTTCGTCTTCATCTGGGGCGGCGCCGGCGTCTTCGCGGCCGCGGCTTTCTTCCGCCACCGCGCCGCCCGGGAGGCGCTCAAGCGGACGGCGGAGCCGGTCTGAAGGGAGTGATTAGTGGTTAGTGATTAGTGGTTGCAGCTTCTCTGTCGGCGGAAGGGCGGCGCAGTCCGTGCCACCGCTCAGCGGGTCGCCAGCCACTAACCACTAACCACTCCTCACATCCCCCCGTACACCGCTTCCACCAACCGCACCGCCCGCGGGTCCCCGATCAGGTGCGGCGACTGGCGCGTCATCACATAGGCCCCCGACACCCGCGCGTCCGGATCGGCGAAGGCGCAGCTGCCGCCCCAGCCGCAATGCCCTGCCGCCGTCGGATTGGGCCCGAAGATGTGCAGCCCCTCATTGCGCATCAGCCCCGCCGCCCAGCTGATATCGAACGGCAGCACCCGGTCCCGCCCATGGATCCGCTCGCGCAGCATCTCCGCCCGCACGCCGGGCGACAGCACCGTACGTCCGTCCAGCATCCCGCCGTCGGCGACCACGGCCATGATCCGCGCCAGATCCTTCGCCGTGCCGTGCAGATTGGCGGACGGAAGCTCGATTGTCCGCCATTCGACCGAGCCGCGCCCGCCCGGGGCCGAGCCCCGGTCGAGGAAGGCCGCGGCCTTGATCGTATCGACCACGCCCAGATCGACCGCTCTTGAAGGCTTGCGCATCTGCGCCACCCGGCCGTGCTCGGCCTCGGGCAGGCCGATCCACAGGTCCAGGCCGGGGAAGTCCTCACGCAGCGCCGTCCCCATCGTCCGCCCGTCAACGATCCGGAACAGCTCGCCCGCCAGATAGCCGATGACGATGGGGCTGTAGCCCGAGCCCGTCCCCGGCGCCCACATCGGCGCCTGGGCGCACAGACGCGCCAGGGTCGCCGCCCGGTCGAACCAGATCGCCGGGTCCTCGGCCGTGTCGAACCCCGGCAGGCCCGCCTGATGGCTCATCATCTGGCCGACGGTGATCGCGTCCTTCCCGGCCTGGCCGAAGGCCGGCCAGTAGCTGGCGACCGGTTGTTCGTAGTCCAGCAGCCCCCGCTCGACACAGGTGGCGATCAGCAGGGCCATCACCGCCTTGCCGGCCGAAAACACCGGCGTCAGCGTCGTCTCGCCATAGGGAACGGTCTTCGCCGTATCCGCCCAGCCGGCCCAAAGATCGACGACCACCTCGCCCCCGACACAGACGCTGACGCGTGCGCCCTGCTCGTTCAGCCCCTCGGGGGCGTCGGTGAAATTGGCGGCGAAGGCGTCCTTCACGGCGGCGAAACGGGGCGGGCAGACGCCGTGGATGTCGGGGAGGGAGGTCATGGCCTTGTCCTAGACGCTGGCGGCCCGGACGTCATCCAGACGAGGGCAGCAACGCCATGGTGAGCAGGGCGATCGCATTGGCCGCGAAATGAATGGCTGTGATCAGCCAGAATCCGGCCCAGCCTCTCCCGCGGCTCATCCAGTGATGCTGGATCGCCGCCATCAGGGCGAAAAACGGCGCCACGGCCAGCGAGACGGGACCGAGTCCGTGCAGGGGAATGGCCAGCAGGCCGCAGGACAGCGCGGTCGCGGGCGCCGACCAGCCCGGGCGAGGGCGACGGCCCAGCAGCCAGACCACGAGGCGAATGGCCAGCGACTCGGTCACCGGGGCGAACACCAGGGCCACGAACACCCATTCGACGGACAGCACGTCGGTCAGGCCGCTGTACTGATCCAGCGCGCGGCCAACCTCTCCGGGCGCCAGGGCGCTGACCGCCGCAATGATGACCGCGCCGACGGCCAGCAGGGACAGGCGGCCGATCACGACCGCCAGCACCAGGGTGCGGACCCAGCGGTCGCCCTGTCCGGTCAGATCGCGCCAGAAACTGTGCCGGGGGCTGTCGGGAAACGGCGGGATCATTGGGGCAGGCGCCTACCGCCGCGCCGCCGCCGACGCCTGCCGGGCCGCCTCGAACTCCGCTCCGGCGTTCCATTCCGGCCAGTCGCGGCTGTCGGCCATGTCGCGCCCCACGAGGTACAGCAGGTCCACGTCCACGGCCGCCCCGTCCATCACCCAGTCGCTCGTCCATTCGTCGGAGGGCTTGTGATAGCGATTCGCCACATAGTCCCGGCTGGCTTCGTTGTGCCCGGTGAACCCCGCGGCCCCGAACAGGGCCGGCACCCCCATCTTCGCCAACGGGAAATGGTCCGAGCGGTAGAAGCCGCCGGCCTGGGGCGCCGGATCGGGAATCAGGGTGCGGCCCTGTTCGGTCGCGCGGCGCTCGAGCCAGGCGTCGGTCTCGCTCTTGCCCGCCCCCATGACCACGATCTGCGGCGAGGCCTCGGCCCCCGGCAGGAAGCTGTCGATGTTGATGTTGGCGACGGTCGTCTCCAGCGGCCAGACCGGATTGGCGGCGTAATACTCCGCCCCCAGCAGCCCGGCCTCCTCGGCCGTCCAGGCCGCGAACACCACCGACCGCTCCGGCGCCTCGCCGGCCTTGAACAGCCGCGCCAGCTCGATCAGCGCCGCCAGCCCCGTCGCATTGTCGACGGCGCCGTTATAGATGTCGTCGTCCCCCACCGGCGTCGCCCGCCCATAGGCGTCCCAGTGGGCTCCGTAGAGCACCGTCTCATCCGGATGCGCCGTCCCGGGAATGCGGGCCAGCACATTGCGGCTCTCGATGCGGTCGGCGGTCTGGCCGAAATCGATCGACATCGTCACGCCTTCCAGCGTCACCGGCCGGAACGCCTCCGTCCGCGCCGCCGCGCGCAGGGCGGCGTAGTCGAGGCCCGCGTCGACGAACATCCGCTCCGCCTCCGGCCCCTGGATCCAGCCTTGCGCCGGGACCCGCTCGGCCTCCGGATCGGCGCGGACGATGTCGAATTTCGGCGCCGTCGACGACCCTTCCAGCACGCTCCACGGATAGCCGGCGCCGGCGGTGTCATGGATCACCAGCACCCCCGCCGCCCCCCGCTCGGCCGCCTCCTGGAATTTGTAGGTCCAGCGGCCGTAGAAGGTCATCGCATTGCCGTCGAACCGGTCGGCGACGGGATGGCCCTCCGGCGCGGCGAAATCCGGATCATTGACGATGACCAGCAGGATCTTGCCCCGCACGTCCACATCCTTGAAGTCGTCCCAGTTCCGCTCGGGCGCATCGACGCCATAGCCGGCGAAGACCATCTCCGCGTCCGTGACGGTGATCCGGTCCACGGGCCGGTCGCTGGAGACCAGCAGCTGCGGCCCCCGCTCCAGCGCCCGCGTCTCCCCGTTCGCCGTCACCGTGATCGTCGCCGGCCCGGCCTGCCGCGTCCGGCCCAGCTGCGCCGTCTGCACCCACGACCCGTCCGGCCCGCCCGGCTCCAGCCCCAGGGCCTGGAACTGGCCGACCAGATAGTCGACCGTCAGCTGCTCGCCCGGCGTCGCCACCCCGCGCCCCTCGAATTCGTCCGAGGCCAGCACCCGCACATGCTCATTCAGCCTCGGCCCCTCGGCCTGCTGGGCGAGGGCGCCGCCGGCGGACAGGGCCAGCAGGGCGACGGAAGCGAAGAGGGTCAGGCGGGAGGCGCGCATGGGAACGGTCCGGAACCGGGGAGGGGACGCCCAACCTGACCCCCCGGGCCGGGCCTGTCGAGCTTCACCGTTCCAGCCACCCCATCACGCCCTCGGCCGCGACCACCCCGGACGCCATCGACGCCTGCAGCAGATAGCCGCCCGTCGGCGCCTCCCAGTCCAGCATTTCCCCGGCCACGAACACGCCGGGCATCGCCGTCAGCATCAATCCCTGGTCGACCTGGTCCAGCCGCACCCCGCCCGCCGAGGAGATCGCCCGCGCCAGCCCCTGCACCCCGGTCAGGGTCAGCCGCACCGCCTTGATCCGCTTCGCCAGCTTGTCCGCCCCCGCCGGCAGGTCGCCGGGTATCTCGCGCAACAACCCGACCGCGACCGGCGACAGCCCCGCGACCTTCCGCAGCCAGTTGGTCGCGCTGTCCTTGCCGCGCGGCTTCGCCAGCCGCCCCGCCAGGGCCTCGACCGTCAGATCGGGCCGCAGATCCACGGTCAGCGCCGCCGACCCGTCCCGCTCCACCGCGTCTCTCAGGGACGCCGACAGCGCATAGACCGCCCCGCCCTCCAGCCCGTAGCGGGTCACCATCGCCTCGCCGCGCACCGTCCGGTCCCCGTGCGTCAGCGCCACCGGCTTCAGCGGCTCCCCCGCGAACCGGTCCGCGAACACCTCGCTCCACGCCACGTCGAAGCCGACGTTCGACGGCCGGAACGGCGCGACCGCCACGCCTTCCGCCTGCAGCCAGTCCCGCCAGGTCCCGTCCGACCCCAGCCGCGGCCAGCTGGCCCCGCCCAGGGCCAGCACCACGGCGTCCGGCGTCTCGACCCGCTCGCCCTCCGGCGTCGCGAACACCCAGCCGCCGTCGCGGCGGCCCACGAGGCGCGACCGCGTCCGCATCTCCACCCCCAGCTCCCCCAACCGCCCCAGCCACGCCCGCAACAGCGGCGAGGCCTTCATCGCCCGCGGAAACACCCGACCCGACGAGCCCGTGAACGTCGCCTGCCCCAGCCCCTCGGCCCAGCCGATCAGATGGGTCGGCGAGAACGCCTCCAGCCACGCCGCCACCGTCCCCGTCGCCTCGCCGTAGCGACCGGCAAAGCCCTCCAGCCCTTCCGAATGCGTCAGATTGAGCCCGCCCCGGCCGGCCATCAGGAATTTCCGCGCCACGGACGGCATCGCCTCATGCACCGTCACGGCTGCGCCCGCCCGCGCCAGCCGTTCGGCGGCCATCAGCCCGGCCGGCCCGGCCCCGATCACATGCACTGTCTTCACGTCGCTCATCGCTCCCTGATGGACCGGAACGCCCCGGCCCGCCATACGCTCATCCCCCATGAGCGTCGCCTTTACCCGCGAGGAAGATCTGGAGGCCACCGCCGCCGACCTTCCCGACCGTCCGATATCGTCCCACCCGAACCTGGTCACCCTGTCGGGTCTGGCGCAGATCGAGGTCGCCCTCGCCGCCGCCCGCGCGGCCTACAGCGCCGCCCAGGCCCAGGGCGACATCGAGGCCGACCGCACCGCCATGGCCCGCGCCACCCGTGACCTGCGCTACTGGTCGGCCCGCCGCGCCACCGCCCAGCTGGTCGAGACCGGGCCCGATGGCCGCGTCCGCTTCGGCGGCTCCGTCACCCTCGAGCGCGACGACGGCCGCCGGCAGACCTGGCGCATCACCGGCGAGGACGAGGCCGACCCCGCCGCCGGCTCGGTCAGCCATGTCTCGCCCCTCGCGGTCGCCCTGATGGGCAGGACGGTGGGTGACGAGGCCGTGGTCGCGGGCCGGACGGTCGAGATCATCGCGGTGGATTGACCGTCAATGGTTGCCCCGCCGCCCCGCTTGCCCCACCTTGTCGTCACGCAGCGACGCAATCGCTCCCCCGCGCAGGCAGCGCCCATAACAAGAGAAGGAGCCGCCGATGGCCCGTAAACCCAACTACAGTTTCGAGCGTCAGGAACGCGATCGCGCCGATGCGAAAAAGGCCGCCGAAAAGGCCGCCGCCAAGGCCGAAAAGAAGGCCGCCGCCGCCGCCCGCAAGGAAGCCGGACTGCCGCCGCTCGAGGACTGAGGCGCCGCCGCACGCAGGCTCCGGAGGATCGCGGTTCGGCAACGGATTTGTCGCTGAAGCGTTTTTCCGCTAGGAATGGGACATCCCGCATCCTCCCCGATCTCCTCCGCGCCTGCGGGGTTCGCGAACCTGTTTTCGCGATACGGCCCTCCGGGGCCGATCCAGCGGACCCATACAAGGACTTCCCATGCGTACATCGCTTATCGCCGCTGTCTCCTGCGCCGCCCTCCTGACCGTCGCCGCCGCGCCGGCCTTCGCCCTGACGCCGGTCGCGTCCGGTTCGGGCGCGGCCGTCGCCGTGTCCGACTCCATCACGGATGAGGAGCTCCGCAGCTTCGCGACGGCCATGGAGGCGATCGAGCCGATCGCGGCCGCGATCTCGGGCGGTGCGCCCACCGCCGAACAGCAGGCCGCGATGGCCGCGGCGATCGAGGCCTCCGGCCTGGCCCTCGACCGCTTCAACACCATCTCCACCGCTGTCTCGACCGATCCGGTGGTGCGCGCCCGCGTGGCCCTGGCCACGACCCAGCCCTCGCCGGCCGGTTCGCCCGCCGCCGCCGTCACCGACGCCGAGGTGGAACAGTTCGCGGTCGCCATGGCCGCGGTCCAGCCGATCGCCCAGTCGCTGAACGGCGCGGCGCCCACGGCCGACCAGCAGGCCGAGATGGCGGCCGCCATCTCCGGCTCGGGTCTGGCGCTCGAGCGGTTCAACGCCATCTCCGCCGCCGTGTCCGGGGACGCCCACCTGCGCGCCCGCCTGGCGGTCGCCGACGCCCGCCGCGCCGGCTGATCCCGCGCCGCGCGCGGACTGAACAAGCCTCCCGGACAGCCCCGCAGCCGTTTCCGGGAGGCTTTTTTCTGTCCGCCGTCGCGGCCGCCGTCGGCCGGATGACGAAAACCGTCCGGCCTGGACCCGTCTCCCGGCGACGTCCGACGGGCGACAGGGCGAAGACGGCCGGTCGGGCGACCCCGGATGCGCGTCAGAGGATTGCGCCCGGCCGGTCGGACGCTAAGGTCGCGTCCTCAGTCAAAAGGAATGCCGTTCCATGCGCCGTCGTCTCGTCTCCCTCGCCGCCATTCTCGCTGTCGTCGCCCCCGCCGGTTCCGTCTGGGCCTTCTCGCCGGACGCCGGGTCGACCCCGGTCGCCGTCGCGGCCGCGCCGGCCCTGCCGCAGGCGGCGCCGCTCCAGGGCGCGCCCGTCGCCGACCTGGTCGCCCGCGTCGACATCCCGTGGTCGCGGTTCCAGCTCGACAACGGCCTGACGGTGATTGTGCATGAGGACCGCAAGGCCCCCGTGGTCGCGGTCTCCATCTGGTACAATGTCGGCTCCAAGGACGAGCCGGCCGGCTCCACCGGCTTCGCCCACCTGTTCGAACACCTGATGTTCGGCGGCTCCGAGAACTCCCCGACCAGCCACATCCAGGCCATGAGCGCCGCCGGCGCCACCGGCCTGAACGGCACCACCTGGTTCGACCGCACCAACTATTTCCAGACCGTCCCGACCCCCGCCCTCGAGCAGACCCTGTTCCTCGAGAGCGACCGCATGGGCTATCTGCTCGGCCAGGTCGGCCAGTCGGTGCTCGATCTGCAGCGCGGCGTGGTCCAGAACGAGAAGCGCCAGCGCGACAACCAGCCCTACGGCCTGGCCTCCTACGCCCAGCAGGAAGCCCTGTTCCCCGAGGGCCACCCCTACCGCCACTCGACCATCGGCTCGATGGCCGACCTCGACGCCGCCAGCCTCGAGACCGTGCGCAACTGGTTCCGCGACAACTATGGCCCCAACAACGCCGTGCTGGTCCTGTCGGGCGACATCGATGAAGCGACCGCCCGCACCCTGACCGAGCGCTATTTCGGCGCCATCCCGCGCGGCCCCGTCAACGTCCCGGCCGAGGCGGCCATTCCGACCCTCGACGCCCCGGTGGAAGAGGTCCTGCGCGACCGCGTCGCCCAGACCCGCATCAGCCGCGCCTGGGTCGTGCCCGGCATGCTGGACCCGGACAATGTCCCGCTCAGCGTCGGCGCCTCCATCCTCGGCGGCCTGGCCTCCTCGCGTCTCGACAACGCCCTCGTCCGCGGCGATCAGACCGCCGCCTCGGTCAGCGCCGGCGCCCAGGGCTTCCACCGCCTCGGCTTCTTCAGCTATTCGGCCAACGTCAAGCCGGGCGAGGACGCCGCCGCCGTCGCCGCCCGCATGGACGCCGTCTTCCAGGACCTGCTGGCCAACGGCCCGACCCAGGACGAGATCGACCGCGTCGTCACCCAGTACGCCGCCCGCACCATCCAGGGCCTGGAACAGGTCAACGGCAAGGCCTCGGCCCTCGCCGAGGGCCAGCTCTATGCCGGCGATCCCGACTTCTACAAGACCGAGCTGGCCCGCTACGCCGCCGTCACCCCGGCCCAGGTGCGCGACGCCATGCAGCGCTGGCTGAACCGTCCGGGCTACAGCCAGATCGTCGAGCCCGGCGAGCGCGAGGCCTATGTCGAGGCCGCCGCCGCCCCCTCGGGCGCCACGCCCGTTCCGGCCCAGGAAATCCAGCGCGTCGCCCGCGACCCCATGCCGACCATCGGCGACGTCTCCAACATCGACTTCCCCGACGTGTCGCGCGCGACCCTGTCGAACGGCATCGAGGTGGTCTACGCCCAGTCCGACACCGTGCCGGTCACCCGCGTGGCGGTCGAGTTCGACGCCGGCTACGCCGCGGACGACGCCGGCAGCCTCGGCGTCCACTCCATGATGCTGAACCTGATGGAGGAGGGCACCACCACCCGCGACTCCAACGCCCTGGCCGAGGCCCGCGAGCGGCTCGGCGCCTCGGTCAATGTCGGCGCCTCCATGGACCGCACCGCCGCCAGCCTGACCACGGTCACCACCAACCTCGACCCCTCGCTGGTCCTGCTGTCGGACATCATCCGCAACCCCGCCTTCGCCCCGGCCGAGGTCGAGCGTCTGCGGGCCCAGCGCCTCGCCGGCCTCGCCGCCGAGAAGACCCAGCCGGCGGCCCTCGCCGCCCGCGCCCTGCCGCCGCTGATCTATGGCGAGAACAGCCCCTACGGCCGTCCCTTCGGCGGCACCGGCACGCCGGAAAGCATCGCCGCCCTGACCCGCGCGGATCTGGTCGCCGAACACGCCGAATGGGTCCGCCCCGACAACGCCCGCATCTTCGTGGTCTCCGACCTGCCGCTGGCCGAGGTCACGGCGCGGCTGGAGCGGGCCTTCGGCGACTGGCAGGCCCCCTCGACCCCGCGCGGGACCAAGGCCTTCCCGGCCGACATCCCCGCCACCACCGCCCGCATCGTCCTGATCGACCGGCCGCAATCGCCCCAGTCGATCATCTACGGCGGCGCCGTCCTGCCGCTGTCGGGCACGGATGACCTGCTGACCCTGAACGCCGCCAACAGCGTGCTGGGCACCGACTTCCTGAGCCGGATCAACGCCGATCTGCGCGAGACCAAGGGCTGGTCCTACGGCGTGCGCGGCACGGTCCAGACGCTCCAGAACCGGGTGCCCTATATCGTCAGCGCCCCGGTCCAGGCCAACCGCACCGGCGACTCCATCGCCGCCCTGATCGCCCAGTACGAGCGCTTCCTGACCCAGGACGGGGTCACCCCGGAAGAGCTGGACCGCACCATCAACGGCGACACCCGCGGCCTGGCCGGCAGCTATGAGACCTCGGGCCAGATCCTCGGCGCCCTGCGCTCCAACGCCCTGTACGGCCGTCCGGACGACTACCAGGAAACCCTGGCCAGCCGCACCCGCGCCCTGACCGCGGACCAGATGGACGCCGCCGCCCGCGCCGTCATCGACCCCGACCGCTTCGTCTGGGTCGTCGTCGGCGACGCCTCGGTCGTCCAGCCCCAGCTGGAAGCCCTCGGCCTTCCGGTCGAAGTGCGCCAGCCGGAGTAACCGGCCCACAAAAAAACCCTCCCCCTCGATGGGGGAGGGTTGGGTGGGGGTGCGTGCGCCGCACTCACAGACATCCGCGCGCGAGGCCCCGACCGCGCCTCCCGTTCCTCATGACAACCACCGCGGCCCCACCCCCATCCCCGACCCTTCCCCCGTCGAGGGGGAAGGGGGATGTCTGCCGCCGGTGGCCTTACCCAAAGGTCGGCGCGCCCCGCGCGCCCGACACGCCCAGCCCCGGTCGCCCGACCCGGCGCGGGTCAAGGACAGGCCGTCCCGGCCTGCCGCGCGAGCGGCGCGCAGCGTCCTTGAGGCGCGCCGGGGCGGGTGGCCCCTCTGCCGAACCCGTGCGACGGTTCCCCATGCCCTCCACCGTCGCCAGCATCCTCAAGGTCAATCACGGCGGTGAACACGGCGCGAGCCGCATCTACGCCGCCCAGATCGCCGCCGCCCGCTGGCGCTGCCCCGACCTCGTCCCCGAGCTCGCCGACCTGCTGGCGCACGAGCGCCGCCACGAACAGATGTTCCTCGCCCTGATGCCGGCGCGCGCTGCACGCCCGTGCCGGCTGATGCCGCTGTGGGCCGTCGGCGGCTTCGCCCTCGGCCTGATGACCGGGCTGCTCGGCCGCACGGGCGTCTTCGTCTGCACCGAGGCGGTCGAGCGCACCGTCCACCGCCACCTCGACCACCAGCTGGCCTGGCTCGCCGCCGACCCCGGCCGCGCCGACGGGGAACTCACCGAGGCTATCGCCGCCATCCAGACCGAGGAGGAAGGCCACCTCGAATGGGCCGCCGCCCGCCGCCCGGCCCAGACCCCGGTTGCCCGCGCCCTCTACGTCGCGGTCGCCGCCACGGTCGAGGCTCTGATCTGGATGTCGACCCAGGGGGAGAGTGGACGGTTGGGGCGGGAGATTGGAGCGGAATGACTGAGCCGTGCACGGGAAGGACGTGCTGTCCAATCGGCGAGGACAACTGTAGGTGCTGGCGATTCCATCGCCGCCGTTGAAGCACAGCGAGTTTCCCGTCATACGAGTCTCGCTGGGGTCGAAGGGGAAATAAGCATGCCATCAGAAAATGGTCAGCTGCCGGAGTTCACCGCGGAGGAAGACTGTGACTTCTGCGTGGAATGGTCAGGCGGGCTGTCGGATCTGTTCTCAAAATCTTCTGGGGCGAGTCCCGAGGCGCGCCTCATCGCTGAATACGGGCCATTGAAAGTGTTCCCGTGTTTAGGCGAGATCGTGCGAGGCCATCTTCTTATAGCTCCCACCTATCACACCACATCCATGTTTCGCCTCGCGGCGGGCGATGATCACCATCTTGTCTTAGCCATCGAGGAGGTCAGGCGAGTTTTCTCCACGCATTTTGGCGGCGCACCGGTCTTTTTCGAGCACGGCGACCCAACAGGGTCCGTTCCGGTCTATGGCCAGTGTGTCAGCCATGCCCATATCCACGTTATGCCTCGTGCAGTGAACATGCGCCCGGGGTTAGAGGAGTTCCGACATCTGTTCAGCGACTCCCTACTGTCGCCGAAACAACAACCGGAAACGCCTTACCTACTCTTCATTGACGAAAACCTCGAACGTCATTTCTTTAGTGCACAAGAGGCTCCTCGCCAGTTTTTGCGGACGCTATATAGTTCACTAGTTGGCAAACCGGAAAGGGCTGAGTGGTTCAGGAATATTGATACCGATGTAACGATGGCTCGCGCAGCAGAGTATCGCAGAATTTTGCACAATGGCGTATCGATATGAGCAAGTCGGGTAGGGGTTCGACGTCCCAAGGAGCGATAATATTTATCGATGTAGACAGATATCTTGATGTAGCCGGGAAATTATCTCTCGATAACGAGTTATCGTTGATATCCAGTCTAACTGGTGACGTCCGAGAAGCGGCGAAGAAGAGAGGGTTTGAACTCGCAAGGAGTTTTGGCGACGGCTTCCTGCTTATCCGGAGTGGTAAGCCATCCACTACGGCTCTGAATTCTGGTCTTGGCCTCTTTTGCGATGTCCGAGATGCCTTCGCTTCAAGAGGATTTACCCTCAAGGGTTCATTTACCGCCGGGCCGTTGGTCCAAGCACCGCTCAATCTGGACGGCCCAGGGGAGCTGGTTTGCGGGCCTGCAGCGAACTTCGCGGGAAAGCTATTGGCACGCTGTCCTCGCCAGACCCTACTGCTCGCTTGGCCCGAAAGTGCCACATCCACGACGAGTTCCTTCGAGGACCTCGTGCGTACGATAAAATATAGATCGATCCCGATCGACAACGTGCCGCGAGCTTGGAGTACTGCTTGGCTCTCAAAAACAGCACCGCCTGTAGCCCTGATTGAGCAGCCAATCTCGGACTTCGGCCCGCCTCTAACTTTTGCCAATGAGATCAAAAAGTACGTATTGGAAATGATCAAATTGGCGGATGACAAGGCCAAGACGGTACTTGCTCTGTCTGCCGGCGCCCTCGTGTACCTTTTTAATTACGCAGTTCCGAGATTTGATCCGTCAAGGCTACATCTAGACCCAAGTCTCAACGTAGATTGGGTTTTTACATCTCTTGTAATATCGATGTTCAATCTCGCAATCGCCTTCGTCGCCGGAATGGGAGTGATCCTGCCCAGAACTGCGACCGCGACAAATGGGTTGGTGTTTTTTGGTTCAATTTCAGGGCGGTCAAGCTCAAGCGCTTACGCTTCAGAGTACGGTTCCAAGACAACTCCGGAGTTGATTACAGAAAGCGCAGCTCATAACTTCGAGTTTTCGAGGGTGGCGCTTAAGAAGTATTTCTATCTACGACTGTCAATGATAGTGATGGCAATTGGATTTGCTTTCATGCTGATATATATGGGGACGGGCGGGTACCCCCAAGACGGCATATGACGCCGCAATCCATATCGCTTCCTCTTCTCGCGTTGTTCGAGGATCATATTTCAGCGGATTACCGCGATCTAAGCGAGTGGAGCTGTGTATATGTACAACATATTCTGCATTCAAATCGCGCTTGCGTAGAATTCCTTGCGAGGAGGGGGATTGTCCAAGGCGAGATAAACATATTCGGAAAGGGGTACTCGACGTCTCATGAGTCTGCCGATGCCCTGCGGGCCGACGGCTACAAGCTGTGGGAGCCGGATGAACTCTACAGTTATGACGCTCCGTTTGATGATCAAATTATCGGTGCGGTAGCTGACACACTTGAGCTGCTGTCAATGCGACGCCGGAAACTACTGCTCATAGATGAGGGCGGTATAGGCATAAGGGCGCTTGCGAGCTCCGGCGCAGAATTTGATGTGTTGTCGGCCGTGGAGCTCACGTCCCGGGGAGCTCAGTACTATCCGCTAATTTCGGACACGGTTCCAATCGTCGATGTAGCCCGAAGTGACCTGAAGAAGGTAGAGGAAGCGCCTCACATAGCCAGATCTATGGTCGCTCATGTGCTGGGCGGCGGAAGACGCCGAGCCAAAATTCCGCATGACGCGAAATTCGGCCTGATTGGAGCTGGAGCAATCGGTCAGTACCTCGTGTCATATCTGGCTGAGCAAGGTATTCCCGTTGCTTGGCATGACCATCGCATCCCCGGATCAACCTTTCCGTCGTCCCAGGCACTGATCGACAATTGCGATGTGATCCTGAGCAGCACGGGCGAAGGGATAGGGCTGGCGGGGAAGGTGTCCGAAATTCGAGGAGCGAAAATATTCGGAAACTGCGGGTCATCTGATGTTGAGTTTCAGCTTCATGTTCTAAAACGCTATACTTTGGACACGGCTGGGTGCTGCTTCCACGTGGAAATCCCAGCGCGTCCGTGGGCGGGTGAGGTCCGGTTCACGTCTCCGACCGCTGACCTCACATTTTTGAATGGGGGCTTCCCCGTCAACTTTGACGGCACTCCCGATCCCATATCGCCGCGATATATACAGTTGACACGAGCAGGTCTAATGGCCGGGGCAGTTCAAGCCAGCTGCTCTAGCCGTCCGGGCGTTCACGCTCTTCGTGCCGATTGGCAGCGCTTCCTAGTCGCCGAGTTTCAGCACCTATCCCAGTTTTCATGAAGGGCCTGAACATCTCGGGTGCAGCCCCGATTCTAATCTTTGCAGCAGTCATCCGCGATGAGCACAAAAAAGGGCGGCCCCGTACCCGGAGCCGCCCTCTTCTGTTCATTCAGCCTGACGACTGAGCGTGGATCAGAAGTCCATCCCGCCCATGCCGCCCATGCCGCCCATGTCGCCGCCGCCGGCGCCGCCGGCCGAGGCCTTCTTCGGCGCATCGGCCACCGCCGCTTCGGTGGTGATCAGGATGCCGGCCACCGAGGCGGCGTCCTGCAGGGCGGTGCGCACGACCTTGGCGGGGTCGATGACGCCGGCCTGGATCATGTCGACATACTCTTCCGTCTGGGCGTTGAAGCCGTAGGTGGCCGAGCTGTTTTCCAGCACCTTGCCGACGACGATGGAGCCTTCGACGCCCGCGTTCTCGACGATCTGACGGATCGGGGCCTGGATGGCGCGGCGGATGATGGCGATGCCGGCGGTCTGGTCGGCGTTGTCGCCTTTCAGGCCTTCCAGCGCCTTGGTCGCCTTCAGCAGGGCGATGCCGCCGCCGGGGACGATGCCTTCCTCAACGGCTGCGCGCGTGGCGTTCAGCGCGTCGTCGACGCGGTCCTTCTTCTCCTTGACCTCGACCTCGGTGGAGCCGCCGACGCGGATGACCGCGACGCCGCCGGCCAGTTTGGCCAGACGTTCCTGCAGCTTCTCCTTGTCGTAGTCCGAGGTTGTGTCCTCGATCTGGCGCTTGATCTGGCCGATGCGGGCCTCGATCGCGTCCTTCTCGCCGACGCCGTCCACGATCGTGGTGTCGTCCTTGGTGATGGTGACCTTCTTGGCCTTGCCGAGCATGTCGATCGTGACGTTCTCCAGCTTGATGCCGAGGTCTTCACTGATCACCTGGCCGCCGGTCAGGACGGCGATGTCCTCCAGCATGGCCTTGCGGCGGTCGCCGAAGCCCGGGGCCTTGACGG
>JAHKAM010000005.1 GCA_018826515.1 Alphaproteobacteria bacterium
CAACCACCCCTCCTACATCGAACCCTATCAGGGCGCGGCGACGGGCGTGGGCGGCATCATGCGCGACGTCTTCACCATGGGCGCCCGCCCCGTGGCCCTGCTGAACGCCCTGCGCTTCGGCGATCCGTCGCACGAGAAGACGAAACGGCTGGTCAAGGGCGTGGTCTCGGGCATCGGCGGCTACGGCAACTGCGTCGGCGTGCCGACGGTGGCCGGCGAGACCAATTTCCACCGCGGCTACAACGGCAACATCCTGGTCAACGCCATGTGCGTCGGCGTGGCCAAGGCCGACGCCCTGTTCTATTCGGCTGCCCCGGCCCCGGGTCTTTCGGTGGTCTATTTCGGCTCGAAGACGGGCCGCGACGGCATCCACGGCGCGACCATGTCCTCAGCGGAGTTCGACGATGAGTCGGACTCCAAGCGCCCGACCGTGCAGGTCGGCGACCCCTTCGCCGAGAAGCTGCTGATCGAGGCGACGCTGGAGCTGATGGCCTCGGGCGCGGTCGCCGCCATTCAGGACATGGGAGCGGCGGGCCTGACCAGCTCCTCCGTCGAAATGGCCGGCAAGGGCGCCGTCGGCATCGAGTTGAACATGGACGCCGTGCCCCAGCGCGAGGAGGGGATGACGGCCTATGAGATGATGCTGTCGGAAAGCCAGGAGCGGATGCTGGCGGTGCTGAAGCCGGGCCGCGAGGAAGACGGGCATCGGATCTTCAAGAAGTGGGGGCTGGACGCCGCCGTCATCGGCATCACCACGGACACCGGCCATCTGGTGCTGAAGCACCACGGCGAGACGGTGTGCGACGTGCCGCTGGCCCCCCTGTTCGACGACGCGCCGCTGTACGACCGGCCCTGGGTGCAGCCCGAACTGCAGCCGCGGCTCGCCCCGGCCGACGTGCCCGCGCCCGAGAGCTGGGTCGATGCGGTGATCAAGGTGCTGTGCTGCCCCGACATGGCGTCCAAGCGCTGGATCTGGGAGCAGTATGACCGCCACGTCATGGCCGACACCCTGCATGACTCGGCCACGGCCGCCGACGCAGGCGTGGTGCGGGTGCACGGCACGGACAAGGGTCTGGCCATGACCTCGGACTGCACACCGCGCTATGTCCAGGCCGATCCCTATGAGGGCGGCAAACAGGCCGTGGCCGAAGCCTGGCGCAACCTGACAGCCGTGGGCAGCCTGCCCATCGCCATCACCGACAACCTGAATTTCGGCAATCCGCAGCGGCCCGAGATCATGGGCCAGATCGTCCGCGCCATCGACGGTATGGCCGAGGCCTGCCGTGTGCTGGACTTCCCCGTCGTGAGCGGCAACGTCAGCCTCTATAACGAGACCAATGGCGCGGCCATTCCGCCGACGCCGACGGTCGGGGCGGTCGGCCTGCTGACCAACTATGACGTGGTCGTCGGCTTCGGCGGCATGGTCGAGGGTGATGTCCTTGTCCTGATCGGCGAGACCAAGGGCGAGCTGGGCTCCTCCATCTACCTGCGAGAAGTGCTGGGCCGCGAGGACGGCGCACCGCCGCCGGTCGACCTGGCGCTGGAGCGCCGGACCGGCGACTTCGTCCGCGAACAGATCGAGGCCGGGGTCCTGACCTGTGTGCACGACCTCTCGGACGGCGGGCTGATCGGGGCGGCGGCGGACATCGCCCTGGCCTCGGACTGCGGCGTCGAACTGGACGCCAGTTCGGAAGCGCATGCCCACATCCTGCTCTTCGGCGAGGATCAGGCCCGCTATCTGGTGGCCGTGGCCGATGCGACGGAGATCCTCGCCGCGGCCCAGACCGCCGGCGTGCGCGCGGCCGTGGTCGGTCGGGCCAAGGGCCGGGACTTCGCGTCCGGCGGGCCGGGCGGCGACCTGTTCCGCCTGCCGCTGGATCACCTGCGCGAGATGCATGAGAGCTGGATGCCGACCTGGATCGAAGGACCCGCCTGATGCGCCTCGTATCGTCCGCCCTGGCAGTGGGACTCCTCACCCTGACCCTGTCCGCCTGCGAAGGCGGCGGCGACCCGGTCAACCAGGCGCTGCGCGACGCCTCGGCCGAAAATCATGCCGCAACCGTGCAGGAGGGCGTTGTGTCGGCGCCTGCCCACGCCGGGGACAACCACGCGGCGCCAGCGGGCGATCAGGCCTTCGCCGCCTCGGAAGCCGCCATGCATACCAGCATGGCCGCAGCGTCGGGCGCGACGGTGGATGAAGCCTACATCGCCAAGATGATCGAACACCACCGCGGCGCCGTGGCCATGGCCGACGTCGCCCTGGCGCAGTCGCGCGACCCGGAAATCCGCCGCATGGCGCAGACGGTCAAGGATGCCCAGACGCGCGAGATCGCCGAGATGCGGGCGTGGAGGCCCTCGACCCCGCCGACCCCGTGACGACCGTCACATTTCCGGTCTAGGTCGGTTCACCCAATCTCCGGAGGTTCCGATGCCCCTGCCTGATTCCGTCTCCCGCCGTGGATTGATGCTCGGCCTCGGCGCCGGCGGGGTCGTGCTGAGTTCGAGCCGCCAGGCGGTCGCGGACCCGGTGTTTGCGGAATATCCCTTCCAGCTCGGCATCGCCGCCGGCGACCCGGCGGCCGACGGTTTCGTCATCTGGACCCGGCTGGCCCCCCGCCCGATGGAGATCGGCCACGGCATGCCGTCGGCGCCGGTCCCCGTAACGTGGGAAGTCGCCACCTCGCGCGGCTTCGGCGCCGCCGTGGTTCGCTCGGGTGAAGCCGTGGCCCGCCCGGAACTGGCCCATGCGGTGCATGTCGAGGTCGAGGGCCTGGAGCCGGACCGCGAGTATTTCTACCGCTTCAACGCCGGTCGCGAGCGGACTCCGATCGGCCGGGCGAAGACGGCCCCGGCCGCCGGCGTGGCGACGGCCCGGGCCCGTTTCGGCGTCGTTGGCTGCCAGGCCTATGAGCAGGGATTCTACACCGCCCATCGCAAGGCGGCGGAGGACAACCTCGACTTCATCTACTGCTACGGCGACTACATCTATGAGGGCCGCGGCAACCGCACCTACACGGGCTCCGGCGGCACAATCGAGAACCCGCGCCAGCATTTCGGCGGCGAGATCTACAGCCTCGACGACTACCGGCGGCGCTACGCCCAGTACAAGCTGGATACCGATCTGCAGGCCTGCCACGCCTCGACCGCATGGTTCTGCACCTGGGACGACCACGAGATCGACAACAACTGGGTCGCGGCTCTGGACCAGGACGGCACGCCCCCCGAAGTCTTCATGCTGCGACAGCAGGCGGCGGCCCAGGCCTTCTATGAACATATGCCCATGCGCCGCTCCGCCTTCCCGCGGGGCTCGACGACACAGCTGTACCGGCACACGGCCTGGGGCGATCTGCTGGACCTGAATTTCCTCGACACCCGCCAGTACCGCTCGGACCAGCCGTGCAACGACTCATGGGCGACGACCTGCGCGGGCGTGGCCGACCCCGCCGCCCATGTCCTCGGCGAGGCGCAGGAGGCGTGGCTGTACCGCAACCTCGACCGGTCGCGGGCGCACTGGAAGGTGTTGGCCCAGCAGATCATGGTCATGGACCTGGACCGCAAGGAAGGGCCGGAACCGGGCTACAACCTCGATACCTGGGCCGGTTACGCCATTCCGCGCCAGCGGCTGCTGGACCGGCTGCGCGAGCGCCGCATCGGCAACACCGTCATCCTGACCGGTGACGAGCATCAGAACTACGCCGGCGAGTTGTACCGCGACAGCCGCAATCCCGAGGGCGCGCCGATCGCCTCGGAGTTCGTCGCCACCTCGATCAGCTCGTCGGGCGACGGTCAGGACCAGCGGACCGACGGGCGGCGCTATCTGGCCGACAATCCGTTCCTGAAATTCAACAACGCCCAGCGCGGCTATGTCGTCTGCGATGTGACGCCGGAGCGCTGGCAGACCGAATTCAAGGTGCTGGACAAGGTGTCGGAACGCGGCGGCACGCTGACCACGCGGGCGAAATTCGCGGTGGCCAGCGGGGACGCGCGGATCGTGCCGGCGTAGGCGTCACTCCGCCGGCAGGTAGTCGTCCGGCTCAACCAGGCGGAAGCCCGGGGTGTTCTCGACCATCTCGCGCAGCCAGGAGGCATGTCCGGCGCCATAGACCGCCACGATGCGGTCTCCGGGCTCCGCAGCCTGCATCAGGCGGGCGAAAATCTCGGCGTTGCGCGTGAACCAGCGGCCGTTCAATACAGCGCCCGGCTGGGCGTCGCCCGCGCCAAACTGCATCAGGGCGTAGTGGAAGGCCTTGTCGTCTGCGGCAGCCTCGGGGCCGTTCATGAAGGCGAGAACCGACCCGACATCCCGGGTCCGTTGCCGTTGTTCAAGATCGTCGACCTTGGCGGCGATCTGGGCGAGCATCGCCGTCAGGTTCGCCGCGCGGCCATTGGCCTCGGCCCAGTTTTGCACGGCCTCGAACGGGAAATAGCTCGGCTCGCCGTCACCGCCCTGCTCGTCGATCGCATAGACACGGACAAGGCCCAGACGATGGGCGAGGCGATAGCCGATCTGGACGCGTTCGTCGGGGTTGGTCAGGAGATCGGCGGGTGTAAACGCCGGATAGCGATGATCCAGCATGGTCGACTGGTCGGCCGCGACCCGCTCGACGGCGACGGCTGTGGGTCGGAAGCGGGCCAGTCCGTCGGCGACGGCCTCCAGCTGGCTCTGTTTATCGGGCGTCAGGACGGAGTCGATGCGTGCATTGTGCAGGTCCTGGCCCGGATTGCCGAAATGGTAGGTCCCGAGGATCATCACCTCGATCGGCTCGGGCGCCGGCGTCTGGGCCATGGCGGCGGTCGGCAGGGCGAGGGCGACCGCGAGAGCGGCGAGAATCTTCAGCATCGGCGAGGCTCCGCGAGGGTTTTCACGGAGAGAGGCGGCGGCGGCCCCCGGCGGATGCAAATGCGTCCATTAACTCTTCGACAGGATCAGACCGTCGGCACGGTCTGACTCAACCGCCCGCCGACCCGGATCGGCTCGACCCGCGTGGCCAGACCCGTCCTGTCGTCGGTCTCGACATAGACCCCGCAGATCGTGGCCGGGCCGTGGGCCGGGACGTAGCGGCCGCCCGACAGCCGGGTGGTGAAGCGCCGCAGGGGCTCTTCCTTCTCGTTGCCGATCACCGAGTCATAGTCGCAGCAGCCGCCGGCATCGGTCTGATAGGCGGTGCCGCCGGGCAGGATCTGGCAGTCGGCGGTGGGCACATGGGTGTGGGTGCCAACCACCAGCGAGGCGCGACCATCGCAGAAATGGCCCATGGCCATCTTCTCGGAGGTCGCCTCGCAATGCATGTCGACGATGATGGCGTCGGCGGCCATGCCCATCGGACAGGACGCCAGCTCCTTCTCGACGGCGCTGAACGGGCAGTCCATCGGGTCCATGTGGATGCGGCCCAGCACATTCATGACCAGCACGGTCTTGCCGGAATGGGTCTCGAACAGATTGGCCCCGGCGCCGGGCGCATCCATCAGGCGCGGGTAGTTGGCCGGGCGGATCAGGCGCGGCTCGCGCACGATATAGGTCAGGGCCTCGCGCTGGTCCCAGCTGTGGTTGCCCAGGGTCAGGCAGTCGGCCCCGGCCATGAACAGCTCGCGCGCGGTGTTCTCGGTGATGCCGAAGCCGCCGGCGGCGTTCTCGGCGTTGACCACCACGAAATCGAGTTTCAGGTCGCGTTTCAGGCCGGGCAGATGATCGCTCAGCCCGTCCCGTCCGGACTTGCCGACGACATCACCAAAAAAAGCCAGTCTCATGCGAAGGGTCTATAGCCGGTCTCGGTCAGAACGCCATGCAGCCGGATGTCGTGGGACTCGAGCGGCAAGGCGTCCACCTCCTGTCCGGCATAGGCGAAGCCGATGCGCAGGGCGGCAGGCCGCGCCGCGAAGGTCCGGTCGTAATAGCCCCCGCCCTGCCCCAGCCGGCCGCCTTGGGCGTCGAAGGCCAGAAGAGGCGTCAGGATCAGATCGGGTTCGACGACCTCGGCCAGCGGAAAGGGCGCGGGCACGCCCGCCTCGTCCAGTTCGAGCGGCTCGCCGGGCGACCAGCGACGAAAGATCATCGGCGCGTCGCGCTCGATGACCACCGGCAGGCACAACTCCCTTCCGGCCCGGCTCAGAGCCAGCAAGAGGGCGTCGACGTCCAGTTCCGATCCGATGGCGCGATAGACGGCGACGATCCGCCCCGGCGGCAGCGCGCCGGCCTGTTCCGCGGCGCGGGCCGCGGCGCCGCCGTCCAGCCCGGCCAATCGCTTGCGCACGGCGCGCATCGCGGCTCGAAGCTGTTGTTTGTCGGTCATGGGAGGAACCGTCCGGCCGCGTCGAACACGCCGCGCAGCCCTAACGCGCACGCCGGTCGCGCTCAAGCAGCGATCCCCGATCAGGTCGGGGATGACAACACAGCGCCTGTCATCCCCGCGAAAGCGGGGACGCGTCGCGAGCGATAGCGCTCAAAAGAAGAAGAGGTTGGCGGCGCCGCAAGAACCGTGAAGGGCGTTTAAATCCTCTCGACCTGGGTAGCCAGGTGGGCGCCGTATGCCCAGGCCCACGAGCCTGATCAGGGACAGCTCCCTTTGAGTGAATTAAGGTCGCAAGGAAATGTTGCCTTCGACGAGAGCCGCAGCAGGACCCGCCGCCGATCAAGATAGTCCCGAAGCCGGGGCGGAACAATGGCCGCCGTCAGAGACCTTGGGCGATCTTTTCCAATCGCGCGGCCACGGCGTTCAGCGCCTCGGCCACACCGTCGGTCGAGGCGGCGGCCGCGGCGGCGGCGACTGGATTGCCGAGCCGGACCTCATGCAGTTCGTCGGCCAGCATCAGACCGGCCATGAGGAACAGGCGGATGTCGCCGACATGGCCGACCTCGCCCGCGACCTGCCGCACATGGCCGTCGAACTGTTTGGCCAGGATTCGGACCCGCTCTTCCTGGCCGTCGGCGCAACCGACGGCGTAGGGACGACCGTTGATCTCGACGGTCACCGTCGCCATCAGCGGGCCTCCTGTTCGGCCAGGGCGGCGCGAATGGCGTCGGCGGCGTGAGACAGGGTTTCGGCGGCGTCGCGGCCGGCGGCCTCAAGTTCATGGATGCGCGCGCGGTCGGTCTCGGTCGAGGGCTCCGGCGCGAACAGGTCGTCGTCAGGCACGCGGCTGGTTCCGGCCGCGCGCGACTTGAGGTCCAGCAGGCGGCGTTCCAGCAGCGCCAGCGCGCGGTCGACTCGGTCCTTGGCGGCCGATGCAGCGTCCATTCGGGTCACATCCTCCAGAATCCGTATAGAACCCGCCGACGCGTCGGGGTAAAGCGGCGCGCCTCCCTTTTTCCGCCTCCCGACGAAAGGTCCCGCCGTGACCGACGCCAAAGCCATATCCGAAAAAGCCACGCCGAAGCAGATGGCCGACGCCATCCGGGTGCTGTCCATGGATGGAGTGGAGAAGGCGAAGAGCGGCCACCCCGGCATGCCGATGGGCATGGCCGATGTGGCGACGGTGCTGTTCTCGAAATTTCTGAAGTTCGACGCGAGCCGCCCGGAATGGGCCGACCGCGACCGCTTCATCCTGTCGGCGGGCCACGGCTCGATGCTGATCTACAGCCTGCTGCACCTGACCGGCTACAAGGCCGCGACGAAGGAGGAGCTGTCGAACTTCCGCCAGTGGGGCTCGAAAACCGCCGGCCACCCCGAGTTCGGCCACATGCCGGGCGTGGAGACCACCACCGGTCCCTTGGGTCAGGGCCTGGCCAATTCGGTCGGCTTCGCCATGGCCGAGCGTCACCTGGCGGCGCGGTTCGGCGCCGATCTCGTCGATCACCGCACCTGGGTGATCGCCGGCGACGGCTGTCTGATGGAGGGGGTGTCACAGGAGGCGATCGCCCTCGCCGGCCGCTACAGGCTCAACAAGCTGACCGTGCTTTGGGATGACAACAGCATCACCATCGACGGGGCCGTGTCCCTCTCGGACGCGACCGACCAGAAGGCGCGCTTCAAGGCCGCCGGCTGGGCCGTCAAGGCGATCGACGGCCACGACATGAAGGCCATCAAGGCGGCGCTGCAGTGGGCGACCCGGCAGGACAAGCCGACCCTGATCGCCTGCAAGACGAAGATCGGCCGCGGCGCCGCCACCATGGAAGGCAGCCACAAGACCCACGGCGCGGCCCTCGGCGCGGCCGAGATCGCCGCCACCCGTCTCGGACTTTCATGGGCGCACGAGCCCTTCGACCTCCCCGAAGCCGTGGACAAGGCGTGGAAGAAGGTCGGTCGGCGCGGCGCCAAGGAGCGCAAGGCGTGGGAAGCGCGGCTCAACGCCTCGTCCCGGGCGGCGGACTTCACCCGCGCCATGAAGGGCGACCTGCCCGCCGGCGCCTTCGACGCCCTGAACGCGAAAATCGCCGAACTGGTCGAAACCCGGCCGGCCCAGGCCACCCGCCAGTCGTCGGGCGCCGCGCTGGACGAACTGTTCGCCGCCATCCCCGAACTGGTCGGCGGCTCGGCCGACCTGACCGGTTCGAACAACACCTTCGTCAAGGGCACGCCGATCTTCGACGCGCCGACCTATGAAGGCCGCTACGTCAACTGGGGCATCCGCGAGTTCGGCATGGCCGCGGCCATGAACGGCATGGCCCTGCACGGCGGGGTCATCCCCTACGGCGGCACCTTCATGGTGTTCTCGGACTACAGCCGCCCGGCGATCCGTCTCGGCGCCCTGATGGGCGTGCGTGCGATCCACGTCCTGACCCACGACAGCATCGGCCTTGGCGAGGACGGCCCGACGCACCAGCCGGTCGAGCATCTGGCCGCCCTGCGCGCCATCCCCAATCTGCTGGTCTTCCGCCCCGCCGATACGGTCGAGGCCATGGAGTGCTGGCAGGCGGCGCTGGAGCACAAGACCGCGCCCTCGGCCATGGCCCTGTCGCGACAGAAAACTCCGGCAGTTCGCACCGCGGCCTCGAACGACAATCTGTCCGCCAGGGGCGCCTATGAAATTCGCGCCGCCAAGGGCGAGGCGAAGGTCACCCTGTTCGGCACCGGCACGGAACTGGCGCTCGCCCTGGCTGCTGCCGATGTGCTGGAAGCCGAGGGCACGCCGACCCGTGTGGTCTCGGTTCCCTGTTTCGAACTGTTCTTCCAGCAGGACGCGAAATACCAGGCCTCGGTCATCGGCCGCGGCACGGTCCGCGTCGCCGTCGAGGCCGCCATCCAGCAGGGCTGGGAGCGGTTCATCGGCGAGGACGGCGCCTTCATCGGCATGTCCGGCTTCGGGGCCAGCGCCCCGGCCGAGGTGCTCTATGAAAAGTTCGGGATCACGACAGAGGCGGTGGTCGCGGCGGCGAAGGCGCGACTCTAGGGCCATGGCCCATATCGGCGCCTTCAGCCTGCTGGTTCGCGACTACGACGAGGCCATCGCCTTCTACGTTGGCAAGCTGGGGTTCGAACTGAGCGAAGACGCTGACCGGGGCGGCGGCAAGCGATGGGTCAGGGTGACGCCGCGCGGCGGCCAGACCTCCCTTCTGCTCGCACGCGCCGTGACCGATGCCCAACAGGCCGCCATCGGCAACCAGTCGGGCGGACGGGTCTGGCTGTTCCTCGAAACGGAAGATTTTGACCGCGACCATACGGCCTTCCTCGCCGCGGGGGTCCACTTCCGCGAGGCGCCCCGGCGCGAGGATTACGGCGTCGTCGCCGTCTTTGAGGATCTGTACGGCAACGCCTGGGATCTCATCCAGCACTCCGACAAGGACCATTGAACATGCGTCTCGGCACCCCCCTCTCCGACAGCGCCGTGCGCGTCATGCTTCTGGGCGCGGGCGAGCTCGGCAAGGAGGTGGCCATCGAGCTGCAGCGGCTGGGCGCCGAGGTCATCGCCGTCGACCGCTATCCCAACGCCCCTGCCATGCAGGTGGCGCACCGCAGCCATGTCATCCCGATGACCGACCCCCAGGTGCTGAACGGCGTCATCATGGCCGAAGCCCCGCACATCATCGTGCCCGAGATCGAGGCCATCGCCACGGACGTTCTGGCGCAGATCGAGGCGGCCGGACTGGCGACCGTCATCCCCACCGCGCGCGCCACCCGGCTGACCATGAACCGCGAAGGCATCCGCCGGCTGGCGGCCGAGGAACTGGGCCTGCCGACCAGCCCTTACGCCTTCGCAACATCGGCCGCCGAACTGGCCGAGGCCGCGCACCGCATCGGCCTGCCGGTCTTCATCAAGCCGGTGATGTCGTCCTCGGGCAAGGGCCAGTCGATGATCGAGGCCCTCGAGGACGCCGCCAACGCCTGGGCGTACGCCCAGGCCTCAGGCCGGGTGGAGACGGCGACGGTCATCGTCGAGGGCCGGATCGATTTCGATTTCGAGATCACCCTGCTGACCGTTCGCTCGTTGAGGGACGGCGCCGTGCGCACCGACTTCTGCGCGCCCATCGGTCACCGGCAGGTCAAGGGCGACTATGTCGAGAGTTGGCAGCCGCAGGCCATGACCCCGGAGGCTCTCGCCTCGGCCCAGGACATCGCCCGCAAGGTCACTGATGCGCTGGGCGGGCTGGGGGTGTTCGGCGTCGAGCTTTTCGTGAAGGGCGACCAGGTCTGGTTCTCTGAGGTCTCGCCGCGTCCGCACGACACCGGTCTGGTGACCCTGGCCACCCAGACGATGAGCGAGTTCGCCCTGCACGCCCGCGCCATCCTCGGCCTGCCCGTTGATGTCAGCCAGCGCGACATCGGCGCCAGCGCGGTGATCTACGGCGGCCTGGACGCTGTGGGGGTGGCCTTCGAGGGTGTGGCCGAGGCCCTTTCGGTGCCGACCGCCGACCTGCGTCTGTTCGGCAAGCCCGAAAGCTATGTCAGCCGCCGCATGGGGGTGGCCACGGCGCGCGGCGCCACCGTCGAGCAGGCGCGCGAACGGGCGCGCGAGGCGGCGTCCAGGGTTAGGGTCGTCGCAGGCTAGAGCGTCGGGGCGGCTTGCAAGGCCAACGCCGGCTCCGCACGGGACCTGGCCAGTGCCGCCACGGCGGCGTCGAGCCCCGGATCACGCCCGGCGCGGCGGTCCTCCAGTGTCAGCGGCGCGGCGATGTCAGGCGTCACGCCGCGCTTCTCCAGCCTCACCCCGCCCGAGGTGACGAAGTCGGCCCGGCTGAGGCTCAGTCGTCCGCCGTCAGGCAATCCCGTCTCCTGCGAGATCAGCACCGCGCCCGCCGTCGGCGCCCCGACCACAACGGCGCGCCGCGCCTCCTGCAGAGCGGCGGGGGTCAGTTCGGCGGCGCTGCGGCTGTTGGCGTCTACGAGAATGGCCACATCGTTCTCGACGGGCCGGTCCAGATCGCCACATCCCCCGCCGGTCCGAAGTTCCACCCGCCGACCCGACCGGCCGGTGCGAGCCGCCCACAGCCGGTTGATCGGCAGGAAGCAGCTGAGCACGGCGTCCGCCTCTATCAGCCGGCCGCCGGGGTTGCCGCGCAGATCGATTATGACGTCGGTCTCGGGCGGCAGGTTCGCCAGCTGCTCGCCCATCCAACGGCCCAGTCCGGCCTCGAACCCGTCCACCGTCAGGATCAGCACGCCCGCCCGCGAGCGGTCGGCGACGAAGGGCGGAGTCGGCTCCATCATGCGGGGGACGAGGATCAGGGGCCGGGGGGCGCCCGCCTCGTCGATCAGCGACAGGGTGATCGACCGGCCCTCGGCGATGTCCTGTTCCGGAGTCCAGGGCGCGCCCTCGCCGGTGATCAGCCGCCAGCCGGCGGACACGCCGGCCTCCGCGGCCGGCGAGTTCGGGCGAACCCGTTCGATCAGCCAGGCTTCTCCCGAGGGCTCGGGCCGAAGGGACACGCCGATGGCGGGACGACGCTGGCGCAGGGTGTCCTGCCGCCGCGCCACCGCCGGCGGGGCCACCCCGGCGTGATCGTCGTCCAGCAGATCGAGCATTTCTCCAAGCGCCCGATACAGGGTCCGGTCGTCGGGCGCCGACAGGGCGATCGGACGCCAGGTCTGTCGCGCCTCGTTCCAGTCCACGCCGTGAAGATCGGGGTCGTAATACTGGCTGCGGACCTCGCTCCAGACCCGGTCGAACACGCGCTGGTTCATCCGCGTCCGCTCACGATCGGGGACCACGGGCGCCGGGGCCTCCGCGGCCGCAGCCGGCGCCGGGGCTCCCGGGTCGGCCGCAAACGCCGGAACGGCGATGAGCGCCAGGCTCATCGCCGCCGATGCAGTCAGGTTCCGGAGAAGGCGACCGACGTTCATGACGCCATTAGAGGGCGTCTTCGCCGCCTTTCAACTCACGAAGTCGCAGGCGGATCAGTCTTCATGATTCTGTCGCGTTTCGATCCGGTGGACGAAGACCTCGGCGCCCGCGCCGGAGCCACGTTCGCCTGACTCAATGAAGCCCGAGCGGTCCGCATCCATACGGTCGAAGGCCTCGCGCAGCGGGGCGCCGAACTCCGCCTCGCTGATCCGGCCGTCATTGTCGGCGTCCAGATCATCGGCGCCGCCCGGACCCATGCGGCGGATCTCGATCCGCTCGCCGGGCCCGTCTTCCGCATGGTCTGCGGCCCAGGCGGGTCCCCCGGGGCCGCCATGGATGACGATGCGTCGTGCGCCGAGGGCGCCGGGCTCCCCGCCGACGAAGACCACGGTCCGGCCTTCGTCGTGTTCCGCACGGGCGCCGCCCTCGCCGTCCTGACGACGCAGCTCGAAGCGATGAACGCCGGGCCCGCCATGACCGGCCATCCCACGCATGATCATGACGTCGTGCTCGCCGCCCTCGCCCATGGCGCCGTGCCCGGCCGAGAGTTCTCCGCCCGAGAGGCGGCCGTCGCCGTCCGTGTCCATGCGGGTGAAGTGATCGTTCATGGGCGCCGTGAACTCTTCGCGCGTGACCTGGCCATCGCCGTCCTTGTCGAGCGCGCCGGGTCCCTCGCCCCCGACGAACATGAAACGGGTGCGGATCTCGGACGGCGCCGGAGGCGCGGGCGGTTGCTGCTGCATCAGGGCGGCGGTCAGGGCGATCAGGGTCAGCATGGGCGGTTGGCTCCTGTTGGTGTGGACCCGGTTCGACCACGCCGCGCTTGCCGTTGTATTTCAGCGGCCGTGCGGATTGTTTCAGAGCTGAAATGACGGCGAGCGCCGGCTTCGTCACAATGGCCGTCATGCAAGCAGACGCCGCGCCCCGCATTCTTGTCGTCGACGACGACCCCGGCATCCGCGAGGTCCTGTGCGACTATCTGGTCCAGCACGGCTACCAGGCTGCAGGGGCCGCCTCCGCCGCCGAGATGGACCGCGCCGTGGCCCACCAGCCGCCTGACCTGATCGTCCTCGACCTGATGATGCCGGGAGAGGACGGACTGGCGGTCTGCCGCCGTCTCGCCGGCAAGGGCCCCCCGATCGTCATGCTGTCGGCCATGGGCGAGGACACCGACCGGATCATCGGACTGGAACTGGGCGCCGACGACTATCTGGCCAAGCCCTGCAATCCGCGCGAGCTGCTGGCGCGGGTCCGCGCCGTTCTGCGCCGCCCGCGCGACGAGGCCGCGGCCGCGGGACCGGCCCTGGCGTTCGCCGGCTGGCGGCTGGACCTGTTGCGTCGCGAGCTGACCCGGCCGGACGGCGGCCTCGTCTCCCTGTCGGCGGGCGAGTTCGCCCTGCTGCGCGCCTTCGCCGAGCGGCCGGGGCGCGTGCTCACCCGCGACCAGTTGCTGGAGCGGGCGCGCGGCGCCGACGCCGACGTGTTCGACCGCGCCATGGACGTGCAGATCAGCCGCCTGCGCAGGAAGCTCGACGACGGCTCTGGCCTCGAGATGATCCAGACCCTGCGCGGCGAGGGCTATATGTTCGACGTCAGGGTTGAGCGCCAGAACGGCGCGGTCCGGGGCGCGGTGTGAGGCGACCCTCGTCCTTCCCGGTCCTGGTGCAGGTCGCGGCGCTGGCGGCGCTGGCCGTGATCATGTCCCAGGCCGTGGCCTTCGGCGTGGTGTTGCTGGCCCCCGAGCCGCGCCCGGCCGGATTCAGCATCGCGGCAGCCGCCGACGCCCTGAAGGGACTGCCAGCCGAAACATCGGACGGACGGGCGCTCCGGCGGCGCCTCGCCGATCAGCCGGTCGGTGCGGAGCCTGACAGGCTGATCGACCCGATGGCGTTGGCGATCCGCGCGGGCCTCGCCCAGCGGCTGGGCGTGGAGCCCGAGGCCGTCCGGGTCACGGTGGATCACGGCCTGCCCCGGCGACCGGACCGCGCGGGCGCCAGGTCCTCCCAGGGACAGGTGGACTTCATGCTCGTCCGGCCGGACGTTGGTCCGTCCGCCGCGCGCTCCGCCCGGCCAGTCCCGCCCGGCCCCCGGACGGCGGAGCCGCCGCCATCCTGGCGCGACGAAAAATCCGGCGGGACCCTGGTCGTGCGACGCGGGTCCGAGGTCCGCGCCGAGGTTCGCCTGCATCATCCCTCGCCGGAGGGCGTGGACGGAGCCTTCGTTATCGACCGGGAGACGCGTCAGCTGACCATCCTGGCCGACCAGCTGACCTTCGCGCCCTTTTCCGCATCTGTCCGCCAGCCTGACGGTCGCTGGGCCATGGTTGAGCCGCCGCGCGGCCTGCTCTCGCCGTGGCAGCAGCGGATGTTGCTGGCCCTCGGCATCTCGATGCTGCTGCTGGCGCCGCTGGTCTGGTGGATGGCGCGGCGGCTGACCCGTCCGATCCGGGTGTTCGCCGACGCCGCCGAGCGCCTGGGCGCCGATCCCGAGGCCGATCCGTTGACGCCGTCCGGTCCCAGCGAGGTGCGCACAGCCATCCACGCCTTCAACGACATGCAGGCGTCCCTGCGCGATCATATGCGCCGCCGCACCCAGACCGTCGCCGCCATCGCCCACGACCTGCGCACCCCCCTGACGCGCCTCCGCTTCCGCGCCGAACAGGCGCCGGAGGCCGTGCGCGACCGCATGGCCGCCGATATCGAGGAGATGGACGCCCTCATCGCCCAGGCCATGGCCTATGTGCGCGGCGAGGCGACGCCGGATCGCCGCGAAGCCCTTGACCTGGACGCTCTCGCCGCCGATTGCGCGAAGGGCTTTTCCGAGACCGGCGGCGCCGTGAGCTTCGACGGCGGGGGCGTGCTGGTGGTCGAGGCCGACCCGGCCGCACTGCGCCGGGCGCTCGACAATCTGATCGCCAACGCCGTCAAATACGGCGGAGCCGCGCGGGTCGTGGCTTTCGCCCGGGACGGGCGCGCCGTGGTCACGGTTGAGGATGAGGGTCCCGGCCTCCCGGAGGACGAACTGGAGACCGTGTTCGAACCCTTCCACCGCGCCGAGCGCTCGCGCAGCCGCGAGACGGGCGGGGCCGGTCTCGGCCTGACCGTCGCCCGCCAGGCGGCGCGCGCCCACGGCGGCGACGTCACCCTGTCCAATCGAAGCGGGGGCGGCCTGCAGGCTCGCCTGGACCTGCCCCTCGCCCCGCTGGCCGCGGGAGGCGCCTGAAGCGCGCGAGGCGGCCGGGGCGTTACAGTCGATCACGTCTTGTTACGGGTCCGGGGTTGATCCTCGCGCCCTCCGGTTCCATTGAAGCGCCAACCCTGACACCGCTTATACCGGAGACCGCCCCATGACCGTACGCGTCGCCATCAATGGTTTCGGCCGCATCGGCCGCCTCGTCCTGCGCTCCATCGTCGAGCACGGCCGTCGCGACATCGAGGTGGTGGCGATCAACGATCTGGGCCCGGTCGAGACCAATGCCCACCTGCTGAAGTATGACTCGGTCCACGGCCGCTTCCCCGGCACGATCGAGCATGGCGAGGGCTGGATCGACGTCGGCTTGGGCAAGATCAAGGTCACCGCCGAACGCGACCCGGCCAAGCTCCCGCACAAGGAACTGAACGTCGACATCGCCTTCGAATGCACCGGCATCTTCACGACCAAGGAAAAGGCCTCGGCCCACCTGACCGCCGGCGCCAAGCGCGTGCTGGTATCGGCCCCCTGCGACGGCGCCGACAAGACCATCGTCTTCAAGGTCAATCATGACGTCCTGACCGCCGACGACATCGTCGTCTCCAACGGCTCCTGCACCACCAACGCCCTCGCCCCGGTGGCCAAGGTCCTGCACGACCTGTTCGGCATCGAGCGCGGCTACATGACCACGATCCACGCCTACACGGGCGACCAGCCGACGCTGGATACGATGCACAAGGATCTGTACCGCGGCCGCGCCGCCGCCCTGTCGATGATCCCGACCTCGACCGGCGCCGCCAAGGCCCTCGGCCTGGTCCTGCCGGCCCTGAAGGGCAAGCTGGACGGCTCCTCGATCCGCGTTCCGACCCCGAATGTCTCGGTCGTCGATCTGAAGGTCGTCGCCGGCCGCGAGGTCACGGTCGAAGAGATCAACGCCGCCATCCAGGCCGCCGCCGACGGGCCGATGAAGGGCGTTCTGGCGACCACCGACGAGGCCCTGGTCTCCACCGACCTGAACCACATCGCCGCCTCCTCCACCGCCGCCCTGCCCCAGACCCAGGTCGTCGACGGCAAGCTGGCCCGCGTGCTGACCTGGTACGACAACGAATGGGGCTTCGCGACGCGGATGGCCGATACGGCGCTGGTGATGAGCAAGCTGATCAAGGCCTGAGCTTCATGACCTTCCGCACCCTCGACGACGCCCGCGACCTCGCCGGCAAGACCGCCCTCGTACGCGTGGATTTCAACGTCCCCATGGAGGACGGCAAGGTCACCGAGGACACCCGGCTGCGGGTCGCCCTGCCGACCATCAACCGGCTGCGTGACGCCGGGGCGAAGGTCGCGCTTCTGGCCCATTTCGACCGGCCGAAGGGCAAGGTCGTGCCGGCGATGAGTCTGCAGCCGGTGGTCGATGATCTCGAACACCTGCTGGGCGCTCCGGTCCGGTTCGCGACCGACTGCGTCGGCGAAGAAGCGAAGGCCATGATCGCCGACATCGACGCCGGCGGCGTCGTCCTGCTGGAGAACGTCCGCTTCCACCCCGGCGAGGAAGCCAACGATTCCGCCTTCGCCCGACAGCTGGCCGAACTCGGCGACGTCTACGTCAACGACGCCTTTTCCGCCGCCCACCGCGCCCACGCCTCGACCGAAGGCCTCGCCCGCCTGCTGCCCGCCTACGCCGGGGAGTCCATGCGACGCGAGCTCGACGCCCTCGACGCGGCGCTCGGCCAGCCCCGGAAACCTGTCCTCGGCATCGTCGGCGGGGCCAAGGTCTCGACCAAGCTGGACCTGCTGAAGAACCTGGTCGGCAAGCTGGACCGGCTGGCCATCGGCGGCGGCATGGCCAACACCTTCCTGTTCGCGCAGGGTATCGATATCGGCGGCTCGCTGGCCGAAAAGGACATGGCCGACACGGCCCGCGCCATCCTCGCCGAGGCCGAGGCGAAGGGCTGCGAGATCCTGCTGCCCATCGATGTGGTCGTGGCCAGGGAGGTCAGGCCGGGCGTCGAGACCCGCACCGTCCTCATCCGCGAGGACATCGGCGACGACGAGAAGATTCTCGACGCCGGCCCGCTGACCGTCGAGAAACTGGTCAAGGGCATGGCCCTGTCGCGCACCCTGATCTGGAACGGCCCGCTGGGCGTCTTCGAGGTGCCGCCCTTCGACGCCGCGACCGTCAAGGCGGCCCAGGCGGCGGCGCAACTGGTGAAGTCGGGGGCGCTGGTGGGGGTGGCCGGCGGCGGCGACACAGTCGCGGCGCTGCACCATGCGGGCACGGCCGACGACATGACCTTCGTCTCGACCGCCGGCGGCGCGTTTCTGGAATGGATGGAAGGCAAGCCCCTGCCAGGCGTCGAGCCGCTGCGGGCCTAGGTCAGCTTCGGTCAGGCTCATCCCGCACGCCGATCGGCTAGGTCATTGTTCAGGGAGACATGACGATGAACCGCACTCTGACCGCCCTTTCGGTATCGCTTCTGGCCTTCGCCGCCCTGGCCCCGGCGCTATTGGGCGCCGGGTCCGCCGCCGCGCAGTCCGGAGCGCAGACCGAGGCGAACCGCCGGCTGGCCTTCCTGCGCACCGTAAGCGGCGACCGGTCCTGGTTGTGCGCGATGAGCCCCATCGGCCGGACTGGACCCGATGTGAACGTCAGGATGAGCCTTGCGCTGTCGCCCGATCAGAGCGCCTCCGCCACCACGATCAGCACAACGACGCTGGGAGGGCGCAGCTATTCGGCCACCTATCGCCTGTCGGGTCGCGCCCGGGCCCGTGCCGATGGACGCGCCACCATCTGGCTGAGCCAATCCCGTATGGTCCGGGCGGATGCCCTGCCGAACGGCCTGAACTGGAGTGACACCTCCAGCGTCCGCCTGTCCTTCGAGGTCATCCCCGACACAGTGTCGTCCGGCCGATACCGCTACATGCTTCGCGGTCGCCAGAGCGACGACATGGGGGGCTCGACCATCTTTTGCGCCGTCGACGCCGAAGGATAGGCGCCGCCGCACGGGTTCCGACGCCCCGAGACTTCGCCCTGTAACATGACGTGACTTCGCGGCCGTCCGGCGCTAAGCCGTCGGGAAAAGACACAGGGTTCAGGAGGCTAATCCATGGCGCGCATCACGCTGCGACAACTTCTCGATCACGCGGCCGAGGAAGGCTACGGCCTGCCCGCCTACAACATCAACAACATGGAACAGGGCCTGGCCATCATGGAGGCCGCCGAGGCGGTCAACGCCCCGGTCATTATCCAGGCCAGCCGCGGCGCGCGCAGCTACGCCAATGACATCGTCCTCGCCAAGCTGATCGACGCCCTCGCCGAACTGTACCCGCACATCCCGGTCTGCATGCACCAGGACCATGGCAACGGCCCGGCGACCTGCGCCACCGCCATCCAGTACGGTTTCACCTCGGTGATGATGGACGGCTCGCTGGAAGAGGACGCCAAGACCCCCGCCAGCTACGAATACAATGTCGACGTGACCCGTCGCGTGGTCCAGATGGCCCATTCCTGCGGCGTCTCGGTCGAGGGCGAACTGGGCGTGCTGGGCTCGCTGGAGACCGGCATGGGCGAGGCCGAGGACGGCCACGGCTTCGAGGGCAAGCTCGATCACTCCGCCCTGCTGACCGACCCGGACCAGGCCGTGGACTTCGTGCGCGAGACCCAGGTCGACGCCCTGGCCATCGCCATGGGCACCAGCCACGGCGCCTACAAATTCAGCCGCAAGCCGGACGGCGCCGTCCTGGCCATGAACGTCATCGAGGAAATCCACCGCCGCCTGCCCGACACCCATCTGGTCATGCACGGCTCGTCCTCGGTGCCGCAGGACCTGCAGGACATCATCAACCAGTACGGCGGCAAGATGCCCCAGACCTGGGGCGTCCCGGTCGAGGAAATCCAGCGCGGCATCAAGCACGGCGTGCGCAAGATCAACATCGACACCGACAACCGCATGGCCATGACCGGCGCGATCCGGAAGATCCTCGTCGAAAAACCCGGCGAGTTCGACCCGCGCGCCTATCTCAAGCCCGCCAAGGAGGCGATGCGCAAACTCTGCCAGGAGCGGTTCGTGCAGTTCGGCTGCGAGGGCCAGGCCTCGAAGATCCGGCCCCTGTCCACGGCCCAGATGGCCAAACGCTACGCCGCCGGCGAACTGAACCCGCATTTCGGCGCCTCGGCCTCAAAGGCGGCCTGATCCGTCAGGATCGGCGGCTCACCAGCCGCCGTACTGACGCTGGAACCGCCGGCGGACCTCCCGCACGTCGAGCTCGGCGTCATCGATCGCCCGCTGGGCCCGACGCCACTCGCGTTCGGTGTCGGCCCGCTCGCGGCGGATTTCCTGGATGCGGTTGCGGATGGCGTCGCGCTGCTCGTCCGTCAGGCCTTCCGCCCGCGCCTCGGCCTGTTTGGCTGTGATCTTGTCGTCCAGCTCTTCCAGCCGCGAGCCGAGGCTCGCCACGCTGCTGCGCGCATTCGTCAGCGCCTGTTCCGCCGCATAGACCACCTGGCCGTCCTGATAGGCCGGCAGGAATTCCTCTTCCTGCGCCCGCGTGCAGACCCCATGGTAGGTGTCGCCCTCCCGGCCTTCCTGGAACCCGCGCTCCCACCGGCAATAGCCGTTCAGCCCGTCCGCACGGGCCGAGCTGTAGGCGACGACGTCCGGCGCCACGCCGTATTCCGCGCAGGCCTTCTCGTGGTCCGCCAGCAAGGTCATCGGCTGGCCTTCCAGCCCGTCCCGATAGCCGACCTCGCCCCAGGCCCCTGCCAGGCACTGATCCTTGGACATCGTCGCGCAACTGGCGACCGCGAGGGCCGCGCCCGCCGCGGCGGCAAGTAGCAAAAATCTCATGGCCCGGCTCCGTCCCTGCAGCTTGGCCGGAAGATGACCCAGCTTGGCTGTTTCGCCAAGCTCGCACCTTGCCCGCCCGGCGATCCGACGTGCTAGATCGCCCGTGCCGCCCCGTCCGGGCGGCGGAGCGCCCCGTGTCCGACGACCCCCTGATCGAAGATTTCGCCGCAGACGATGAGCTTCCGCCCGTGCTGGAGGCCCGGCTCGAGGCCGGTGGCGGCCGACTTGACAAGGTGCTGTCGGATCTCTTCCCGACCCTGTCGCGCGCCCGCGTCCAGGCCCTGCTCGCCGAAGGTGTCATCACCCGCGACGGCCAGCCTCTGGCGACCGCCTCGGCCAAGGCCCTGCCCGGCCTCTACGCCGTCGCCCTGCCGGCCGTGGTCTCGGCCATCCCCCAGCCCGAAGCCATCCCCCTGACCGTCCTGTTCGAGGACGCCCATCTGATTGTGATCGACAAGCCCGCCGGCATGGCGGTGCACCCGGCCCCCGGCAGCGAAACCGGCACCCTCGTCAACGCCCTGCTGCATCATTGCGCCGACTCCCTTTCGGGCATCGGCGGCGTAGCCCGCCCGGGCATCGTCCACCGGCTGGACAAACACACCTCGGGCGTCATGGTCGCGGCCAAGTCCGACGCCGCCCACGCCGGCCTCTCCGCCCTGTTCGCGGCCCATGACATCGAGCGCACCTACATCGCCCTTGTCCGCGGGGCGCCCCAGCCGGAAAAGGGCCGCATCGTCTCCAACCTCGGCCGCTCGACCGGCGACCGCAAGAAGATGGCGGTACTGAGATCCGGCGGTCGCGAGGCCGTCACCGACTATGCCGTCGAACAGGTCTTCGGCGCCGTCGTCCGCAAGGGCAGCCGACCGGCCGCTCCGCCCATGGCCGCTCGCGTCGCCTGCACCCTGCACACCGGGCGCACCCACCAGATCCGCGTCCACATGGCCTCGAAAGGCGCCCCCCTGCTGGGGGATCCCGTCTACGGAACCGGCAGCCCCGCCAACCCCGTCCGCGCCGCCATCGCCGAGGCCGGCCTGACCCGACAGGCGCTCCATGCCGCCATCCTCGGCTTCGTCCACCCGGTGACCGGCGAATCCCTTCGCTTCGAGACCGCGCCGCCCGAGGACATGCGGCGGCTCGAACAGGGGCTTGCCGCCCTTTAGGCGCGCAGAGCAGTCCGTCTTGATAAAGGACTGACTATCCGCTATACATCCCCTCATTCGGTGCCGTGGCGCCGGGGCAACGGTCACGCTTTCGTGTGACCATCCGCCACTGACAAGTGCGGAAACCCGACCCTATTTCATCGGTTGAGGGGTGAGGCGACGGCGCACATCGGGTGGCCGCTTCCGAAGAACCCGCTCGTTTACACGGTCGGAGGGACCAGACTTATGGCTGTAGCCAGATCGCTCGCGGTGATGTCGCCTGAACAGGGGCTGTCGCGTTACCTTACTGAAATCCGCAAATTTCCCATGCTGGCGAAGGACGAGGAGTTCATGCTCGCCAAGCGCTGGACCGAGCATCAGGACCCCGAGGCCGCGCACCGCCTCGTGACCTCTCACCTGCGCCTCGTGGCCAAGATCGCCATGGGCTATCGCGGCTACGGCCTGCCGATCGGCGAGGTGATTTCCGAGGGCAATGTCGGTCTGATGCAGGCCGTGAAGAAATTCGATCCGGACAAGGGCTTCCGCCTGGCGACCTACGCCATGTGGTGGATCCGCGCCTCGATCCAGGAATACATCCTGCGCAGCTGGTCGCTCGTGAAGATGGGCACCACCGCGGCGCAGAAGAAGCTTTTCTTCAACCTGCGCAAGGCCAAGAGCCAGATCTCGGCCTTCGAGGAAGGCGACCTGCGTCCCGAGCACCTCTCCGCCATCGCCACCAAGCTGGGCGTGTCCGAGGAAGAGGTCACCAACATGAACCGCCGCCTCGGCGGCGACGCCTCGCTGAACGCGCCGCTGCGCGCCGACGGCGAGAGCGAGTGGCAGGACTGGCTGGCCGATGACACGGCGGTTTCGCAGGAAACCCAGCTGGCGGAGGATGAGGAAAAGTCGATCCGCCGGGGCCTGCTCGAGGAAGCCATGCACGAGCTGACCGACCGCGAGAAACACATCCTCACGGAACGCCGCCTCAAGGACGATCCGGTCACGCTGGAGGAACTCGCCGGCCAGTATGGCGTCTCCCGCGAACGCGTGCGCCAGATTGAGGTCCGCGCCTTCGAAAAGCTCCAGAAGGCCATGCGCGCCGCCGCTGAAGAGCGGAACCTGGTCGACGCCTGACTGACCGGCCTCCTCTCCCTCACGGGGAGAGGGGGCCCCGGCAGGTCGTCAGGTCACGGTCCCGGCGGCCTGATATTGTGGCTCGCGCCAGCTCTCGCTGTCCAGAATTCCGGCCAGGACCTCGACTGCGTCCCAGACGTCGACATACCGGACATACAGGGGCGCGAAGCCGAACCGGATCAAGTCCGGACGCCGGAAATCCCCGGTCACGCCGCGCGCGATAAGGTTCTGCATCACCGCCCCGCCGTGGGGGTGGCGGAAGGATGCCTGCCCGCCCCTGACAGACCCGTCCCGCGGGCTGGCGAGGACCAGACCCTTGTCCGCGCACCGCGCCTCGACCCGTTCGATGAAGAGGTCGCCCAAGGCGGCCGCCTTGTTTCGCACCGCCGCCATGTCCACCCCCTCGAACGCCTCCAGCGCGGCGTCGAGCGCGGCCAGGCTCAGGATCGGCGGTGTACCACACAGCCATCGGTCAACCCCCGCCGCCGGCCGGTAGTCATCGGCGAAATCGAACGGCCGCTCATGGCCCATCCAGCCGGACAGGGGGTTCCGCAGCATCGCCTGGTGGCGCCTGGCCACGAACAGCCAGGCCGGGGCGCCCGGCCCCCCGTTCAGATATTTGTAGCCGCAACCCGCCGCCAGATCGGCTCCGTCCCGATTCAGCGCGACGTCCAGAACCCCCGCGCTATGGCTCAGGTCCCACAGACTCAGGGCGCCGGCGGCCCGGATAGAGGGGTTCAGCGCCGCCATGTCGCGCACCGCCCCGCTGCGATAGTGGACGTGGCTCAGCAGAACCACCGCAACCCGGTCGTCCAGCGCCGCCTCGACCCCGCCCGGCGCCACGACCCGCAGCTCGATGTCCGGCATCAGCCCGGCCAGGCCCTGCAGGATGTAGAGGTCGGTCGGAAAGTCGCTGCTTTCCGTCAGGACCACGCGCCGCCCGCCCGGGAGGCTCGCCGCCGCGGCCGCCAGCTTGAACAGGTTCACGGACACGGAGTCCGCCGCCACCACCTCGTCCGCGTCCGCACCGATCAGGCTCGCGATCTTGCCGCCGACCTTCTGCGGCAGGCCGATCCATTTGTGCTTGTTCCAGCTGGCGATCAGATCGCCGCCCCACTGCCGCTCGACCGCCTCGCGGACAGCCTCCGCCGCCGCGACGGACAGGGCGCCCAGAGAATTGCCGTCCAGATATATGACGCCGTCCGGTAGGCTGAACCGGCTCCGCATCATGCCCAGCGGATCGGCCAGGTCCCGGTCGAGACAGTCCTGTCGTATAGTCATGCGATCGGACTCCGCCTGCCAGGCGCCCGGTCTACAACGTCGGGCGTCACGGACGAACCCCGGCGTCGAAACGCCGTCAGCCCGCCTTGGCGACAGGTTCGGCCGCCTGATGCATGGCCAGCAGGGTTCCGATCGGCGCCGACAGCGTCATCTTCGTCGGCGGGCCCGCCGCCATCGACACCTCGAGGGCCCCGACCGCCACGGCGAGCCGGGAGTCCGAAACCTTCATGGCCAGCGCCTTCAGCATCGCCGCCTGCTCGCGGATCGCCCGGACCGCCTGCATCGGATCGCTGTCGAACTGGTCCAGCGCGGATCCCAGAATCCGCATGGCCTGGTCCTTGGCCGCCACATGGCCAGCCGCGCCCGTGGCCGAACGGTCGGCCTTGCGCTTCTTCGCGCCGGAGAATTCGCCCGAGTTGAACCGGCGCCGGTCCGGGCCGATGTAGCCCACCGCCTCGACCCAGTCGCGCGGCTTCAACGCGACATTCTCGACCCGTTTGAACAGATCGGCGCTGGTGAAGGGCTTGCGCAGAAACTCGTGAATGCCGGCATCCCGCGCGCCGAGAATGGTGCGGGCGGTCGCATCGGCCGTGATCATGATGATCGGTGCGCGTCGGCAGTTCATGTCCGAACGCCTCAACGCCCGGGCCAGCGATTCGCCGTCCAGCCCGTCGCCGGTGCGCTCCGTGAAAACGATGCCCGGCTCAAGTTCCGCCGCCGCCGCCAGGGCGCGCTTCTCATCCGGTTGGACCACGACGTCCCGTGCGCCCAGACCCTTCATGATGTCGGTCAGAAGACGCGCGGCATGCGGGTTCGGATCAATGATCAGCACCCGCTTGACCACAGGCTCCAGCTTCGCCAGCACACGACGATCGACTGCAAACAAGGCGGGCCCCTCCACTCCGGAGACTGGGCTTAGCCGACGCCGGGTTAAGGCCCGTTGAACGCAGTGCTCCGGGGGTTAGCGCCCGGGGACCTAGCCGCGGAACGGATCGTGCATCATGATGGTGTCGTCGCGCTCGGGGCTGGTCGACAACAGGGCCACCGGGGCGCCGATCAGCTCTTCGATACGGCGGACGTATTTCACCGCATTGGCGTTCAGGTCGCGGAAGCTGCGCGCGCCGGCCGTGCTCTCGCTCCAGCCTTCCATCTCCTCGAACACCGGCTCCGCCGCGGCCTGCGCCTTGAGGCTGGACGGCAGATAGTCCAGCACCTGGCCGTCGATCCGGTAGCCGGTGCAGATCTTCAGCGTCTTCAACCCGTCCAGCACGTCCAGCTTGGTCAGGGCGATCCCGTCGATGCCGTTGATCGCCACCGACTGCCGAACCAGCACGGCGTCGAACCAGCCGCAACGCCGGGCCCGACCGGTATTGACCCCGACCTCGCGTCCCACCGTCGCCAGATGGGTCCCGACCTCGTCGTTGAGCTCACAAGCGAACGGACCCTCGCCGACGCGGGTGGTGTAGGCCTTGACGATCCCCAGGACGTATCCGACGCCGCGCGGACCGATGCCCGAGCCGGCCGCCGCCTGCCCGGCGACCGTGTTGGAGCTGGTCACATACGGATAGGTGCCGTGATCCACGTCCAGGAAGGCGCCCTGGGCGCCCTCGAACAGCACCCGCTTGCCGTCCCGCCGCGCCTGGTCCAGCACCCGCCAGGCCGGCTGCACATAGGGCAGGATCTTCGGCGCGATCTCCAGCAGTTGCGCCAGCAGCGCCTCCGGATCGATCGGCTCAAGCCCCAGTCCCGCCCGAAGCGGGTCATGGTGCGAGCGCAGGCGGTCTATCTTGACCCTCAGGTCGTCGACATTGGCCAGGTCACAGACCCGGATCGCCCGCCGTCCGACCTTGTCCTCATAGGCCGGCCCGATGCCGCGCCCCGTCGTGCCGATCCGGGCCCCCGGCGCGCTCGCCGCCGCCTCGCGCGCCACGTCCAGCGCCGGATGGATGGGCAGGATCAGACAGGCGTTGTCGGCCACGATCAGCACTTCGGGACTGATCCGGATTCCCTGCGCCTCGATCTTCTCGATCTCGCCGACCAGATGCCAGGGATCGACCACCACGCCGTTGCCGATGATCGAGGGCTTGCCCTGGACCACGCCCGACGGCAGCAGCGCCAGCTTGTAGACCTTGCCGTCCACCACCAGCGTGTGGCCGGCGTTGTGCCCGCCCTGGAACCGCACGACCATGTCGGCCCGATTCGACAGCCAGTCGACGATCTTGCCCTTGCCCTCGTCGCCCCACTGGGCGCCGACTACCGCGACGTTCGCCAAGACTGTTCTCCGCTGTCCGGGATTTCGGAATGCGGGCGCAGCCTATAGCCGGGGAATCGGCGGGTGTCCCGTCGCCGGACGATTATTCCGCCAGCGCCGTCTCGAAGGCCCAGTCCAGCCAGGGCGTCAGGGCCTCGACATCCGCCGTCTCGACTGTGCAGCCGCACCAGATGCGCAGGCCGGCGGGAGCGTTGCGGTGGCTCTCGATGTCGAACGCCGCCCCCTCGCCCTCGACCAGCGCCTTCATCCGCGTGACCAGCGCCTGCCGCGCCGCCTCGGGCATCGCCGTCACCCGCGGATCGACAATCTTCAGACATACCGAGGTCGTCGACCGCGTCGCCGGATCCCGGGCCAGATAGTCAATCCAGTCCGTCCGCCTGACCCACGCCTCGAGAACCGCGGCGTTGGCGTCGGTCCGCGCGATCAGCGCCTCCAGTCCCCCGACGGCCAGCCCCCATTCGACCGCATCGATCCAGTCCTCGAGGGTCCACACCGAAAAGGTGTTCAGCATCGAGCCCGTGGCCAGCAGCCGGTCGAACCCCTTGCCGTCTCTGAGGCGCAACACCTTGGGCACGGGTCGCGGGGGCTCATAGTGGTCCAGCCGCGCCACAGCGCGCGGCGACAGCGCCGCGACGCCCAGCCCCGCCTCCCCGCCAAGCGCCTTCTGGAAGCTGAAGGTCACGACATCCAGCCTGTCCCACGGCAACGGCATGGCGAAGGCGGCGGACGTGGCGTCGCAGATCACCAGACCTTCGCGGTCCAGGGCGATGAAGTCCGCATTCGGCGCACGGACGCCGGCGGTCGTCCCGTTCCACGGAAACACGAGGTCCTTCGCCGGGTCGACTCCGGACGTGTCGGGCCATTCGCCCCAGGGCGCCGCGATCACCTCGGGGTTCAGTTTCAGGTGCTCGACCGCGTCGGTCGCCCAGACCTTGCCGAAATTCTCGAACGCCAGCACCTGGACGGGCCGTTCGCCCAGCATCGACCACATGGCCGCCTCGACCGCCCCTGTGTCGGACCCCGGCACATAGACCAGCACCCAGTCCGCCGGCACCTGCAGCAGCTCGCGCGTCAGCCTCAGCCCGTGCGCGAACCGCTCCACCACCTCGGGCGCGCGGATGCCCCGCCCGAGCAACTCATGCGAAATGGCCTGCGACGACCATCCCGGCCGCTTCGCCGTCGGCCCCGCCGAAAACCACGGCCGCCCGGGCTTGAGATTTGGCTTGCTCGCCATCAGTCGCGGAACGGCCGCACGGGCCCCTTGTCGCGCACGGCCTGCGCCAGCTTCGTCAGCTCGGCGCTGTCCTCCGGCAGGGTGATCATCAGCTTCGCCAGAAGATCGCCACGCTTGCCGTCCGCAAACGCGCCCCGCCCTTTCAGCCGCAGCACCTTGCCCGAGCTGGAGCCCGCCGGAATGGTCATGCTGACCGTCCCCTCAGGCGTCCGCACCGGCACCTTGCCGCCCAGCACCGCGTCAAACAGCGCCACGGGCTGGTCCATGGTCAGGTCGGCCCCGTCGCGGGTGAAGACCGGATGCTTCGCGACCTTCAACTCGATCAGCGCGTCGCCGGCCGGCCCGCCGCGTCCCGGCGCGCCCTGCCCCTTCAGCCGGATCGTCTGCCCGTCGCTGGCGCCCTTGGGGATAGCCACGTCCAGCATCCGCCCATCCGAGAACTGGATGCGCCGCGTCGCCCCCGAGATCGAGTCCTCCAGACTGATCTCCAGCGTCGCCTTGATATCCTGACCCTTGGACGCGAACCCGCCGGGCCGTGCCCCGCCCGGCCGGGCGCCGCCGCCGAACATCCCGCCGAACAGCTCATCCAGATCGATATTCTCGAAGCCCTGCTGCCGCGCCCCGCCCTGGCCGAAGGGATTGCCGGCCGGACCGCCCCGCGCGCCGCCCGGTCCACCGCCGCCGAAGCCGCGGAACTGCTCGCGCCCGTCCGCGTCGATCTCGCCCCGATCGAATTTCGCTCGCTTGTCCTTGTCGCCCAGCAGGTCGAAGGCGGCGGTGATCCGCTTGAACCGCTCGTCGGCGACCGTATTGCCGGGGTTCTTGTCGGGATGCAGTTCCTTGGCGAGCTTGCGGAACGCCTTCTTGATTTCGTCCGCGCTCGCGCCCCTCGAAACGCCCAGTTCCTTGTAGGGATCGCCCGCCACGTCGAATGCCGCTCCATTGATAGCCGAGTGCGTCAGTTAGGGCATCGCGCGCGCCGCGCAAAGGGACAGGTGGCAAATCAACCGACCAACGGACATATCGCCTCCATCCCCCAGCCATATCCCTCGCCCCACTCCGCCACGGCCAATCGCGATCCGACGTTCAGACCACCCGGAAAATCCGCGGCCAGATCGGTCGCTGCATAGGTCGCCGTCTGCGTCTCGACCTCGAACGTCCGCACCTCCGCCGCGCCGTCGAGCACCCGTATCCGAAAGCGCTGCGCCCCCGGCTCCGCCGCCATGTCCCACCGGTCGCCAGCAATCCGGGCCCGCGCGATCCAGCCCAGGTCGAAGCCGCCGTCCGTCCTGGCCCGGGCCTTGAGGTGGGCCGGCGACCATGGCCGCTCATGCACGCCCGTCGGCATGAACCCGACCTCGGTCACCCCCGCGCCCCCCGCCGGTCCGCCCGCCGGCCCCGCCCGCCAGATCAGCGGCAGGCCCCGCTCCGCATACGGCGACTCCACCCTCGTCGGCGGCTGATCCAGAAGGACGACAACCGCCCCCGCGGACGCGCCCAACGCCGTCGTGCCCTGCTGTCCTCGCAGCAAGCCTGTCAGACGCCACACGCCGTCGCCGACCAGCGTCGCCGATCGGAACTGCACCAGCTCCCAGCCGTCTTCCGTCTCGATCGCCGCCGCATTGCCGCCCGCAAGCACCGCCGTCTCCGAACGGCTTTCCGGCGCCCGGCCCTCGACCCGGACCAGAACGGCGTTGACCTCGTCCCACCGATGCCGAGCACCCGCCGCCAGCGCCTCGACCAGCAATCCTGCGGTCGCCGGCCGGGCGACATCGCCCCGCGCCGTCAGTGAACCGGGGTCCGCCCCGGCGAACACCCGCATCGGCCGCCAGGGATCCGCCGCCACGACGGCGATCGGCCGCCCGTCGCCATCGGCCCCGGGCAATGGCGGCAACTCAATCACGCGGAAGAAGGGCGCGCCGACCGCGCCGGCCGCCTCGCCCGCCGTCGGCCGCCCGTCATCTTGCCCCGTGTCGACCGCCGAAACGGGCTCCAACACCGCCGACGGCGTTTCATCCACGTCCAGACGCATCACCCGCCAGTCGCCGCTCCGGCCCTCGACCGTCACCGTGTCGCCGGACTCAAGGATCAGGGCTTCCAACGGCCCCGGCAGCACTGCCAGCCGATCCGCCCCCACGCTTTCCAGCGCCCGCTCCGCCGCCGCCCGCGCCACGGCCCCGGAACAGACCGCCGGCAGGTCCAGATCGACCCCGCCCCCTTCGCCATCCGACCGCACGACCGCCGACCCGGTCTGGTAGCCGCCCTCCCCGTCGATATAGCGGACCCGCGCCACACCCGGCCGCAGCTCCAGCACCCGTTCGGGCTTCAGGCTCGCGCCGTCCCCGGGCAGCGCCAGCGCCTCCAGCGTCAGCGTCGCGACCGCGGCCTCCTCCCCGACCACCGCGATCCGTCCGCCCCGCTCCGCCACGGTCAGACCCAGACCGGCCAGCAAGGGTTCCAGCGCGTCCCGCGTCCGCATCGGCCGGTCGATGACATAGCCCTGCACCTCGCCTGAGAAGGCGGCGATCTCGAAATCGTTGTCGGCCAGCCCGCCGCGCCTCAGCACCGCTGCAATCAGGTCGCGCGTATCGCCCGCCAACCGCCCGTTCAGCCAATGACCGGTCCGCCAGCTTCGGGCGTCCGCCCACACATCCTCGCGCGCCGGAAACGCCGGCCAGGGCCGCGCGTCCCAGCACCAGGCGTCCGCTGCCTCGACCATCGGCCCGCCGTAGATGGCCGACACGGGATTGTTCTCCGTCGCCGCGAAATGGCCCAGCACGGCCTCAAGGGCCCGGCGCTGCATGCGGTCGTCGCGCGCACCGGTCGAGAACGGCGGCAGGGCGCTCTCCGCGCTCTTCGGATCCTGAAACAGGTTCGGTGCATTGCCGCCCCGGTCCACCGCCGGACAACCGAACTCCGTCAGCCGGATCGGCTTCATGCCGGGCGCCCAGCCGGTCGCCGTCGCGCTCCTGACCCCGCCGGGCCGGTCGTGATGGGGGTTCGACCACCAGCCCTTCAGGTCCTTGACCCGGAACACCCAGTCTTCGCCATGCGCCGTATCCGCGATCGGAGTCCGCACCTGCGCCGCCCGGTCGCCATCCGAGGCATAGAACCAGTCGAACCCGTCGCCGCCCGCGACCTGCGCCGCCAGATAGGCCGGATCGTCCGGCCCGGCGAACCCCTCGCCGTCCACGCCGCCGTCGGCCGCGCGCCAGTCGCCCATCGGCGGATACCAGTCGATGCCGACGTAGTTGATGTTCGCATCGGCCCACAGTGGATCGAGATGAAACGCGACCTCGCCCCCGGCCCGCACGCTCGCATACTCCGACCAGTCGGCCGCATAGCTGATCGCGACGCCCGACCCGACCACCGCCCGGCACTCCGCCGCCAGCGTCCGGAGTTGCGCCACGGCCGGAAACCCGCCGCCTGCGTCGCGCGTCGTCGTCAGCCCCCGCATCTCCGAGCCGATCAACAGCCCGTCCGCTCCTGTCTCCGCCGCCAGCATCGCGTAGTGCAGCGCCATCCGTCGCAGGCCCCAGCCGCCCGCCGTCCCGAACATCGCCGCAACCTCCGCCGCCGCGCCGGCGCCGTCCGTGCCCTTGACCCGACCCCGCCAGGGATAGGCCGCCTGCTCTGCGCCGCCATAAGGATCGGGCAGCCCGTTCGCCGCCGGCACATCCATCAGCACGAACGGATACAGCGTCACCTCCAGGCCCCGCGCCTTCAGCGCCGCCACGGCCTGGCGCACGCTCTCATCGGACGGCGTGCCTCCGTAGGCCGGTCCGCCGCCGCTTTCCGAGATCAGATGGGCCTCGGCCCGCCCCAGCCCCGCCACCGACCAGCTCATGGGCTCCGTCGCCTTGTCCAGCCGCTCGACGCCCGGCCTGATGACGCAATGCCCGGCCCTCAGATCGTCGCCGAACCAGCCGACCACCAGGCTAACCCGCTTCAGGTTCGGGCACTGCGCCTGCAACTGGTCCAGCGAAACCATCAGGTCCGCCCGCCCGTCGCCCGTGTGCAGGTTCTCGGCCGCCGTCCGCGTCAGCCCTACCCGCCGCATCACGACATCGGTCGCGAGCATGAACTCGCCCGCCCCCGGGATCAGGCATACGCCCTCCAGCCGGTCCTCCAGCCTCAGCCCGTCACCCCGCGCCCTGCGGAACACTTCGAACCCCAGCTGCGGCGGCCGATGGCCATAGGGCCCCAGCGGCAGATTCTCGAACACCACATAGGCGGTCCCGCGATACGCCGGCGCCGTCCCCTCCACCGCCTCGATCAGCGGATCAGGTGTCTGGTCCTCGCCGCCGCGATGCACCCGCATCGTCACGCCCGACAGATCCATCGGCCGCCCGTCGGCCCAGATGCGCCCGACGCCGTCGATCTCGCCTTCGCACAACGCCACGGCGAAGCTCAGGGAATAGTCGTACTCCACCGTCCGCGGTCCGCCCTTGCCTCCCGACGAGGTGTTGCGCCCCTCGAGGAACCGCGCCGCCCAGATCACCTGTCCGGTCACTCTGGCCCGCCCGAACACACAGGCCATCGGCGCGCCCTCGGCGGCGCCCTGCACCTTCAGCGTCTCCAGCCGCGGCCCGCGCTGCGGCGCCGGCTCGAGGCCGGCGATCGCCCGCTGATCGAGGGACCGGCCAATACTCGCGCCAATCACAGCCCCGACAGGCCCGCCGATCGCCTGGCCGAAGCCGCCCAGGATCATCTGCGCCATGCTCAGCCCTCCCCGGTTCGGTCAACGGGCCAGCGAAAGGCCGCGACCAGCCGCTGCCGCCACCATGTCCCCATCCAGCTCTCCACCACCGCCCGTCCCCAGTAGGCGTGGATCATTCGGGCTTCCGGGCCCGCCATGTCGCTCAGGATCGCGCAGTGTTTGGCGGGGCAGCCCGGCGCCATGCGGAACAGCACCACATCGCCCGCGCCGGCCTCCCGCACCGGTATCTCCACCAGCCATCGTCGCGCCGCCGCCAGCAGGTGTTCCTCGCACCCGACCTCGGCCCAGTCGGGACGATAGGGCGGCGGTTCCTCGGGTTCCGCTCCGACCAGTTCCCGCCAGATGCCGCGGACAAGACCCAGGCAGTCGGCCCCTTCGCCCCTTACACTGGCCTGATGTCGATAGGGCGTACCCAGCCAGCCGCGCGCGGCCGCCACCGCCGCCGCCCTCATCGCCGGCTCCCGCCGTCATGCCGTCCGCCCTCGACCGGCGCCGCGGTGAGGAAATCATCCCCCGGCATGTCCGGAAAGCCCCGGAAATTGATCCCGTTGGCGAAGGTTCCAAGGCAGGTCGCCCAGCGCTTGTCACAGACCAGACCCGGAAAGGCTTCCAGATCGACCCGGCACCGCCCGTCCCCCAGCACCGCGTCGCAGTCCCGGCCAAAGGTTCGGCCCACGACGCGCTCCAGCTTCGCCAGCGGGCCCTCCAGCTCGGCCGTAAACCCCACGCCCTCGCGCCGGATTCGCGCCAGCGTCGCCGTCCACAGCCGCACCTTCAGATCCGGCCGGTCCCAGTCGACCCGCCACAGCGCCACCGACGCCCCGTCGTACAGCCCGGCCTCGACATCCGCATCGGTGATGGCTGCATGGTCCAACCCCCCGGCGACCGCTGCCGACCCGGCGCTCAACCCCACCGCGCTGTCCGCCGCCCCCGCCGTCCAGCCGCTTGCCGCGCGACAGATCACCTCCTCGACCACCAGATCGCGGTCATGGTCGGTGAAACCCAGCCCGGTCCCGTCCCTCCGCCGCAGCACCCAGGCGTGGCACAGCATCGCCGCCCCGCTCTCGATGCGGGCCGCCATCTCGTTCGGTATCGTTCGCATGGTTCAGACCCGCACCTCGATCAGCGGCACGGCCGCCATCCGCCCGGCGTCGAAGCTCTCCAGGGTGACCTCGATCCGGTCGGCGTCGAACCGCACCGGCGTGTCGAACTCAAACCCCGCCGTAACCGTCGCGCCGTCGCCCGGCGCCGTGTTCAGCGTCGCCATCCCGGTCGACGGATCCACAGCGAAGGCGTCCGGCGGCAGTTCGACCCCGCCGACCGCGACCCGCACCGACCCCTCGACCGGCTTGGCGATTGTGCGCGCGAGCGCCGTCTCGCCCTCGCCATAGGCCTTGAGCAGCTGGAACCCGCGCCGTAGCCCGTCGCCCTCGCCCAGAACCTGATCCAGCGGTCCAACCGCCCCTCCGGGTGCGCAGGACTTGCAGTCGGCGAAGTCCCGGAACCGGAACCCGTACAACCGCCCGCGCCGCGCCTCGAAGAAGCCCGTCAGCGCCGCCATATCGTCCAGCGACCGCAGATTGGCCCCGATCAGGTAGCGCCGCCGCCCGTGCGCCCACGGCGTCGACCGCCGCTCGAATCCGGACCCCAGGGTGACGATCTCGGTCCGCCGCTCCACCCCGCCGGTCGACCCGAACGCCAGCCGCGCCGGCAGCCTCACGTCATGAAAGGCCATCTGGATCCCTTCCCTGTTCCGGGGTTTCCGGCTCCGCTTTCGCTTGTCGGGCGAGCGGCGTTCGTCCATTCTCCCCGCCAAGGACGCAGGGTCCGGCGCACGGGAGGGCGATATGTCGACGGAGAGTTCCCACCAGATTCAGAGCTTCGACTGGCAGAAGTTGCTGTTCTCGTTCGAGGGTCGCATCCGACGCTCGCATTTCTGGATTGGCTGGCTGATCTGCCTCGGCGTCGGCGTCGTGGCGGGCTGGATTCCGATTCTCGGCGGCCTCATTTCCCTCGCCCTGATCTGGCCCAACCTCGCCATCTCGGTGAAGCGGCTGCACGACATGGGTCAGACAGGATGGCTGGTCGCGATTCCGTGGGTCGTCAGCATCGTCGGCGTGTTCGCCACCTTCGGCATGGTCGGCTTCTCGGCTGTGACCAACGCCCAGGCGCTGGAGGACGGCGACCCGGCCGCCATCTTCGCCCTGCTTGGCCCCGCCTTGGGCCTGATCGGTATCGTGTTCCTTGTCAGCCTCGGCTTTCTGCTCTGGATCGGCCTTGCCGACGGCCAGCGCGGCGACAATCGCTTCGGTCCCAACCCCAAGGGCCTCTGACCCTCAGAGCCGGCGCGCGCCCAGCGATACGGCGCGCGCCAGCATCTGGGCGATCTGCGCCTCCGACCGCAAAAGGGCCGGCGCGCCGCCGTCCACCCGTACATTGACGGTCACCCCGCCGCCGCCGGCTGGTTCGATGACGCCCGCGCCCGTGGGTCTGAACACCTCCGGCCCGCGCTCGCCCACCAGATAGGCGCCCCCGCCCAGCACCGCGCCTCCGTCGGCGCGCGCACCCGCGAAGGCCGACTGCACCACCCGGCCGATCGCCTCGCCCAGTCCGCCGCCGCCCGATCCCGAAGCCGCATTGACCGCCGCCAGAACCGCCCGCGCCAGTTCGGCCAGACTAACCTCTCCGTCCGCAGCCGCCCGCGCCAGCGACCGGACCAGTCCCTCTCCGGCGCGGCCGAACGCGTCCTCGATCGACGCCGCCGCCCGTTCCGCCGGCTCCCGCAACGCCTCCAGCGCCGCCGCCGCCTCGGCCGCCTGGCGCGGCACGCCGTCGAGACCGGTAGATTCAAGATTGTCAGTCATCTCAACTCCTGTCCCTCCCCCCTGGGGGAGGGTGGTCGGCGCGCAGCGACGACCGGGTGGGGAGGGCGCGGCGATCGGCCCTCAGTCCGGCCACGCTCCCGCCATCCGCTCGAAATCCTGCCGCCCCATCAGCGCCCCGCCGCCCGGCCGCTCGGTCAGCATCCGCCACTCTCGCAGCGACAGCCGCCAGAACCCCTCGGGCCCCACGCCCAACCGCGCTGCGGTCCGCAACATCTCGCCCCAGGGAGTCATTCGGCGGCCGCCGCGAAGGCCCGCGCCACCGCCTCCGCCGCCTCGCGCGGCTCGACGCTCGCCCGCCCCAGTTCCTCCGCCAGCGCCCGCTCGCCCCCGCCCCGCAACAGGGCCGCCAGCACCACCGTCAGATCCCGCGCCGACAACGCCCGCATCCGGTCCGCCAGACCGGACATCCCCTCCAGCCCCAGCCCCGTCTCGATCTCCGCCAGCGCCCCCAGCGTCAGACACAACCGCCGCTCCGCCCCCGCCAGCACGGCGACGACCTCGCCCCGCGCCCCGTTGGCCGACATCACAGCGCCTCGAAGGAAATCTCGCCCGCGCTCGCCAGGCTGATCGCGAAGGTCGCCTCACCCTCGTGCTCGCCGGCGTATTCCAGCGCCGCCACGAGGAACGGCCCCTCCAGCACGCCGAAGTCCGGCACGATCAGCCGCCACACCCGCGCCGCCTGGTCGAAGAAGGCCTCGCGGATCAGGGCGTCAGAGGCCGCGTCACGGAAAATCCCCTGCCCCGCGACCGCCGCCGACTTCACCCCCGCCCCGCCCAGCAGCTCGCGCCACCGCCCGGCGCTGTCGCCGTCGGTCGCGTCGACGGTCCGTGCGTTCAGCGAGATCGTCCGCGCTCTCAGCCCCGCCACCGTCGTGAACGCGCCCGGCGCGCCCTCGATCTTCAGCAGGATGTCCTTGCCGCGTTGTGCGCTCATGTCTCCACCTCCTCCGTGACGGCGCGCACCCGCAGCACCGCAAATGTCCGCGCCCCGTCTGCGGCGGGAAATACGTCGGCGAACGGGACCCTCAGACTCACCGTCCGCACCCCGTCGGCCTCCAGCGCCGCATCGTTCAGCGCGACCCGCACCGCCGCCAGAATGGCCTTGGCCTCCTCGGTCCCCCGGAAGCGCGACACGACCGTCAGGGTCAGCGCCTGCTCCAACCCGCCGCCGTCCGCCGCCACCGGCCGGCTCTCGCACCGCCCGATCAGCAGGTGCGGAAACGCCGTGTCGGCCGGCGCCGAGTCCCGGATTCGTGCCGGCTCTCCTAACAGCGCCTGCACCCCTGCATCCGCCTTCAGATGCGCGATCAGCGCCTTCTGCAGCGCCAGTTCATGCGCGCTCATCGCGTCCGCTCCAGGTTCAGGATCGCCCGCCCGCCGACGGTCTCGCCCGAGACGATCCGCCAGTCGCCGCCGCCGAACCTCAGCACCCGTCCCGCCGTCAGCCGCGCGTCAGACCGCGTCTCCGCCGCTGCCGTCTCGATCGCCCGCGCGCCGCCCGGCTCAGTCTTTTCTCGCCGCCGCCTCGGGCCCAGCTTCAGCCAGGCCGAGCCCAGCGGCTCCCAGCTGACCGCCCGTCCGCCATACGGCGTCTCGCTCTCGACGCCCTCGAACAGCTCGGCCAGCACCTTCATCGCGCCGCTCACAGCCGCACCCCGCGATAGGGCGCGATCCAGCCCTCGACCGGCGTCAGCGGCATCTCCCGCTCGCCGCGTTCATAGGCGCGCAGCGTCAGCATCAGGATCGCCAGCCGCAACGGCGCCGGCGAGGTCGAGGTCAGGGTCAGCCCGACATCCCCCTCGACCCGCGCCCGGGCCGCGTCGATCAACGTCTGGATCAGCCCGTCCTCGGCCGCGTGCTCGACGCGCAGGAACAGCTTCGCTTCCGCCAGTGAGACGGGTGCGGTCATGGGAACCTCGTTGTCTGTGAAGAGAGGCAACAGGCATCAGGGATCAGGCAGCAGGAACGATCCTGCCGCCTTCTCCTGTTGCCTGCTGCCTGTTGCCTGATGCCTCGGGCGTCAGCTCGCGCTGAACTTCATCACCTTGATCGCATCAAAGTTCTGCACCCCGCCGCCGACGCGTTTGGTCGTGTAGAACAGCACATAGGGCTTGGCCGAATACGGGTCCCGCAGCACCCGCACGCCGGCGCGATCCACGATCAGATAGCCGCGCTGGAAGTCGCCGAAGGCGATGGCCGCGCTGTTGGCGGCGATATCCGGCATGGTCTCGATCTCGGTCACGCGATAGCCCAGCAGGCTGGCCGTCTCGCCCGCCCGCTGCGCCGGCTGCCAGATATAGTTGCCGTCCGCGTCCTTGAACTTGCGCACCGCCGAGACCGTCTTGCGGTTCATCACGAACCGCCCGTTCGGCCGGTACTGGGCCTTGGGCGCATAGACCAGGTCGATCAGCCGGTCGGTCGGATCCTCGGCCGCGAACGCCCCCGCCGCGCCCGAGGCGACATAACCGATCTCGCCCCATTCATGGTCGGCCTCGGCGACGATGTCATAGCTCAGGAAGCCCTTGGGCTTGTTGATCCCGTCGCCGGTGACGAAGGCCTGGGTCTCCTGCGCCGCGAAGGCGTCCTCGACCTCGGCCGCCAGCCATTCGTCGAGATCGATCATCGCGTCGTCCAGCAGCGACTGGGTCGCCGCCGGATTGGCGTACAGATCGGCTGACGGGAACTCCAGCAGCGCCAGCGTCGCCGGATCCGTCTCCGGCCGCGCCGCCGTCTCGGCCACCCAGCCCGAGGCCACGCCCGCCGTCGACACCGGCTTGCGGAACACCCCGGCGCCCACCGTCCGCACCGTGGCGATCTCGCGCATCGGCGACCCCGCCATCAGCCGCCGCTCAATGGCCCGCTCGGTCTGTTCCGGCACCACATAGCCGGCCGAATTCGACGCCGTCGACAGCCCCGCCTTCAGCTCGAGCCCGAACGACTGACCCGTCTTCAGATAGCCGTCAAAAGCGCTCTTCTCCTCCCCCTTCATGGGGGAGGTGGCGGCGAAGCCGACGGAGGGGGCTGCGGCCAGCTCCGGCCTCCGGCCTTCCGACACCACCCGGTCCAGCCGCGCCTGCGCGCTGGCCACCGCCTGGTCGATCCGCGCCACCTTCTCCTCCAGCAGCGCATCGGCCGCGCTCTTGCGCTCGATCTCGTCCAGCCGGGCGTCATTGGCCCCTTTGAACGCCTCGAACGCCGCCATCATCTCATGCAGGACGGCGCGCGCCTCGGGCGTGCCCGAGGCCTGTTTGGTCTCTTTCATGGTATCTCCGGTTGAAGAACCGCGGATCGCGGTTAGGGTCGGGGCGTGAACCGCCCTCTTGAAAAATCATCACTGCGAGACGCCGGGTGAGCTTTCGCTTCACCCCCCTCGAATCCGACATCCTCGACGCCCTCGCCTGGGACCTGCGCGACGTCTCGCCCGACCTCGCCGGCCAGTTCGCCGAGGCCCTGCCCGGCGTCCGCCGCAACACCGGCGCGGGCCTGTTCACCGAGATCATCGTCCACCGCGCCCGCCCGGCGCCGCTGACCACCCCGACCGGCCGGTTCGGCACGGTCCACGCCATGGTCGGCGACCTGCCCGACCCCATCGCCTTCCAGGCCGAGATGGTCGCCGGCCGGCTCATCGCCCTGCACGGCGACGCCTATGGCCAGAACACCCGCGCCATCGACTTCGCCCGGGTCCCCTTCGACCAGGTCTTCACCCTCGACGACCGGGGCGACTCCATCGCCTTCGATCCCGCCGCCCTGATGCAGCCCAGCCCCCTGCTGGACCTGCACCGGCATGCCGACCACGTTCAGCCGCCCCCGGTCGAGCCGCCCCTGGGCAACGACGGCGCCCTGCAGCGGCTTCAGGCGCCCGGCCCGCAAACCCTCCTCGAGGTCCTGTTCGGCAAGGTCGCGCCCGCATCCCCGCATACCGCGGTCGATGAAAGCCCGCCCGACACGTCCGACCGGACCTCCGTCCTCGTCGGCCTGTGGGTCGTCATCGCCGTCGTCGGGTTTCTGGCCGTCGTCCTCTTCGACGTCTCGATCTTCTTCGCCGTCATCCTCGCCGGCGTCCTTGGCCGGGCGCTGCAGAAGCCGGAGATTCTGGACGCCCTCACCCGGGCGTCCCGCCGGTTCGGCCAGTACGAATACCGCCCGCCCCAACAGTGAAACCCTTGAAGTTGCGTGCGATTGACACCCACGGACCCGCGTGGTCTGCATTGACCATGGTCAAGCTTGGGAATGCGCCGATGTCCAGACTGCTCGCCGCCGCCACGACCATCGCCCTGCTCATGACCGCCGGGGCCGTACAGGCCGCCGACCGTTGCGGCGCGACCACCCACATGCGCTTCGGCGAGACCCGCGCCTATTTCGGCGATGCGCTCGCGGCCTGCCGGCCCGACGGCTACTGCTCGGCCGTCGTGGCCATCGCCGACCCCTCGGGCCAGGCCGCCTGGCGTCATCAGTTGCGCGTCGCCCGGCCCAGCCCCGGCGCCGACTACCTGGTGGAGCTGGCGGCGACCGACCCCATGCCCGTCGCCGGCGTGATGCGCTTCACCACCCCCGGCCAGACCGTCGATCCCGGCCCCTGGCTGGCTCCGACCTCGCCCGGCTCCAATGAGTACCGCGTCAGTGATCCGATCCTGACCCGCTCCCTGGTTTCGAGCCTGCGCCGCCAGCGCATCGCGCGCTGGAACTACCCGTCCGCCGACGGTCCCGCCGAGGCCTATTTCCCCCTTCGCGGCATCACCGCCGCCCTGAACTGGATCGACTGCCGGGGCGCCGCCGCCTCGGACTGATCCAGGCTGGCGACTGTCTTGACTGCCCGGCATGGTCCGGTTCTCAAGGAGAGGGATCCGATGCGTCTTTCGATACTCGTAACCGCCATTGCCCTGGCAGTGGCAGTCCCGGTCGCCGCGCAGACGCCCGCGGCTCCGGCCGCCGCCTCCACCGCCGCGGCCCCTGCTGATGTCGCCACGCCAGAGGCCATCGTTGCGGCCCTCTACGAAGTCATCTCCGGCGACGCCGGCGTGGCTCGCGACTGGGGCCGCTTCCGCGCCCTCTTCCATCCGTCGGCCCGTCTCATGCCGATCGGCGGCGCGGGCGCGGGCCCGGCGACCCTGACGCCGCTCACCCCCGACGAATACATCACGCGCGCCGAGCCCTTCCTGATGGGGGGTTTCCACGAACGCGAGATCGCCCGCCGGTTCGAACGCTTCGGCCACATGGCCCATGTCTTCTCGACCTACGACAGTCGCCGGGCCGCCTCCGACCCCCAGCCCTTCGCCCGGGGCATCAACAGCATCCAGCTGTTTCACGATGGCGCCCGCTGGTGGATCGTCAGCATCTACTGGCAGGGGGAAAACCCCATCACGCCGATCCCCGACGAATACCTCCCGCCGGCGCGCTGACGTTCAGACGATCCTGAACCGCGCCCCGGGCAGCATGGGAAAGGTCACCAGCGACACCTCCCACAGCTCGACCTCGACCAGCACCCGCAGCCGCCCTTCCCGACGCGCCCGGCTGCTGCGAAAGCCAATCGACAGCCCGTCCAGCGCCCCGGCCCTGGACAACGCCCTGGCGAACCGCGCCTCGGCCGACCAGTCCATGATCCGCCCGGCGACGAACAGCCCGCGCTCGTCCTCGACCATCCGGTCCCAGACCCCGACCGCGGCCCGCCCTTCGTGCTGATGCAGCATCCGCACGCCCTGCGCGCCCGTCCTCGCCAGACTGTCAGCGAAGGCCCCGCGCGCCACCACATCGCCATTCAGGTCCGCCACGCCCCACAGCGAGGCGTAGCCGGCGATCGCCAGACCGGTGTCTATCCTTGCCGTGGCCGTCATCCCCACCCTTCCAGCCTCTCCTCGATCCGCTCGACCGCCGCCCGCGTCGCCCGGCTCTGCTCCTCCAGCCGCGCCAGCCGCTCGGCCACCAGCCGCTGCTCGCCGACCCGTTCCTCCAGCGCTGCGATCCGCGCCGCCGCCCCGCCGGCCCACACCAGCCCCCCGACCGTCTGCACCGCCAGCGCAGCGATCACGGCGACGGGGATTTTACGGATGTCGATCATGATCTATACTCTGGGTTGTAAAACATAGAGCTTGGGGCTTGGGGCTTGGGGCTTGGGGCTTGGGGCTTTGGGCTTAGGGAGGCTTCTTTGACGAACAGGATTGGGGGCTACCGGGATCTGTTTGTCTGGCAGCGCGCGATGGTGATCGCAGAGGCCACCTATCGACTGACAAGGCCTATCCACGAGAGGAACAGTTCGGGCTGACATCCCAGTCACGCAGAGCGGCTGCTTCCGTCGCCGCGAACATCGCGGAGGGATACGGCCGTGGAACTCGGCCTGCCTACGCCAGCTTTGTTCGCATCGCCCAAGGGTCTCTCAAGGAACTGGAGACACACCTTATACTTGCAGAACGGGTAAAAATTTGCCCGCCTGGCTCGACTGATCCGATCCTGACCGAAGCCGACGAGCTCGGCCGGATGCTCCGCGCTCTCCTTACCAAACTAAGCCCCAAGCCCTAAACCCTACTCCCCCACTCCCGCCATCCACCGCCGCTCCTGATCGGTCAGGAAGGTCGCCGCGTTCAGCCGCGCCCACAGCGCGTCCCGCTCGGGCTGCAGCGCCGGCAATCCGTCAAGATCGGCCTCGATCCTCACCCCCGCGAACCGCCCGCCCAGCCATCCCGTCAGCGCCGCCGCCGTCTTCCGAGCCAGCGGAACCACCGTCCCCCGCCAGAAGGCCGCATTGGCCTCGCGATAGTTGGCGTAGGTCGCGTCCCCCGGAATCCCCAGCAGTTGCGGCGGCACCCCGAACGCCAGGGCGATCTCCCGCGCCGCCGCGTGCTTGCCGGCGATGAAGTCCATGTCCGCCGGCGTCCAGCTCATCGGCTTCCAGTCCAGCCCGCCCTCCAGGATCATCGGCCGACCGGCGTTCATCGTCCCGGCATGGCTCTCCTCGACCTGCCCCCGCAGCGCCTCGAACTGGTCGGCGGTCAGCCGCTCGCCGTCCTTCGCCCCATAGACCAGCGCGCCACTGGGTCGCGCCGCATTGTCCAGCAGCGCCTTGTTCCAGGCCCCCGAGGCGTTGTGCACATCGATGGCGAAGGCCGCCGCCTCCAGCGGCGAAAATCCGTAGTGATCGTCGGTCGGATGAAACAGCTTCAGCTGCATCACCGGCGACCAGCCGTCCGCCGCCCGCCCGATCCGAACCGACCGCCCGTCGACCGAATACTCCCAGGCCTCGGGCCAGCCCGCCCGTCCCGGCACGACCTTCACCCGGTCCGGCCGCAGCGTCCAAAGCTCCTCGGGCGCCCCGTCCCCGACCGCCTCGGCATAGGCGTTCCCCGCCGTCTGCAGCGCCCCGTACAGCGCCTCCAGCCACTCCGCCCCCGACTGCTCGGGGTTCGGTCGCGCCAGCAGCGCCGCCAGCGGATGATCGTCCCGCCGCACCCCGTCCGCGAACACCGCCAGCGGCGTCGACGCCGCCGCCTCGGCGATCATGCGCACGCAGCGATAGGCCACGGCGTTCTTCGCGAACCCCTCCGCCGCCAGATGGGCATAGTCCCGCGGCGTCCACCGCGCCCGCCCGCCGGCCGTCAGCGCGATCAGCGGCCCGGTCCGGCTGTCCTTGATCTCGGGCGCGGACATGCGCCGCCGGCCCCCGAAGGGCCGTCGCCAGTTCAGCATGGGAATGCTCCATAGTTGGACCAACAAAGGCCAGTCAGTTGGACCAACTCGTGATCCATGATACGGTCGCGTAATGACGCTGCAGGTTAACATCGCCGAGGCCAAGGCTCGCCTGTCCGAACTGGTCGCTCGCGCCGAGGCCGGTGAGGAGGTTGTTCTTGCCCGGTCGGGAAAGCCTATTCTTCGCCTTCAAGCCCTTTCGCGGCCTGCCCGGAAGAAGAAGCATCGATTCATTGGTGCCCTGAAGCATTTGGGCCCCCTCACCGATGAAGAGGCGAATCTGTTTCTGGAGCCTGATCCAGAGTTCGAGGCTGCGGCTCGCTCCGAGGATGAGGATCACTTTTACAAGTGAGCGCGGTCCTTCTCGATACCCACGTACTTATCTGGAGCTTGTTCGATCGCCCCGAACTGACGGCCTCCGCGCGCGGGTGGATGGAGGATGCGTCCACCATCTATGTCAGCGTGGTCAGCATCTACGAGATCGACTTCAAGCGACGGCGAGGCGGGCTGCGGGCGAAGGACTCGTTCCTTCAGCGGATGCCGCAGAACATGCCGGAGACCCTTCCCTCATTTGGCTTCAAGATTGTGGACGTCTCCGCCGAAATCGCCTGGCGCGCCGCCCGGCTTCCAATCGACCATCCGGACCCATGGGACCGCATTCTGGTCGCTCAAGCCATGGCGCTGGACGCACCGTTGATCAGCAACGACAAGCCCTTGCGCGCCTCCGTTGATGGCCAGCCCAGGACCCACGGCGTCATAGTGTTCTGACCCTCGGCCCCGCCTTCGGCGCCGGCAGCAGATGCGTCACCGCCCATACGAGGGCGTCGGCCCGGTCGGGACTGCGCCCGCCGCCCTCGACCGAGCCCAGCGCCATAAGCTCCTCCTCCAGCGCCGGGAACGCCCCGCAGTGCACGACCCGCCCCTGTTCATAGAGCGCCGCCACCGGCTCGGCCCGCGCCGCCTTGCCGCGACTGGCGTGGACCAGTCTGATTGCGGTCTCGCAACCGCCGTGGGCCAGCACCGTCCGCACCATCTCCCCGCCCTGGTTCTTCTCGGCCACGATCTCCCGGGCGCCGAACTCGCGCGCCGTCTGCGCCACCAGCCTCGCCCAGCCTTGCGGCGACTCCCCGCCCTTCGACCGGTCGGCCAGCACATAGGCGCGGCCCTCCCTGCGGCCCACGACCACGATCCCGCAGGCGTCCCCGCCCGCGCTGGCCGGCGGATCCACCGCCACCACGATCCGCTCCAGGGTCGCCGGCCGGCTGCCGCGCGCCCGCGCCAGGTCCTCCGCCCGGAACAGGGCGCCCTCGGCCTCGACCACCAGCCCCTGCAGTTCCTGCGCCTCCAGCCGGGTCCCGGCGTAGAGCGTCCTCAGATGTTTCAGAAAGCCGGGCGACAGATGGTCCGCATTGGCCTGCGTCCCGGCCCGGTCGATGACCACGCCCGCCTCCGCCAACAACCGCCGCAACGCCGGAATGGGTCTTGGCGTCGTGGTCACCACCAGCCGCGGATCGCCGCCCAGTCTCAACCCCAGCCGCAGATTGGACAGCACCGCTTCCGGTCGCCGCCAGGCGCAGAACTCGTCGGCCCAGGCGTGGTGGAATTGCGGTCCCCTCAGACTGTCCGGGTCTTCGGCCGAGAAGGCGTGCGCCACGCTGCCGTTCGGCCAGACCAGCCGCCGCCGGCCCGCCTCCCAACGCGGTCGCTTCGCCCGCTCCGGCAGGGCCTTCAGCCCCGACGGCCCCTCGACCATGACCTCGCGGACATCGTGCAGCGTCGGTCCGACCAGGGCGAACCGCCGGTCCTCGATCTCCGCCAGATGGTTGATCCACCAGGCCCCCGCGAAGGTCTTGCCCGCGCCGCGCCCGCCCAGCAGCACCCAGGTCCGCCAGTCCGACGCCGCGGCCGGCGCCTGATGATTATGGAGCGTGAACCGGCTCCCGATCAGCGCGTGCAACTGGCCAGCATCCAGGTTCGACAACGATCCCCTTCGATTCCAGGACGGCGTTGAGGCGATCGAGACGGGCCTCCAGTTCGGACCGCATTCGCTCGAGGTTCTCGGGGCTGTCGTCACGGTGTTTCATCTCGTCCTCTTCCAGCTGACGGTCGCCGCCGGATCGCGACGGCGGCGACAGCGCCACGACGGCGCGAACCGAATGGGCGAAGACGCCCACGGCCCGGACCCGTCGCACGGCGGCGGCGAGGTCATCGACGGCCGGTTTCGCGGCCTTCAGGACCACGACGTCCTCGTCGACGATCGCCATGAAGTCATCCTGCTTCGCGCCGGACCATGCCGCCGCCCGCGCCGCCCTGTCCTGATTTCCCGTCATGCCCAAACAGTAGCCGACCAGCGGAGTCCGGCGGGCAAATCGCGGTTAGAAAGTCATAGGGGGTTGATGTTTGACGATATTATCTCGCCAACCCGACTATAGATTCGCGGATTGTCAGCACAGCGTCATGCCGCAACCGCGGCGTCAGCCTGGGCCGTGCAACACACCGGCATCCGACGTGTCGTCTTCAGCGTGGGCATTGACCGTGGCCAGGGCGGTCAGCAGTTCGTTGATCTGGATCGGCTTGCCGACATGGCCGTCCATGCCCGCCTCGCGGCATCGGGTGACCTGTTCCGGCTGGACATTGGCGGTCAGGGCGATGATCGGCGTGCGTCCGGCGGGGCCGTTGATCGCCCGGATCGCCCGGGTCGCATCCAGCCCATCCATCACTGGCATATGCACGTCCATCAGGATCAGGTCATAGGCGCCGGTGCGCGCGGCTTCGACCGCCTCGGCGCCGTTGCACACCGTGTCCAGCGCCAGCCCCAGTCCGCCCAGGATCGCCGCCACCAATTCCCGGTTCGGCGCGGCGTCGTCGGCCATCAGGATCTTCAGACCGGCGTCCACCGCAAGATCGCCCTCGCCCGCGGACTCCACGCCTTCGACGGCCTCGGTCATCGGGACCTCGAACCAGAAGGTCGAGCCCTCGCCGGGCCGGCTGTCCGCCCCGATCTCGCCGCCCATCATCTCGATCAGGCGACGCGAGATCGCCAGCCCCAGACCGGTGCCGCCATAGACGCGCGTGGTCGATGCGTCGGCCTGGGTGAAACGGTCGAACAGGGAGTCGATCTTGTCCGGCGCAATGCCGATGCCGCTGTCGGTCACCGCCAGTCGAAGCCGGTCGCCGGCGCCGGTCAGCTGCAGACGCACGGTCCCGCTGGTGGTGAACTTCACTGCATTGGACAGGAAGTTCAGCATGACCTGCCGAAGCCGCCCCTCGTCCCCCATGAGGGCCTCGGGCAGGCCGGGGTCGATCACGGTCTCCAGCACCAGCCCCTTGGCGTGGCATTGGCTTTCCACAATGGCGACCGCCCCCTCTGCCATGACGCGCGGGTCAAACGGCTGTGGGTCCAGATCGACGGCATCGGCCTCCAGCTTGGAATAGTCGAGGATGTCGTTGATAACGCTCAACAGCGCCTCGCTCCCCGTCGCGATCCGGTCCGCAAATTTGCGCTCGGCCTCGGGCAGGTTCCGGCTCGCCTGCAGCAGGCCCGAGAAACCGATCACGCTGGTCAGCGGCGTCCTCAGCTCATGGCTCATATTGGCCAGGAACTCCGTCTTCGCCTGCGCCCCCGCCTCGGCCACGTCGCGGGCGGCGATCAGCTGGTCCTCCAGGGCCTTGGTTTCCGTCACGTCCCGGACCACATCCTGAAACCCGACCGGCCGCCCCTTGGCGTCCCGGATGACCATCGGATGCGCTTCAAGCCAGACCAGCTGACCGTCCTTGCGCACACCCCGATAGGGCACGCGCGGCGGCGCAGCGCCCGCCCCGGCCTTGAGGTAGGCTGTAAATGCGGCCCTCAGGCCCTCCACATCATCCGGATGCATGAACTGCCAGAATGACCGGCCCACCAACTCCTCGGGGCGGTAGCCCATCGCCCCCTCGATCGAGGGGGAGACGTATTCGAACACGCCGTCCAGACCATAGGTGGCGATGATGTCCGTCGCATTGTCCGCCAACAGCCGGTAACGGGCCTCGCTGGCCGCGGTCCGGTCGTGAGCGCGGACGCTTTCGGTGACGTCCTGGAACACGCCGAACAGGGCGACTGTTACGCCTTGCGGATCGCGCTCCGGCATGCAGTGGGAGATGACGATCCGTTCCTCGCCGTCGGTCCTTATCAGACGAAGCTGGAACTGGCTGGCCTCGCCCACCTCGATCGCCCGCGCCACCCATTCGCGGACCTTGGTCCGGTCGTCGGGATGGTAGAAGTCGACGGCGTCGTCATATTGGGGGTCAAAGGTCTCCGGTGAGACGCCGTGGATGCGATAGACCTCATCCGACCAGCGGACCTTGCCCGTCGAGACATCCAGCTGCCAATGCCCGACGCCGGCGATCGTCTCGGCCAGTTTCAGGGTCTCGACGAGCTCGGCCTGCTCGCGCTCGGCGGCCTTGCGGGCTGTGATGTCGCGAACGTGGTCGTGGAACTCCACCACCACGCCCGAGGCGTCGCGAATCGCCCTCGGCATCGCCTCGAGCCATGCGACACTGCCGTCCGTCCTGATCGCGCGGTATTCGTAGCGCGGCGGGGGAGCGGCCGGCCCGGCCTCGACATAGGCACGCAGGGTCGCCCGGATGACCTTCAGGTCGTCCTCGGGGATGAAGTCAGAGCAATCCTTGCCCAGCATGTCGGCCGGGTCGCGCCCCAGTAGCGCCTTCACCGCCGGCGACACATAGAGGAATCGCCCCTGTGTATCGAAGCGGGCGACGATGTCGGTCGCCGTCTCGTTCACCAGCCTGAACAGGGCCTCGCTCTCAACCAGCCGTTCCTGCGACCGCACCGACTCGGTCACATCCTGGAACACCCCGAACAGCGCCACGGTCCGGCCCGTCTCGTCCTGTTCCGTGGTGGCCTTGGTCTCAACCAGCCGTTCTTCGCGGCCCGGCGGCTGGATTCTCAGCCGGAATTCATAGCCCGCCCCCGTTGCGATCGCCTGCGACACCGCGCTTGCAAGCACCTCGGCATCATCCGGATGATAGCCGGCGAGGACCACCTCATAGTCGGGTACGATCTCTCCCGGCTCAAAGCCGTGAATTCGATAGACCTCGTCGGACCAGGTGACTTCACCCGAGAGCACATCAAACCGCCAGTGGCCGACGCCCGACATCTCTTCCGCCAGCGCCAGCAATGCCAGCTGTTCCGCCTGAACCCGCTGTGCGGTGACCTGGTCCAGCATGCTGCCGGCGATCCCGGCCACGCGGTGAAGGGCCGCGAGCTCCGGCGGCGTCAGGACGGGTCTGGGCTTCGAATCCATGATGCCGACAGCGCCCACGGCTTCGCCCTTGCCGTTGCTGATCGTGACGCCGGCGAAGAAGCGCAGGAAGGGTTTGCCGACGACCATCGGGTGGTCCTTCAGGACCGGGTGGGCCTGGGCGTCCTCGATTATCAGGTGAGCGCCAGGCCCCATGCCGACGAGGATATTGCTGACGCTCACGTCCCGCGGCAGTGAACTTTCGCCCAAGCCGACCTCGGAACGAAACACCGCGAGATCCCCATGGACGAAGGACACAAGGCCGAAAGGAACCTCGAACCGGTCGCAAAGCAGCGCGGTCAGATGATCGAAAGGCGTCTCGAGCCCCAAACTGTCCTGCTTGTTCACGGGGCCGCCTCGTCCTGGATACCGGCAGCAGAAAGTCACAAGCTCACGAATTAATGGTTACCGACCCGGCGCCGTCACCCACCCCGTTCCAGATCCCATTCGGGCGCCTCGAAATCCAGCGCGTCCTCGGCCTCCGCCAGGGCCAATTCCGACACCGTCTGCCCGCGCACCGACACGCCCGCCGCATGCACGCTCTCGGGATCGCCCGAGACCAGCGGATGCCAGTCCGCCAGACCCCGTCCCTCATGGATCCTGCGATAGCCGCACGACTTCGGCATCCATGCCAGTCGTTCAATGTTCCACGGCGTCAGCTTGATGCAGTCCGGCACCTGCTCGCGGCGGTTGGCGTAGTCCAGACAGGTGCATCGGTCGCTGTCGAACAGTTTGCAGTGAACCCGCGTGGGCACGACCTTGCCCGTGTCCTCGTCCTCGAACCGGACCAGACAGCAAAGACCGCACCCGTCGCACAGGCTCTCCCACTCCTCGCGAGTCATCTGTTCCAGGCGTTTGGTTTGCCAGAAGGGCTTTTCCATCGGCGCCTGTTAGCCGCTCGCCGCCGCCCTGTCTCGCACAAGCCGTCCGCGCCGGTGGCCACGGCGGCCCGTACGCCCTATATGGCCGCCTTCGACCGCGCGGCCTCCCCGCCGCTCCACAAACCTCCCCGCGCGTGTCCAGGGTTTCCATGGCTCCCCGTCCTCCTCTCGTCGCCCTCAAGAACGTCCGTCTCCAGGACGGCCAGCGCCCGCTGTTCGACGGCGTCGACATCGCCGTCGAACCGCGCACCCGCGCCGCCCTGGTCGGCCGCAACGGGGCCGGCAAGTCGACCCTGATGAAGATGGTCATGGGCCTGATCGAGCCCGACGCCGGGGACCGTTCGGTCCAGGCCGGCGTCCGCTTCGCCTATGTCGCCCAGGAGCCCGTCATCACCGGCGAGACCCTGCTCGACTACGCCGCCTCCGGCGATGCCGAGCGCTGGACCGCCGAGGCCTGGCTGGCCACCTTCGGCCTCGATCCGGAAAAGCCCGCCATGAACCTGTCCGGCGGCGAGATCCGCCGCGCCGCCCTCGCCAAGGCCTTCGCCGAAGAACCCGACCTCCTGCTCCTCGACGAACCAACCAACCACCTCGACATCCTCGCCATCGAACTGCTTGAGGAGGAACTCCTCCAGGCCCGGTTCTCGGTCCTGGTCGTCAGCCACGACCGCGCCTTCCTCAACCGCGTCACCCAGTCCTGCCACTGGCTGGAAGGCCGCCGCGTCCGCACCCTCAACAAGGGATTCGCCGCCTTCGACGAATGGGCCGGCAAGGTCCTCGAGGAAGAGGCCCAGTCCCTCCAGCGCCTGACCAGGACCATCGAGCGCGAGACCGAGACCTTCTACCGCTCCATCACCGCCCGCCGCACCCGCAACGAGGGCCGCGCCCGCTCGCTTGACGCCCTGCGCGCCGACCGCAGCGAACGGCTCAAGGACGTCCCGCGCGAACTCAACCTCGGCGTCGATTCCGGCTCCACCTCGGGCAAGCTGGTCGCCGACCTGAAGGGCGTCTCCAAGAGCTTCGGCGACCGCCCGGTCATCAAGCCCTTCACCACCCGCGTCATCCGCGGCGACCGCCTCGCCATCGTCGGCCCCAACGGCGCCGGCAAGACCACCCTGGTCAAGATCCTGCTCGGCCAGCTCGCCCCCGACGAGGGTACGGTCAAGCTCGGGGCCAATCTCGAACCCGTGTATCTGGACCAGTCGCGCGAGGGCCTGCGCAGCGACATGACCCTGTGGGACGCCCTGACCCCCGGCGGCGGCGACAGCATCCTGGTGCGCGGCGTGTCCAAACATGTCGCCGCCTACGCCAAGGACTTCCTCTTCCAGGAAGGCCAGCTGCGCCAGCCGATCTCGACCCTGTCCGGCGGCGAGCGCAACCGCCTGCTGCTGGCCCGGGCCCTCGCCAAGCCCGCCAATATGCTGGTCCTCGACGAACCGACCAACGACCTCGACATGGACACGCTCGACAAGCTGGAAGAGCTGCTCGAGTCCTATGACGGCACCCTCATCCTGGTCAGCCACGACCGCGACTTCGTCGACCGTCTGGCCACCTCGACCATCGCCATGAACGGCCGCGGCGACATCGTCGAGACCCCCGGCGGCTGGACCGACTTCATCCGACAGAACCCCGGCTTCCTGAAGCCCGGCGCCAATCCCCGACCGCAGGACAAGGAAGCGGCCCAACGCGCGGCGGCCGCGCCCGCCCCGGCCGCGGCCGCCACCCCGAAGAAGCCCGGCAAGCTGACCTTCAAGGACGCCCACCGCCTGAAGGAGCTGGAGGGCCTGCTTGCCAGCCTTCCCGACGACATCGCCCGCCACGACGCGACCCTGTCCGACCCCGGCCTCTACGCCCGCGACCGCAAGGCCTTCGACCGCGCCACCGCCAACGCCGACCGCGCCCGCGCCCTGTTGGCGGCCGCGGAAGAGGAATGGCTGGAGCTTGAGGCCAGGCGGGAAGCGCTGGCCGGCGCCTGAGGACGAAAAAAAGCGCGCGTTGCAGACGAATTTCGACGATTTTCGGCGCGCCTGTGCAAAATTCCCAACCGCTTCGAAGGTCGAAGGAAATTGCCCTTTCGTCACAAGCAAGAGTCGTGACTGCACGATTTATCCCCCGATCGGTCCACAACAGGCCATTCCGGACCGCTTGCCACATCCCCGGATCGGAGCGAGCTTGATCAGGCCGAGGGACACGGCGGCGCGGAAAACCGGGGAGACCCGGGTATCAAAGCGGACCGGCCCGGCTCTCTGATCGAACGCACCGGGGGGTTTCGACCTTAACGGACGGGCGACAGGATCAAGGCCCAAGGGATTTTTCAATGGCTTCGGCCAGAGAAAACCCCGCGGGAACCGGATCGGGATCAATGGACGGCGCGGGGCCCGACCTCGTGGAACGCCGGAGACCAGGAGCGCGACAGGATACAGCCGACCGTCACCGGGGTTCGCCCCGCTGATGCCGAAGCCAGGGTCCTGAACCTCAATGGCCAAGTCCAACCCGGACTTGGCGAGGGGACGAGGAAAACCGCTTGCGGGGATCTTCGTCCCCTCGCTCAATTGTGGTTGGCCCTATGCTCGCGACGCGGTCGCTCGCGGCTTGAGGGCAGGTCGTCTCCTCCCCCTCTTGGGGGAGGTGGCGCGGCGCGCCTTCGCGCCGTGACGGAGGGGGTGAGGCGCCCCCGGCCACGCACCCTTCCCTTCCCCCCACCTGAGCCGTAAACCACCGCCATGACCATGCGTGGGAATCGCCTCTTCTCGCCCGACCGCCGCGCCCTTCTGGCCGGGGCCGGCGCCCTGGCGGCCGCGACGGCCCTGGCCGGCTGCCAGCGCGCCGAAGCCCCGGTCGATGAGGAAGGGCGCGTCCGCCTGCGCTTCGCCACCGACTGGCGCGCCCAGGCCGAACACGGCGGCTTCTACCAGGCCCTGGCGTCCGGCGCCTACGCCCGGCGCGGCCTCAACGTCGAGATCATCCAGGGCGGCCCCGGCGTCAACGTGCCCCAGTTGCTCGCCACCGGCGCGGTCGAGCTCGGCATGGGCTCCAACAGCTTCATCCCGATGAACCTCGTCGCCGAGGGCGCCCCGGTGAAGGCCGTCGCCGCCTTCTTCCAGAAGGACCCCCAGGTTCTCATCGCCCATCCCGACCCCGCGCTGGAAAGCATCGCCGACCTCGCCGGCCGGCCCTTCCTTCTGGCCACCGCCTCGCGCGACGCCTTCTGGGTCTGGCTCAAGGCCAAATACGGCTTCACCGACGACCAGGTCCGCACCTATAATTTCAACCCCGCGCCCTTCCTCGCCGACGAGCGGGCGGTGCAGCAGGGCTATCTGACCAGCGAGCCCTGGACCATCGAACAGGCGGCGGGCTTCGCGCCCCGGGTCTTCCTGCTGGCCGACGAGGGCTACCCCTCCTACGCCGCCATGGTCCTGGCGCCCGACGCCTTCGCCCGCGACAACGCCGCCGCCCTGCGCAGCTTCATCGCCGCCTCGGCCGAGGGCTGGCGCGACTATATCCAGGGCGACGGCGCCCTCGCCGACGCCCTGATCCGCAAGGCCAATCCCGAGATGACCCAGGCCATCCTCGACCAGGCCCGCGCCCTTCTCAGAGCCAACGGCATCGTCAACGGCGGCGACGCCGCCCTCTACGGCCTCGGCGCCATGACCGCCGATCGCTGGCAGGCCTTCTTCGAGGTCACCTCCCAGGCCGGGGTCTACCCGCCCAATCTGGACTGGCGGCAGGCCTTCACCACCCAGTATCTGCCAGGCCGTGGCTGAGGCGGGTGCGGGCGTCGCGGCGTCCCTGGACGGCGTCCTCGTCCGCTATCCCGGCCGGCCTCCGATCGGACCCGTCGACCTGACCATCGCCCCCGGCGAGATCGTCGCCCTGGTCGGCGCCTCCGGGGCCGGCAAGTCCACCGCCCTGCGCCTGCTGGCCGGGCTGGAAGCGCCGTCCGAAGGGGTCGTCGGCCGGACCGGGGAGCGCACCGGATTCGTCTTCCAGGCCGCGACCCTGATGCCCTGGGCCGACGCCCTGACGAACGTCGCCCTGCCCCTTGAGCTGGCCGGCGCCGCCCGATTTGACGCCCGCGCCCGCGCCGTCGAGGCCCTGACGGCCGTCGGCCTCGGCGACCGGCTGGAGGCCCGCCCGCGCCAGCTGTCCGGCGGCATGGCCATGCGGGTCGCCCTCGCCCGGGCCCTGGTCACCCGACCCGACCTGCTGCTCCTCGACGAACCCTTCGCCGCCCTCGACAGCGTCACCCGCCGGCGCCTGATCGAGGATCTGCACCGCCTCTGGGCCGCCCGCGCCCCGCGCCCGGCCATCGTCTTCGTCACCCATGATGTCGAGGAGGCTGTCTATCTCGCCGCAAGGACCGTCGTGCTGGACGGATCGACCGGACGGGCGGCGGCGACCCTCATCTCTCCCGGTCCGTTGCCGAGACCGGAAGACTGGCGCGCGGACGCCGGTTATCGGACGGCCGTGGAGGCCCTGGCCGCCGCCCTGAGCCGGGCCATGCCGCCGCTTCCGGCGAAGGCGGACCTGTGACCCGCCTTCTCCCGCCCCTGCTCCTGACCGTCCTGCTCCTCGCCGCATGGGAAGCAGCCTGCCGCCTGCTGCACGTGCCGCCCTGGTTCCTGCCTCCGCCCAGCGCCGTGGTCCTCGCTCTTGTCGAGCGCGCGCCGATCCTGGCCGCCTCGGCCGCCGCGACCTTCTGGATGGCGCTACAGGCGCTGGTCGTCGCCATGGTCCTCGGCGGCGGCCTGGCGCTCGTCATCTCGCTCAGCCGACCCGCGGAGAGGGCCGTCCGGCCGCTCGCCGTCGCCCTGCAAGTCACCCCCGTCGTCGCCATCGCCCCTCTGGTGATGATCTGGGCCGGACTCGACCACGCCGACCGGGCCGTCGTCGCGCTCGCCGCGACGGTCGCCTTCTTTCCCCTGTTCTCGGGAGTGCTGACCGGCCTGAAATCAGCCGATCCTGACCTGGAGCGACTGTTCGACCTGTACGGCGCCACCCCGGTCCAGCGCCTCCTGCGCCTGCGCCTTCCCGCGGCGCTGCCCCATGCGCTGGAGGGGCTGCGGGTCGCCGCCGGACTGGCCGTGATCGGGGCGGTGGTCGCCGAGTTCGTCTCCGGTTCCGGGGCGACACAGGGGCTGGCGTGGCGGCTGCTCGAGGCAGGCAACCGCCTGCGCACCGCCGACATGCTGGCCGCGCTCGCCTGCCTGATGGCCATGGGCCTGATGTTGAACGCCGGCGTCGGTCTGCTGGAACGGGCGGTGCGCCGAAGACTCTGCTGAGACGTTCCTCCGCGTTAGCAGGGGGTTAAGCGACGCATGACTAGCGTGCGGTTCCTTTCCGCGTCCGGAGACGCCTCTTGCGCCGCGCCCCGATCCTGACCGTCGCCCTGCTCGCCGCCGCGGGAGTGGTGCTGTGCGCCGGAACCGCCTCGGCCCAGGCCGCCGGCGAGACGCGCGGCCTGGGCTATCTCTCCTGGTCCGGCCGTCCTGAAGCCGTCCCGACCGCGGCGGCGGCCGCCGTCGCGCCCGCGACGCCGGGCCGGCGAGACCTGAGGCGCCCCAATCCCGTCATCCCCCATGGGGGTTTCGCCGCCGCCCCGCCGCCTGCGGCTCGGCCCGGGCTGACGCCGGCGCCCGGCGCGGGTCGGACCCTGACCCCCGCCAACGCCTGGATGCAGCCCGCGGCGCCTCCGCCTCCGGCGCCCCCGTCTCCAGCGCCCCCGCCCCCC
>JAHKAM010000036.1 GCA_018826515.1 Alphaproteobacteria bacterium
AGCTGCCGTGGATGGTGTTCGCCCAGATCACCGTCGGGAAGGTCCGCAGCGAGGTGTTGTAGTCCCGCACGGCCTCATTGTAGTCGCGCCGGGCGCGACGCCGGGCGCCGCGCCGCCCGGCTGGGCCGGGTTCAGGGCGTCGAAATTCACGCCCGGCGCCGACTGCGCCGCCTCGGTCGCCGAGAACAGCTGCATCGGCTCGGAGCCGCCGTGAATGGTGTTGGCCCAGATCACCGTCGGGAAGGTCCGCAGCGAGGTGTTGTAGTCGCGGACGGCCTCATTGTAATCGCGCCGCGCGATAGCGATGCGGTTCTCGGTGCCTTCCAGCTGGGACTGCAGGGCGACGAAATTCTGGTTCGACCGGATCTCGGGATAGCGTTCGACGACCAGCAACAGACGCGACAGCGCCTGGGACAGCTGGCCCTGGGCCGCCTGATATCGCTGGAAGGCCGCCGGATCGTTCAGGGTCTCGGGCGTGACCGTCACGCCGGTCGCCTGCGCCCGGGCCTCGATCACCTGGGTCAGGGTGGTGCGCTCGGCGATGGCCGCGCCCTGGACGGTCGCCACGAGGTTCGGCACCAGATCGGCGCGGCGCTGGTATTGCGACTGGACGTCCGCCCACTTCGCCTTGGCCGCCTCTTCCTTGGTCGGAATGGCATTGATCCCGCAGCCGGCGACGGCGGGGGTCAGAACAACGACGGCCGCGAGGGCGGCCATGCGGGGCGAGAAGCGGATCATCGACGTCTCCTGACAGGCGAGGCCTCGAGTATCGGGCCTCAACGGCGAAGGTTCAAGCGTCCAGGGGTTCGGGTTCGACGCCGATCGAGCGGCAGGCGGCCGTATAGGTGTTGGCCAGCAGGCAGGCGATGGTCATTGGCCCTACCCCGCCGGGGACGGGCGTGATGCGTCCGGCGACCGCGGCCGCCTCGTCAAAGGCGACATCGCCCACCAGCCGGGTCTTGCCCTCGGCGGCTTTGGCCGGATCACGGGAGGGCACGCGATTGATGCCGACGTCGATGACGGCCGCGCCCGGCTTGATCCAGTCTCCGCGCACCATCTCCGGGCGGCCGACGGCGGCGACCAGGATGTCCGCCGTGCGGCACAGGGCGGGCAGGTCACGCGTGCGGGAATGGGCCACGGTCACGGTGCAGCTCTCGCCCAGCAGCAGTTGCGCCATCGGCTTGCCTACGATGTTGGAACGCCCGACGATGACGGCGTTCAGCCCGGTCAGATCGCCGAGCTCGGCCCGCAGCAGCATCAGACAGCCGAGCGGGGTGCAGGGGACCAGTCCGGGCAGACCCACCGCCAGGCGGCCGGCGTTGACGACATGGAAGCCGTCGACGTCCTTGTCCGGGTCGATCGCCCCGAGCACGGCCGAACTGTCGATATGGGCGGGCAGGGGCAGCTGGACCAGAACGCCGTGGATTCCCGCGTCGGCGTTGAGCGTCTCGATCAGGGCCAGCAGGTCCGCCTGCGACGTCGTATCGGCCAGGCGGTGCGTGTCCGACCGCATGCCGGCGCGTTGTGTCGTTTCGCCCTTGTTGCGGACATAGACCTGGCTGGCGGGGTCTTCGCCGACGATGACGACAGCCAGTCCCGGCTTGACGCCATGGGCCGTCTCGAGTCGGGCGGCGGCGGCGGCGACGCGGTCCACAAGGCCGGCCGCGAAGGCCTTGCCGTCTATGAGAGTCGCGCGGGCGGGGTCGGCCGTCATGGATTTCGGCTCCGGTCGTCAGGAATCGTGCGGTCGTCGCGATTTACAGAGGGCGCGGTTCGGCGTCTATGATTGGTGCTGCATTCAGGGGGACTTCCATGCGCCGTCAGTTCATTCTCGCCGCCGTCAGCCTGCTGGCGTTGTCGATCGCGGCGCCGGCGCTGGCGCAGCGCGCGGAGCCCCTGTCCCCGGGGGCGAACGTCCGGGGCGAGATCGCCGAGGGGGACGCCACGGCGGAGGGTTATCGTTACGACGACTATCTGATCCGCGCCCGCGGGGGGCAGCGGCTCGAAGCCGTCATGCGTTCTGCGGATTTCGACGCCTATCTGGAGGTCTATCGCCAGGGCGAGACCGAGCCGCTGGCCAGTGACGACGACGGTCTCGGCGAGGGAACCGATTCGCGGCTCCGGTTCACGGCGGCCCGGGGCGGAACCTATGTGCTTCGGGCCCGGCCCCTGTCCGGCATCGACGGCGGCGCCTACACCCTCGACCTGAGCCAGCGGCCGCCGGCCGGCCGGGCGCCGCGTCCGACCGCGATCCGGATCGGCCAGTCGATCGAGGGCGCCCTGACCGCCCGCGACCCGGAAACCGAGGGCGGTCAGGCCTATGACGCCTACGGCTTCCGCGCCCGCGCCGGAGAGCGGTTCGTCATCGATCTGGTCTCCGAGGCCTTCGATCCGGTGGTCCGGGTCGGGCGGATGGAGGCCGGCGCGTTCGAAGAACTGGCGATGAACGACGACACGCTGGAGACCGGCCTCAATTCGCGACTGCTCTTCACGGCCGGGACCGCAGGCGACTACATCATCCGGGCCACGCCGCTGAGCGCGGGAAGCGAGGGCCCCTATACCGTGACGCTGGAGCGGGGTCCGGAGCTGGCGGCGGCCCAGGCCATCACGCTCGGCGAGCCGGTCAACGGCGCCCTGTCGGAGGACGACGGCAAGGGGACCGCAGGCTCGACCGCCGACATCTACCGGTTCGAGGGGCAGGAGGGTCAGCGCATCCGCATCGACATGAGCTCGGACGAGTTCGACACCTATGTGGAGCTGTTCGACGCCGGCCATGTCAGCCTGGCCGAGGATGACGACGGTGGACCCGAAGGCACCAATTCGCGTCTGACCTTCACCCTGCCGCGCACCGGCGCCTATTTCATCGAGGCCCGCGCCTTCACCGAATCCACCGGCGCCTATTCGCTGTCGGTTTCGGAGGTCGAGCCCGAAAAGGCCCCTGAGGTCCTGCCCTTCGGCTCGACGATCCAGGGCGAGATCAGCGAGGCCGATCCCACCGATGTCGACGACCGGGGCTTTGACGCCTTCAGCTTCGAGGGTGTGGCGGGCCAGCGGGTCCAGGCGATCATGCGGTCGGGCGATTTCGACACCTATCTGCAGATCGGCCGGGCCGGCGCCGAGTTCACGCCCCTGGCGTCCGACGACGATGGCCTCGGCGAGGGCACGGATTCCCGCCTCAGCTACACCCTGCCGGAGGACGGCGCCTATGTGCTCAGGGCCTCGCCGCTGGGATCCGGGGGCGAAGGGCTTTACGCCCTGGAGCTGATCGATCGCGGCCCGCAGCCGCAGCCGGGAAGCGTGCTGGTCGGCGCCACGGCCCGCGGGATCCTGACCGAGGCGGACGCGACGGCCGAGAACAACAGCTTCTACGACGCCTACCGGGTGACGCTGAAGGAAGACGAGAAGCTGCTGATCACCATGGTTTCGAACGAAGTGGACAGCTTCCTGACGGTCGGGCGGGTGGGGGCGGACGACGCGTTCGAGATCCTCGGCTCGGACGACGACAGCCTGTCGGACACCCACGCCAAGCTGGAGTGGACCGCGCCGGCCGACGGCGTCTACGAAATCCGGGCCGGCAGCTTCCAGCAGGGCCAGACCGGGGCCTATGCTCTGAACGTCGAGAAACAGCCCTGAGGGATCGTCCCGGGTCGTCCCGACGCGTAGAGTGACGTCGTGGCCGAACCCGTGAACCGCAAGGACCAGCACCTCGACGTCATCCTTTCGGGAATGGCCGTCCATGGGTTGGAGAGCGGCTTCGGCGAGGTTCGCTTCGTGCATGAGGCCCTGCCGGATCTTGACCACGGCAAGATCGATCTGGGGGTGGATTTTCTCGGTCGGCGGCTCAAGGCGCCCCTGTTGATCAGCTCGATGACGGGCGGCCCCGCGCGGGCCGAGGCGATCAATGCGCGGCTGGCGGAGGCGGCGCAGCATCTGGGCATCGCCCTGGCGGTCGGGTCGCAGCGCGCCGCGCTGGAGACGGAGGCGCCGACGCCCGGGCTGGATATGGCCCTGCGGCTCAGGGCGCCCGACACGCCGATCCTGGCCAATATCGGCGCGGCCCAGCTGACGCGCGGCTTCGGCGTCGACGAGGCGCGGCGCGTGCTGGACATGATCGCCGCGGACGCCCTGATCGTGCACCTGAACCCGCTGCAGGAGGCCTGCCAGCCCGAGGGCGACCGCGACTGGTGGGGCGTGGGCGCGGCGCTGGAGGCTCTGGTCAAGGCGCTGGACGCGCCGGTCGTGGTCAAGGAGACCGGAGCCGGAATGTCGGCGACGACGGCGAAGCGGCTGTTCGACATGGGCGTGGCGGCGGTGGATGTGGCCGGGGCCGGCGGCTCGAACTGGGCCACGGTCGAGGGCGAACGGTCAGAACGCGGGACGGACAAGGCCCATGCCGCCGCCTTCGCTGACTGGGGCATACCGACGGCGCGGGCCATCGCCGGGACGCGGGCGGCCTGTCCCAAGGGCGTCATCATCGGATCGGGCGGCGTCCGCGACGGGGTCGAGGCGGCCAAGGCCATCCGGCTGGGCGCCGACATGGTCGGTCAGGCGGCGGGCGTACTGACGGCGGCGACGGTCTCGACCGAGGCGGTGGTCGAGCATTTCCAGACGGTGATCCGCCAGATGCGCACCGTGTGCTTCTGCACGGGCTCGGCCAATCTGACGGCCCTGAGGCGGGCGCCGCTGCAGGTCTGAGGGGGCGAAAGGGCACGGTTTCGGCCCGAAAAATGTGACCCGCTTTCACGACGGCGAGGGGCGCCGGCTCGGGCCGCGGAACGACAGGCCCTGAAGCGGGCGGGTCGGGGAATATCAGCGTGTCAAAGACCGCGCCCGTGGGCGTTTGGACATTGATGCACGAGGCTGCGTCGTTTTCGGTCGTGGGGGAAAGAACGGCGCGAAATCACTCGTCTCCGAGGGATCAAAAGGAACGATCGAGGGTCCAAAGGGGCGAAAGGATCGGGGGCGAGAATACACCCCTCCCACACCGCTTTCGTCATCCTGCGCGAGCCCTCGGGTCCGAGCTTCGCTCGGCCCAAGGACAGGCTCCGCGAGACCGGGGGACCCAGCGGCGCGCGGGAGCGCGGACCTGCCGGGAAAGCGGCTGGACAGCTCGCCTTCGGCGCCGCTGGGTTCCGGCCTTCGCCGGAATGACGAAAGAGAGAGGGGTCGCGGCTCAGGCGGACGGCAGCAAATCCCCCGCGAACGCCCGGTAGCGGCCCGCCCGAACGCCGTCCGTGGCCCGGGCGATGTCGGGCGCGAAATAGTGGTCCGAGCCGTAGGCGGCGGCGGCCTCGCGGACGATGGCCCAGACCTGCTCCAGATCGGGCGAGGTGGTCAGAGGGCGATGGAACTCAAGGCCCTGGGCGGCGGCCAGGAGTTCGATGCCGACGACGGCGGCGGTGTTCTCGGCCATGTCCAGCAGGCGGCGGGCGCCGTGGGTGGCCATGGAGACGTGGTCCTCCTGGTTGGCGGAGGTCGGGACGGTGTCGATGCTGCACGGGTGGGCGACCATCCGGTTCTCGGCGACGAGGGCGGCGGCGGTGACCTGGGCGATCATGAAGCCGGAGTTCAGCCCGGATTCCTTGACGAGGAAGGCGGGCAGTTCGCTCATCTTGGGGTCGACGAGGATGGAGGTGCGGCGTTCGGAGATATTGCCGATCTCGCACAGGGCCATGGCGATCATATCCGCTGCGAAAGCAACCGGTTCCGCGTGGAAGTTACCGCCTGATATGACGTCGCCTTCCTCGATGAAGACCAGCGGATTGTCGGTGACGGCGTTGGCCTCGCGCTCCAGCGTCGCGGCGGCGTTGCGGAGCACGTCGAGGACGGCGCCCATGACCTGCGGCTGGCAGCGCAGGGAGTAGGGATCCTGGACCTTGTGGCAGCCCTCGCGATGGCTGTCGCGGATGGCCGAGCCGGCCATCAGGGCGCGCAGGCGGGCGGCGACGGCGATCTGGCCGGGCTGGCCGCGCAGGGCGTGGATGCGGGCGTCGAACGGGGCGTCCGAGCCCTTGAGCGCATCGACCGACAGGGCCCCGGCGGAGATGCCGGCGGCGAAGGTCGCTTCCGCCGCGAACAGGCCGGCGAGGGCGAGGGCGGTCGAGCACTGGGTGCCGTTAAGGAGGGCGAGGCCCTCCTTGGGACCGAGGGTGAGGGGCTTGAGGCCGACGCGGGCGAGGGCAGCCTCGGCGGACAGGGTCTCACCCCTGTGGCGGGCCTCGCCGACGCCGATCAGGACGCAGGACATATGGGCCAGCGGCGCGAGGTCGCCCGAGGCGCCGACCGAACCCTTGGACGGGACGCAGGGCAGGACGTCGGCGTTGACCAGGGCGATCAGGGCCTCGAGCGTCCCGCGGCGGATGCCGGAGGCCCCCTTCGACAGGCTGGCGATCTTCAGCACCATCAGCAGGCGGACGACCTCGTCGGGCAGAAGGGCGCCGACGCCGCAGGCGTGGCTGAGGACGAGGTTCTTCTGCAGGGTCTCGAGGTCTTCGCTCGCGATGCTGGTGTTGGCCAGCAGGCCGAAGCCGGTGTTGACGCCGTAGACGGTGCGGCCTTCGGCGACGATGGCGGCGACCACGGCCGCGCCGCGCTCGACGGCGGTCCAGGCTTCGGGGGCGAGAGCGACGGTGCAGGGGGCCTCAAGGACGCTGCGCAGCCGGGCGAGGGTGAGGGGGGATTGGCCGAGGGTGAGGGTCATCCGCTCCCCATATCCTTATGCGCGGGATCAGGAAAACCCGTTCGCCGATTTCGGCGGATCAGCCCGGGCGACGCCGGGTGACCCACAGGCCGAACAGGGCGGCGATGGGGAACATCAGCACGCCGTAGATCGCGGCCGGCAGCGACATGTCCGGCCGCTGCAGCACGCCCTGGGCGATGACGATGGCGAGGGTGGCGTTGTGGATGCCCACCTCGAAGGCGCTGGCCACCGCCTGGGATTTCTCGATCTTCAGCAGGCGGGGGACCAGATAGCCGACCGTCAGGCTGAGGACGCAGAAAGCGGTCGCGATCCCGCCGATCCGCACGAAATTGGCCGCCAGCAGGTCGTAGCTGCTCGCCACCGAGCCGGCGATCACCAGCACGAGTATGGCGATCGAGGCGATGCGGACGGGCTTGTCCATGGCCGTGGCGAAGCCCGGCTTCAGGGCCCGGACGGTCATGCCCAGGGCCACCGGTCCGAGGACGATCAGGAAGACCTCCAGCGTCTTGCGGAACTGCAGGCCGACGCTGAGGTCGCCGGGCTGGAAATACGCGATCGCCAGGTTGGTGATGACCGGCAGGGTGACGACGGCGATGACCGAGTTGATCGCGGTCAGGGAGATGTTCAGCGCCACATCGCCCCGGAACAGATGGCTGTAGAGGTTGGCCGTGGTGCCACCGGGCGAGGCCGCCAGCAGCAGCATGCCGACCGCGAAGATGGGCGGCAGGCGGAACAGCAACACCAGGCCGAAACAGATCGTCGGCAGCAACAGCAGCTGGCAGGCAAGGGCGACCGCGGCGGCCTTCGGTTGTTTCGCCACGCGGACGAAGTCGGCGGGCGTCAGGTCCAGCCCGAGGCCGAACATGATGATCCCGAGGGCGAGGGGCAGGGCGACGGCGGCGAATTCCATGCGGGGTCCTCAGGTGGCGGGCAAATAGCCTTCTCCCTTCCCCTCGAGGGGGAGGGCTTTCATGCGAGCGACGGCAGGTTCAGGCCATGCTCCCGCGCGGCGTCCTTCGCGATCTCATAGCCGGCGTCGGCATGGCGCATCACGCCGGTCGCCGGGTCGTTCCAGAGGACCCGTTCCAGCCGCCTGGCCGCTTCCGGCGTGCCGTCGGCGACGATGACCACGCCGGAGTGCTGGCTGTAGCCCATGCCGACGCCGCCGCCGTGATGCAGGGAGACCCAGCTGGCGCCCGAGGCGGTGTTCAACAGGGCGTTCAGCAGGGGCCAGTCGGACACGGCGTCCGAGCCGTCAATCATTGATTCCGTCTCGCGGTTCGGGCTGGCGACCGAGCCGGAGTCGAGGTGGTCGCGACCGATGACGATCGGGCCGCTGAGTTCACCCGAGGCGACCATGTCGTTGAACATCAGGCCGGCGCGGTGGCGGTCGCCGAGGCCGATCCAGCAGATGCGGGCCGGCAGGCCCTGGAAGGCGATGCGCTCTCCGGCCATGTCCAGCCAGCGGTGCAGGCCGGCGTCAGCCGGGAACAGGGTCTTCATGGCCGCGTCGGTCTTGCGGATATCCTCCGGATCGCCGGTCAGGGCGGCCCAGCGGAAGGGGCCGATGCCGCGGCAGAACAGCGGGCGGATATAGGCGGGGACGAACCCCGGGAAGTCGAAGGCGTTGGCGACACCCTCGTCGAAGGCGACCTGACGGATGTTGTTGCCATAGTCGGTGGCCGGGATGCCCATGGCCTGGAAGGCCAGCATGGCCTTCACATGGACGGCGCAGGACGCGGCGGCTGCGGCCTTCACAGCCTCCGGGTCGGAGAGGCGCTTGTCCTCCCATTCCGCGACGGTCCAGCCCTGCGGGAGGTAGCCGTTGACGAGGTCGTGGGCGCTGGTCTGGTCGGTGACCAGATCCGGGCGGACGCCGCGTTTGACGAGTTCAGGCAATACATCCGCCGCATTGCCCAACAGGCCGACAGATATGGCTTTTCTGTCCAGCTTCGCCTGATCGATCAGGGCGAGCGCCTCGTCCAAGGTTTCGGCCATCACGTCGAGGTAGCGGGTGCGCAGGCGCATCTCGATCCGGCTGCGCTGGCATTCGACGGCGAGGCACGAGGCCCCGGCCATGGTCGCCGCGAGAGGCTGGGCGCCGCCCATGCCGCCGAGGCCGGCGGTCAGGATCCAGCGGCCGGACCAGTCGCCGCCATAGTGCTGGCGTCCGGCCTCCATGAAGGTCTCGTAGGTGCCCTGAACGATGCCCTGGGTGCCGATGTAGATCCACGAGCCGGCCGTCATCTGGCCGTACATCATGAGGCCCTTGCGATCGAGCGCGTTGAAATGCTCCCAGGTCGCCCATTTGGGCACGAGGTTGGAGTTGGCGATCAGGACGCGGGGCGCGTCGGCGTGGGTGCTGAAGACGCCGACGGGCTTGCCCGATTGCACCAGCAGGGTCTGGTCGGGTTCGAGGTTCCGCAGTTCCGTGACGATGCGGTCGAACGACGGCCAGTCGCGCGCGGCCTTGCCGATGCCGCCGTAGACCACGAGGTCCTCGGGCCGCTCGGCCACCTCGGGATCGAGGTTGTTCATCAGCATGCGCAGGGCGGCCTCGGCGGCCCAGGTCTTCGCCGTCATCTCCAGGCCGCGGGGGCTGCGGATGACGCGGGTGTTCGGGGTTTGAGTCGTCATGGGACGGTTCTAGCGCCTTCTTCCGCCGGGGAAAGGCCACCGCCCTTGTCATCCCGGAATCGCCGAAGGCGATATCCGGGACCGGCGTTGATCACTTCCGGGCGCTCCCGGAAGTCGCGCAGCGGCTGTCCGGGAGGAGTGGCGGGCGTCGGTTTCGTCCCGGCTCTCCGCTTCGCTTCGGCCGGGATGACAAGGAGGGCGGCCTTCTCCCGCGCGGGAGAAGGGGGTTAAGTGGGGCGATGACAGACTCAGAAGCCCTTGGCTGGAAAAGTATCGCCGACCTTGTGGGACACCACCCCGACGCCCCCGTCGCCCTGATCGGGGCCGGGCTGAACGAGCGGTCGCTGACGCCGGGGCGGTGCGACCTGGGGCCGAAGGCGTTCCGGGCGGTCTTGCCGCGGTTCTCGACCTATGACGTGGAGACCGGCGCCGAGCTGACGACGCGGGTGCATGACGCGGGCGATCTGGCGCTGAAAGCGGTCACGCCGGCCGACGCCTTCGAGCCCGTCCGCGATGCGGTGGCGGCGCAGGCGTCGCGTGGCCTGACCGTGCTGATCGGGGGCAACAATGCGATCACGCGGCCGGGCGTGCACGGGCTCGGGCTGGCGCGGACGGGCCTGCTGACGCTGGACGCCCATTTCGACCTGCGGGACACCGACCAGGGCCTGACCAACGGCAATCCGGTGCAGGCGCTGCTGGAGGACGGGCTGGCCGGAGAGCGGATCAGCCAGATCGGGCTGGCCCCCTTCGCCAATACGAAACGGGCGCATGACAAGGCGAAGGCGGCGGGCATCTCGGTGCGGACGGTGCGGCAATGCCGCGAACACGGCCTGGCGGCCGTCGTGGCGCAGGAACTGGAGCGACTGTCGGGGCTCTGCGAGGTCATCTATGTCGATTTCGATATCGATGTGATCGACCGCGGCCAGTGGCCGGCATCGCCGGGCGCGCGGCCGGGCGGGGCAGCGGTGCAGGACTTCTTCGATGCGACGCGGGTCATCGGGGCGCATCCGAAGGTGCGGGCGGTGGACCTGACGGAGTACGATCCGTCGCTGGAGGTGGGGGACCTCGGCTCGCTGACGGCGGGGCGGTGGTTCTGCGAACTGTTGGCGGGGTTTGAGGCGCGATGATCCGCGCAGACAGGCTCATCACAGACTGTCGCCTCGCCACGATGACCCCGGGCGGCGAGGCCTATGGGGCGATCGACGACGGGGCGATCCTGATCCGCGACGGCCGCATCGTCTGGGCCGGCGCGCGCCCGGACCTGCCGGCGCACGAAGCAACGCACACTGACCGTCTCGACGGGCGCTGGGTCACGCCGGGGCTGGTCGACTGCCACACCCATCTGGTGTTCGGCGGCGACCGGTCGGGGGAGTTCGAGCAGCGGCTGGGCGGGGCGACCTATGAGGAGATCGCCCGCGCCGGCGGCGGCATCGTCTCGTCCGTGGCCGCGACGCGGGCGGCGTCGGAGGATGCGCTGTACGCCAGCGCCCTGACGCGGCTGGCGGGGCTGAAGGCGACGGGGGTGACCACGGTCGAGATCAAGTCGGGCTACGGGCTGGACCGCGACAGCGAGCTGAAGATGCTGCGCGTGGCGCGGCGGATCGGGCGGGAGGCGAGGGTGCGGGTGCGCACCAGCTATCTGGGCCTGCACGCCGTGCCGCCGGAGTGGAAGGCGGACAGGGCGCGCTATGTCGATCTGGCGGTGGACGACATCCTGCCGGCGGCGCACGCCGGGGGGCTGGTCGATGCGGTCGACGCCTATTGCGAGCCCATCGCCTTTTCGACGGACGAGGTCGGGCGGCTGTTCGACAAGGCGCGGGCGCTGGGGCTGCCGGTCAAGCTGCACGCCGACCAGCTGTCGGACGGCGGCGGCGCGGCGTTGGCGGCGCGCTACGGGGCCCTGTCGGCGGACCATGTGGAGCACACGACCGAGGCCGGGGTGCGGGCGATGGCGGAGGCCGGCGTCGTCGCTGTCCTGCTGCCGGGGGCCTGGCTGATGCTGCGCGAGACGGTGCTTCCGCCGATGCACCTGTTCCGGCGGCATGGTGTGGCCATGGCGGTGGCGACGGACTGCAATCCGGGGACCTCGCCGCTGGCCTCTATGACGGCGGCGATCAATCTCGCCTGCGTGCAGTTCCGGCTGACGCCGGAAGAGGCGCTGGCGGGGGCGACGCGGGTCGCGGCGCGGGCGCTGGGGCTGGAAGACGAGATCGGCACGCTGGAGGCGGGCAAGGCCGCCGATCTGGCGGTCTGGGACATCGAACGCCCGGCCGAACTGGCCTACTGGCTGGGCAAGCCGCTGCTGGCGAAGCGGATGGCGGGCGGCGTCTGGGACCTCTAGGCGAGGCCGAATCGCGGCATGATCGTCGCCATGCGCAGCCGCCCTGACCGCACTGAAAACCTGCTGACGGCTCTGTTGGTCGTGGTCACGGCGCTGATGGCCGTGGCGACGCTGGCGAGCCTCGGCCTGTTCCGTCTCTGAAGCCTAGTCGCGCCAGGTTGTGAGCGCCGTCACGTCCGGACGGGGGCGTTCGAGCGGCGGCTCGGCCAGGGTTCCGATATGGATGAAGCCGGCCACCCGCTCGCCCGCGCGGACGTCGTAAAGGGCCAGGGCGTCGGTGTCGTAGCTGTACCAGTCGGTGATCCAGCTGGCGGCGAAGCCCAGGGCGTTGGCGGCGTGTTCGAGGTTCATGCAGACGGCGCCGGCGGACAGCTGCTGCTCCCATTCCGGCACCTTGTGGCCGGGGATGGGGACAGAGAGCACCAGAATGGACAGGGGCGGGGCGGTCAGCTTGGACAGCACCTTGGCCGCCTTGCCGGGATCGGCCTGACGGGCGGCCAGCGGGGTCAGGGCGGCGGCGAGGTCGGCGCGGCTCTGCGGGCCCATGACCACGAACCGCCAGGGGAAGAGCTTGCCGTGGTCGGGGGTGCGGGCGCCGAGGAGCAGGATGCGCTCGATCTCCGCGCGCGACGGGCCGGGACCGGTCAGGGCCTGGGCCGGGGCCGAGCGGCGGCGGGCGAGGCGGTCCTGCATCTCGGCGGACGGGACGGGCAGGGGGAGGGCGGCTCCCAGATCAGCGTCGGTCATGTCCCTGACCTAGGCGCGCGAGGCGCGGGGCGCCATACCCGGAACCATGAGCGACTCCCACAAGACCTTCGATGACGATCGGCCGCTGCCTCGCTGGGACGACGGAAGCGACCGTCCGCCGCCGTGGCGGGATGCGGGTTCGAGCGTCACCTTCGAGAATCCGTGGCTGCGGCTGACACGTCATGACGCGACCGCGCCGACGGGGATGAGGGCCGACTATGTGGTCATGCGGCCGCGCAATCTGTCGGTCGGGGTGCTGCCGGTGCATGAGGACGGGACGGTGACGCTGGTGGGTCAGCAGCGCTTCGCCCTGATGAACTGGTCGTGGGAGATGCCCGAGGGCGGGGCGCCCTTCGACGAGGCGCCGATCGAGGGTGCGCGGCGGGAGCTGGCCGAGGAGGCCGGGCTGGCGGCGGCCCACTGGCGTCCGGCCTACAAGGCCGAGATGAGCAATTCCGTCACCGATGAGCGGGCCATGGCATGGATCGCCTGGGGGCTGACGCCCGTGCCGGTCGCGCCCGATCCGACCGAGATCATCCGCGTCGTGCGCGTGCCGTTCGGCGATCTGCTGCGCGAGATCGGAACCGGGGCGATCCGGGACATGTTCACCCTGGCGACCGCGCTGCGGGCCTACCATATGGCGCGGGAAGGCGAACTGCCGCCCGAACTGGCGGAGGCCATGCTGGCGGGGGTAGGATGACGGCCATGGAGACCAAGATGCCCAAGCTGGAAGTCGTCGCCGACCGGACCGGGACCTGGGCCCAGCTGCGGGCAGCGGCTGTGGAGACGGTGCGGGTCGAGCCCCATCTGGCCTCGCAGCTGAACGCCGTGATCCTGTCGCACAGCGATTTCGCTGCGGCGCTCAGCTTCCAGATCGCGCGCAAGCTGGGCGACGCCGAACTGGGGCCGATGACGGTGCGCGAGGTCTGTCTGGAGGCGTTCGAGGCCGATCCGGCCATCGTCGCGGCGGCCGAGGCCGACCTGCAGGCCGTGGCCGAACGCGATCCGGCCATCAAGACGCTGTTGCAGCCCTTCCTCTATTTCAAGGGCTTCCAGGCGCTGCAGGCGCACCGGGTGTCGCACTGGCTGTGGACCCAGGGTCGCGAGGCGCTGGCCTTCCATTTCCAGAGCCGGATGTCGGAGCTGTTCCAGGTCGATATCCATCCGGCGGCGAAGATGGGGGCCGGCCTGTTCCTCGATCACGGTACGGGCATCGTCATCGGCGAGACGGCGGTGGTCGGCGACGAGGTGTCGATGCTGCACGGGGTGACCCTGGGCGGCACCGGGGCCGACCGCGGCGACCGTCATCCGAAGATCGGCAAGGGCGTGCTGCTGGGCGCCGGCGCCAAGGTGTTGGGAAACATCACCGTCGGCGACTATGCCAAGGTCGCTTCGGGCTCGGTGGTGCTCAAGGCGGTGCCGGCGGGCTGCACCGTGGCGGGGGTGCCCGCGCGGCTGGTCAACTGCCCGACCGGGGCGGCCCCCGCGCGGACGATGGATCATACGCTGGCTGACATCGTCTACGACTTCGTGATCTGACCTTCCCCTCGCGCAGCGGTTTCTCTAGGGTCCGCGCCTTCACGACAGACCTGAGGCCGACCATGAACACCGCCGACATGAAGCGCGTCGAGACGCACCTGAAGCGCACCTTCAACACGGGCGGGATCATTCTGAAGCCCCGCGGCAAGCCCAATGACTCCTGCGAGGTCTATGTCGGCGACGAGTTCATCGGCGTGGTCTTCGAGGACGAGGACGAGGCCGGCAGCTTCATGTTCGAGATGGCCATCCTGGCGGAAGACCTGCCGCAGGACTGATCGTCCCGGCGCATCGCGCCCACGAAAAAGCGCCGGTGGAGCGATCCACCGGCGCTTCGTCGTTTCAGGTGCTGACAGTCAGTTCTTGCCGAAGATGATCCGGCCGAGCGTCGCGAAGAACCCCTTGTCCTCGGCGGGCCTGGCCGCCGCGGGCGCAGGGACGGGGGCCGGAGTCGGAGCCGGAGCGGCCGGTTTCG
>JAHKAM010000037.1 GCA_018826515.1 Alphaproteobacteria bacterium
CGGCCGACCGCCTTCCGCACCGCCGCCATCCGGAGTCGGACCGCGCGGGGGTGGAGGGACGCCGCGTCCCACGCCCTCGAACGACAACCCGTCGCCGCGACCGGCCGGGGCCGGCGTGAGACCGGCGTCGGGGACATCCCCGGGCGTGGCGGAGCCGGCGCGGGCGTGGACGCCTCAGCCGGTCGAGGAGGGCGCCGGGACGCCCATAGTCGACGCGGCCGGCGCCGCGCCGCCCGCTGGAGGCGGACTCCAGGGCGGCGCGCGTCCGGCTTCGACCGTCGCCAGGGAGGCCGAGGCCGCGCGTCGCGAGTTCCATCGGGCTGCGGGCGGGCAGGGCGGTGGATCGGGCCGGCCGCCGGCGCGGGCGGCTGCGCTCCAGGCCTTCTTCGTCGCCAACGCCGGGCGCGGCCTGATGCCGGCCGGCGAGACCAGCGGCGTCCTGTCCCCCAACCTGAAGAGCGAGGAGAACTGACATGCACCCCTTCTTTCGACCGAAGCGGGCGATGGCGGCCGCGCCCGAGTCCACCCCCTATCAGCGCGCCGGCCAGATCTGGGACGACCGGATGGGATTGTCCCTGGCCCATGCCCGAAACTGGCGCCGCATCGCCTTGGCGAACCTGGTGTTGGCGGGCTTCCTCGGCGCCGGGTGGTGGGTCCAGGCCGACCGGGCCGTGGTCAAACCCTTCGTGGTCGAGGTCTCCGACTGGGGCGAGACCCAGAGGATCACCGCCATCGGCGGGCGTTACGAGCCCAATGAGGCCCAGATCGGCCACGCCCTCGCGGGCTGGATCCGGGACGTGCGCTCCAAGTCGATCGATCCGATCGTGATCCGGCAGAACTGGCTGCGCGCCTACGACCTGATGACGCCGAAGGCGGCGAGCTTCCTGAACGCCTGGGCCCAGACCCACGACCCCTTCGCCGATGTGGGGCGCGAGGCGGTCAATGTCGAAATCCTCAATGTCGTCAGACGGACAGAGCGGACTTTTGATCTCCAGTGGCGAGAGACCCGCTTCGTCAACGGCCAGGCGGCCGGGACCGAACGCTGGCGCGCCCTGATCACCACCACGACCCAGCCGCCCCGCACGGAGGCCGAGCTGATGAAGAACCCCCTGGGCCTGAAAATCGAGGACATATCATGGACCCCCGACGCTTCCTGATCTTGGCCGCGACAGGCCTGCTGCTGTGCGGCTGCGCGGTGTTCCGCGGCGAGGCCGTCGCGCCGGTCATTCTGGCCTCGGCGCCGTGGCCTGCCCCAGCGAGCGCCCTTGAGCCGCCGCCGCTGGCGGCTGGGACCGCGGACACAGAAATCGACGTCGCGGAGACTGGCGACAGCGCGCGGCCCTACCTTGCGGAGATTGAAGTGGCACGGCCCACCGCGCCGGCGCCCGCCACGGGACGCGCCGCCATAGCGGCCGCCAATGCGCAGGCCAGCGCCCCGTCGCGATCCGACGCCTTCGTCGGCGGGATGCAGGTCTTCGCCTGGTCGCCCGGGCGGGTGTTCGAGGTCTGGACCGCCCCGCTGCGTGTCACGACCCTGACCCTGGCCGAGGGCGAGACCCTCGTCGCCAAGGCTGCGGGCGACACCGTGCGGTGGCAGATCGGGGAAGCGTCGTCGGGCGAAGGCCCTTCGCGCCGGACCCATGTCCTGCTCAAGCCGCTCGAGCGCGGGCTTGAGACCAACCTCGTCTTGACGACGAACAGGCGTGTCTATCTCATTGATCTAAAGAGCGGAACCCCCGCTGCATTCAATGCGGCTGTCGCTTGGGATGCACTTGGGACTGATAGTCAGGCGGCGCGGCCTGAATTGATCTTGATAGAGCGCGACGTCCGGATTCCGGATCCGGTCGTCATGCCCGAGGGGCCGCTCGACGCCCGGTATCGGCTGGAGTTCCGCGGGCGAGCCCCGCGATGGACGCCGAGCGCCGTCTTCAACGACGGTCGCCGCACCTTCATCGCCTTCCACCCCGACCTCCAGGTCGATGAGGCGCCAGCCCTGTTCATCATCGCCCCCGACGGCGAGGCCCAGCTGACCAACTACCGACAGGCCGGCGGCCTCTTTATCGTCGATCGCGTCGTCGACCGGGCGGAGCTGCGGCTCGGGGACCGGCGGCCCCAGGTCGTCCGCATCCGTCGTCTTGAAGGAGCCCGTCCATGACCGGGGATCTGAATGCCGGCCCCAGCACCCCGGATCCGACCGATGCCGGCCCCGGGGTCGGTTCGCTGAAGGAGCCGGCGCCGGGCCTGTCGATGCGGGCGCCGCGGCCGGCCGCCGTGCGCCTGAGGAAGTCCGTCGTCCAGGTTATCGTCATCGGCGGGGTGGTCCTGATCTCCGGATCGCTCGCCTGGGCGTTCGTGGTGCAGCCGGAGCTGCGAGACGGCGCCCGCGCCCGAGCGGCCGAGGCGCGCGAAGACGAGGCCCGGGGCGTGGTCCGCCCGGCCGAGGTCGTCACCGACCAGCCCGCCAGCTACGACCGTCTGCCGGAGCCTCGCGGGCATGAAGGTGAAGAGGCCGTCGAACCCGTGGCTGAACCCGTCGCGTCCCCGCGGTCGACGTCGGCGCGGGCTTACCGCTCGACACAGGCGGCTGCGGCCCGCGGACCGACGCCGCGGGAACTCGCGGCGCGCTCAGGGCTGTTCTTCGCCGAGTCAGCGGGCGCCCCGGCGGCGGCTTCGGCGGCTGCGGATCGTGACCCCGGCGCGGGGGGGCGCGGCCAGGCCGTCGGCGCCGACTATGGCGCGACCTACAATGGCCATGTGCTGACCGCGCCGCTGTCGCCCTATGAGCTGAAGGCCGGGGCGATGATCCCCGCCGCCCTTCTGACGGCGGTGGATACGGCGCGGGCCGGTCCGGTGATCGCGACCGTCACCCAGAACATCTACGACTCCGTCAGCGGCCGGCATCTGGTCATTCCCCAGGGGACCCGGCTGATCGGCCGGCACGAGGGCGAGAGCGCCTATGGCGATCGCCGCGCCTTCCTGACCTGGGACCGTCTGATCCTGCCGAACGGCAAGAGCCTGGTCCTGACCGGCGAGCCCGGCGTCGACGCCCAGGGCGCGGTGGGCGTGCGCGGATCGGTGGACCGACGCCTGTTTCCGCTTCTGGTCGGCACTCTGTTCGCCGGCGCGATCACCACCCTGGGCCAGATCGCCCGCGATGGCGACGACCGGTCCGGCAGCCTGCTGGGCGACGCCGGCGACGCAGCGGCGATCGAGGGCGCTCGGGTGGGCGGTCGTCTGATCGACCGGGAGCTGGAGGTTCGGCCCTCCATCAGACTGCGGGCCGGCGCCCCCGTGCGCGTGATGATCACCCGCGACCTGATCCTGGAGCCCTATCGCCCATGACCCCGCTCGATACTGGAAACCGCTGGGCCGGCCTGGGCTTAGCCTTCTTCACCCTGGGCTGTCTGGCGCTCGTCGCCCGGCAAGGTCCGGCATGGGCCCTGGTCAATGAAAGCCCCAGCCTGCCCAAGGGGCTCTATGCTCGTCTTCCGGGCGGCGACATCGCGAGGGGCGCCACCGTCGCGATCCCGCAGCCGGAGCGAGCCCGGGCCTATCTGTCGTCGCTCGGCATGCCCTCGGACGTGGCTTTGATCAAGCGGGTCGCCGCGACCGGCGGCGACCGGGTCTGTTCGCGGGGCGATCGGGTCTCGACGCCGTCCGGGGTTCGGATCGTCTTTGGCCGGGACCGTCGCGGCGCGGCACTGCCGCGCTGGTCGGGGTGCCGGCGGCTCGCCTCGCACGAACTCTTTCTGCTCGGCGACACGGCCGGGAGCTTTGACAGCCGGTATTTCGGCCCGGTCGACCGGGCCGAGGTGATCGGCGCGTACCGGGAGGTGGTGACATGGTGAGAGCGATCCTGCTGACGACTGCCCTCATGGCTGTCGGCGCGCCCGCGGCGGCCCAGTCGGTTGACTGGCGGCGAGCCGGCGGAGACCTGTTCGGGCGGCCGGTCATCGGGGCCGAGCCGGTTGTCTTCGACACGAACGCGGACATCCCCCGCCTGGCCGCGCTCAGCCAGCCGTTCCAGGAGGCCATCGCCCTGGCGGCGGCGGCCCACGGGCTCGACGAGAAGCTCCTCCACGCCCTCGTTCTGACGGAGTCGGCCTATCGGCCGGATGCGCGCTCGCCCGCGGGGGCGGGCGGCCTGACCCAACTGATGCCCGGGACGGCCCTGGAGCTGGGGGTGGCGAACCGGTTCGATCCCGTCGAGAATCTGCGCGGCGGCGCCGACTATCTGGCCCGGCAGATCCTCAGGTTCGGGGACCTTCGCCTTGCCCTGGCCGCCTACAATGCCGGGCCCGCGCGCGTGGCGCGGCTCGGCCGCGTCCCGGACATCGCCGAGACCCAGGCGTACGTCGTCACGGTCATCGACTGTTACCTGGCGCTGACGGCGGGGCAGGGGCCGCTCAACAGCCGGCAATGCCGGCCCCGGGCAGCGCCATGATCGGGGAGGGCGTGCAGGGCGCGGACGGTCGTATCGACGATGACCTTCTGACCCGGGCCGAGGCCTCGGCCTTTCTGGCCCAGTGCGGCATCCGGCTGAAGCCGGCGACTTTGGCGCGGATGTGGTCGACCGGATCGAACGGACCGCCTTGTCGTCATATCCGATCCAAGCCCTACTATCCTCGAACCCTGCTCCGGGTCTGGGCCGACAGCCAGATGACCGAGGTGCGCACAGGCGCGCCGGCGGCGGCCCAGGGGCGGCGTCGTGGATAGGGAAATGGGATCCCTTTCGGCCGCCGACCTCCTCGCGGATCCCACGGCGAGTTTCGCGCTCAAGGCAGTGCTTCGGGCCTGGACGGATCGCGACCGCGTGGACGCGGCCCATGACGCACGGATGCTGTGGAGGGTGCTCGACGGAGAGGCGGAGAGGGCCTTGGGAGGTCGAACGTGACTCCGGACCGCGTCGAGGACAAGGGCGCCATGCCCATGCCAGGCGCGTCGAACGGGCCATCGAGCCATTGGACGATGTACTCCGCGACGGCGCTCAGCCACTGCGGTCGCCGATCTGGGCGACGGCTGTAGTTTTCAAGCGCGTGAGCGAGCAGGAAGTCATAGGACCGCGGGTGGATCGCGAACCGGTTGGAGAGCGGCAAGTTCATCTCCAGGGCCGCAGCGGCGAATAGCGACCGCTGCACATGACCGTTTCCATCCAGGAAGGGGTGAATGAAGCCGAATTGGCTGAACAGATGGGAGAGCGTCACCAGCTGATCCCAAGGCTGGCGGAGGGTGTCTATCCGCTCGCGAACCGTCTCGATGAGCCCCTCCATGGCCGGGCGGACGGTTTCCGGCTCCATGAAGTTGAACGTCTGGCCTTCAAACATGACGCTGGGGCCGCCCATGATCCGAAGGGCGAGCGAGGTGCCCGGGGCGCCGCGATAGGCGCCGGCGTATTCCGGATGGGTCGGCGGGGCGAACGGCGCATAGAGTCGGCGATGTAGAAGGCGCGGATCATCGAGGCAGGCGCGCCGGTAGACGGAGTCGGTTTGGAGCTGCTGCAGAAGCGCGGCGCTCTCGACAGCCATCCGCGCATCGAACTCAGGAAGGCGCTGCGGATGCCATTCGGGGTGTTTGATTGTCGTGATGGGTGCTTGATGCGGCTTCACGCGTTTTGCTGAGGTGACCCGTCGGCCCTTAGCACGTAGCCGCCATCGTCTCCATCGCGTACATCGGTCTCAGGCTTCGAAAGCCTGGGCGACGAGCCGACCGGCGCGGACCGAGCCGAAGTCCCGGGCCGCCTTGGCCAGACGAACCGGATCCATGGATCGCGCCCGTTCCAGCGCCCGGGGCAGAAGCTCGGCCTTGTCCTCCGCCAGCCGGTCCATGGTCTGCAGCAGATCGACGAGCAGAACCTCCTGGGTCAGGCGCGCCGGAACGGAGGACTTCTTGCGGAAGTCGTAGGTTCGGCCGCCGAGCTTGAACCGGCCGTGACGTTTGAGATTGTAGACCACCGGCTCGTTGTACAGCTGCGTCGAACCGACTCCGAGGCCGTTGAAGGCGCTGGGAGACACCATCAGGAACCTGTCGTCCTTCAAAAAGGCCTCGACCAGCTTCTCAGGCTTGGCGGGCGCCTTGCCGAACCGGGTCTGACGGGGCGCCATGTAGACGCCGCCGGAGACCTTCTCGAGCCGGCCTTCATCAAGCAGCTGCCGGACGTGGCGGTCCACCGCATTGGACCATTTCTCGAGATCCTGACGGCGATAGACCTGCCCGGGGCGCAGTCGCTTCTTCAGTTCGCTCAGGGCCGACATGACCACCTCTAAGGCGCAGGTGTGGGAGCGCTTCGTCGCCATTGCAACGTATTTGATTTGAATTCCATGCAGAATATTTTGCGCGATCCGCGCCGCCTTGGGAGACCTCTTGGGGTCGCCTGCCGGCCGCAAGAAGGCGAAGCCGCCCAAGACAGCGTCCGTTGCGCCTGCTCTCTTGCAAATCGCTGCACCGTCCCTGGAGGTCTCCGACCTGTAATTCGATTGCTTAACGCGCCACGTCGGCAGATCGACGCTACCCGAATGTGGGGAATCATTCTGACGAATGCGGCGGGCGAAGCGGTCGGGGAGCTGATCGTCGAAGGGCCGTTCGAGTCGATGCGGGACCGGTGCAGACACGCTCTTGAAACACGGCCCGATGCTGTTCTCGCTCGGATCGCCTCCCCAGACGGTCTGTTTGAATTCGCCTATCCTGACGGAGACGACAAAGTCGGAGGACAGCCGGCGATCGCCGGGTCTGGCGCCATCTCTGTCGGCCTCGGGGACACCGGTTTCCGAGCTTGAACGCACGAGGACGGTGACGTCTATCTCGGCGCGCGTATTTCGCGCGAGGACGAAGCGCGGCTCCGTTCAATCTGCGAGGTTTTGAGCATCCGTGTGTGGCGGATGCGTCTGGCGCGGAATCGTTACCGCCTCGAGGCGGAGCTTGCGCTCTGACTGCCAGCCAGATCGGGAGCCTAAGGGCCGGACGGCTGACAACGGCCTGCAACAGCAATCCAACAGGTGGTCGACGGCCGGAAGCGCGCTTTGGTATGATTGGTGTATGCTTATGTCCCTAGACATGGATGTCCTGGGGGAACCTTTGAGGCATTCGTTGATTTTTAAGGCCCGGGGTCCTATATGTCCCCGGGTAGGGAGCGGTGGCGACATCGTTCCCAGGACGACAGATCGGTTGAGGTGCCCGCAAGGTCGCCAACAGCGTTCCCCCGCCCCGCAAGGGGTCCACGCGTGATGCGAGATAGCCGCAAGGCGAAGTGGGTATCGAGTGAAGGGCGGCTTCGGCCGCCCTTTTTCGTTACCGGCCGTGGAACTTGGCCGGCTTCCCATCGAGAATCGTGTCGCACAACAGGTTGAACTTCACTCTCTGATAAGCCGTGACCGGGGCAGGGATGGCGCGTTCCGAATCGGGCGAATAGGCGCTCTCGACATAGAGGCGCAGTCGCTTCTTCTGCTCCATCTTTCGGACATTGAAGAAGACCCGGTACTCGCGGCCCGACCGGGTTGTGATGATGGCGAAATTGGCTTCCGGAGTCTGATAGACCTTCGTTCCCGGAAGGCCGGCGAGAAGGGCTCTCAAGCCCTTGGACAGATCGTAGCGCTCCTGGTCGAAGCAACGCTCGACCCCACGATCGTCGAACACGGTGATGGCCGACCCCTGAACGTCAAGCTCAGCGGTGAACCCGTCGCGTACGCGAACGGAGAAATGCCGGCTCAGCTTTTCGGCCTGGGCGACCGGCGCCGCGAACACATCCTTGTTTGTCGAGCGGAATGCTTCTCGCGCCGCGCGGCTGGCGGCCGCCAGCTGCCCGGTCATCCGCCCGTCGAGGCCGATCCGGTTCAACACAGACTGACGGCCCCAGCCCAGATGCCGGTCCGCATAAGGGCCCAGTCTTGTCGGGGCGAGGTCGCGGGCATCGGCGAACCTCAGCGAAGGTGGCTCAGCCTCGGGATCGAGCCGGAGGTGGAAGAGCGACCACCGGCCTTCGAGCGTTGAAGCGTCGAGGCTGACGCGGATCGAGAGCGCATCCTCCAGAGAGTCGTCCGGCTCGTCGGAGAGAGACCCAGCCGTCTCGTCCCAGCCCCTCAGATGAAACCCGTATCGCGCGTCGCTGCGGAAGCTGTCGGGTAGGCCGACGACCGTGATGGTGACCGTCGCCGGCTGGGTGAAGTCCAGATTGTAGAAGTCGGTGTCATCCGCGAGGTAGTTGGTGCGAGGGCTCAGGGCGAGTTCGATCGCGTCCAGAATGGTCGTCTTCGTCGCGTCGCCGGGCCCGATCAGACAGTTCATGCCCGGGGATGGCGTCCAGTCCAGCGTGCGGATGCCGCGGAAGTTGCGGACCTCGACCAGAACAATGCGCATCTCGCTCTCCGTCGCCCTCGCGCCTCCCGGACGCCGAAACCGGATGAGGAGCCTGGGCCACGCTTTACGAACCCTGTCGTGGAACTCCCTGCGACCATCGACATCAACCAGCCAGGCGCGTCAACGCTAAACATGTTTCCTTTTTGTTTCCGTGAACGAACGCGGTACAGATTTCGGTTGCGTGCAGCGGCGAAGCACTACACACCTTCGACTTGGCGTCTCGCAGGCCAACGTTCTTTCTGCGTGCGGTTTTCGAGGTCGGGGCAACCACGACAGCTCGGGAGCTGATCCAGCTGGCTACTGTGGGCACCTACTCAGCCAGCGTCCCGGTCCGAGGCGATGAGGGATAGGGTAGGCGGGGCGGCACAGCCCCGGAAGTAGATCGCAGGCCCATCCCCGTGTCGGGAGGTGGGTTGTCCAAGGCGCCCAAGTCGGCTCGAGCAGCAGACACGCGCGGAGGACGGACCAAACCGACGCGATCTCCGGATGGCGTGGGTTTGGGCAACCGTCCTCTGTCTCCCACAACCCAGCCTCTCAATCAGCAGATACGGGCTTCAGACCTCGGCGACACGGCTAGGACGCATCCTGACCCCATCGAATCTGGTTATCGCCTCGATTGGACATCTGCTTTCACAAATTTGGTCGGCGCAACCTGATCCACGGTCGTCCCTATCTGCGGGCCAAAAATTTTCGCGCGAGGGGGAGGGGCGGTTGGCGGTGATCCGGGTATCATCCGGAAACCCCGGCCGCCTTGCCGACCAGACTGATCCGGATCGTGATGACCAGCCCCCTGTGGATCGCCCAGAGACACGGCCAGGATTGGGAGGATCCGGATTGTCTCGCAGCAATCGCCTGGTTGACCCAAGGCCTTCCGTCCAGAGCTTGGTCGAACCGTATGGAGGCTGTTCAAGCCACGTTCGAGGCGGCGAAGGTCAGGTGGGCGCAAGGGGAGCGCGTCTCCTTGTTCGATCCGGCCGACGCCGCCGCCTGGTACGTTTTCCAGGCCAGGGCCTATGCCGCCGACCGCGAGCACTGGTTCGAACCTGAGGCCTACAGGATCGTCCCCTTGTTCCGACGGATCGGCCAACTGCTTCCCCAGCTCAAGCCGGTCAAAGGGGCGGAAGATCGGGTCGTCGAAATGATGACGCGCTACAGACGCCAGCCCGATGACGGACTCTACGAACTGCTCGTCGCGGGCGCCTACCGGACCGCCGGATGGACCGATGTCGCCTGCGTGCCTGCGGAACCCGGCGTTAGGCGCCGTCCCGACCTGTTCGTCTCCCGCGGACGGCGAAGCTGGGCGGCAGAGTGCAAGCGGGTCGGTCGATCCGGCTATGGCGAAACGGAACGCGCACGGGGCGAGGAAATCTCGCAAGCGTTCCATGCGTTTTGCCGGGGGCGCGACGTCTCGCTATCCATCCAGGTCGCTTTCAAGGATGAGCTCGCGGCTGTGGGCGCAAGCTACCTCGCCGACAGGGCCGAGGTGTTCCTCCAGAATCCTCGACGGGACTCCTGGGATGACGCATCGGGCGCAGGGTGGATTCGGGTCGTCGATCGCCGACGCCTCGATCTGGTGCTGCAGCAGGACGATCTCTTCTTCGGGTCCAGCCGAATGATCCAGCTAATCGAGGGCGCGTACTCGCCTTCGGTCCAATATAGTCTGGATGGCTCATGGCGGCCGGCGAAAGACCGACCTTTCCATGCGGCGCAGGTCGGAAGGGTTTCGGCCGTGTCCTGGCTCAGCGCGTCAGAGAAAGCTCAGAGCCGCAAGGCCAAGCACTTCCGAAAACTGATCCGGGAGGCCGCGGATCAGCTTCCGGGCGACAGGCCAGGCGTCGTCCACGTCGGCTACGAGGCCTTCTACGACGATGCGACCGAGGCCCTCAGGCATGCTCTGAACCATCAGCACATTCGTGAACTTGATGTTTCGTCGAGCCGACTTCGTTATGTCTACGCCAACTACATGGCGCCGGAGCACACCAACGACCGCAACGAGTCCTCTGCGCTCACCGAGACGACCGCGACCTATCCGGTCGGCAATCGCAGCACCGCGGAGCCGCTCAAACACCACCTGCTATTTGCAGACGCCGAGCCGTCTCCCGGACCGTTCTGGGCGCGACGGCGCTAGCCGGCTGTAGGCACCGCCAATGACGGTCCTGACCCATCTCCCGCGGAGCAGCGAGGCAAGCGCTCCCGGTCAGGCGTGGGCGGAGGGCTGGCTTTGCGCTGGAGTGGAGGGCACCTGCCCGGCGTCACCGGCGGGATTGTAGAAGCGAAGCGCGGACCTCGCCTTCGCGGCGTAGTCCGACGCGTCGGCGGCATGGTCGGAGTTTGGATTCACGACCGAGAGAAGAAGTGTCTCCAGCTTGGCGATCGCGGCGCGCTTCTCGGCCATGTAGTTGTGCTGGACATAGACGGCCATGGTGATCGGCGATCCACCGCCGAAGTCCCCGGCGTGATTGAGCAGCTTCGACAAGATGAAGGGGCTGACACCAGCGATCGCGAGGCGGGTAGCCCCGCTACGTCTGAGATCGTGGGCGGTCAGGTCCGGCGACCCGATCCCTTCCCTGATGTCGCGCATCGCATGGCTGATGGCGGCAGGCGACAGATAGGGGACCGTCTTGCTGCGACCGACGAAGACATAGGACGACGGGTCGTCACCCGGCGTCGGCTCGGACCGGAGCGCGATAGCCTCACGGATGAGGTCGATCGCGCTGGCGCAGAGAGGGACGGCCGTCACCCGACCGGCCTTTGTCTTCTCCGCAGGGATCGTCCAGACGGCCGCGCCGAAGTCGATTTCCGGGATGCGCATGGCGGCGATCTCGCCCCGCCGCTGAAGCGTCAGCATGGCGAGCTGGATGGCGATGCGGACCGGTCGGCTGACCATCACCGGCTCTTCGCGACCGCGGGGGAGGGGACGGCGTAGCCCGGTGGGATCGATGAGCGCCTTCCATAGGGCACGGGTCTCATCATCCGTCAGGATGCGGGTGCGGGGGATCTCTTCGGCCAGGTCCGCGAGCTCTCCGGCGGGATTACGGGTTACGCGCCCCTCGAGCACGCCCCAGGCGTATATCTGGCGGAGCAGTCCTCGCACTCGGTTGCAGGTCGTGCCGCGCCCGGCGGTTAGAAGATCGCGCAGCAGCTTTCGAACAGCATCGCGGGTGAGGGCTTCGACCCTGATGCGGCCGAGCGGGGTCAGGTATTTCTTGTAGAGATAGCGCTCGGCTTTGATGGTCTGAGGCCGTTTGCGACGGCGGCTCGGGCGATACTCGCCGGTTTCGCAGACGGTGAAATAGGCTTCGGCCAGATCCGCGACCGTGCGGATGGCCTCAGTCTTGGCCTCGGCCTTGACCAACTGGCGCGTCGTTGCCGGGTCCTTGCCGTCGTCGACCTCGGACTGGATCTTGCGGGCTTTCGCCCTGGCTCCGGCGACCGTCAGGGAGGAGGTGTCGCCTATGGCGTGCTCGGGCGGGACGTAGTGGCCGAGCCGGATGCGCGGTTGACTTCCGTCCGGCCGGCGATACCTATAACCCCAGATTTTGGTGTCCGAGGATACCCGGAGATAAAGGCCCTTGAGGCCCGAATCCCAGAGCTCAAGACGGCCGCCTTCGATGGCCTTCGCCGACGCAACCGTTCGGTCCGTGAGCTTCAAAGTCGGCATCCAGATCTCCGATGGCCCCGTTTGCTGGGGCACATATGGGGCACAGATTGCAGCAACTCAGAAAATAGCGGTGAACAGCGATGATGTCAAAAATCTACGCAGGAACAATGCGCTAGCACAGTCCTGCACAGCGGTGAAAAGTGCTGAAAACAACCTCAGGTTAGCCTGGGGGTCAAGGGGTCGCAGGTTCGAATCCTGTCGCTCCGACCATCTTCCTGAATGAAGACGGTTGGTTGAAGGGGTCGCTTTCGGGCGGCCCCTTTGCAATTGCGGTCAGGACTTGCCGCTCTCGGCCCATTTGAACAGCGGATACAGGGGCACGCCCCAACCGACGCCGGCGACGGCGAAGACCAGCAGGTCTATGAGCTGGCCCGGCGGCAGCAGGCCGCGCAACGCGATCGCGCCCCAGATCCAGGCCGCGACGAAGACCAGCACGCCGATCATGGCGACGAATCGGCGGGTCCGCGGACCCATCAGCGCTTGCTCCGGAACAGGAAAAAGCCGCCCAGGGCGAGGGCGGAGGCGGCCAGGGACCACAGGACCCAGGTCCATTGGCTCATTGTGCTGACGCCGAAGACGCGCACGGCGAGGAACCAGCCGGCGATAGCGGCGACGCCGGACACCAGCGAGGTGGCGAACAGGCCGCGGCGGCCGCTGACCAGATCGGCGAGCCAAGCGAGGGCGAAGGCGCCGAGGACGGCGATGGCGATGTCGACGTGTTGCAACCGGCCTCTCCAGAGTTGCGGCGATGCGACGCCGAAAAGCGACTCGATCTCGCCGCACAGCGGGGGCATACCGCTGGGGCCGACGCGATCCAAGGACGCGCGGACACTGTAACGGTCGGGACGGCGGGCGTCGAATGAAGCGTTTCATCGGTGGCGATCAGAACCGCGCGGTCGCCATCTGGCTGTTCGCCTGCGCCGCCCTCGTGTTCGCCATGGTCGTGGTCGGGGGCGTGACCCGCCTGACCGGATCGGGCCTGTCGATCACGGAGTGGAAGCCGATCATGGGCGCCCTGCCGCCGATGAACGCGGCCGACTGGCACGAGGCGTTCGAGAAATATCGCGCCATTCCGCAGTATCGCGAGGTCAACGCCGGCATGAGCCTGGACGAGTTCCGGGGCATCTTCTGGTGGGAGTGGGCGCACCGGTTCCTGGGGCGGCTGATCGGGACGGCCTTCGCCCTGCCGTTCTTCGTGTTTCTGATCCTGCGACGGATTCCGCGACGGCTGATCGTCCGCTGCGCCGTCCTTCTGTCGCTCGGCGGCCTGCAGGGCCTGATCGGCTGGTGGATGGTGTCGAGCGGCCTGTCGGAGCGCGTCGATGTCGCACCCGAGCGGCTGGCGGTGCATCTGGGTCTCGCGTTGCTGATCTTCATGGGGCTGATCTGGACCGGGCTGGAGGCCTGGAACGGCGAGTCGCACAGCCGGTCGCCGGTCGGCTGGAGCCGCGGGGCGGCCGTGCTGCTGGCCGCGGTCTTCGTCCAGTGCCTGCTGGGCGGGCTGGTGGCGGGGGCCAAGGCGGGGTTTGTCTATACCGACTGGCCGCTGATGAACGGGGCGATCCTGGCGCCGGTGGACTGGGGCGGCGGCGCGCTGGCCTTTCTGCATGACCAGGCGCTGGTGCAGTTCAATCACCGGATCTGGGCCTATGGGCTGCTGATCGGCGGGACGGCCTATGCAGTGCAGGCGTGGCGCTGGCGGCTGGCCGAGGGTCTGGGCGCCGCGGCCTTTGCGGTGGCGGCGGCCCTGTGGCTGCAGGCCCTGCTGGGAATCGCGACCCTGATGAACGCCACGCCGCTGTGGCTGGGCGCCCTGCACCAGGCCGGCGCGGCGCTGGTGCTGGCGGCGGCGACGATCAACCTGTGGATGGTGCGCCGCTCGCAGGCGCGGCTGTTTACGTCCGGACCGAGGTCCAGGGGCCTCTGATCGCGAAGGTGATCCCCGGATACATGATGTTGACGAACATCACCTGGCCGTCGGGCGAGAAGCAGGCCCCCGCGAACTCGGAATTGCCGGTGAAGACATTGCGGCCGATCGTATAGGTCTTGCCGTCGGGGGTGACGCCCTTGAGGTGATTGCGCAGCTCGCTGGAATAGTTGTCCTCGCAGACGATCAGATGGCCCCAGGGCGCGACGATGAGGTTGTCGGCCATGTTGGCGACCCGGATGTCGGCGCTCTCGAGGAACAGCTGGATCCGGCCCGGGACGAGGCTCTCGCCGCGGCGGCCCTCGATGCGCGACGGGACATAGCGCAGGATCTGGCCGCGCTTCAGCGGACCGCCGGAGGTGGCGGTCATGTAGAGCTCGCCGTCGCCCCAGAAGATGCCCTCGCCGCGCGCCACCAGGGCGGCGCCGGCGGCGTGGCCGCGCTGGCGCAGGTCGCCGTTGGGCGATTCGACGTCCTCCATGTCGATCCAGACGACTTCGCGCCAGTCGTTGACGGCCCACTCGCGGGTATCGTGGTTGGAGGTGTCGGCGCCGGGCTTGCCCTTGAAGGCCGTCGCCTGAAGCCGGCCGCCCTCGGCGAGTTTTCCGGGCGTGGTCGGGATGAAGCGGTAGAACAGGCCGTCGGTCTTGTCTTCGGTCAGATAGACGATGCCGGTCCGCGGATCGATGCAGACCGCCTCGTGGAGAAAGCGCCCCATGGCCTTCAGGGGCACGGGCTCGACCAGGCCGGTGGCGTCGGCCGGCACCTCGAAGACATAGCCGTGCTCCCGGGTCACGTCACTGGCGGCGGCGGTCTCTTCAGTCTCCTCGCAGGTCAGCCAACTGCCCCAGGGCGTGTGGCCGCCCGCGCAATTGGTGCTGGTGCCGGCGAGCGACAGATATTGACGCACGGTGCGGCGGGTCTCGAGGTCATAGACCAGGGTCGTGACGCCGCCCGGCAGCACCCGGCCGTCCTTGTAGGTGTCATAGGCGCGGGCGGGGTCGAGCAGGCCGATCCGTTCCTGGTGAAAGCCCCCCGGACCGAGGTTGCGGTGCAGGGCGCTGGAGCCCTTCAGTTCGTGGTTGCGGACCAGGGCGACGCGCGGGCCGTCGAGCGCAAAGCAGCCCATGCCGTCGGGCTGGCCCGGCACGAACAGGCCGTCGTCCATGGTGTCGCCGCTCTGCGAGATGACCTGGTAGGTGAAGCCTTCCGGCAGGTCGAGCAGGCGGTTCGGGTCGCGGACGAGGGGGCCGTATCCGTGGACCTCGTTGACATAGGTCTCTTCCGTCGCCGCCGTCTGGGCCGCGACGCTGCGCGCCAGGCCAGCGAAGGCGAAGGCGGCGGCCGAGCCGGCGATCAGGTCACGACGATGGGGGCGCATGGGAGACTCCGGGAAGCTGGCGTTGACTAGCCCGACCTGGCCGGGCGGTCATCATGGTTCCGTGACAGACAGCCAGAAGCGCCGCCCGGCGACGGGCGGTGAGGGGATGGCGCGGAGCGGCCGGGCCTCGCCCGGTGCTGTTGTGTTGTTACCGTTTCGACGAAGCCTGACGTTGGCCGCCCTTCTGATCCGCCCGTGAAGTCACGGTCGGGAAGGGACGGCGCCGCTCCGCGCAGCCGTTTTCCACGC
>JAHKAM010000038.1 GCA_018826515.1 Alphaproteobacteria bacterium
CCAGCGAACCGCCGCCGTCGGAGCCCGAGCCGGCCGCCGCGCCGGAAGCCGCCCACTAGCGACGGGCGCCTGGCGCGGATCGCCGGGGGCCAGGGGTTGGCGGCCGTCTCCGCCGGGAACGGATCCGGTTCTTTGCGATCCGGAAAGGAACATCTGCGGAGCGACGGTATTTCACCAACGGTACAGCTTGGCTGTCGGCATCCGGATCGTCGGACGCCTTCGGCCCCCAGCCACGAGGATTTATCCATGCGCACCGCCGTTCTGATCGCCGCCACCGCCGCCGCCCTCACCCTCACCGCCTGCAACAACCCCGACGAAGCCGCCACGGACACCGCCGCCGACGCCTCGACCGAGGCCGCCGAAGCCTCGGGCGCCGCCGTCGATACGGCCGCGACCACGGCGGGCTCGGCCGCGGGCGCCAATGCCGCGGGCGGCGCCAATGCCGCGGGCGGCGCCGGCTATGGCCCGGGCGAGACCATGGATCCGGCGACCGGCGGCGCGATGACCGACGGCGCCATGGCGCCCGGCGCCCAGCCGGCCAATACCGCCAGCAACAATGTCACCGAGACCGAGCGCCGGCTGAACCCGCCGTCCGCCCAGTAGGCCTGCCGCATGGCATGAGAGGGGCCGCCCGCGCAGGGCGGCCCTTTTTCGTTGCGCCACGGCCTGAGCGGTATAGGCGGTGGCCCATGGCCGAAGACCGTTCGCCCCGCCTGACCTGGACCGACGAGGACGCGCCGCGCTCGGGCCGGTTCGACGATGTCTATTTTTCGCGGCAGGACGGGCTGGCCGAGACAAGGGCGGTCTTTCTGGCCGGATGCGGCCTGCCGGACGCGTGGCGCGGACGGACACGGTTCTGCGTCGCGGAGCTGGGGTTCGGCACGGGGCTGAACATCGCGGCCCTGCTGGACCTCTGGCGTCGCGAGGGGCCGCCGGACGGCCGGTTGAGCCTGTTCTCGGTGGAGGGTTTTCCGCTGACCCGCCAGGAAGCCGCGCGGGCGCTGGCCGCCTGGCCGGAGCTGGCCGGGGCCGCGGAGGCCCTGCTGGCGGTCTGGCCCGGGGCGACGCCGGGATTTCACCGGCTCGACCTGCCGGCCTTCAATGCGACGCTCGACCTGGCGGTCGGAGACGTCGGCTGGGCCCTGTCGCAGTGGACGGGCCGGGCCGACGCCTGGTTTCTCGACGGTTTTGCGCCCGCGACCAATCCGGACATGTGGTCGGACGCCGTGCTGGACGGGCTCGCGGCCCGCTCCGCGCCGGACGCGCGGGTCGCGACCTTCACCGTGGCGGGCGCGGTGCGCCGCGGCCTGGCGGAGCGGGGCTTCGCGGTGGAGAAGCGCCCGGGCCATGGTCGCAAGCGCGAACGGCTTGAGGCCCGGCTGACGGGCGCGACCGCCATACCTGACCGCGCCCGGTCGGTGGCGGTGGTCGGGGCGGGGATTGCAGGGGCGGCGCTGGCGCGGGCCTTCGCGGCGCTCGGGGTCCGGGCGACGGTGATCGAGTCGGACCGGCCCGGCGCCGGCGCCTCGGGCTTCCCCGCGGCGCTGGTCACGCCGCGCCTCGACGCGGGCGATACGGACATCGCCGCCCTTTACGCCCAGGCCCTCGGGCGGGCGGCTGCCCTCTACGCCGCCGCGCCGGGGGCGGTTATCGAAGCCGGCGTGCTGCAGCTGGAACAGGCCCCCCGCGACGCCGCGCGGTTCGCCAAGGTCGCGGCGCAGCCGGTCTGGGCCGACGGGGCCATGGCCGCGCTGGACGCGGCGGCCTGCGCCGGACGGCTGGGCGAGCCGGTCGGGAGCGGCGGCCTGTGGATGCGCGACGCCATGGCGGTGAGCCCGGCGGCGATCCTTGAGGCCTGGCTGGGCGATGCTCAACGAATGACCGCAAGGGTCGCCCGTCTGGAGGCCGCGGAGGGCGGCTGGCGGCTGCTCGACGAGAACGACGACGAAATCCTGCGGGCCGATAGTGTCGTGGTCGCCGCCGGCTGGGGGACCGCGGGGCTCGCTGCGGACCTGTCGCTGTCGCCGGTGCGGGGTCAGGCGAACTGGGTCGAGGGGGTTGCGTCCGGTCCGGTCGCCTGGGGCGGCTATGCGGCGCCGACCGGGGCCGGCCTGCTGTTCGGCGCGACCCATGACCGGGGCGAGGTCGACGGGGGGCCGTCTGACGAGGCGGGGGTCCGCAATTTGACGACGGTCGCCGCCCGGCTCCCGGAACTGGCGGCGCGGATCGCCGCCGCGGGACCGGCACAGGCCCGGACCGCGGTGCGGGCGACGACGCCCGACCGGCTGCCGCTGGCCGGAGCCGTGCCGGGCGCCGAGGCCCTGTTCGTTCTCGGCGGTCTGGGCTCGCGCGGCTTCTGCGCCGCCCCCCTGCTGGCCGAGCATGTCGCGGCCCTGGCGGTCGGGACGCCGTCGCCGCTGCCGGCCGACCTCGCCGCGCGGGTCGATCCGTTACGAAACGCTATCGCCCGGCCTCTTGTGCAACCGATCGCCAGGGCGGACGGTTGAGCGTCCGGACCCTCGAGGAGATCCCCATGCGCACCCTCGCCTTCGCCGCTCTCGGCGCTCTCACCTGCCTGGCCTCCTGCGCGCCCGTCGACGGCGGCATGACCGGCGATGAGCCGCCCCGCGCCCGTCAGTGTTTCAGCGTCCGTCAGGTGGATAATTTCGAACAGGGTCGACCCGATCAGGTGTTCCTGCGCGTCGGCCGTAACGACGTCTATGAGCTCAACGCCGCCGGCGGTTGCCCCGACATGGATTTCGCCAACCGCATGGCGCTTGTGCCGGACGGCGGCATGGTGGGCACGCGGCTGTGCACTGACGACTGGGCCCGTGTCGTGGTGCCGGGCTCGACGTCACAGACCACGGTTTGCCGCGTGCGCGTCAGCCGCAAGCTGACGCCCGAGGAGATCGCCGCCCTGCCGCCCGCCCATCGTCCCTAGGCGGTCTGGGCGTAACCCAGCCTCTGGTTGAGCTTGTCGATCAGGTCGATGGCCGTGTCGGCGATGACCGAGCCGGGCGGATAGACGGCGGCCGCGCCCATGTCGATCAGGGTCTGGACGTCCGACGGCGGGATCACCCCACCGACCACGATCATGATGTCGGGCCGCCCCAGCTTCTCCAGCTCGGCCTTGAGTTCGGGCACCAGCGTCAGGTGGCCCGCCGCCAGCGATGAGGCGCCGACGGCGTGGACGTTGCGCTCCACGGCTTCCTTCGCCGCCTCTTCCGGCGTCTGGAACAGGGAGCCGGCCGTGGCTTCCAGCCCGAGGTCGCCATAGGCCGTGGCGATGACCTTCTGGCCCCGGTCGTGGCCGTCCTGGCCCAGTTTGGCGATCAGGATCCGCGGCGGGCCGCCATCGTTGTCGACGAAGGCGGCGACCATGTCGCGCGCGCGGCTGATCTTCGGATCGGCCCCGGCCTCCTTCGCATAGACGCCCGATACGGTCTTCACCGTGGCGACGTGGCGGCCGAAGGCGGCCTCCAGCGCGTCCGAGATTTCGCCGACGGTCGCATAGGCGCGGGCGGCCTGGACCGACAGCTCCAGCAGGTTGGCGGTTCCGCGCGCGCCTTCGGTCAGGGCGTCCAGGGCGGCCCGGGTCTTCGCCTCGTCGCGTTCGGCGCGCAGCCGCTTCAGCTTGTCGATCTGGGCCGTCAGCACGGCGCCGTTGTCGACCTTGAGCATGGGGATGTCGTCGACGGAATCGGACAGATAGCGGTTCACGCCGACGACGGTCTGCTGGCCCGTGTCGATCCGGGCCTGGGTGCGGGCCGAGGCCTCCTCGATCCGCATCTTGGGCACGCCGGCCTCGATCGCCTTCGCCATCCCGCCCAGCGCCTCGACCTCGGCCATCAGGATCCGGGCCTTGTTCGCCAGTTCGTGGGTCAGGCGTTCGACGTAGAAGCTGCCGCCCCAGGGATCGATGACCTTCGTCAGGCCGGTCTCCATCTGCAGCAGCAGCTGGGTGTTGCGCGCGATCCGGGCCGAGAAGTCGGTCGGCAGGGCCAGGGCCTCGTCCAGCGCATTGGTGTGCAGGCTCTGGGTCTGGCCGCCGGCCGCCGCCATGGCCTCGACCATGGTGCGCGGCACATTGTTGAACACATCCTGGGCCGCCAGCGACCAGCCCGAGGTCTGGCAGTGGGCGCGCAGCGACAGCGATTTCGGATCCTTCGCGCCGAATTTCGACACCGCCTCGGCCCACAGCAGGCGGCCGGCGCGCAGCTTGGCCACCTCCATGAAATAGTTCATGCCGATGGCCCAGAAGAAGCTCAGCCGCGGCGCGAACCGGTCGACGTCCATGCCCGCCGCGACGCCCGCCTTCAGATATTCGACCCCGTCCGCGAGGGTGTAGGCCAGCTCCAGATCGGCCGAGGCCCCGGCCTCCTGCATGTGGTAGCCGCTGATCGAAATGGAGTTGAATTTCGGCGTGTGCTCGGCCGTCCAGGCGAAGATGTCCGAGACGATCCGCATCGAGGGTTCGGGCGGATAGATGTAGGTGTTGCGGACCATGAACTCCTTGAGAATGTCGTTCTGGATGGTCCCGGTCAGGGCCGCGTGCGGCACCCCCTGTTCCTCAGCGGCGACGACATAGAGGGCCAGGATCGGCAGGACAGCGCCGTTCATGGTCATCGACACCGACATCTTGTCCAGCGGGATGCCGTCGAACAGGGTGCGCATGTCGTAGATGGAATCGATGGCCACGCCGGCCATGCCGACGTCGCCCTTCACCCGCGGGTGGTCGCTGTCATAGCCGCGGTGCGTGGCCAGATCGAAGGCGATCGAGAGGCCCTTCTGACCGGCGGCGAGGTTGCGGCGATAGAAGGCGTTGGACGCCTCGGCGGTCGAGAAGCCGGCGTACTGGCGGATGGTCCAGGGGGCGCCGGCGTACATGGTCGGATAGGGGCCGCGTACATAGGGGGCGAAGCCGGGCAGGCCGTGGATGAAGTCGAGTCCCTCGACGGCGCCCGGGCCGTAGGCGGTTTCCACCGTCAGGCCTTCGGGGGTTTTCCAGGCCTCGCGCGCCGGCCCCTCGCCGACGGGCGAGAGGTCGAGGGCGATCTTGCTGAAGTCGGGGGCGTTCATCGGGCGGCCTCCCATGCCTGGGTCTCGAAGGGCGCAGCGAAGCGGACGGGGATCAGGGGATCGCAGGCGTCGCCGCCGGTCTGACGGACCGTCTTCGCCTCCGCCTCGAACGGGGCGGGACGCGGATCCGGATCGACGAATTTGGTCACCCCGACCATCCCGGCGTGGCCGTCGGCGAGGGCCGCCTCGCGCTCGGCCCGGGCGGCGGCGACGCGGTCCTGGACGTCGCCGGTGCGCAGGGCGACGATCAGCCCGCCCTCGGCCTCGATGCGCTGGAACTCGGCCCAGCCGGCCTCGGCGAGGTCGCGGGTGCGGGCGTCGAGGAACCACGAGCCGGCTGCGGGATCATCGACGCGGCCCAGATGCGCCTCTTCCATCAGCACCGCCTGGGTGTTCCGCGCCTGCCGCCGGGCGAAGGCGTCGGACCGGCCGTTGGCCCGCGACAGCCCGTCCAGCACCACGGCGTCGGCGCCGCCGACGGCGCCTGCAAAACCCGCCGCCGTCAGCCGCAGCAGATTGGGCCAGGGGTCGCGCGCGGACAGCATCCGCCGCGACGACCGCGCCTCGATGATCGCCGGGGTCTCGACGCCGAACGCCTTGCTGATCGTACGCCAGATCAGGCGCAGGGCCCGGACCCTGGCCAGGCCGTCGAAATACTCCTGGTCGACCGAGACGCCCAGCACCGTGCCCCTGAGGGCCCTCTCGGCCGTCATCCCCGCCGCGACGCCCGCCCGGATCAACGCGACCGCATTGGCCGCCGCGAAGCCCAGCTCCTGGCCGATCGAGCCGCCGGCCTCATGCACGACCTGGCCGCCGGCGAGGAAGAGGGTCGCTTCGGGATAGGCCCCGGCATGGCGCGCCGCTGTATTGGCCGCGAGCATCAGATGCTCGTCGGCGGCCCGCGGCGCGGCGCCGGCTTCGGCAAAGGCCGACAGGGGATCCATGTGGAACATCAGTTTCGCCCGCGGCGAGCCCTTGGCGGCCACCGCCAGCGCATTCGCCGCCTCGGGTCCATCCAGTCCGGCGTCCAGCCCGACCGCCGCCAGTTCCAGCGCCACGCCTTCCAGCGCGCGGGCCAGAGGTTCGGAATCGGCCAGCATCGCGCCCTTCAGCAGCACCGAGGCCGCCCCGCCCTCGAGGTCGGCCAGAACGGCGGCGTTGACCGCCGCCGGATCATCGCCCTCGACCAGCGTCCGCAGGTCCCAGGCGCGGCCGTCGGCGTCCGACGGACGTGGGGCGGACACCGGCTGGCCGCCGGTCGCGGCGGCGTACAGGGGGCGGATCGCGAGGCCGTCGGCGTCGAGATGCACCAGGCTCTCCAGCGGCCGGTCCTTCAGCGCCTTTTCGGCCAGGCCGCGCCAGTCTGCGGGGGAGGGGGTCGGAAATGTCATGGCGTCTCCATTGCCCTCGCGGGCGCGCCGGGTCCAGTCAGCAGGCCGTCGGAGCCCGGCGGGCGCCTTGATGCGCCACTCTGACAGTTGCGATTAAAGTCGCGGTTCCTACATCCAGCCTGAACCCAGCCGGAGGATCCCCCATGACCGACCTGTCCGCCTTTCCGATCACGCGACGCTGGCCCGCGCGCCACCCCGACCGCCTGCAGCTCTATTCGATCAACACGCCCAACGGCGTGAAGGCCTCGATCATGCTGGAGGAGATCGGCCTGCCCTATGAGGGCCATTTCATCGACATCGGCGCGGACGAGACCTGGACGCCCGAGTATCTGTCGCTCAATCCCAACGGCAAGATTCCCGCCATTCTCGATCCCGACGGTCCGGGCGGACAGCCGCTGGCCCTGTTCGAATCGGGCGCCATCCTGGTCTATCTGGCCGAGAAGACCGGTCAGCTTCTCCCGACCGATCCGGCCGCCCGCTACGAGACCCTGCAGTGGGTCATGTTCCAGATGGCCGCCATCGGTCCGATGTTCGGACAGCTCGGCTTCTTCCACAAATTCGCCGGCAAGGCGTTCGAGGACAAGCGTCCTCTCGAACGCTATGTCGCGGAATCGAAGCGGCTTCTCGGTGTGCTGGAGACGCGGCTCGAAGGGCGCGACTGGATCATGGGCGACTATTCGATCGCCGATGTCGCGACCCTCGGCTGGGTGCGCAATCTGATCGGCTTCTATGAGGCCCGCGATCTGGTCGAATTCGACAGCCTGACCCGGGTCCCGGCCTGGCTGGAGCGCGGCCTGGCGCGGCCGGCGGTGCAGCGCGGCCTGGAGATGCCGGCGCGGTCCTGAGGGGCCGTGTTCAGCGGGGGTCGAACGACCGGGGTTCTGCCGGTGCGAGGAACAGACGATCGCATCGCTCGGCCGCATCGGTCAGGAGGATGACCTCGAAATCGTCGCCCGAGGCGTCCAGCACCTCCGCCGCCAGCGCCTCGAAGGCGGCCTCATGGCCGGGACGGCCGTACAGTACGACCCCGTCCCTGGCGTCCACGACGCCGTAGGCCGGAGCCCCTTCGAGAAGGGTTTCAAGATCGAGAGCCATTGAGGGGAAATCCGCCAGCCGCGCAAAGGTTTCCCCCGGTGGTCCGGGTCGGCGTGGAAGACGGATTGTAAGGAAGGAATGGTGGACGCGACAGGGATTGAACCTGTGACCCCCTCGATGTCAACGAGGTGCTCTCCCGCTGAGCTACGCGTCCGCCGAAACGGTTCCGGACAGGTCCGGAACGGGAAGGCGCGGTCTATAACCCGCAGGCCTCGCCGACCGCAAGAGTGAAACGGCAGGCCTGCGCTCAGGCGGCGACCATCCGCTCAACCTCGCCGACGAGGTCCCGCAGGTGAACGGGCTTGGCCAGAACCTTGGCCTGGGGGCTGGCCTGGGCGGCCGACAGGGCCACGGCGGCGAAGCCGGTGATGAACATGATGCGGATGCCGGGCTGGCGGGCCGCGGCGACGCGCGCGACCTCGATGCCGTCGGCGCCGGGCATGACGATGTCGGTCAGCAGCAGGTCCCACGGACCCTGGTCCAGCGCGTCGATGGCGTCGTCGCCGTTCTCGCAATCGACCACCGAATGGCCGGCGCGTTCGAGCGCCCGGGTCAGGAAGCCGCGAAGCGAGTGATCGTCTTCGGCCAATAGAATGCGCGCCATCTTGGTGTATCCGCCCCGGTCGTCTTTCGCAGAGGCTACGCCGCGACTGGTAAACCCGCCATGAAAATCAGGGGTCTTCCGCCGCGGCCGGCTGTGGAGCCTTGCGCGAAACAGGCTATGGCGTCGGCATGGATCAGGACGCGGGCGGGGCGGAAGGAAGCGGCGGCGACGCCTTCGTCGTCCTGCGTCCGCCCGCGCCCGGGCGGTTCGTCTTCGCCTCGCCCCATTCCGGCGTGATCTATCCGCCGGACATGGGCGCCGATCCGGCCTTGCCGGAAGACAGTCTGCGCAGCGCCGAGGACGCCCTGGTCGACCGGTTGATCGCTTCGGGCGTGGATCACGGAGCCACCGTCGTGCTGGCGCGGCCCGGCCGCGCGTGGGTGGATCTGAACCGCGACCCGGCCGATCTGGACCCGGACCTGATCGACGGGGCGTGCGGCGGCCCGGTCTCGGCCCGGACGGCGGCGGGCTATGGCGTCATTCCCCGCCTGACAGGCGACGGGCGAGCGCTTTACGCCCGGCGTCTGACGCTGGATGAGGCGCGGCGGCGGCTGGAGCAGACCCACCGTCCCTATCACCGGGCCCTGGCGGACGGGATGGAGGCGGCGCGCGCCGGGCACGGCGAGGCGGTGCTGATCGACTGGCATTCGATGCCGGCGCGCGCCACCCAGGGGGCGGGCGGGGCGCGGGGGCCGGATGTGGTGCTGGGTGACCGGCACGGGTCGTCCTGTTCCCCTGAACTGACCCGCCGGGTGCGGCGGGCCTTCGAGGCGCTGGGCTGGCGGGTGGCGTTGAATCATCCCTACGCCGGTGGCTGGACCACCCAGCGCTGGGGTCGTCCGTCCGAGGGCTTCCACGCCCTGCAGATCGAGCTGAACCGGGCGCTGTATTTCGACGAAACCGCCCGCGCGCCGGGACCGGGCTGGTCGCGCGCCGGGAAGGGCGTGGCCCGGGTCATCGCCGAAATTCTGGCCTTGGCCCCCGACCGGACATAAAAAAAGCCGCGCCCGAGGGCGCGGCATGAAGTCTATAGGGAGGAAACGCCCAGAAGGGCATGACGCCCGGAGGCGTCGAAAACCAAGCTAGGTTGCAGCGCACAAATCGTCAAGCCGCTATTTCGCACCTGCGTTCACGCAATGTAACGGTATGAAAGAGCCGTGATGGGCATCCGTAAGCGGTTTCAGGGGAAAAAATCATCCCGTCCCAGCGCAAATGCGAACGGTCATCGCGACGCCTGCTGATCCAGCAGCCGGCGGGCGGTGCGGATGGCGCGGGCGGCGGGCGATCCCGCCTGCCGCCAGACCAGCAGGCAGAAGGCGGCCGCGACGCCGAGGGCCAGCCACAGCGGGCCGAACAGCCAGGCCGCCGCCGCCAGGGCGAAATAATAGCCGCGCACGCCCTGGCTGAAGGCGCTGAGGGCGGGGTTCAGCAGATCGGCCGCCGCCTCGCCCAGCGCCGCCCGGTCGGCGTCCGTATCCAGTTCGGGTGCGGCCCCGATCAGAGCCAGGGCGTAGTTTAACTGTCTGATCGACCAGATGAAATCCAGCAAGCCGCGGGCCAGGCATACCAGCACCAGGGCCAGCTTGGCCTCCAGCAACTTCATCGGCACATCCTCGGCGCCGACCGAGGCGAAACCCTGCATGGCCTGTTCGCCGCCGAACAGGACGCTGGCCACCGCCGCGATCAGCAGCAGGTTGGTCGAGGCGAAGAAGCCGCCGGAATTGATGGTGTGGCCCATCAGATTGCTGTCGACGAGGCGGATCTCGCGATGGGTCATGGCCGTCATCCAGACCCGGCGGACGACCAGCATGTCGTCGTTCAGCGTCCCGCTGCGTCGCGCCAGCAGGGACAGAAACGGGCCGTAGCCCAGCCAGCAAAGGATGAAGAGGGCCAGCGCCAGCCAGTCGAACAGGGTCATGCGGTCATCCTCCGGCCCGGCCCGGGGTGAAAAGTGCTAGTGAGCAAGGGGTGAGCCTCCGGCATCGACACCGCGCGCGCTCCCGCTCACGTCTCGCTCACTAGCACTGTTCACTCTGCCGCTCCGCCTTGCTTCCGCCGCGCGCGACGCCTATCACGCCCGCCACTTCGTATCGCACCGCACCATAATCGAGCGCGCCATGAATATCGACGCCATTCCCGTCGGCCCCAATCCGCCCTGGGACGTCAATGTCATCATCGAGATCCCGCAGGGCGGCCTGCCGGTGAAGTACGAGATGGACAAACATTCGGGCGCGCTGTTCGTCGACCGCTTCCTGCACACGGCGATGTACTATCCGGGCAACTACGGCTTCATCCCGCACACCCTGTCGGACGACGGCGATCCTTGCGATGTCATCGTGCTGAACCCGACGCCGGTGGTGCCGGGCTGCATCATCCGCTCGCGCCCGATCGGCGTGCTGAAGATGGAAGACGAGGCCGGTGGCGACGAGAAAATCCTGGCCGTGCCGGTCGACAAGCTGAACCCCTACTACACCGACATCGCCAGCTACCGGCAGCTACCGGCGATTCTGGTCGAGCAGATCGAGCATTTCTTCACCCGCTACAAGGATCTGGAGAAGAACAAGTCGGTCACGGTCAAGGGCTGGGGCGACGCCGGCGAGGCGGCTGAACTGATCGCCATCGGCATGCGGGCGCATCAGGACAAGCTGAAAGCCGCGAACAAGGCCGCCAACGCGGCCTGAGCCTTCCCCGACCGATAGCGACCGGCTAGGGAAACCCATGGCCGCCGCCGAGACCCCCGCAGATGTCTTCAAACGCGCCCTCGCCCATGCGGCGCGGGCGCTGGCGGAGCAGTCCGAGCTCGAGGTCGTGTTCGGCTCCGATGGGCCGAAGCTGTCCAACGGCGTCCTGACCCTGCCGCACCCCCCGCGCGATCCGGCCGGCCCCGAGAGCGCGACCCTGCGCGGCCAAGCCGACCGGCTGGCCCTGCGCCTGGCCAATCACGACGAGAGCCTGCACGCCCGCCTGCGGCCGCTCGACAGCCGCGCGGCCGAGGTGTTCGAAGCGGTCGAGCAGGCGCGGGTCGAGGCTGTCGGCTCGACATCGCTCGCCGGGGTTCGCGCCAATATGGGCGCGGCCCTGCTGACCCGGCTGGAGAAGATGGGTGCCCTGCGCGCCACCGAGGCCGAGCGGGTGCCGGTGGCCGAGGCCGTGGCCCTGCTGGTGCGCGAGCGGCTGACGGGCCAGCGGGCGCCCGACGGCGCCGGCGCCATGCTGGACCTCGTTCGCACGGCCATGGAGGACAAGGCGGGGGCCAAACTCAACGCCCTGGCCGAGGTCGCCGATGACCAGGTCGCCTTCGCCGCCCGGCTGAAGGACGTGCTGCGGGCCCTCGACCTCGACCCCGGCGACGGGCGGGGAGACGATACGTCCGAAGAACAGGGCGAGGATGACCCTGATCCGCAGGCGCCCGACGCCGCCGATGATCAGGACGAGGAGGACGACGCCGGCGGCGGCGAAGGCCAGACCATGGACGGCTCGGCCGACGACCAGACCCAGGGCGATGAACGCGAGTCCCGGCCGGACGGCTCGGCGGGCGATCCCGATGGCGAGGCTTCGGACGACGGACCCGACGTCAATGAGGGCGCCCTGCCCAACCGCCAGCAGGCCGCTGACGACGGCCGCGCCATTGACGCCTATCGCGTCTTCACCACCGCCCATGACGAGGTTATCGACGCCGCCGACCTCTGCGATCCCAATGAGCTGGAGCGGTTGCGCGCCCTGCTGGACCAGCAGCTGACGGCCCTTTCGTCAGTGGTGTCGCGCCTGGCCAACAAGCTGCAGCGCCGGCTGATGGCGCAGCAGAACCGCAGCTGGCATTTCGATCTCGAGGAGGGGGTGCTGGACACCGCCCGCCTGACCCGGATCATCACCGATCCGACCAGCCCGCTCAGCTTCAAGGCCGAGAGCGAGAGTCCCTTCCGCGACACCGTGGTCACCCTGCTGCTGGACAATTCCGGCTCGATGCGCGGCCGGCCGATCATGGTGGCGGCGGTCTGCGCCGACATCCTCGCGCGGACGCTGGAGCGCTGCGGCGTCAAGGTCGAGATCCTCGGCTTCACCACCCGGGCGTGGAAGGGCGGGCAGGCGCGGGAGGCGTGGATCACGGCCGGCAAGCCGGCCAATCCGGGGCGGCTGAACGACCTGCGCCATATCATCTACAAATCGGCGGACTCGCCGTGGCGCCGCGCGAAGAAGAACCTCGGCCTGATGATGCGCGAGGGGCTTCTGAAGGAGAACATCGACGGCGAGGCCCTGACCTGGGCGCACGACCGGCTGCTGGGCCGGACCGAGGCGCGGCGCATCCTGATGGTCATATCCGACGGCTCGCCGGTCGACGACTCGACCCAGTCGGCCAACGCCGCCCTCTATCTGGACAAACACCTGCGGCAGGTGATCGAGGAGATCGAAAGCCGGTCGCCGGTGGAGCTGATCGCCATCGGCATCGGCCATGACGTCACCCGCTGGTACCGCCGCGCCGTCACCATCGTGGACGTCGAACAGCTGGCCGGGGTGATGATCGAGAAACTGGCTGAACTTTTCGAGGGCGAGCCGAAGGCCGCGCCGGGACGCCGTCGCAAGGCCGCCTGAGGCGGCCGGGCCGGATCAGCTGTCCGGCATCCGGGCGCCCTGCATCCGGCGCAGCATTTCCTGACTGTCGCGGCGATCGTCCGCGGTCTCGGCGCTGCTGCGGCAGACCCGGCGGCCGAAACGCGACCCCGTCACGGGCTCGGTCCGGCAGACCTGGGTGACAGGCGTCCGGGCCTCGCCGGTCACCTCGACCGCCGGAAGGGAGCCGGCCTCGGCCGGCGCCTCGATCCGGGCCGGCGGGGGGGTCTGGGGGGACGCAGGGGTCTGCTGCGCGAAGGCGAGCGATGCGAACAAAACGGCGGGAAACAACACCAGGCTCTCCTGTTGATCTTTCGCCGCATAATGCCGGGTAGGCCGCATTTCGCAACCCGCGCGCGATCAGACCCGCTCGCTGACCTTGATGGCGGCCCGGCATCCGGCCTTGATCACGGCGCTGAGAAGTCGGTAGCCCGGGGCTTCGCGGGCGCCGTGTTCGACCGCATGGCCGTGATGTACCAGTTCTTCTTCGCGGAAGACCGAGAGCTCGGCCGCCAGCGCCGGATCGCGGTCGCCCAGTTCGGCGATCTGGTCGGCGTAATGCTCCTCGATCACGCTCTCGACCGCCTCGGTGCAGGCGTGGGCGGCCTTCTCGCCCATCAGGGCGGTGCCGGTTCCCAGCGCCAGGGCCGCCAGCCGCCAGACCGGGGTCATCAGCGTGGGGCGGACCCGTTCGGCGTTCAGCAGGGCGTCGAAACGGGCGAGGTGGACGGCCTCCTGGGCCTGCATCTCGCCCATGTCGGCGGCGATGGCCTCGCGGCCGGCGCGGCCCTCGAACACCGCCCGCTGGGCGCGGTAGATGTGGACGGCGGCGTATTCCCCGGCGTGATCGACGCGGAGGATTTCCGCGCGCCGACGGCGGCTGGCGCCCCGGCCCGGGCGGGCCAGAGGGATCCGGTGGTTGTCGGCCGGATCCGTTTCGGGGCGCTCAGATTTTGGGAGCTCTGGCATCCTTGGGCCTTTTTGCGGCGAGGAGGCTGAACACGGCCAGGGCGGCCGAGATCAGCGCGTTCCATCCTGCCATGGACAGGCCGAGGAAGCGCCACGTCACCGCGTCGCACATCACGATCTTCTCGACCGGGCCGGTGCCCAGGGCCAGGGCGGCCAGGCTTTCCAGATTGACGTCGCCGCCCCCGGAGCAGGTCGCCGGCAGCTCCCACCATTTCATCTCGCCGCCCATGTGGAAGACGGCGGTGATCGCCCCGGTGGTGAAGACCACCGCCAGCAGGAAGGCGGCGATGCGCGGCGTGCCGCGGCTGCCCCGGCTGATCACATGCCAGAGGGTGGCGACCAGGGCGATGGCGACCGCGCCCCAGTAGACCTCGCGCTGCTTGAGGCAGAGGTTGCAGGGGGCGAGGTCGCCGAACCGTTCGAACGCATGCGCCGCGCCCAGCAGGGCCAGGGAGGCCGCCAGGGCGAAGGCGGTCCACCACCGCGTCAGGAGTCGATACAGGCCTCTCATCGGACGACGTTCATAGCCGGGCCGGACCGCCGCGTCGATCAGCTTAACCGCCGAAGCGCGCGAGCAGCGAGACCGCCCAGCCGGCGCCGAAATAGAAGCCGATCGCCACCGTGGCCAGCGCCGTCGCCCAGCCGACCGCCACGGCCGCCCCGCCGAGGACGAACAGGCCGTCGCGCTGGATCACGCCCACCGCCAGCAGCGTCAGGGCCACCGACGGGACGGTGTTGGTCATCGGCAGGACGATGGTCAGGGTGGCCAGGATCATGAAGAACGCCACAACCCGTTCGGCCCAGCCTTCGGCGAACACGGTCAGCCGCGGCCGCGACAGCCGCTCGAACCAGTGCATCCGTTTGGTGGCGAAGTCGGCCATGCGCTCGAGCCAGGCCTTGGACACCCGTCGCTTGAGCGCGGCCTCGGGCAGCCACGGCTCGACCCGGCCCGCCAGCATCTGGCCCGCCAGCAGCAGGATCGGAATGCCGACGATCTGGGGCACGCCGTAGAGCGCCGGCACCAGGCAGGGGATGGCGAGGATCAGGATCATCAGGCCGAAGCCCCGTTCGTCGAGCCGGTCGCGGATCTCGCGCAAGGTCAGTCCGTCCGGTCCGCTGATCGCCGCCAGATCAGCCACCAGGGCGATGAACCCCTGTTTCGGATCGTCGGTGTGCTGGTTCTCGGACTGGGTCATGGGCTCGGGCTCTGGGCGTGACGCGCGTCGTTAGCGGGATTTGGCCGGGGAGGCGAGAGATGGAAACCTTCCGTGAGTCGCGATCCCGGCGAAGGCTCGCTATAGAGGCCGCCTCCCGCCTCTCCCCCAGGACGGAACGCCCATGCGCTATCTGCACACCATGGTCCGGGTGACCGACCTCGACGCCTCGCTGCGCTTCTGGTGCGACCTGCTGGGTCTGGAAGAGATGCGCCGCATGGAGAACGAGGCCGGGCGCTTTACGCTGGTCTTCCTGGCCGCGCCGGCGGATCGCGCCCGCTCCGAGGCCGAGCGGTCTCCCGAGGTCGAACTGACCTTCAACTGGGACCCGGAGTCCTATGACGGCGGGCGCAATTTCGGCCATCTGGCCTACAAGGTCGACGACATATACGCCGCCTGCCAGCGGCTGATGGACGGCGGCGTGGTGATCAACCGCCCGCCGCGCGACGGCCGCATGGCCTTCGTCCGCTCGCCGGACGGCATCTCCATCGAACTGCTGCAGGAGGGCGCCGCCCTGTCCCCCGCCGAGCCCTGGGCCTCCATGCCCAATACCGGGAGCTGGTGACCTTGAGAGCCCGCGCCGTCCTTGGCCTCACCCTGCTGCTGGGCGCCTGCGCCTCGACCTCCGAAACCAATCCGGCCCGCACCGCCACCGAACAGCTGCTGGTGGCGCGCGCCGCCGACCGCGCCGTCGAGGGTCTGATCCTGCCGATCCCGACGGGATCGCGCGTCTTCGTGGACGCCACCTGGTTCCAGGCCGAAAACGCCGCCTACGCCATCAGCGCCATACGCGCCGCCCTGTCCGACGCCGGCTATGCCCTGTCGCCCTCGAAGGCGGAGGCCGACGCCGTGTTCGAACTGCGCGCCGGCGCCCTGTCGCTGGAGCAGATGCGGCGCGTCGTGGGCCTGCCCGACATGCGGGTGCCGATCAATGACACCTTCAATGTCGTCTCGATCCCCGAGCTGTCGATCTACAGCCGCCGGGACCGGGTCGGCGTGGCCGAGTTCTCGGGCTTTCTCTACGAGCCGACGACGGGGGCCCCGCTGGGGGCCGTCCTGCCCATGACCGGCGAGTTCCGCATCCGCAGCCACAAGCTGCTGATGATCGTCGCCTGGGGCCAGCAGAACGTCGACCCCGGCCAGCGCGACCCCGGCGACAGCTGGCGGGAATTCTAGGCCCGAGGGGCGAGAAGACACCGCGTCCCGGAAAGGCGTGACGCTGGTCCGGAATTGCGCGGGTTCAGCCCGTTTTCGCTGACCCTTCCTGTCGGCCGCGCCTGCGCCGGCGCCGCCGTGAAACCCTGTTGTCAAAGACCCGCGTGCCCTTTCGCAAGGGCGACAGGATCATTTTACCGCGCTCTCCGGGGACGCTGGCTGATTTCCCGGGTCAGGGGTCGGGAAGGGTGAATTCAGGGTCGGGAGGGGCGGGATTATACGGGGCGGGAAGACACGGCGTCTGCGCCAGTTGGATCACGTAAATCCCAACGTTTAGGCCCTGTGTCGTTAGAGTGAAAACTTAGCTGGTGGCGCCGCCCGGATGCGACACGATGGCTAGGCGCCTCTTGGCACCGGAATTGCTCCAACTTCTTGGGAACCGGCTTTACTAGGCATCGGTTTCCGACGGGAGGTCGCGATGCAATCAAGCAGGAAAGCAAACGACAACCAGCCGCTGACGTTGGAGGTTGATGTTGTCGAGGTCCCTTGGGCGCCCGGACACTGGTTAGTTGAAGCCATCGACCACGGTTCAGAGGGCGAGATTTACCGCGCTACTTTCGACGGGTCGATGGCCCAACAGCGGGCGCTAGACTACGCGCGCTTGATGTACGGCTTTCCGTCAGCAGCCACCCACACTTCGACGTCAACCTGATCGACGCAGGTTTGAGCTTGCGTGTGGTTGCTGTCGCTGTGCCACCCGCCCTCAATGATCTGAACATCGGAGATGTTTCCGACCATTAGGCAACGCCATTCCCCGCCTTTCGGGAGACCGCTCGAAGAGCCGCCCCCGTATTGATAGGTGAGAACTTGCGGAAGGCCGTTCTTTGTCCCGAGGACGTGGGCGCAGACTTCGCGCGTATGGCCCTTGTAGTACAGGGACACGGGCTTGCCCGCGATCATGGCGTCGCGGATTCGTTGGTAGGCTGTGGTCATAGTTCACCTCGTGATTGACCGTGGGTGAACAGGAGACTTGACAAACGAGACGTCGGCGCCTTTGTTGGCCGTGCATTGAATCGCTGGCGTATCCCCGGTTCGGAGATGCGTCTGCACCAAACTTGAAGGCCGTCGGGACAAGTGCCCGTACGGCCTTTTTGCTTTGCACGTCCGCACCGTCACAAATCCGGCGCCTTGCAGATTCTGTCAATCCGATCAGCAAGTTTTGGCGCGAATTATTCGTGACACTTAAGTATTGATTGAGTTACATAAGGGCATAAGAATATCCTTATATCTCAAGAGATCGCCTGTTGTGTGCGCGCGCTGCTGATTGTTCACAGATGGTTCCGATCAGAATTCAATAGCGCTCATTCCTATCGGCGGTTCCTCTTCCCAACTTTCCGCCACGCCAAAAGCCCCCCTTCCGCTTCACTGGTAACGCCGCAATGGTGTTCGAACGTTCATGGAGGTTGTCATGCGTCAGGTGCTCCTAGCCGGTCTCGGCGCGGCGCTCGTTCTTATCGGTAGCTGCTCTGGGAGCCCGGACGAGGCGATGGGCATGGCTGAAGAAGCCTATTCCGAAGCCAGCGCTGCAAAGGCGAAGGCGGAGGAGCTGGAACTGCGCATCGAAGAGATCGAATCCCGTCTTAATATCTAGCGTAGCCGTGGACCCGACCTGACGCCTCCCTCCCTTGCGCCCCGGCCCCCGCTCGGGGATGGTCGCGGCCTCAGTGTTTCCGGGGGTTCCCATGCGCCGTCTGCTCGTCTCGTCCGTCGCCGTTCTCGCCCTGATGGCCGGCGCGCCCGCCGTCGCGCTCGCGCAGGACGCCCACGCCGGGCATGCCGCCCCGGCCGCTGTCCAGAGCGAGGACGCCCGGCTGGCGGCCTTCTTCGAACAGGCGTTCCAGGAGCGGATCGCCCTGTCGCCGCAGCAGATGACCTCGCTGGGGCTCAGGACCGATTACGACCGGCTGGATGACAACACCGACGCGGCGGCGGACCGGGCCCTGGCCCTGGCCGAGCGGCAGCTGGCGCAGCTGAACGATCAGTTCAATCCGCGGACGCTGAGCGACGAGAGCCGGCTGTCGTGGCGGCTGTTCGAATACGGGGTGGAGCAGGCGCGGCTGTCCAGTCGCTGGCGCGACTGGGGCTATCAGTTCGCGGCCAACGGCAATCCGACCACGGGCCTGCCGGTGTTCATGATCAACAACCATCGCGTCGACAGCGTCTCCGACGCAGAGGCCTATGTGGCGCGGCTGGTCGAGGCCGAGCGGGTGATGGGCGAGATTTCGGCGACGCTGAGAGCGCGGGCCGCGGCGGGGGTGATCTCGCCGGTGTTCGTGTTTGAACCCACCCTGGCCAATACGGCGGCGATCATCTCGGGCGCGCCCTTTGACGAGGCGGCGGACAATCCGGTCTGGGCCGATTTCCAGCGCAAGGTCGGCGCGCTGGAGGCCGATGCGGCGACGAAGGACCGGCTGCTGGCCGAGGGCCGGGCGGCGCTGACCGGGCCGTGGCGGCGCGGCTACCAGGGGGTGCTGATGGCCCTCGCCGAAGTCGAGGGTCAGGCGGACGTCATGCCGGACAACGCCGGCGGCGTGTGGCGGCTGCCGCAGGGCGAGGAATTCTACAACGCCCGCCTGCGGCTCTCGACCACCACCGATCTGACCGCGGACCAGATCCACGAGATCGGCCTGGCCGAGGTGGCGCGGCTGCAGGGCGAGATGCAGACGATTATGACCCAGGTCGGCTTTACCGGCTCGCTGCAGGAGATGTTCGCGTATCTGAAGACCGATCCGCGCTTCCAGTACCCGAACACGCCGGAGGGCAAGGAGCAGTATCTGACCGACGCCCGCGCCTTCATCGCCCAGGTTATGGAGGCCGCCCCACGCTGGTTCAGCGACCTGCCGGAATCAGCGCTGGAGGTCCGGGCGGTGGAGTCCTGGCGCGAGGCGACAGCCTCGATCGCCTTCTATAATTCACCGGCGCCGGACGGCTCGCGGCCGGGCATCTATTACGTCAATCTGTCGGACATGACCCAGGTGCTGAAGCCCCAGATCGAGGGCATCAGCTATCATGAGGGCGCCCCGGGCCACCATTTCCAGATCGCCTGGGCGCAGGAAATGGAAGGGCTGCCGCGCTTCCGTCGCTTCGGCGGCTACGGCGCCTATGCCGAGGGCTGGGGCCTGTACTCCGAGCGGCTGGGCAAGGAGATGGGCTTCTATGAGGACCCCTATTCCGACTTCGGCCGGCTTTCGACCGAGCTGTGGCGGGCGGTGCGGCTGGTCACGGACACGGGCCTGCATGCCAAACGCTGGAGCCGCGAGCAGGCGATCGAGTATTTCCGCCAGAATTCGCTGCTGAGCGAGCGCGACATCGTCAAGGAGGTCGAGCGCTATCTGACCAATCCGGGGCAGGCGACCAGCTACAAGATCGGCGAGCTGAAGATCATGGAGCTGCGCGCGCGGGCCCGGACGGCGCTGGGCGAGCGGTTCGACATCCGCGACTTCCATGCCGTGGTGCTGGGCTCGGGCTCGGTGCCGCTGGACGTGCTGGAGGATCAGGTCGACGCCTGGATCGCCGCGGGCGGCGGGGCGCCGGACTGAACCGGGCCGTCGTCGTCGCGGCTGTTCGCCGCGTTGGCGAAACCGGGTCCACGCCCTAGCTGTTGATTCCCGAACCCGACCGGAGACGCCGATGCCGCTCTTGATGTGCCCCAATGACAACGCCGCCATGCAGACGCTGGAACGGGGCGGCGTGCAGTTCGACATGTGCCCGACCTGTCGCGGCGTCTGGCTGGACCGGGGCGAGCTGGAGAAGCTGATGGACCAGGCGACCCAGGACGGCCGCGCCTCCGCGCCCCAGGCCGCTCCGGCCCCGCAGGCCCAGCCGCCGCAGCAACCGCCGCAGCAGCCGTGGGGCGGCCAGCAGCCCGCCTGGCGCGACGAGCGCTATCGCAGCCGCGATGACGACGACTACCGCTACAAGAAAAAGAAGCGCGACAGCATCTTCGATATCTTCGACTAGGACGGGTCCCAAGGGTCCCTCTTTATCGACGTGGGCGTCTTTCAGGACTATCGTTTCGGTCCCATGGCCCACGCACAGATCAGAGATGAGTCCACCACTCCCGTCTCGCAGCCCGCCGCCGATCTGGTTCGGCGGTTTCTGACGGATCGACTGGTCGATTTCGGCGCCTATGATGTCGTCCTGCGACCGTCGTCGGATCATGACGGCGATGCGGTCGTCATTGTTCAGGTGAAGCACCGCCTGTCAGACCGGCCCATCGACCTGAAGACAATCATTGAAACGGATCGCGAAGCGCGGGATCTCGCGTGGGCTAACGGCGAACAGCGTTTTCTGCACCTCGAGCACATCTATGATCCGAAGCAGAAGGTGGTGTCGGTCAAGTGATCGACGACCTGCTCGCGCTCGCCGCCAGGCTGGCGAAGGCCAGTCCAAACAGACCGAGACAGGCCGACCTGAAACGCGGCGTCAGCACGGCCTACTATGCGCTGTTCCATGCTCTGGCCAAGAACGGCGCTGATTGCATGGTCGGAACGGTCCGTGCCGCCCGCGCGAACAAGGCGTGGGTGCAAGCCTATCGCGCCCTGGATCACGGCAAAGCCAAGACAGCCTGCGAGAGAGCGCGCAATCTGGCGTTTCCGCAGGCGCTGATTGACGTCGCTGACGCCTTTGTCGAGCTGCAGAAGTCTCGTCATGACGCTGACTACGATCCCGAGACTCGCTTGACGCGCGCCCAAGCTCTGGGATCCGTTGCGGCGGCCGCGGCTGCGATTTCGAAACTGCGCAACTCCCGCATTCAGGATCGAAGAGTGCTCGCAGCGCTTTTGCTCTTCCAGAAGCGGTAGTCAGGCCGCCAGGCCGGCCGCCTGCATCAGGCCCCGTAGCGGCGCGAGGGTCTCGGGCGCGGCGGACAGGACGGCGCGCGATTCCGGCGCCCGGAACAGTTTGATCGCCTCGGCTTTGGCCCGGTCGGCGGCCGGACCCTGGGGGGCGGTCTCGCCGGCGGCGAGGCGCAGCAGGACCGACAGCCTCTGCAGCAGGGGGGCGGGGGAGCGGCCCAGCATGGTCACGATCTTCGCCTCGGCCTCGACCGCGCCGCCGACCGTTCCGATGGCGGCGTTGATCTCGGCATCGTCCCGTTCCGTCAGGCCGCAGCTGCGCACCGCGCGCTGCAGGGCGGCCAGCACGCCCAGCTTCTGGGCGGCGGTCTGGGACCCGGACGCCCGCATCTCGCTCTCGAAACGAAGGGAGTTGACGCAGGCCGACAGCCAGCGGGCCGCCGAGCGCTTGTTGGCGGCGCCGGTGACGTTCTCGCAGAGCCGGGTCAGCTGTTCGGCCTCGCAGAGGACCGTCTCGCACGGCTTGACGTAGGCGGCGACGAAATCGGCGGTGACGATGGCCTTGGAGCGTTCGTTGAAGGCCGTCTGCACCTCGTCGAGGGTCAGCAGCCGTCCGGCGGTGACGGTGAGCGTCATCGCCAGGGTGCGCAGGATGTCGATCTCACCGGCGGGGTCATTGGGGCGCAGACGGCGCGGGCTCATCAGTTCGCGCAGGACCATGCGAGCGAGGGCGGCGGAGAGCAGGGGGAACTGGCCCGCCTCCAGCCGGGCGCCGAGCCGGGCCGCGGGCCCGTCCACCGCCGGCACCTGCAGCGCCAGCCTGGGGTCCTGGGCGATCAGGGCGTTGATCTCGCGCGGCGCCACCATCCGGACCACGGCCGCGAGGGACGCGCCCTGGTCCAGCGACGGGCCGAGGACGTCGGCCAGGCTGGTCCGGGCGCCCAGCATTTCGCACAGCATCTGTTCGACCGGGACCATGACCAGGGCGTGGGGGGCGCCGTCGAGGGGCGCGCGGTCGGCCAGGTCCATCAGCCGGTCGAGGCGGGCGCGTCCGCCGCGCACGCCTTTCAGGGCGCCGGAAACGATGCCGCCCATGATGAAGGCCCGATCGGGCTGGCCGGTCAGGCGGTGGGCGAGATCGGCGATCGAATGGTCTTCGAGGTCGGGGAAGAGATTGCGGCGGCCGGCGCCGATCACACGTTCGAGGGCCTTGTCGGACAGTGTCTGATAGTGGCGCATCAGGTCATGGACCGGCTGGCCCACGTCCTGGCTTTCCGGCACGGCGATCTTCTGGATGGCGTGCTGGAGTTCGACTCCCGAGGCCTCCAGCTTCTCGGCGAGGTCGGGGCGATGGAGCAGTTCGAAGGCCGTCACGCCATGACGCCCCAGCCAGTCCTCCAGCACCCGCCCGATCGTTTCGCGGGCGTGGGGCGTATAGAAGTCCTGCGGCGCCGTGCAGCGCGGCCCGGCCTGGTCCTCGGGCACCACGCGTTTGCGTTGAACCTCGGGGGCCCCGCGCGTCAGCACGGTGACGCTGTTGAACTCCATCGTGTCCGGGTCGAGCGTTTCCTTGGTCACGCGCACGGCGGCGGCCCGGTCGTCGGCCAGCAGCTCCTCGGCGGTCTGGACGGCGTGGGCGCGGTCCTCCGTCGCCATCTGGAGGCTCCAGGGGGCGGGCGCTGTCTTGCGGATGTAGACTTCGTAGTGGACGGGACCGGCCATGGAACGCTCTTGTTTTGCCCTGCCAGCATGGCGCCAAGGCTTTAAGGTCAGGTTTCGTTGCGCATTGCGGCGGTGCAGCCCATGTTTCCTGCCGTAATCTCTCCCAGATGTTTTAGAACGGTACCGCTTGCCGCGCGTTGAGATGGCGAGCGAACCGCCTGCAAGGAGCCCGATTTGGCCAACATCACCCTGGTCGACGACGACGAGAACATTGTCGCCTCCGTCTCGCTGGCGCTGGAAAGCCATGGCCACAAGGTCACGGCCTGGCACGACGGGGCGTCCGGCCTTGAAGGCCTGGAATCCAACCCGCCCGATCTGGCCATCCTCGATGTGAAGATGCCGCGCATGGACGGGATGGAGGTGCTGCGCCGCCTGCGCCAGACCTCGCAGATTCCGGTCATCATGCTGACGTCCAAGGACGAGGAGATCGACGAGATCCTCGGCTTCAACCTCGGCGCCGACGACTATATCCACAAGCCGTTCAGCCAGCGGCTGCTGATCGAACGGGTCAAGGCCCTGCTGCGCCGGACCGGCGCGGACGGCGGCGAGCCCGAGGCCGCGGGCGACGGTTCGACCAAGGCGATCAAGCGCGGCAAGCTGTCGATGGACCCGGCGCGCCACGAGAGCACCTGGGAAGGGAAGCCGGTCAAGCTGACCGTGACCGAGTTCCTGCTGCTGCAGGCCCTGGCCCAGCGGCCCGGTTTCGTGAAGAGCCGCGACAACCTGATGGACGCCGCCTACGACGACCAGGTCTATGTCGACGACCGCACCATCGACAGCCACGTCAAACGCATGCGGAAGAAATTCCGGGTGGTCGACCCCGAGTTCGACGCCATCGAGACCCTGTATGGCGTTGGATACCGGTATCGCGAAAGCTGATCCTCTCCGGCCGGGAGAGGCCCAACCCCGCCGGAGCGTAAGGCGCTTCGGCGGGTCGCGGCTGGGCGGGCTGATCCTTGCCCTGAACCTGCTCAGCCTGCTGATCCTGTTCGTCGGCGCGCTCGCGCTGAACGAGTGGAACCGCGGACTGATCGAGGCGCGGCAGGAGACCCTGACCGCCCAGGCCGAGCTGCTGTCCAATGTGCTGAGCAAGCTGAGCATCACCACGGGGGAGCCCACGCCGGCCTTCGATCCGGTGGAGGCCTCGCGGCAGCTGGTCGACAACTTCATTCCCGAGGGCCAGCGGGCGCGTCTGTTCGACCTCGACGGCGTACCGATCGCGGACAGCTACCTCGTAACGGAGGCCATACCGGGTCGCGCCCTGCCCCCGGCGCGACCGGCGGGTACGCCGGCGGCCCTGCCGGATCCGGTCGCGGAACAGCGTGACGAAGCCGCCCTGGGCGAGGCGCAGGCGGCGCTGGCGGAAGAAATCCGCAACGCGCTGGAGGGCGAGCCCCAGGCGACCGTGCGCCGCTCGGAGAGCGGCGACCGGGTGGTGTCCGTCTCGATTCCGGTTCGCCATGTCCGGCAGGTGCTGGGCGTGCTGACGCTGGAGGCCGGCGACGTCGACGAGACCCTGGCCGCCCAGCGCCGCGCCCTGATGCCCTTCGCCCTGGTGGCCCTGGCGGTGAACCTGCTGGGCTCCTTGCTGATGCATCTGTTCGTGGCCCGGCCGGTGATGCGGCTGTCGGCGGCGGCGGACGAGGTGCGGCTGCAGCGGGCGCGGGCCATTTCCCTGCCCGATCTGGAGGGCCGCAAGGACGAGATCGGCGATCTGGCCCGCTCGCTGGAGACCATGACCGAGACCCTGTCGGACCGGATGGACGCCATCGAGGCCTTCGCCGCCGACGTCTCGCACGAGATCAAGAACCCCCTGACCTCGATCCGATCGGCGCTGGAGACTCTGCCGCTGGTCAAGACGGCGGCCCAGCGCGAGAAGCTGACCAGTCTGCTGCAACAGGACGTGCGGCGGCTGGACCGGTTGATCACCGACATCTCCAACGCCTCGCGGCTGGACGCAGAGCTGAACCGGGATCGGCCGCGGGCCATCGACCTGACCGTGCTGCTGACCGAGATCGTCGGCGTCTACCAGTCCGGGCTGAAGCCGGGCGAGGCGCAGGTGACCCTTGACGCGTCGGCCGGGGACCCGGTGCAGATCCTCGGCCGGGACGGGCCGCTGGGACAGGTGTTCCGCAATCTGATCGACAACGCCCGCTCGTTCAGCCCGCCGGGCGGGACGGTGCGGCTGTCGCTGGTTCGCGACGACATCGACCCCGACCGGCCGGTCCGGGTGCGGATCGACGACGACGGCCCCGGCATACCGCCGGACAATCTGGAGACGGTGTTCGAGCGGTTCTACACCGCCCGCCCGCGCGGCACGGCCTTCGGGGCCAATTCGGGGCTGGGCCTGTCGATCGTGCGCCAGATCGTCGAGGCCCACGGCGGCCGGGTCCGGGCCGCCAACCGTCCGGATGAGGCGGGCGGGGTGGCCGGCGCCCGGTTCGAGGTCGCCCTGCCTGCCGCGCCGACGGCCGGCCGGCGGCCGTGAGCCCTGCCCGGCCGGTCCACGCCACGGCCGTGGCGCAATGGGCGCCGGGGACCGGTTGGCGCGCCGTCCTGATCAGCGGCCCCCCCGGCGCGGGCAAGAGCGACCTGGCCCTGCGCCTGATCGGACGCGGCTGGCGGCTGGTGGCCGACGACGCCGTCCATGTCTTCACCTCGGGCGAGGGGCTCTACGCCGCGGCGCCGGAGACGATCGCCGGGCGGATCGAGGCGCGGGGGATCGGGATCATCGACGCCGGCGCGCGCGGCGCCGTGCGCCTGGTGCTGGCCGTGGACCTCACTGAAACCCCGCCGGAGCGGCTGCCTGAGGCGGAAACCCGGGCCTTCGCCGGTCGCCCCCTGCCGCTGATCCGGTTGCGCGGATTCGAGGCCTCGGTGGTCGAAAAGGTCGCGGCGGCCATCGCCCGGCTTTAACCCGACGCGGACTTGGGCTATTCGGCGCGGCTTGCGACACGCTCATGGGCGGTCGGACGCGGGGGCGCGAGCTTTGGTAATGCCTTCATGATCGGGCTGGTGATTGTCACCCACGGGGGCCTGGCCTCCGAATTCCTCGCGGCCATGGAGCATGTGGTGGGGCCCCAGCGCGGGGTCGCGGCCATCTGCATCGGGCCCGAGGACGACATGGAGCGGCGTCGCCGCGACATCGTCGACGCCGCCGCGGCCGTCAACGACGGCGACGGCGTGATCCTGCTGACCGACATGTTCGGCGGCACGCCGTCCAACCTGGCCATTTCGGTGATGGAGGAGACCCGCGCCGAGGTCATCGCCGGGCTGAACCTGCCGATGCTGATCAAACTGGCCAGCGTGCGCGGCCGCGAGCCGCTGGAGTCCTGCGTGGCCCACGCCCAGGACGCGGGCCGCAAATACATCTCGGTCGCCAGCTGGGTGCTCCAGGGCGAGAAATGACGGCGCCGAACCCCTCCGCCCGGGCGACCGCCGACATCTGCAACACCCGCGGCCTGCATGCCCGCGCCTCGGCCAAATTCGTCAAACTGGCCTCGACCTTCGACGCCGAGGTGCATGTCACCCGCGACGGCGTGACCGTGAACGCCCTGTCGATCATGGGCCTGCTGATGCTGGGCGCCGGCAACGGCTGCGCCATCGACATCGCCGCCGAGGGCCCCGAGGCGGAGGCCGCCGTGGCGGCCCTGGCCGAGCTGGTGGCGCGAAAGTTCGACGAGGATGCATAACGCCGGTTGACGAACCTGCGCGTCTGGGTTGAACTGGGGTCCGGCGAACACGGTCCGCCGCGACCGTCCCTCGCCTTCGCTCCAGCGGCGGAGGGCCATGTCCATGCCTCGCTACCAGTATCTGAGACATCGTATAACGGCGGCCGACCGGCCGCGGGTCATCGAGCATCTTCAGCGTCTGCGTGCGCAACTGGACCGCGATATTCCCGACAAGGATTCCGGCAGCAATCTGTTGCTGGCGACCTGGAACATCCGTGATCTGGGCAAGCCCGGGCCGGGCTGGGGCTGGGGTCGGCGGCTGCCCGAAAGCCATTTCTACATCGCCGAGATCCTGTCGCGCTTCGATTTCGTGGCCGTGCAGGAGGTCAATGAGCTCGACGAGTGGAACAAGGTCATGGACATCCTGGGGCCTGACTGGGACTTCATCGCCACCGACGTCACCGACAAGGCCCTGGGCGGCAATGGCGAGCGGCTTCTGTACCTCTATGACAAGCGGAAGGTCTGGTTTCAGAACATCGCCGGCGAAATCGTCCTGCCGAACGACATGCTGGTCACCGATGTCACCGGGGACAGCGACGAGGCCCTGTATCGCGGCAAACAGTTCCGGCGCACGCCGTTCCAGACCGCCTTCCAGTCTGGCTGGTTCAAATTCGATATCTGCACCGTCCATCTCTACTATGGCGAGGACAGCGGTTCGAAGCTGAGGGAGCGGATCGCCGAGATCGACCGCATCGCCCGCTATCTGGCCAAACGCGCCGAGCAGAGTTTGAAAGCCGGTCGCGCCCTGATCCTGTTGGGGGATTTCAACATCGTCCATCCGGAGCATGAGACGATGAAGGCCCTGACGCGCCATGGCTTCGTCACGCCCAAGGCCCTGGCGGCGCCCAGCAATCTGGATCGCACCAAATACTACGACCAGATCGCCTTCATGACCGAGCCGGCGGTGCTGGAGTATATTGATCGGCCCGCCGCGAATGGCGGGGCCGCCAACGTCGGCATCTTCGAAATCTTCGAAAGCGTCTTCCGCGACGGAGCGGCCGGCGCGGATGACATGGCGGATTACGAAGCGCCGCTCCGCAAGACGTCAAAGGGCGCGACGGGCGATCTCCGTGAGGCGTACCGGGACTGGCGCACCTGGCAGATATCGGACCACAAGCCGATGTGGGTCCGGATCAACACCAATGGCGCCACGGGCTATCTGGACCGGCTGAAGGCCGGCGGCTGATCGCCCGGCGTCGGCGGAGCGTCAGTCCCGGATCGGATCCGGCAGCACGGCGCCGACGTGGTCGATGCCGAGGCGCGCGGCGATCTCCATCTGCCGCGCCCGCTCGCCATAGCGCGCCTTCTGCCCGTCCGAGCGGTCGTCGGCGCAGCGGTCGCAGCAGACGCCCTCAATATATCGGGGCGAAGTCCGCCCTTCCGGGCTGACCGGCATGCGGCAGCCCCGGCACAGCGAATGGCTGCCGGGGGTCAGGCCGTGACCGACGGCGACCCGTTCGTCGAAGACGAAACATTCGCCCCGCCACAGGCTGTCGGCCTCGGGCGTCGTCTCGAGGTAGCGCAGGATGCCGCCCTCCAGATGGAAGACGTCCTGCACGCCCTCGGCCTTGAGGAAGGCGGTGGCCTTTTCGCAGCGGATGCCGCCGGTGCAGTACATGGCCACCCTGGGCGGCGTCGGCCCGTCCAGCAGGGCCCGGCCCTCGGTGCGGAACCAGTCCGGAAAGTCGCGGAAGCCGCGCGTATTGGGCTGGATCGCGCCGGCGAAGGCGCCGACGGCGGCCTCATAGTCGTTGCGGGTGTCGATCACGATCACGTCCGGATCCTGGATCAGGGCGTTCCAGTCGGCCGGGGCGACATAGGTCCCGGCGTTGACGGCGGGGTCGAGGTCCGGCTGGCCCATGGTGACGATCTCGGGCTTGATCCGCACCTTGAGGCGGTGGAACGGCATGCCCGCGGCCGTCGCAAATTTCACGTCGAGCCCGGCGAAACCGGGGAGGGCGCGAATGCCGGCCAGGACGCGGTCGATGGAGGCCCCAGGCCCGGCGATCGTCCCGTTCAGTCCTTCATGCGCGACCAGCAGGGTGCCGCGCACGTCGGGCCGGCACAGGGCGTCGAGTTGTTCGCGAACGGCCTCGGGGTCAGCGATGGTCGCGAACCGGTAGAGGGCGGCGACGCGGACGGGGGCGGATGGGGGAAGGGCGGTCACCGCGGCATCCTGCTTCGCCATCATCAGTCTGCCAAGGAAGGGCGCGAGCGGAGCCGCAAACAGCCCTTCTTCGCGCTGCCCGGGCCTGCCCTGCGAAGCGCGCCAGCGCGAAGCAGGGTGGTGGAGCCGAGGGGAGTCGAACCCCTGACCTCGTCATTGCGAACGACGCGCTCTACCAACTGAGCTACGGCCCCCCTTGTCCCGTGGAACCACGGGGCGCAGGCGAGCGCGCGACATACGAGGGGCGGGGCGGGAGTGTCAACGGGGTTGGCGCCGCCCCGGCCTGCGGCGCCGGAATCCTTGGACGTGGGGCGCGGTCACGCTAGAAGCAGGGCTGATTTCGCTTCGGGAGCCCCTTCATGGGTTACGCCATCGTCTGGCTGGTCAATACGATCCTGTCGATCATGACCTGGTCGATCATTCTTTCGGCCATCATCAGCTGGCTGTTCGCCTTTGATGTCATCAACCGCCGCAACCGGTTCGTGAACCAGCTGGCCGACTTCCTCGACCGGATCACCGCGCCCCTGCTGGAGCCGTTCCGGCGGATCATTCCGCCGCTGGGCGGCATCGACATCTCGCCGATCGTGGTGCTTCTGCTGATCAGTTTCGCGCGGATTCTGTTCAACCGGATGAGCGCGCCCTATCTGATTTCGATCCTGGGCTAGCGATCGTGCGCGACCGCGGCGCCACGGGGGGACAGGTTCGGGGCGCGCGCCGCGTTCCGGCCTTGCGCCGTCCCACAAGGGTCCTAAGGTGCCGCTCCGTCCGGGCCCCGCGCCCGCCAGCCAACCGGAATTCATGACCACGATCCGATCCGTCGCCATCGTCGGCGCAGGCCAGATGGGCGCAGGCATCGCCCAGGCGGTGGCCGCGGGCGGCTATCAGGTGCTGCTGTACGACGCCGCCGCCGATCGCGTGCCCCAGGCCCAGGCCGCCATCGCCGCCAGCCTGGCGCGTCAGGTCGAGCGCGGCCTGGTCGACCAGGCGGCCGCCGACGCCGCCCTGTCGCGCATCTCGCCGGCGGCGTCCCTCGCGGCCGCGGCCAAGGCCGATCTGGTCATCGAGGCGGCGGTCGAGGACGAGGCGGTCAAGAAGGCGATCCTGACCGAACTGGCGCCGCATCTGGGTCCGGACACCCTGCTGGCGTCCAACACCTCCTCGATCTCGATCACCCGGCTGGCCTCGGTCACCGACCGGCCCGACCGGTTCATCGGCCTGCATTTCATGAAGCCGGCGCCGGTGATGAAGCTGGTCGAGATCATCCGCGGCATCGCCACCTCGGCCGATACCTATGAGGCCGCGGTGGCCTTCGCCGAATCGCTGGGCAAGACCACCACCAACGCCGAGGACTTCCCCGCCTTCATCGTCAACCGCATCCTGGTGCCGATGATCAACGAGGCGATCTACACCCTGTACGAGGGCGTCGGGAACGTGGCCTCGATCGACAAGGCGCTGAAGCTGGGCGCCAACCATCCGATGGGGCCGCTGGAGCTGGCGGACTTCATGGGGCTGGACGTCGTCCTGGCGATCATGAACGTGCTCTATGAGGGGCTGGCCGACAGCAAATACCGGCCCTGTCCGCTGCTGGTGAAATATGTCGAGGCCGGCTGGCTGGGCCGCAAGTCGGGCCGCGGCTTCTACGACTATTCCGGCGATACGCCGGTCCCGACCCGGTGATCCCGGCGCGATGATCCCGATTCCCGAAAAGCCCGAAGACTTCCCCGGCCAGCAGCGTGTGGCCTGGCGACGCGAACCGCACTGGATCGTTCTGGCGGCCCTGGCCGGGGCGCTCTGGCCGCCCATTCCGATCACCCTGCTGGTCTGGCCGCCCGGAAACCTGGGGCTGTCGCTCGAGATCGACCCGAGGCTGGTGGTCCTGGTCATCGGCCTGATCGCCGTCCCGACGGGCCTTTGGCTTCTGCGGCGCGAGCGTGACCGGACGGGACGGCCGTCGACGCGGCTGGGCGTGGTCTGGCGGTTCATGTTCTACGGCGGACTGCTGGCGGCCGGGCTTCAGGCGCTGTTCGCCATCGTGCTGTGCATCTTCGGCTGGTTCGAGGCCGGCGGCATCGCCCAGGCGGCGGGGGCCACCGAGACGACCCTGCTGATCTATGGCGTGGGCCTGTTGCCTGTCGCGGTCATGATCGGCGTCAGCTACGCCCTGTGGGCCGGCCTGTGCGCCGCCTTCATCGCCTTCCGGCCGCAGCCCGAAGTCCGGGACCGGCTCGGAGTCATGCGCGACCGCGACGACGCCTGATTGATCCGGGCCCTCCGTTACACAGAATTCAGTTTCAAGCGGGCGTCGCTTCGTCCAGGTTGATCCCGCCAGGCTGGGGGGAAACCATGGCTGCTCTTGAAGTCGATACCGCGCCGCGGACCGTGCTGACGCCTGTCCAGCCCAAGGACCGCATCTATAATCTGGATGTGCTGCGGGGCTGGGCCATCCTGGGCATTCTGGCGGTCAACGCCATCAGCTTCGCCTGGCCGTTCCAGCTGACCATGTCCGAGTCGCCGCCGCCGGGCGCGCTCGGCCAGGCCGACGTCATCGGCCTGTGGGTCACCGACGTCTTCTTCGCCGACAAGATGCGCACCCTGTTCACCATGCTGTTCGGCGTGTCGGTGTTTCTGGTCGGCGGCGAGCGGTTCGACGAGGACCGCGGCAAGCTGCTGCGCCGCCGCCTGCTGTGGCTGTTGCTGATCGGCCTGATCCACGGTGCGGTCTTCTGGTACGGCGACATCCTGCTGCACTACGCCTACTGCGGCCTGCTGGTGATGATGATGCGCTCGTGGAGCGCGCGGCGGCTGATCTGGGTCGGCGGCTCGATCACCCTGCTGTGGGGCGTCGTCGCCACGGCCGGCTACTGGGGCATGGCCAATCTTCCGGCCGAGTTCTCGGCCAAGATGCAGGCCGGCATGCCGGCCGCCGATCCCGCCGCCATCCAGGCCGCGATCGATCTCTACCGCAGCGGCTGGCCGGCCGGCCTGCTGGCCAATCTCGAGACCTGGGCGACGTTCCAGCTGATGGCCAGCCCGTTCCTGATCGTCGTCACCGTTCCGCTGATGCTGCTGGGGCTGGGGCTGTTCAAGTCGGGCTATCTGTCCGGCCGGTCGCCCCTGTGGGTCTATCTGCTGGTGCTTCTGGCCGGGGGCGCCAATCTGGCCGCCTTCGCCTGGTTCGGCTGGCAGGAGGCGATGGCCCCCGAGGGCGTTGACCCGACCAACGGTCTGGCCGCCGCCGCCGGCGGCATGGCCCCCCTGATCACCCTGTTCTACGCCACGGTCCTGATCCTGATTAACCGGTTCGGCCTGCGGGTGCTGACCGCCATGTTCGCCCCCGTCGGGCGCATGGCCTTCACCAACTATCTGACCCAGACCCTGATCATGGTCACCCTCTACTATGCGCCCTGGGGTCCGATGTGGTTCGGGACCCACGGCCCGGCCGAGATGTGGATGGTGGTCGGCGCGGTCTGGATCGCCCAGCTGATCTGGTCGCCGCTGTGGTTGTCGGTGTTCAGCATGGGGCCGCTTGAGTGGCTGTGGCGCTGCCTGACCTACGGGCGGATGGTGCCGATCCGCAGACCCGCCCCGGTCACGGTCGTCCCCTGAGCGTTGCCCGGCGGCGGGTGATGGCTTAAGCGGCGCGGCATGACTGACGCCGCCCCCCCCGCCCGCCCCGAAGCCCGAAACCCGCGGGGGTTCGCCGATCGCCGCGGCCGCGACCTCACCGCCGAGCGCCGCCTCGTGGCCCGGGTGTCCGAGGTCTATGAGCGCTGGGGCTTCGAGCCGCTGGAGACCGGGGCGTTCGAATACGCCGACGCCCTCGGCAAATTCCTGCCGGACGCCGACCGTCCCAACGAGGGCGTCTTCGCCCTGCAGGACGACGACGACCAGTGGATGGCGCTGCGCTACGACCTGACGGCGCCGCTGGCCCGGTTCGCGGCGCAAGGGTGGGAGACCCTGCCCAAGCCGTTCCGCCGCTACGCCTTCGGCCCGGTGTGGCGCAATGAGAAGCCCGGCCCCGGCCGCTTCCGGGAGTTCGTCCAGTGCGACGCCGACACCGTCGGCTCGGACCGGCCCGAGGCCGACGCCGAGATCATCGCCATGGCCTGCGAGGGCCTGCGGGCGGCGGGGCTGGACGCCGGCCAGGCCGTGGTGCGGGTGTCGAACCGGAAACTGTTCGACGGCCTGTTCGACGCCGGCGGGGTCGTGGATCCGCGCCAGCGGCTGACCGCCTTGCGCGCCATCGACAAATTCGATCGTCTGGGCTGGGAGGGCGTGGCGGCCCTGCTCGGCGAGGGACGGCTGGACGAGTCGGGGGACTACACCAAGGGGGCCGACCTGCCGCTCGGCGTGGCCGCGACGATCGAGGCCTTCCTGGCGTCGGCGGGCGACGCGAGCCTGTCCCGGGCGGCGACGCTCGAGGCCGTGGCGCGCGCCGGCGGACTGGGGGCGACCGGCGAGGCGGCCCTCGAGGAACTGGCCGCCATCGACGCCGCCCTCAGGGCGATGAAGGTCGACCAGGCGGCGGTGCGCTTCGATCCGACCATCGTGCGCGGGCTGGAATACTACACCGGAGCGGTGTTCGAGGCCGAACTGCTGCTGGACACCGTCGACGACAAGGGCCGGGCCGTGCGCTTCGGCTCGATCGGCGGCGGCGGGCGTTACGATGATCTGGTGGCGCGGTTCACCGGCGAACGGCTGCCGGCGACCGGGTTCTCGTTCGGGGTGTCGCGCCTGGCCTCGGCCCTGCGCGCGGCCGGACGGGGCGACGAGGACGCGGTGCGCGGGCCGGTGGTGGTCATCGTCTTCTCCGACGCCGACATGCAGCACTACCTCGATGCGGTCTCGGAACTGCGCAACGCCGGGATCGCCGCCGAGCTCTATCTCGGCCGGGCGGGGATGAAGGCGCAGATGAAATACGCCGATCGCCGCGGGGCGCCGGCCGCCGTCATCCTGGGCGGCGACGAGATCGCGGCCGGACAGGTGACGGTCAAGGACCTGGACGCCGGCCGGGCACTGGCCGCCGGCGTCAGCGACAATGAGGCGTGGAAATCCGAACGGCCCGGCCAGCGGATCGTGCCGCGATCGGAGCTGGTGGCCACCGTCGCCCGGATCGTCGCCCAGGTCCGCACGACGTCGTGACTTATCATTGATAAGTCACGAAAAATCCGGGTTTTGCCCGCCCGTTCATTGACTTGAGGCCGTAAATGTCGTCTTTTTGACGCACTCGGGAAGCGCAGCGTTTCGGCGCAGCAGCGGCCCGGAGGCGTTTCGGGGAGGAAACGTCCGCTCGTCAAAGAGCGAAAGAAAGCCCGCCGCGATGTATCCCCCGCGGCGGGCTTTTTTGCATCCATTTTCAGGGCGCTAACGCTCGCCGCGCGGCGGCTCGCTGCTTGAGCGCGTTCTCCCTCCCCCGAAGTGGGGAGGGACGGCGAGGCATGGCCGAGCCCGGGTGGGGAAGTGCGAACCTGCCGCCGGCGGCGCCTGAGGCTGCACCACCCCACCCGGATCGCTACGCGATCGTCCCTCCCCATGAAGGGGAGGGAGAACCGTGACGTCTACCAGATGCGGACGCGGTCTTCCGGGGTCAGGTAGTATTTGTCGCCCGGCTGGACGTCGAAGGCGTCGTACCAGGCGTCGACATTGCGCAGGGGGCCGATGACCCGGAACTCGGCCGGCGAGTGGGGGCCGACCGTGACCTGCTGGCGCAGGGCGTCGTCGCGGTAGCGCGTCTGCCAGACCTGGGCCCAGCCGTAGAAGAAGCGCTGGTCGCCGGTGACGCCGTCCAGAACCGGAGACGGCTGGCCATTCAGCGACAGGTGATAGGCCTCGAGACCGACCGCCACGCCGGCGGCGTCGCCGATGTTCTCGCCCATGGTCAGCCCGCCCTGGAGGAAGAAGCCGGGCAGGGGCTCATAGGTGTCGTACTGGGCGCCGAGACGACCGGTCAGGGCCTCGAAATTGGCCTTGTCCTGCGGCGTCCACCAGTTGCGCAGCACGCCGTCGCCGTCGGACTTGGAGCCCTGGTCGTCGAAGCCGTGGCCGATCTCGTGGCCGATGACGCCGCCGATGGCGCCGTAGTTGACCGCCGGGTCGCCGTTCGGATCGAAGAAGGGCGGCTGCAGTATGGCGGCCGGGAAGACGATCTCGTTATTGGCCGAGTTGTAATAGGCGTTCACGGTCTGGGGCGTCATGCCCCACTCGTCCTTGTCGACCGGCTGGTTCAGGCGGTTCAGCTGGTACTGCCACTGGAAGACGCCGGCGCGCTCGGTGTTGCCGAACAGGTCGTCAGGCCGGACCTCGAGGGCGGAGTAGTCGCGCCATTTGTCTGGATAGCCGATCTTGACGGTAAATTTGGCCAGCTTCTCGAGGGCCGCCGCCTGGGTCTCGGCGCTCATCCAGTCGTAGGTCGGGATGCGATTGCCGAGCGCCGTGCGGAGGTTGGCGACCAGTTCCTCCATCTGCGCCCGGTAGGCGGGCGGGAAATATTCGGCGACGTACTGGCGGCCGACCGCCTCGCCCAGCATGCCTTCGGCGAAGCTGATGCCGCGCTTGTCGCGGCTGCGCTGCATGGGCTGGCCCTGCAAGTCGCGCGAGCGGAACTCCCACTGGGCGTCGGCGAAGCGGCGCGACAGGCGCGGCGCGGCGTCATCGACCGAGTGGAACGCCTGCCAGGCCTGGATCACCTCGATCGGCGTCCCGGCGTAGATGGCGGCCATGGGGGCCATGGCCGTGTCCTGACGGACGACCAGCCGGGGCACGTCGCCCACGCCGATGGCGGTGTAATAGTCCTGCCAGGCGAAGCCGGGCGCTTCCTCCGCCAGCCGGGCGATGGTGTATTCGTTGTAGGTCTCGTCGCGGTTGCGGTTCTGGATCGGGGTCCAGTGGGCCTCGGCGATACGGGTCTCGAAGGCGACGATGGCCTCGGCGGCCGCGGCCGGATCAGCCCAGCCGATCATCTCCAGCATGCGGGCCACATAGGCCTGGTACAGGACCTTCTTCTCGGCCCAGCGTGCGTCGAGATAGTAGTCGCGGTTCGGCAGGCCGATGCCCGACTGGCCGGTCGAGACGACGTAGCGGGTCGGCGCCTTCTGATCGATCGAGATGCCGGTGCCGAAGATCGACGCGCCGATGCGGCCCTGGGTCGAGCCCATGTAGACGGCCATGGCGTCATGGGTGTTCGCGGCGCGGATGGCGGCCAGATAGGGCTGCAGCGGCTGGTCGTCCAGCGCCTCGATCCGGTCCTCGTTCATGTAGGAGCGATAGGCGTCGGCGATCTTCTGCTCGTCCGAGCCGGAGACCAGATCGGTGCGGGCCACCAGGGCCTCGATCATCGCCTTGACCCGGTTGTCGGACAGTTCACGCAGAAGGGCGAAGGAACCATAGGAGGTGCGGTCCGACGGGATCTGAAGCCGGTCCAGCGCGGCGCCGTTGGCGTAGCGCATGAAGCTGTCGCCCGGGCGCACCGAGGTGTCGCGGCCGGCCAGGTCGAAACCCCAGGTTCCGTAGCTGGGAGCGACCGTGCCCTGGTAACCCATGACCGTGGCGCCCTCGTCGGGCGTCTGGAACAGTTCGTAGACGGTGCAGCCCTCGTCGATACAGGCGTGGCCATGATCCTGGCCGCCGATCTGGGCGGAGGCGGCGGAGGCGGGCAGGAGCAGGGCGCCGAGCGCGGCGCCGATGAGCAGTTTCTTCATGGGGGTTTCCTCGACTTCGCTTCTCTCGCGGACAGCGTCGGCGGCGACCCTACGCCCCGGATGGCCGCTGTCGCCTGAATTATTTGTCATGTGAGACGGAAACCCAGGCGTGGTCGCGTTTCAGCCTGTAGGCTGACCCCCGACGGAGGACGAATGGCGACTCACGGCGGCGGCGGCGAATACAAGGATCTGGTGGTCTTCCTCGCCGCGGCGGGGGTGGTCGTGCCGCTGTTCAACCGCCTGAAGATCAGCCCCGTTCTGGGCTTTCTCGCCGCCGGGGTGCTGCTGGGGCCTGACGGACTGGCCCGCCTGGCCGACAGCGCGCCCTGGCTGTCGTGGCTGACGATTTCGGACGCGACCCAGATCCGCTCATTGTCTGAACTGGGCGTCGCCTTCCTGCTGTTCATGATCGGGCTGGAGCTGTCGTGGGAGCGGCTGCGGGCCATGCGCAGGCTGGTGTTCGGGCTCGGCCTGACCCAGGTGGCCGTCTGCACCGTGGCGCTGGCGACGGTGTTCGTCTTCATGGGCCAGCCGCTGGTTTCGGCCGCGGTGCTGGGCATGGGTCTGGCCCTGTCCTCGACCGCCGTGGTCATGCCGGTGATGGCCGAGCGCGGCCGGATCAAGACGACCGCTGGCCGCGCGACCTTCTCCATCCTGCTGGCCCAGGACGTGGCCGTGGCGCCGATTCTGGTCACGGTCACGGTTCTGGCGGCGCTGGCGCAAGGCGGCGTCGGCGGCGCGGACTTCGACCCAGCCGTGCTGCGCCCCGCCCTGCTGACCCTGATCCCGGCCGCGATCGGTCTGGCGCTGCTGATCGTGCTGGGCCGACTGGTGCTGCGGCCGATGTTCCGCTCCGTGGCGCGGGCCAAGGCGACCGGACAGGGGCAGGAGATGTTCATCGCCGCCAGCCTGCTGGTGGTGGTCGGCTCCGGGGTGGCGGCCCAGGCGGCCGGACTGTCGATGAGCCTCGGCGCCCTGATCGCCGGCCTGCTTCTGGCCGAGACCGAGTTCCGGCGGGAGGTCGAGATCTCGATCGAGCCGTTCAAGGGCCTGCTGCTCGGGGTCTTCTTCGTGGGGGTGGGCATCAGCCTCGATCTGGACGCCGTGGCCGCCGATCCGGTCGCGGTCTTCGGCCTGGCCGCCATGCTGACCCTGCTGAAGGCCGCGCTGATCTTCGGCGCCGCCCGGCTGTGGGGCCTGAACAACCGCACGGCCATAGAGACGGCGCTGGTGCTGGGTCCGGCCGGCGAGTTCGCCTTCGTCATCCTGGGGGCCGGTCTTGTCGAGGGGATCGCGGCGCCGGCCTTCACCCAGACCGTCCTGATGGCGGCCACGATCAGCATCTTCACCATTCCGCTGATGGCCCTCATCGCCGACCGGTTGCTGAAGCGCGCGGAGCCGGCGGCGCCCGACCTGCCGCTGGAGGCGCTGGAGCCGCCGTCGGCGACGTCCGGACAGGTGCTGATCGTCGGCTTCGGCCGGGTCGGGCGGCTGGTCGGCGAGATGCTGACGGAACACGGCCAGGACTTTCTGGCCATCGACGCCAACGCCACGACCGTGGCCCTGGGTCGCCGGGAGGGCGGCAACGTCTTCTATGGCGACGCCGGGCGGACGGAGATGCTGCAGCGTTGCGGCATCGACACGGCGCGGGCGGTGGTGGTGACCATGGATTCGCCGCTCAAGGTCGATGAGGTGGTGATCGCGACGCGTTCGCTGCGCCCCGACCTGATCCTGATCGCCCGCGCCAGGGATCACAAACACGCCGCGCGGCTGTACGCCCTGGGGGTCACGGACGCCGTGCCGGAGACCACCGAGGCCAGCCTTCAGCTGGCCGAGAACACCCTGGTCGATCTGGGGGTGCCCATGGGGCTGGTGCTGGCGTCGATCCACGAGCGGCGGGACCGGTTCCGCAAGCTGTTCCAGGAATCCATGCCGGACAGCGACGGCGCCCGCAGCCCCCGGGCCCTGCGCTCCAACCTGCGTCGCTGAGCCGCACCGACGGAGTCCTGCCGCTCGGCCGTTAACCTCACGACTAACCCGGACGTTAATCCGGCTACCCCATTTTGGTCATCGTTGCGTGATGTTTGCCCGGTTCTCGCCTGACAGGCGATGTGTATGCGTGCCTCCGAGCGCGCCCTGTGCCCTTCGCTTCGGCGTATCGTTTCAACGGCGGTTTCTCCCCAGGCCGCCGCCCAGTGAGTAACCGTTTCATGCGAGATATCGCCCTGACCCCCTCCCAGACAGCCGAATCCGACGTCGAGGCCCCGCGGCTGAACCGTCGCCAGGCCGCCAAGGTCCGCACCCGCCAGAAGGTTCTGGACGCCGCCCGCCAGCTGTTCGCCGAGCGGGGCTATGAGCCCGCCACCATCCGCGACATCGCCAAGGGCGCCGGCATGTCGACCGGCGCCGTCTTCGCCAATTTCCAGGACAAGGCCGAACTGTTCGAGGCGGTGCTGTCCGAGGACATGATCAAGCTGGCGGAAGCTTTGAAGGCCGCCGCCGCTTCCGAGACCTCGCTGCGCGCCCGCCTGCTGGCGGTTCTGACGGCGGGCTATCACAACTCCCTGGAGCAACTGCCTCTGGTGCAGGCGGTCCTGGCCCGCTCGTGGTTCCAGCCCGTCGCCGCCGAGATGCGCACCCGCGAGGCCATCAAGCCCCTGATCTCCGTCGTCACCGACGCCCTGCAGGCCGGCGTGGCCGACCGCGAACTGCGTCAGGACGCTGATGTCCGCCTGCTCAGCGACCTGATCTACGACGCCTTCCTGTCGAACTACCGCCGCGCCGCCTACGACGGCTGGACCATCCAGCAGCTGACCACCCGCATCGGCAAGCAGATCGACATCATCCTGGCCGGCCAGCTCAGCCGCCAGTAGGCGCGACGCCGGCAAACCTTCCGAAAGGCCGCGACGCTCGCCGTCGCGGCCTTTTCGTTGCCGGCCCCCGCGACGACGGACTCTGCGGACGACCCGCTGCCGAAGACGCTTGACTCGTAACTCGACATATGGCGAGTTACGGAAATGACCCGCCCCGCAAACGCCTCCAGCCAGACCCGAGCGCTTCTCGCCCACTTCGCCGACCAGCCCCAGGCGTGGCGATATGGCTATGAGTTGAGCAAATTGACCGGGCTTGGGTCCGGCACCCTCTACCCGACCCTCGCCCGCCTCGCCGACCAGGGCCTGCTGGAGTCGGAGTGGAGGCCGTCCTTGCAGCCGGGTCGCCCCCCCAGGCATGCCTATCGACTGACGAGCGCAGGGATCGAATTCGCCCGCGCCCAATCCGCCAAACCGGCCCAGCCGTCCAAATCGCGTTCCAGAGAGGCTTTGGCATGAGCCAGCTCACCACACTGCTGTTCGACCTCGCCATCAAGGTCAGCCCTGCCGACCGGGAGGTCTGGTTCAGAGCGATGCAGACGGAGTTCGAATTCATTCCGGCTCCGCAGCGACTTCGCTTCGCAAGCGGCTGTCTCGCGGCGGCGGTTGTCTGGCGCGTCTGGACGCCGGACGGGGTGCGCGAGGTAACCCGGGGCGGCCTTGTCGCGGCCAGCGCGTCGCTGGCCGGGCTTATTGCGATCCATGCTCTGCTCGGGACCTTCGGGCCGCTCGATCCGATGATGACGGCGCTCGGGTTCGCCTATGCGGCGGGCGCCGCCGCCACGGCCCGGTGGGGTCTTCGCGGCATGTCGGTCTTCGCACTGGCAGGCCTCGCGCTGAACACCGTGTTCGTGTCGGCATGGGCGGGCGGCGCCGCTGAGCCGCCGGGGTTTGTCCGCGCCCTGTCCCTGGAGGCCTTGCTGATCCTGGCGACCTTCCTGGGGATCGCCGCCTCGGCTCATGTCCTGGCCCGTCGCCTTGAGCGCAGCGCATGACCCGGAAAGCCATGTGGCTGCTGACGTCCCTCGGCCTGCTCCTGGGCGTCCTGCACCTGACGCTCACGCTTCCAATGTACGGACGCCTGTCCCTCGAGGCGCTCTGGTTCGCCGGCAGCGGCCTGGCCGTCATCTGCTGCGCGCTCATGAACATTGTCGCTCTGCGCAGCCGCGCGCCGTCCGGTCGGTGGGCGATCGTGATCGCGAACCTGCTGATCGCGGCCTTCTTCGCTGCGGCCTGGCCCTTGCTGCCGAGCCCCCAGGTGGCGGCGGGCTTCATAATCTTTATCGTCCTGGCCGTCGGTCTTGGCCCGATCGCCGCGTGGCAAGAGAAAGTCGCCCACCGCGCGCTCAACTCTTAAGGCGCGCGTGATCCCCCGCTTGCAGATGGCCGCTGATCACCCTTTGCGGCCCTCGCGATCTTCCGTTTCAGGAAGCCTCAGCTCTTCCACCTCAGGGTCGCCGCCTTCACAGGATTGACGAAGGCCCGCCCCTCGGCGCGAGACTTGATCCACTCCCGCTTCAGCTGCTGGTACCATTTGGCCTGTCTGTCGGCGTCGTCGATCCAGATCAGGGCCGGGTCGTAGCGCAGGCCCTCGTTCTGCAGGTTCACCATGCCGCCGTCCTGCTTCAGGAAGGCGATCACCCCCATCCGCAGGAAGGGTTTGGCGATGCCGAACACCCAGTGGTCGGACCAGAAGATCTGGGTGATGGTGGTCTTCGTCTCTGTCCGGGGCGTCAGGCAGGTCAGGGCCAGCACCTGCTTCTCCCCCACCTGGATATGCTCCCAGCGATAGCCCGGCAGGCGGAAGCTGATCTCGGTCGCCGGGGTCCCGCCGAGGATTTTATACGCCCGGCTGTTCGACGACGGCGCGTGGCGGACCATGGCGAAGCCGTGCTCGCGCGGTTCAAAGGCCTTGGCCTTTTCATGCATCGACTGCTCGGACCGCCACCACCACTGCTGATGCACATAGGGGCCGTGGGCGGGGTCCATCAGGCCGACGACGGCGTGATCGACATGGGCGTCGAAATCCATCGCCTCGACCATCTTCGCCTCGCCGCCGACGACGCCGGGGAAGAGGGGCGGCTCATGGTCGGGCTCGGGCGCCGTGCGCGGGTCCGAGGCCATCCAGACGAAGATCATCCCCTGGCTTTCCCGCACCGGATAGGACCGCACGCGGATGCGGTCGGCCTCATAGGGCTGGTCCTCGACCAGCGACGGGATGGCGGCGCAGGCGCCGTCGGGGCGGAAGCGCCAGCCGTGGTAGCAGCATTCGATGGTCTCGCCCTCGCCGGGCTTTTCGACCAGACGCCCGGCCGACAGGGGCGCGGCGCGGTGGGGGCAGATGTCGCGCAGGGCGTAGACCTGCCCGGCGCGCGTCCGGCCGATCAGGACCGGCTCGCCGAGCAGCTCGTGGCGCTTCAACGCGGCGGCGGCGACGTCGCGCGAGAGGGCGACGAAATACCAGGCGTCCAGAACGAACCCCTTGCCGAAGGCGGCCGGCGGAGTCTTTGCTGACGGGGGCGGGGAGGCGGTGTCGATCGACGTCATGGCTGCTATTCTAGAGCCGCGCCCGGTCCGTCCGCCAGCCATCCTGCGACATACAACAAAAAGCACTTTACAATACAAAGTCTGTCGTCTATCCAGCGCCCACACACTGCAGAGGTCCCTCGATGAAGCCGCACCTGACGATCGCCCTGGCCGCCGCCCTTTCCGTCTGGGGCCTGCCGGCCCTGGCCCAGGAGGGCCGTGCTGATCATGACGGCGCCGCCGCCCACGGCCATGCGCACGCCGGGTTCGAGTCCGGCCGCTTCCACGTCCGTGTCGACGGACCCGAGCATCCGGTCGGCCACGTCATCCTGATCCCCGGCCTGTCCTCGTCGCCGCACGCGTTCGACCTGCTGACCGAAGAGCTCAAGGGCCGCTATCGCGTTCACCGCATCCATGTGCAGGGCTTCGCCGGCGCTCCGCCCGAGGACAACGCCACGGGACCGGTGTCGGCGCCCGTGGCCGAGGACCTCGCCCGCTACATCGCCGAACAGGGTCTCAACAAGCCCGCCGTGATCGGCCACTCCATGGGCGGAACGATCGGCATGATGCTGGCCGCCCGCCATCCGGAGCGCGTCGGCAGGTTGATGGTCGTCGACATGATCCCCTTCATGGGCGCGATGTTCGGCGCGCCCGGCGCCACGGCTGAAAGCGTCGCGCCGATGGCGGACCAGATCTACACAGCCATGTCCGCCTCGCCGCGCGAACAGTACCAGCAACAGGCCGAGGCCCAGATCGCCGCCATGATCAACACCGAGTCGCTGCGCGCCGGACCGCTGGAGGACAGCCGGAAAAGCGACCAGCAGGTTTCGTCGTCGGCCTACCGCGAACTGATCGTCACCGATCTGAGACCCGAGCTGGGGCGGATCACGGCGCCGACCACGGTGCTCTATGTCCGGTTCAACGATCCGCGGATGACCAACGACATGGTCGACGGCATCTATCGCGCCTCGTTCGCCACCCTTCCGGGCGCGACCCTGACGCGGATCGACGACAGCGCCCACTTCATCATGCTGGACCAGCCGGAACGGTTCGCCGCCGAAGTGAATGCGTTTCTGGAATAGTGGTGCGAAGCGTCATGGTTTCGGCGGAAACATCCCTCACGGTCGTGTGACTGACGCGGGGGCGTTTCCGTGCGTGCCAGGACCGGCTAAGACCGGACCGGGTTTGGTGAGGGTCTGATGGCGGGTTCCGGCTTCAACTTCGGACGGGGCGGCGGTGCGGGCGCGGGGTCCGCGCGCACCCCGATGCAGCGCGTCCTCTACTGGGGCGCCGTGCTCGGCGTCTGGGGCGCCATCTTCATGGTGGTCTTCTTCGCGGTGTTCGCCCGCGACCTGCCCGACACCTCGACCCTGTACAATATCGATCGCCAGCCCTCGATCACCTATCTGGACCGCAACGGGGCCCTGATCGCGGTGCGCGGCACCCAGCAGGCCCCGCCGGCCGATCTCGACGCCCTGCCGGACTATGTGCCGGCGGCCTTCATCGCCATCGAGGACCGGCGCTTCTATCACCACCCCGGCTTCGACCCGATCGGCATGAGCCGGGCCATGAGCGCCAACATGCGCGCCGGCCGGGTGGTCCAGGGCGGCTCGACCCTGACCCAGCAGCTGGCCAAGAACCTGTTCCTGAGCCCGGACCAGAACATCAAGCGCAAGGTCCAGGAGTTGATGCTGGCCGTGTGGCTGGAGCTGAAATTCTCCAAACAGGAGATTCTGGCCCTCTATCTGAACCGGGTCTATTTCGGCGCCGGCGCCTATGGCATCGAGTCGGCCTCGCAGCGCTATTTCGACAAGAGCGCGCGCCAGCTGACCGTCGGCGAGGCGGCCCTTCTGGCCGGCCTGCTGAAGGCGCCGTCGCGCTATTCGCCGGTGTCCGAGCACGAGCGGGCCGGCGCGCGCGCCACGGTGGTGCTCAATGAAATGGTCGACGCCGGCGTCATCACCGAGGCGCAGCGCGCCCAGGCCGTGGCCGACCCCGTCCGGGTCTCGCGCACCCTGGCCACCCAGCACGCGCAGTATTTCATCGACTGGCTGGACAAGCAGATCCGCGAACTGGTCGGCGAACCGACCGAGGACATGATCGTCGAGACCACGCTCGACCTGACCCTGCAGACCCAGGCCGAGCGGTCGGTGCGCCGCATCCTCGACCGCGACCGCTCCAAGGGCGTGCAGCAGGCCGCCCTGGTGGCGCTGGACGGCGAGGGCCGGGTGCGCGCCATGATCGGCGGCGCCTCCTATGCCGACAGCCAGTTCAACCGCGCCGTCGACGCCCGCCGTCAGGCCGGCTCGGCCTTCAAGCCGTTCGTCTATCTGACGGCGCTGGAGAGCGGCTATACGCCGGAGACGCGGGTCAATGACGCCCCGATCCGCATCGGCAACTGGTCGCCACGCAACTATTCGGGGACGTTCGCGGGCGAGATGACCTTCGCCAACGCCGTGGCCCAGTCGACCAACACCGTCGCCGCCGGCATGGCCGACCAGATCGGCCGCGACAATGTCGCCCGCACGGCCCGCCGTCTCGGCATCACCAGCCGCATCGGCCTGGAGCCGGCCATGGCCTTGGGCGCCGTCGAGGTCTCGCCGCTGGAGATGGCCCAGGCCTTCGACGCCTTCGCCAATGGCGGAAAGCGGGTCACCGCCTTCGGCATCAGCCGTATCCGCACGCCGCAGGGCCGGGTGATCTATCAGCGGTCCGCGCGGGCCGACGGCGCCGTCCAGGCCATTTCCAACCCCTTCCTCTACTATCAAAACCAGATGCTGCGCGGGGTCATGACCTCGGGCACCGGCCGCGCGGCGGCCATCGCCGGGCGCGACATCGCCGGCAAGACCGGCACCACCTCGGACTACAAGGACGCCTGGTTCGTCGGCTATACGGGCGGCTTCGTGACGGCCGTCTGGGTCGGCAAGGACGACAATACGCCGATGCGCGGCGTCACCGGCGGCTCGTCTCCGGCGGCCATCTGGCGCGGCTTCATGGAGGCGGCCCTGCCGCGCCTGAACGCCCCGGCCATTCCCAACGGCCCGGCCATGCCCGAGGGCTGGCAACCGCCCAGCCCGGTCGAGGACCTGATCGGCCGGATCGGGGACATCTTCGGCGACAGTCCGGCGGCCGAACCGGATCCGCTGGATGAGTCGCTCACCGAGCCGGCCCCGCGTGAACCCGCGCCCCCGCGCCGCAACGAGCCCGGCCCGGCCATCGTCCGACCGACCGCGCCGCAGCCGCAGCGCGACACGCCGGACCAGCGACCCGAGCCGACGCCGCCGCCGGAGCGGAAGGCGGAGCCGCTGTTTTTCTGACGATCGGGTTCTTCCCGGAGCCGCTCATCGCCGCGAAAGCGGGGACCCAGTTCTGTCCAGCCTGACTCCGGCGTTTCAGGAATGGCGGTCGAAACCAACGGGATTCACCGTTCACCCAAAACACTGGGTCCCCGCTTTCGCGGGGATGAGCGGATCGTGAGGCAGGTGCTAGCGCCCCACGGCGTGCAGGGCCGGGCCGTTGTCGCGCAGCCATTTGCGGTGCGGACGGTGGTCGCCGACCAGGCGCTGGACCACGGACCAGTAGGCCGGGCTGTGGTCGGCATGGACCAGATGGGCCACCTCATGGGCGGCGAGGTAGTCGATCACCTCCGGCGGGGCCATGACCACGCGCCAGCTGTAGCGGATCGAGCGATTGTGCGGGCTGCAGGAGCCCCAGCGCGATTTCGGATCGGCGATCGACATCCTCACCGGGCGCTGGCCGAGGGTGCGCAGATGGACGTCGGTGCGGGTCTGGAGCGTGTCCCGCGCCACCCGCTTGAACAGGTTTTCGACGCGGCGGGCATAGGCCTCGCCCTCGCCGCCCGAGACGATGACGGGGCCGTCGGGGTCCTCGGTCAGCCGCGCCGCGCCGGCCCCGCCCGTGGCTGTCAGCCGCACCGGCTTGCCGAACAGGGCCAGGGTCGCCCCCGGCGCCAGCGGCGTTCCGAGCGGGCGATCGGCCAGCCGTTCACGGATCCAGGCGGTCTTCGTGCGGGCGAAGGCCACGACCTCGCCCAGCTTGCGCTCGGACGGGGCGATCAGCACCGCCTCGCCGGCGCGGGCGTCGATGCGGATCGACAGCCGGCGCGCGCGGGGATTGACCGACAGCCGCGCCGTCAGGTCGTCAAGCGGCAGCCGCTGGCCGTTCCGGTACTGCAATCACAGCCTCATTGGTCGCGATGAAGTCGCGCACCCGCGGATAGATGTCGTCGCGGAAGCGGCGACCGTTGAAGACCCCGTAATGGCCGACCTCGGGATGAACGTACAGCACCCGCTGGTCGTCCGTCAGGCTGGTGCACAGGGTGTGAGCCGCCTGGGTCTGGCCGACGCCCGAGATGTCGTCCCTGGCGCCCTCGACCGTCATCAGACCGATGTCGGTGATCCTGGTCAGATCGACCTTGCGCCCGCGATGCTCCAGCAGGTCGCGCGCCAGCAGATGCTGCTGGAAGACGATGTCGATGGTCTGGAGGTAGAACTCCTCGGTCAGGTCCAGCACCGAGAGGTATTCGTCGTAGAAGGCCTCGTGCTTCTCGGCGGCGTCGCCATCGCCCGAGACCAGGTGGCCGAAATAGTCGCGGTGGGCGTCGACGTGCTTGTCCTCGTTCATCGACATGAAGCTGTAGAGCTGGACGAAGCCCGGATAGACGCGCCGGCCGAAGCCCGGATAGGGCCAGGGCACGGTGTGGATCATGTTCGACCTGAACCAGGTGAAGGGCTTGGCCTCGGCCAGCTGGTTGGTCACGGTCGGCGACAGGCGGGCGTCGATCGGCGAGCCCATGAAGGTCATGGAGGCGGGGCGATTGGGATCCTCGTCCTCGGCCATCAGGGCGCAGGCGGCGAGCACCGGCGGTCCGGGCTGGCAGACGCCGACGACGTGGGCGCGCGGGCCGATCTGGCCCAGCATGGTGCGGACGTGGTCGATGTAGTCGAAGAAGTCGAACCGGCCTTCCAGCATCGGGACCTGGCGGGCGTTGGTCCAGTCGGTGACATAGACGTCGTGGTCCTGAAGGAAGCCCTCGACCGTGCCGCGCAGCAGGGTGGCGTAGTGGCCCGACAGCGGGGCGACGATCAGCACCGCCGGGGCGGAGGTCGGCTTCTTGGCCCGCTTCAGATCCCCGACGTGACGAGCGAACCGCACCAGCCGGCACCAGGGCGACGACCAGATCACCTGTTCGGTGGTTCGCACCGGCTTGTCGTCGATGGTGATGGTTTCGAGGCCCCAGGCGGGCTTGCCGTAGCGGCGCGTGACGCTCTCGAACAGCTCGGCCGAGGCGAAGGCCGTGCGGCCCAGCGCGGTGTCCGAGGCCGGATTGAACGGAGAAGTCCAGAACTGGCGGGCCATCTGGGCCCCGAACCGGAACGGCGTCGCCGAATGATAGGCGAGCTCATGAAGCGAATAGAGCATGGATTCCTTGAAGCGGCCCCGCCGTTACGCGGCAGAGCACCATAGAACGCATCGCACTGCAAAAAGATTTATTCCTCCCCCAAGCGAAGCGAAAGGGGGAGGGGGACCGCCCGAAGGGTGGTGGAGGGGGCCGATCCACGCGCTGGCGTCAGGGGCTGACCCCCTCCACCGCTTCGCGGTCCCCCTCCCCCGACGGGGGAGGAATGCCGACGACTCCACGAATTGATTGAACCGCGTTCCGACTTGTCGGCACCTCTCATCTGAAACGGGGCGAACCGACGATGGACAGGACGAGGGAGCAGCTTCTTGACGAGTTTCTGGTCGCCTCCGCGCGCACCGGGGATCGCAAGGCCTTCGACCTGCTGGCGCGGCGCTGGGGCAGGAAGCTGCTGGCCCACGCCTGGCGTCTGACCGGCGACGTCGATCTGGCGCGGGAAGCCGCCCAGGACGGATGGATCGAGATCGTACGCGGGCTCGGCCGGTTGCGGGACGAGCGCGCCTTTCCGGCCTGGGCCTACCAGATCGTGTCGCGCCGTTGCGCGCGGCGGATCGGACGCCTGCGCCGGGATCGGGACCTGGCGGCCGCGGCGTCGGCCGAACCTGTATTCGATACGGCGCCGCCCGACGCGGCCGATCCCGGCGACGAAGCCCGGTTGAGGACGGCGCTCGCCGCCCTGCCGGAGGCGCAACGGGCCGCGGTCGGCCTGTTCTATCTCGAGGACATGAGCGTCGCCGAGGCGGCGATCGCCCTGAACGTGCCGGCGGGCACGGTGAAGACCCGCCTGATGCATGCCCGCCGCACCTTGCGCGCGGTTCTGGAAGGAGACGTGTGATGCAGGATATCGACCGAATGATCGAGGACGCCCTCGACGGCGAGGAACAGGCCCTGTTCCGCGAGACGGCCCGTGAACCGGGCTTCTTCGAACAGGCTTTTGGCCTGCTCGGGGGACCCAACGGCTGGGTGAATGTCGTGATGATGACGGTGCAGGCGGCGCTGTTCATCGCCGGCCTGTGGGCGGGATGGCGCTTCTTCGAGGCGGAGACGCCCCTGTCGGCCCTGCACTGGGGCCTGCCCGCCGCGGTGCTCGTGCTGGCGTCCCTGATCGTCAAGACGGCGATGATGCCCGAGATGCAGGCCAACCGGTTGATGCGCGAACTGAAGCGGCTCCAGCTTCAGGCGGCGGTGGGTCGCAAGGGGTAGGCCCGGACGGGCCATGGCGGGTCTACCCCCGCGCCATGGCCTGTTCGATGATCCGGGCTGCGTTCGCCGGTCCCAGGTCATGGCCCAGCGCGCTGCGGAACCGGCCGTCCGGGCCCATCAGATAGATCGTCAGCGAGTGGTTCATCGTATAGGCCTCGCCTTCGCCGACCTTTTCATAGATCGCGCGGTAGGCGTCGGCGGCGGCCCGGACCTGGGCCGGCGTGCCGGTCAGGCCGATCACACCCTCCGGAAAGCCGTCTGACGACAGATAGTCCTTCAAGGCCCGGGGCGTGTCGCGTTCGGGGTCGACGGAGATGAACACGATCTGCACGTCCTCGGCCCGGTCGCCCAGCGCCTGTTTGGTGGCGTCAAGCATGCCGAGGGTCGTCGGGCAGTAGTCGGGGCAGTAGGTGAAGCCGAAGAAGACCAGCGACCATTGGCCGTTCAACATCGTCTGGTCCACGGCCTGGCCGTCCTGGTTGACCAGCTGGAAGGGGCCGCCGACGGCGGGTTGACCGGTGGAGCTGACCTGGCCCACGCCCGGGCCGGCGGCGTCGCGGCCGGTGACCATCAAGATGGTGCCGACGGCCAGAACGGCGGCGACGGCGATGCAGACGCCGGCGAACAGCAGGATGGATCGGCGCGGCATCATGGCTCTCCGTGAAAACGCGCACGCCCGCGCGCGAGCGGTCTATAGAAGACCGGTGAGCCTGTCCCAAGACCCTCTGGCGCCGCAGCCCCCGTCGCCCTTCGCGCCGGATGATCCCGGCCGCTTCCCGGCCTGGCGAAACCTGCCGCGCCGCAGCCGGGGTCTGTCGCTGCGCACCCTCGTCATCCTGCGCTGGATGGCCATCGCGGGACAGAGCGCCACGATCGCCGTGGCGACGCTCTATTTCCATTTCGACCTGCCGCTGTGGGGGTGTCTGGCCGCCATCGCCGCCAGCGTGGCGATGAACCTGAACGCCACGGCGCGGTTGAAACGCATCGACAGCTCCCTGCCCGACGGGGGAATGACGGCGGCGCATCTCGGCTTCGACATTCTCCAGCTGTCGATCCTGCTGGGGCTGACGGGCGGGCTGCAGAATCCCTTCTGCCTGCTGCTGGTGGCGCCGGTGACGGTGGCGGCGGCCTCCCTGCCGGGGCGTCAGGCAGCGCTGATGGGGCTGCTGGTGCTGGCCGCCACGGTCAGCCTGTTCTTCGTCTCCCTGCCCCTGCCGTGGCAGGCGGGGACCGAGCTGAACCTGCCGCCCCTCTATCGCTTCGGCATCGGTCTGGCGCTGATCACCGGCGTGATCTTCACCGCCGCCTATGCCTGGCGGGTGGCCGCTGACGCCGAGAAGCTGGAACTGGCCCTCGCGACGACCCAGGACGTGCTGCAGCGCGAGCAGAGGCTGGCGGCGCTGGGCGGTCTCGCCGCGGCGGCGGCGCATGAGCTGGGCACGCCGCTGGCCACCATCCAGGTGGTGGCCCGGGAGCTGCTGCGCGCTTCGGCCAAGGACGGGGCGGCGGCCGAGGACGCGGCCCTGATCCTGCAACAGGCCGAACGCTGCCGAGACATTCTCAAACGCCTGTCGCAGCAGCCGGAGGGGGGCGAGGCCGCCTTCGCCGAGGTCGGACTCAAGGCCTTGCTGGAAGAGGTGGTCGAACCTCACCGCGGCTTCGACCTCGCCTTCGAGGTCTCGGTGCGCACCGCCTCCGGAGAGCCGCCCCCGCGCGTGCGCCGCCTGCCCGAGGTGGTGCACGGCCTGTCGACCCTGGTCGAGAACGCCGCCGACTTCGCCAACGGCAGGGTGCGCGTCCGGGCCCTCGTCGACGCCGGCTTCATCGAGATCGAGGTGGTGGACGACGGCCCCGGCTTCCCCGCCGACATCCTGCCCCGTCTGGGCGAGCCCTATGTGACCAGCCGGCCGCAGGGCAAGGCGCGCCGCGCGCTGGCGGCCCAGATCGCCGCCTCGGTCGCCGCCGCCGCCCCGGGCCGCAAGGGCCGCAAGACGACGAAGCCCGAGCCCGCCCCCGAGGCCATATCGCCCAGCCAGGGCGGCATGGGGCTGGGCTTCTTCATCGCCCGCACCCTGCTGGAGCGGACCGGCGGCAAGGTCTTCGTCGGCCCCGGCGATCCGGTTCAGGCCAAGGGCCAGCCGAAGGGCGCGCGCGTGGCTGTGCGCTGGGCCCGGACCGCGCTGGAGGCGCCGTCGTAATGTCGCACCCCCCGTCCGAACCTTGATCGCAAGCGTATCGTTACCGACCTGAGCCCGCTGGAGACGCCTGATGCCCGACGCTGAAGACCGGATCGCCGCCCTGGCGGACAAGACCCTGCTGGTGCTGGATGACGACAACGCCCTGCGCACCCGTCTGGGCCGCGCGCTGGAGAGCCGCGGCTTCGAGGTCACCCTTGCCGCGTCGCTGGCGGAGGCCTTCGAGGCGCTGAAGACCTCGATCCCCGCCTTCGCCGTGCTCGACATGCGGCTGGAGGATGGCAACGGCCTGAAGGTGGTCGAGGCCATCCGCGACCGGCGCGAGGACGCCCGCATCATCATGCTGACCGGCTACGGCGCCATCGCCACCGCCGTGGCGGCGGTCAAGGCCGGGGCGGTCGACTATCTGCAGAAGCCCGCCGACGCCGACGACGTGGTCAAGGCCCTGCTGGCCACCGGCGAGGCCCCCGAGCCGCCCGACAATCCGATGAGCGCCGACCGGGTCCGCTGGGAGCATATCCAGCGGGTCTATGAGCTGTGCGACCACAATGTCTCGGAGACGGCGCGCCGGCTGGGCATGCACCGGCGGACGCTGCAGCGGATCCTGGCCAAGCGGGCGCCGCGGTAGGATCAAATTCTCCCTCGCCTTCACGGGACGAGGTCGGGGTGCCCGATGAGACCGGCTCAGGCGTGCCATAGCCTCAGCCCGATCCATCCCTGTGTCGCCAGGTAGAGGCAGGCTGTCGCCGCCATGAGGGTGAAGAACACGGCCAGGGTGCGGGACAGCCGGTTGGCGTGCCGGGGCGGCCTGACAGCCAGGAAGGCAGCGACTGCCGTGGCCAGGGGTGCGGCGATCGTGACCGCGAACGCGGCCCAGCCGGCCACCGAAGGGCGACCCAGGATCAAGAGGTCGTCGGTCTGCAGCAGCGCCAGGGGGATGAGCGCCGAGGCAGCGCTGAGCAGGATGGCGAAGCCGGGCCAGAACCGGAGGGCGACGCCGCCCCTTGCCTGCAGCCGGCCCATGAGGGCACCCGGAACCCACAGGCAGGCATAGGCGAGGGCGGTGACCAGACCCGCCACGAACAGGGCGAGCGCGGCGTTCTTGGCCGCCATTTCCATATCCGGGACGCGTCGGTGGGCGCCGATGCCGGATTGGATCCGGATCCCCTCGTCCGTCTCGAGAATGGCCAGGCTCGGGGCGGCCTCACCCTCGGCCTGGAACAGGCCGTTACCGACGTGGGTCCAGCGTTGGCCCTTGAAGCGCAGGGTGTTGTTTTCGAAAGACGCTCCTTCCCACTGGGTCAGGCCGATCACAGCGGCCAGCAGATGCCGGCGCGGGGTCAGGGTCTGGTACTGACCCGTCCAGGCCCGCCGGTCACGCTCGGGAACGGCCTGTGAAACCGCGACCGGCACCGCGACGTCGCGTTCGAGGTAGCGCCGCACCAGCTGCGCCGCGTCAAGCACCTCGTCGGACGTGCGGTTGGCCATCAGTACATAGGCCGCGCCGATCTGCGGCGCATAGGCATAGGTCGCGACAAAGCCGTCGATACTGCCGTCGTGACCATGGAAGACGACGCGGCCCCGGGTGTCAGCGACATTGCCCAGCGCATAGCCGTAGCGCAGGCCGGCCCGCGCCGCGTCATTGCCGGCCGGCGTCTCAAGCCGCCTGGCCGTGGCCGGACTGAAATAGGTGATGCCGTCGAGCGTGCCCCGCCCGAGCATGAGCAGGGGCAGTCGGGCCAGGTCGCTCGCTGTGACGTTCAGGGACCCACTCGGGCGGCCCGGTATGTCCATGAACCGTTCTTCGGTCAGATCCTCGCCGCTGTAGCTGCTGGACAGCCTGGCTGTGATTTCCGGGGTCCGGGTCCAGGCCGCGCTGGTCATGCCCAGACGGTCGGTCAGCCGCCTCGCCATGAAGTCCTGAAAGCGTTCGCCGCTGACAGTCTCGATCACCCGCCCGGCCATGATCGGGCCGGCATTGCTGTAGGAGGTTCGGGTGCCCGGCCGCCAGCGGCTCCGGTATGGGCCGTAGAGGTCTGCCGCCTCTGACAAGGGGATGTCCCGTCCCTCGAGCAGGTAGTGGCGGAAGGCGATATCGTCCAGGCCGGCCGTGTGCTCGAGAAGATGGACCAGTCTCACCGGATCACTCGCGCGCCAGGGGTTGCGAATGGCGAGGTCGGGCAGCAGGGTCGCCACCTCTGCTTCAAGGCTCAGGCGGCCCTCCTCGACGAGGGTCATGACCCCGATGGACGTGAAGCTCTTGCTGATCGAACCGGCCCGAAACACCGTGTCGTCGACGACGGGCGCGCGGGTGGACAGGTCCGAGACGCCGTAGTTGCGACTGAAGACGATACGTCCGTTCTCGATGACGACGAGGGCTGCGCCGGGGACACGGGCATCGACCAGAATCTCGCCGACGGCGGCATCAAGCGCCTCGAGGGACGCCGGCGTCTGCGGCGCCGCCCGAGAGTCCCCGGCGGCAAGGAGTGCGATCGCCGCCATGCCGGCAGCCAGAAGGCTTCGAATATCCATGTGGTCCCCCGACCTGGCCCCCTTTGCCGCGATCCACGAGGGGCGGAATGAAGCTATGTATAACAAGGTACCTATGTATAGCAAGGTACCTTGTTATGGGCGAGTCTGTGCTGTCGGGAAAATGAAAAGGCCCCGGTGTTTCCACCGGGGCCCCCTTCATTCAGACGTGACGTCCAGCCTTAGCGACGGCTGCGACCGCGGTCGCGATCACCGCCGCCTTCACGCTTGGGACGGCCGCCGGTGTCGTCGGACAGCGGGGGCTCGCCGCGTTCGGCGCGTTCGGCGTTGATCTTGTCGGTGATGTCCTCGCCGGTGGTCTGGTCGACGACCTTCATCGACAGCTTGGTCTTGCCACGATCGTCCATGCCGAGGAATTTGACCTTCACTTCCTGGCCTTCGGTCAGGACGTCGGCCGGGTTGGCGACGCGTTCCAGGGCGATCTGGGACACGTGGACCAGGCCGTCCTTGGCGCCGAAGAAGTTCACGAAGGCGCCGAAGTCGACGACCTTCACGACCTTGCCGGAATAGATCATGCCGGGCTCGGGCTCGGACACGATCGACGAGATCCAGTTCTTGGCGGCGTCGATCTTCTCTTGATCCGAAGCAGCGATCTTCACCGTGCCGTCGTCCTCGATGTTGATCTTGGCGCCGGTCTTTTCGACGATCTCGCGGATGATCTTGCCGCCGGTGCCGATGATGTCGCGGATCTTGTCGGTCGGAACCTTGATGGATTCGATCTTGGGCGCGTACTCACCGAGTTCGGTGCGGGCGCCGTCGATGGCCTTGTCCATCTCGTCGAGGATGTACAGGCGGCCGGCCGAAGCCTGGGCGATCGCCTTGCGCATGATCTCTTCGGTGATGCCTGCGACCTTGATGTCCATCTGCAGCGAGGTGATGCCTTCGCGCGTGCCGGCCACCTTGAAGTCCATGTCGCCGAGGTGGTCTTCGTCACCCAGGATGTCGGACAGGATGGCGAACTCGCCCGAGGGCTCGAGGATCAGGCCCATGGCGATGCCCGAGACCGGGCGAACCAGCGGCACGCCCGCGTCCATCAGCGCCAGCGACGAACCACAGACCGTGGCCATCGAGGAGGAGCCGTTGGACTCGGTGATCTCCGACACCAGACGGATGGTGTAGGGGAAGTCTTCCGACGACGGCAGCATGGGACGGATCGCCCGCCAGGCCAGCTTGCCGTGACCGATTTCCCGACGGCCCGCGCCGCCCATCCGGCCGGTCTCGCCGACCGAATAGGGAGGGAAGTTGTAGTGGAGAAGGAACTTCTCCTTGTAGGTCCCGGCCAGGGCGTCGACGTATTGCTCGTCCTCGCCGGTGCCCAGGGTGGCGACCACGATCGCCTGGGTCTCACCGCGAGTGAACAGGGCCGAGCCGTGGGTGCGCGGGAAGACGCCGACTTCCGAGACGATGTCGCGGACCTTGTCGAGGGCGCGGCCGTCGACGCGGTGGCCGTTGTCGATGATGTCGCGACGCAGGACGTGGGCTTCACATTCCTTGAAGGCCGCGCCGAACTTGGCCGACTCGACGCCGTCCGGGTTCTCTTCGGTCTTCACCAGCTTGGCGGCGGCGGCCTTCTTGGCCACGTCGACGCCGTTGCGGCGCTCGTATTTGCCGGCGTGGGTGTAGGCCTTCTTGATGTCCTCGCCGACCAGCGACTGGATGGCGGTGACGACGTCCGAGTGATCCTCGGCCTGGAAGTCGAAGGGCTCCTTGGCGGCGTGTTCGGCCATTTCGATGATGGCGTCGATCACCGGCTGCATGCCGCGATGCGCGAACATCAGGGCGTTCAGCATGATCTCTTCCGACAGCTCCTTGGCTTCGGACTCGACCATCATCAGGGCGTCCTGGGTGCCGGCGACGACGAGGTCGAGCTGGCTGTCAGGCATCTGGTCGAGGGTCGGGTTCAGGACGAACTCGCCGTCGATATAGCCGACGCGCGCGGCGCCGATCGGGCCCATGAAGGGCACGCCCGAGATGGTCAGGGCGGCCGAGGCGGCGACCAGACCCAGCACGTCCGGGTCGTTTTCCATGTCGTGCTGCAGCACGGTGACGACGACCTGGGTCTCGTTCTTGAAGCCCTTGACGAACAGCGGGCGGATCGGACGGTCGATCAGGCGGGAGACGAGCGTCTCCTTCTCGGTCGGACGGCCTTCACGCTTGAAATAACCGCCCGGGATCTTGCCGGCGGCGAAGGTCTTTTCCTGGTAGTTGACGGTCAGCGGGAAGAAATCCAGGCCCGGCTTGGGCGCGCGACCGTAGACGACGGTGGCGAGGACGACGGTCTCGCCGTAGGTGGCCAGAACGGCGCCGTCAGCCTGGCGGGCGATACGTCCCGTCTCCAGCGTCAGCGGGCGGCCGGCCCAGTCGATCGTCTTGCGTTTGATATCGAACATGTTTCGTCTTTCGTATCCCGCGGGCGGATTCCGCGCGGGGTCCCATCAGTGGGTGGAGCGTCGGGCGTTCAGTCCTTCGGTCCATGGGCGTCCGCGCCATCGCGAACCGCCCGGGAAGTGTGAGGACCGGTATCCAGCCCTCGCGTCATGCGCCTGAAATCCCGAGGCGCGCGGGTGGTTCTGGATGCGGAACGAGGCGCGGGCATGACGCCCGCGCCTCGAAATCTCTTCCGCGCGTCCCTGCGGCCTTAGCGGCGCAGGTTCAGCTTGCCGATCAGAGCGGTGTAGCGCTCGCGATCAACCTTGCTGAGGTGGTCAAGAAGGCGACGACGCTGCGAGACCATCTTGAGCAGGCCGCGACGCGAGTGGTTGTCCTTCTTGTGGGTCTTGAAGTGGTCGGTGAGGTTGGCGATGCGTTCCGAAAGGATCGCGACCTGGACCTCGGCCGAGCCGGTGTCGCCTGCGGAGCGGGCGTTATCGGCGATGACTTCGTTCTTACGCTCGGGCGTAATCGACATCGGGTGTACTCCTTATTGGAGGTTAAATACGCGGTCGGGTTCCAGCCGGCCGGCCCGCAACTGACCGAGAGCGACGAGGGTCTGTCCCTGGAAGGCTGAAACGGTTCTGGAGCCGTCCCGAAGGCGGCCTTTGAGCGTTTCGACCTGTCGGGGGAGCAGAACGATCGGTCGTCCCTGACGAAGCGAGAAGGCGTCTTCGATCGTCACGGCCAGCTCCGGGATGTCGTCCAGGGCGGTCGCGACGGGAAGCAAGCCTTCCGAGGCGGCGTCCCTATGCACCAGATCGGTCAGGAAATCCAGCGTGACGGCGTTTTCCGTGGAGAACGGCCCGACCCGCTCGCGGCGCAGGGCCGAAACATGCCCCTCGGCGCCGAGCATGACCGCCAGATCGCGGGCCAGCGAGCGGACATAGACGCCCTTGCCGGTGCGGATGGTCAGTTCGACGTGGTCGGCGTCGGGCGCGTCGCTGACCGCGGCCTCGTGGATCATCACCCGACGGCTGGCCAGCTCGAACTCGGCCCCTTCCCGGGCCAGGTCATAGGCGCGCTGCCCGTCGACCTTGATGGCCGAGAACTGCGGCGGAACCTGATCGATCTCGCCGACGAAGGCCGGCAGGGCGGCGCGCACCGCCTCGATATCCGGACGGACGTCCGATCGGGCGACGATCTCGCCCTCGCGGTCGAGGCTGTCGGTCGAAATCCCCCAGTTGATGGTGAAGCGATAGACCTTCTGCGCCTCCATCATGAAGGGGACGGTCTTGGTCGCCTCGCCCAGGGCGATGGGCAGGATGCCGGAGGCCAGCGGGTCCAGCGTGCCGGCATGGCCCGCCTTCTGCGCGTCGAACAGGCGGCGCACCTTCGAGACGGCTTCGGTGGACCCCATGCCGAACGGCTTGTCGAGACAGACCCAGCCGTTGACGATCTCGCCCTTCTTGCGACGACCCACTAGTTCTGACCGTCGCTGTCGTCCGCATCATCATCCTCGAACGGCGAGACATAGACGTCGGCGCGGACGCGGGGGTCGTCGAGCAGGCGGTTCAGCCGTTCGGCGGCGGCGAAGCTTTCGTCGTGGCGGAAGCGCAGGTCGGGGGTGAAGCGCATCTCGATATGCCGCCCCAGCGCGCCGCGCAGGAATTTGGCGTGGACGTTCAGCGCCTTGACGATCTCGTCGATATGGCCGGCGACATCGGCGGTCTCGACGCCGGCGCCGAGCGGCTCGACGAAACAGGTGGCGTGTTTCAGGTCCGGCGACAGCCGCACCTCGGTGACGGTGACCGAGACGCCGACCAGGGCCGGATCCCGGATCTCGTTCTCGCGCATGACCTCGACGAGGGCGTGGCGGATCATTTCCGAGGCGCGCAGCTGGCGCTGGCTGACGGTGCCGGCCTTGGCGGCGGGTTTGCGGGGTTTGCGGTTGCTCATGACTCTGTCCTCGTCGCCTGTCGGGGATCGGACCCGGCTCGAAAAAGCGAAGGGGCGGGGTCTAGTCCCGTGGGGCCTCTGTGTCCAATTTCGCGCGGTCGATCGTAGCCATCACTTCCGCCGAGGTGATCGCCCTGAGGGGCCGCGCCGGCAGGCCGGCGGCGTTCAGCACGCCCGCGCTCCAGTGGTTGCACAACCGGCCGATCCAGAAAGACTCATGGCTGGCGAAGAAGCGGGCGTCGTCTCCGGCCCGGGCGGCGGCGATCCGGGCGCGACCGTCCTCAAGGTCCAGCGAGGCCTCGACACGATCCGCCATGGCGTCGAATCCGGCGGCCGACAGGCGCAGGGCGCGGCGACGGTCGGCGGCGACCAGGACGCGCGGGTCGCGCTGCGCCGGGTCGAGCATGACGACGGAGGCGTTGCCCGGCCGGAAGAAGGCCCGCGCGCCGTCGGGCAGGCGGTCGGTGATCGGGCCCTGGTCGACATAGAATCGGGCATCGCCCCAGCCGATCAGGATCCAGTCGCCGGGCGGCAGGCTGCGCACCGCCTCGGCCAGCGGCCCCGTCCGCGCCTCGAGCCGGGCGCGCGGCACGGCCAGGTCTGTGTGGAAGCCGTTGTCCAGAACATGGACCTCGACGGCCGGATCAGCCGACGCCGCCGGAAACAGGGCGGGATCGCCGGGCGCGGTCCAGGTCCACAGAGCCGCGGTCGCGCCGAGCGTCGCGGCCGCGACCAGCGGACCGGGGCCATTCCCCCTGGACCGTCGCGTCATCGGGCCTTGAGCCGCCAGGCGCCGCAGAAGGACGCGACCGGGGCGTCGGGACCGGGGCGGGCGGGCGCGCGGAACAGCATCAGGTCGACGCGGTCGCGCCGGTGCAGCAGGGCGATCAGGGCGGGGGCCTCGCCGCCGCACAGGGCCGAGGCCCTGACCGGCTCGCCGCGGGTCGCGGGCAGGATCCGGCGCAGCTCGATCTGGGCGTCGGCCGGGGCGTCCAGCCGGTCGGCGAAGGTCTGGCCGAAGACGAAATACTCGCGGCCGGCCGCGATGCGCAGGGGCGCGGTGCGGAAGCTGTCGCCCGTGTCGAACCGGACCCCGGCCCCGGCGAAGACGGCGCCGCCGAGGGCCGCGCGCGTGGTCTCGTCGGCCGGTCCGAACTCGCCGGCCAGCACCGTGTCGGTCGCGCCCGCGGTCCGCGGATTGTCGTCGTCGGCAAGGGCGGATTTCAGCCCGCCCAGACCCCCGGCCTCTCCCGAGGCCATCTGCCCGGTCCAGTCGGCCACGCGCCGGGCGGCGGGAACAGCCTCCTCGCGAAGGGTCGTCCAGGCGGCGACGGCGTGTTTCTGTTCGATGGCCAGCAGGAACAGCACCAGGCACACAAAGGCCAGTCCGCCCGCGAGGCTCTTCATGCCCGTCTGGCGCGGGCCGCTGCGGCGGAGGTCTGTGGCGGTCATGGCCGCAACCTTAGCGAGGGTGTGTGACGGCGGAAATGACTATCGCGCCACAGGTGCGTCAGGGGATGGGCGCGGCGGCGTCGCCGCCGGGGCCGGCCGCGGGCGGTACGGCCCATTCGCCCCGCCAGTCGTAGGACAGCTGGACGCAGTGGCGGAACGTCCCGTCCGACCAGCGCCCGACGGCGTGCACGGTCATCGGGCGCGCCAGACGAACGCGGCTCAGCACCATCCAGGCTTCTTCGGACCCGGGGCAGAGCGCGCGACTGAGGCCTCGTCCGCCGCCGTCCGGGCTGATCGTATAGACCGAGGTCTCGCGTGAGCCGGCGGGCAGGGCCCGGCGCACGGCGTCCGGGCCGCCGCGCCGGATGTCGGCCGAGCCGCGGTTGGATGTGGAGATGATGCGCCGCACGCTGATCGCGCCGAACAGGCCGCGATTGGCCTCAAGCGTGATGCCGCGGGTCAGGGCCTGGGTCACGCGATCCGAGGCGTCATAGGCCAGGTAGCGGATCTCGGCCGCGGCGGGTCCGGCGACGGAGGCGACGGCGGTGAAGGCGATCAGGGGGATCAGGAAATGGCGCATGGCGAACTCATCCACAGCGGATGGGGCGGAATGACGGCGACTGAACCATATCTCCCTCCCCCCTCCGGGGGATGTCGGCGCGCAGCGACGACAGGGTGGGAGGGGCTCGGCGACGAGAGCGCCGGCGCTTGCCGAGCCGAACCGCCCCCACCCGGTCGCTACGCGACCACCCTCCCCCGGAGGGGGAGGGAGAGGCAGGATACGTCCCTAGTCCAGCGTGCGCTTGATCTCTTCGACCGTGAAGCACTCGATGTAGTCGCCGGCCTTGATGTCCTGGAAGCCCTGGAAATGCATGCCGCACTCCTGGCCCGACGGGACCTCGTTGACCTCGTCCTTGAAGCGCTTGAGCGTGTTGAGCACGCCCAGCTCCAGCACCACCACGTCGTCGCGGATGATGCGGACCTTGGCGCCCTTGCGGACCACGCCTTCGGACACCCGGCAACCGGCGATCTTGCCGGTCTTGGAGATGTCGAAGACCTGCAGCACCGCCGCGTTGCCGAGGAAGGTTTCCCGTTGCAGCGGGGCCAGCATGCCGGACAGCACGCCCTTCATGTCGTCGAGCAGGTCGTAGATGATCGCGTAGTAGCGGATCTCGACGCCCTCGCGCTCGGCGAGGTCCTTGGCCTGTTTCGAGGCGCGGACGTTGAAGCCGAGGATCGGCGCGCCGGCCGACTTGGCCAGCTGGACGTCGCTCTCGGTGATGCCGCCGGCGCCCGACATGACGGTGCGGGCGCGGACCTCCTCGTTGCCCATCTTGTCGAGCGAGCTGACGATGGCCTCGGCCGAACCCTGCACGTCGGCCTTGATGATGACCGGCAGTTCCGAGACCTTCTTGGACTGCAGCTTGGACATCATGTCGACCAGGCTGACCTGGTTGATGCCGCCGGTCAGCTTCTCGCGCTTGATGCGGGCGCGGTATTCGGTCAGCTCGCGGGCGCGGGCCTCGCTCTCGACCACGGCGAAGGGTTCGCCGGGGCTCGGGGCTTCGTCGAGGCCGAGGATCTCGACCGGAACCGACGGACCGGCCTCGCTGAGCTGGGTGTTGCGCTCGTCGAGCAGGGCGCGAACCTTGCCCCAAGCCGAACCGGCCACGACGATGTCGGCGCGCTTCAGCGTGCCGCGCTTGACCAGAACGGTGGCGACCGGGCCGCGACCCTTGTCCAGCTTGGCCTCGATGACCACGCCTTCCGAGGTGCGTTCCGGATCGGCCTTCAGATCCATCATTTCGGCCTGCACCAGGATGGCCTCGATCAGGCCGTCCAGATTGGTGCGGTTCTTGGCCGAGACCTCGATGATCTGGGTGTCGCCGCCCAGGCTCTCGGCGATGACTTCGTACTGCAGAAGTTCGTTGACCACCTTGAGCGGATTGGCGTCCGGCTTGTCGATCTTGTTGACCGCCACGATGATCGGGGCGTTGGCCGCCTTGGCGTGCTGGATGGCCTCGATGGTCTGGGGCATGACGCCGTCGTCGGCGGCCACGACCAGGACCACGATGTCCGTAACGTTGGCTCCGCGGGCGCGCATCGCCGAGAAGGCGGCGTGGCCGGGGGTGTCGAGGAAGGTGACGCGGGCGTCGTTCGGCAGTCGGACCTGATAGGCGCCGATGTGCTGGGTGATGCCGCCGGCCTCGCCCGAGGCGACGTCGGTGGTGCGCAGGGCGTCCAGCAGCGAGGTCTTGCCGTGGTCGACGTGGCCCATGATGGCCACCACCGGCGCGCGGGGCGTGGTCGCCTCGTCGTCGATGGCGTCGGACAGGAAGCCGGTCTCGATGTCGGACTCGGACACGCGCTTGACGGTCATGCCGTATTCGTCGGCCACCAGTTCGGCGGTGTCGGTGTCGATCACGTCGGTGATCTTCACCATCAGGCCCTGACGCATCAGGAATTTGACGATGTCGACGCCGCGCACGGCCATCCGGTTGGCCAGATCGCCCACGGTGATGACGTCGGGAATGACGACCTCGCGCGGACGGTTCGGGGCGTCGGTGGAGCCGCCCTTGCGCTTTTCCTTCTCACGTTCGCGGGCGCGGCGGACCGAGGCCAGCGAACGCATCCGCTCGGCCGTGTCGCCGTCGCCGGCGACCGACTGGATGGTCAGGCGGCCTTCACGGCGCTTGGGTTCGCCGCGCGTGCGGCTGACGGCCTTGCCGGCGTCCGAGAAACGCTTGTCGCGATCATCCTCGGGCTTGAGCGGGCGGGCGAAGCCGCCGCCGGGCGCGCGGCTCGGACGGGCCACCTCGGCCTGGGCCGGAGGGGCGTTCGGGGTCGGACGGCCGCCGGGGCCGGTTCGGGCGCCCGGACGGGCGGCGCCCGGCGCCGGACGCGGGGTCAGGGCCGAATAGCGGACCGGCTCGGCCGGACGCCCGGTCGGGCGGGCCGGCGCGGCGGGACGGTCGGAATAGGCGCGTTCGCCGCCGCCCATGGCTTCTTCACGGGCCGAGCGGCCGCCGAAGGCCGGGCCGGCGGGGGCGCGGGAGGGGTTGGGGGCCTTGGGCACGCGCTGGCCGAAATTGACCACGGGACGCGCCGGCGGGGCCGGACGCGCGGGGGCGGCGGGGGCGGGGGCGGGGGCCGGC
>JAHKAM010000091.1 GCA_018826515.1 Alphaproteobacteria bacterium
GCCTTTCTGCTGAACACCCTGCACCACCGCGGGCGGGGGCTCGAAGCCGGACAGCTGATCTCCACCGGGGCGGCCACCGGCGTCCATTCCATCAGTGCCGGCTCGCGGGCCGTGGCCGATTTCGGACCCGACGGCCAAATCGCCTGTCTGGCCGTAAAGGCGGAAGGGATCCAGCCATGACGCCGACCCGACGCACCCTGACCCTCGGCGGCCTCGCCGGCCTCGGCCTGGTTTCCGCCTGCGCCCCGCGCGCGGTCACCGGCTCCGGCACCACCTTCAAGGCCGTCGATGTCCACCCGGTCGACTTCCCGACCGTCACCGCCGTCAAATGGATCGGCGAGGAACTGGGTCGCCTGACCGACGGCCGCCTGGCCATCAACCAGTATCCGTCGGGCCAGCTGGGCTCCGAGGACGACTCGATCGGCCTGACCCGGTTCGGCGCGGTCGACATCTGCCGCGTCGCCGTCGCCGCCCTGAACAACGCCTTTCCCGAAACCCGGCTGCTGGCCCTGCCCTATGTCTTCCAGTCGGTCGCTCATGTGCGGGCGGTCGTCGACGGCCAGATCGGCACCGACCTGCTGAACGTGTTCGAGAGCCGGGGCCTCGTCGGCCTCGCCTATTACGACGCCGCGCCGCGTTGCTTCTACAATGTCCGCCACCCGGTGACCGAGCCCGGCCATCTGCGCGGCCTCAAGATGCGTGCGCCCCAGTCCGACATCTTCCTCGACTCGGTCCGGGCCATGGGGGCCAACCCCACCCCGCTCAGCTTCGGCGCGGTGTTCTCGTCCCTGCAGACCCACCTGATCGACGGGGCCGAGAACAACTGGCCCAGCTACCAGTCCAGCCGCCAGTACGAGATCGCCCGCTACTGGTCCCAGACCGAACACTCCTTCTCGCCCGACGCCCTGCTGATGTCGCGCGCCGCGCTCGACGCCCTCAGCCCCGCCGACCGCGACCTGGTGCGCGACGTCGCCCGGCGCTCGGTCGCCGTCCAGCGCGCCGCCTGGGACCTGCGCGAGACCGAGGCCCGCGAGGCGGTCATCGCCGCCGGGGTCCAGGTCAGCCAGGTCGACAAGGCCGCCTTCGCCGCCACCGTCCGGCCGGTGCTCGACAAATATCTTTCCGACGCGCGACTCCGCGCCATCTACGAAAAAATCGCAGCGGTCGCCTGAACGACCGCGCCCACCATCGGCCATAGGGAGGCCCCATGCCCGCAGTCCGTCCCCTCGGGACCCGCATGCTGGATCTGTTGGCGTTCGCCGCGCTGACACTCGCCGGCGTCGCCCTGGTCGTCATGGCCCTGGTCCAGGCCTGGCAGGTGTTCGCCCGTTACGTCCTCAATGACTCGCCCGGCTGGACCGAGCCGGTCGCCCTGCTGCTGATGAGCTTCGCCGTCATGTTCGGGGCCGCGGTCGCCGTGCGCCGCGAAACCCATTTCGCCTTCGAATCCCTGCGCAACGCCCTGCCGCCGGCCGGGCGGTTCCTGCTGAAATCGATCGCCCGCCTGATCTCGGCCGCCGCCGGACTCGGCCTGATGCTGTTCGGCGGATCCCTGATGATCGACGCCTGGTCGGTCAACCTGGCCGGTGCCCCCCTGCCGGCCGGCCTGCGCTTTTCCGCCCTGTGCGTCGGCGGGGCCCTGATCCTGCTGTTCTCGATCGAACGTCTGGTGACCGGCGATTTCAAATCCGCCGACAGCGAGTCCTGACCATGGAATATCTGATCCTGTTCGGCCTGCTGGGCCTGCTGCTGGCGCTGGGCGTGCCGGTCGCCTTCTCCCTGCTGGCGGCCACCGTTGCCACCGTCATCTACCTGGCCCTGCCGCCGGTCGTGGTGTTCCAGCAGATGGGCTCGGACATCACCTCCGTCGCCCTGCTGGCCATTCCGCTGTTCATCTTCACCGGCGAACTGATGATGAAGGGCGGCCTGTCCGACCGGATGATCAGTCTCGCCGCCTCCATGGTCGGCCATGTCCGCGGCGGCCTCGGCCAGGTGACCGTGGTCGGTTCGACCCTGTTCGGTGGCGTCTCCGGCAGCGCCATCGCCGACGTCTCGGCCATCGGCGGCACCATGATCCCGCAGATGAAGAAGCACGGCTATGACGCGGACTATGCCGTCAATGTCACCATCTCGGCGGCCCTGGTCGCCCTGCTGGTGCCGCCGTCGCACAACATGATCCTCTATTCGGCCTCGGCCGGCGGCAGTGTCTCGATCTCGGACCTGTTCGCCGCCGGGATCATCCCCGCCCTGATGCTGGCCGCCGGCCTGATGATCACCGCCTATGTGGTCGCCCGCCGTCGCGGCTATGCGGCCGAGGCCTTCCCCGGTTTCCGCGCCGTCGCCACGCGACTGGTCGCCGCCATCCCCGGCCTGCTGCTGGTCGGGATCATCTTCGGCGGTATCCGCGCCGGCATCTTCACCGCCGTCGAGAGCGCCTCGATCGCCGTGGTCTATGCCACCGTCATCACCGGCCTCGTCTATCGCCACATGAGCTGGACCGCCTTCAAGGCGGCCTGCACCGGCGCGGCCCGTACCTCGGGGGCCGTGCTGTTCATCATCGGCTGCGCCGGGGCCTTCGGCTGGCTGATGGCCTATATGCAGGTGCCGACCACCATGGTCGAACTGCTGCGTTCGGTGACCGACAACCCGGTCCTGATCCTGCTGATGATCATCGCCACCCTGCTGTTCCTCGGCACCTTCATGGACATGGCGCCGCTGATCATCATCTGCACCCCGATCTTCCTGCCGGTGGCCAAGGCCTTCGGCGTCGATCCGGTCCAGTTCGGCGTCATCCTGCTGCTCAGTTGCGGCATCGGCCTGATCACCCCGCCGGTCGGCTCGGTCCTGTTCGTCGGCAGCGCCATCGCCAAAATCCCGATGACCCATTCGCTGAAATCGATCTGGCCCTTCTACTTCGCTTGCACCGCCGTGCTGATGCTGGTCACCTTCATCCCCGCCCTGTCGCTGTGGCTGCCCAGTCTGATGAAATGACCGAACCGCTTCTGAAGCTGCGCCCGGCCTCGACCTGTCGCTACGACGGCGTCGCCCTCGGCGAGGTCATGCTGCGGCTCGATCCCGGCGAGGGCCGGATTCGCAGCGCCCGCAGCTTCCGCGTCTGGGAAGGCGGCGGCGAGTACAATGTGGCGCGTGGCCTGAGAAAGACCTTCGGCCTGCGCACCGCCGTGGTCACCGCCCTGCCCCGCAACGAGGCCGGGGCCCTGGCCGAGGACCTGATCCTCGAGGGCGGGGTCGATACCACCCACATCCTGTGGCGCGAGGCCGACGGCATCGGCCGCAACACCCGGATGGGCCTGAATTTCACCGAGCGCGGCTTCGGCGTTCGCCCGGCCCTGGGCTGTTCCGACCGGGCCAATTCCGCCGCCGCCCAGATGCGCCCGGATGAGGTCGACTGGGACCGGCTGTTCGGCGAAGACGGCGTGCGCTGGCTGCACACCGGCGGCATCTTCGCCGCCCTGTCCCCCGACACGGCCCGGACGGCCCTCGCCGCCGTCCGCGCCGCCCGTCGCCACGGCACCATCGTCTCCTATGACCTCAACTATCGCGCCAGCCTGTGGGACAGCCACCCCGATCCCGACGCGGCCCAACGGGTCAATCGCGAGATCGCCGGTCTGGTCGATGTCCTGATCGGCGACGAATACGCCGTCGCCGCCTGCCTCGGCCTGACCGCGGACACGCCCGACCCGCGCGCCACCCCGGTCGACAGCGGCCCGTTCGACCGGCTGGTGCCGCACCTGACGGCACAGTTCCCGAACGTCGCCATCCTCGCCGCCACCCTGAGGGACGCCAAATCCGCCTCACGCAACGACTGGGGCGCGACCCTGTGGGCCGGGGGCCAGGCCTATACGGCCCCGCTGCGCCGCGACCTCGACATCCTCGACCGCGTCGGCGGCGGTGACGGCTTCGTCGCCGGCATGGCCTGGGCCCTGCTCAACGATCTCGGCCCCCAGGCGGCGGTCGACTATGGCGCGGCCCACGACGCCCTGGCCATGTCCACCCCCGGCGACAACGCCATGACCTCCCCTGGCCGAGGTGAAGGCCCTGGCCGAGGGGCGCGGCCCGGCGGCGATCCGCCAGCTAGACCCTCACGCCCCCTCTTCCTCGTGACCGCAGAGGGCGCACTGGAAGCGCGCGACCCGGGATTTCGCGGGCATGGGCCGCAGGACCGAGGTCCGGCCGAACTCGAAGCGACATCGCCTGCATTCGTCGGCCTGCGGCTCCCGGGCCGCGAACACGCCCGCAATGGCCGCGTCCTTCTCGGCCACCCTGGCGC
>JAHKAM010000039.1 GCA_018826515.1 Alphaproteobacteria bacterium
GCTATATCGACGCCGCCGGCGCGGCCAAGAAGGAGAAGGTCTCGGTCTCGGGCGAGGACGCCCGCGAGGGCCTGACCTGCGTCCTGTCGGTCAAGGTGCCCGACCCGAAATTCAGCTCCCAGACCAAGGACAAGCTGGTCTCGTCAGAGGTCCGCCCCGCCGTCGAGGGTCTGTGCTCCGAGGGCCTGTCGACCTGGTTCGAGGAACATCCCGTCGAGGCCAAGGCCGTCGTCGCCAAGATCATCGAGGCCGCCGCCGCCCGCGAGGCCGCGCGCAAGGCCCGCGACCTGACCCGCCGCAAGACCTCGATGGACATGGCCTCCCTGCCCGGGAAACTGGCCGACTGCCAGGAACGCGATCCGGCCAAGTCCGAACTGTTCATCGTCGAGGGCGATTCCGCCGGCGGCTCGGCCAAACAGGCCCGCAACCGCGAGAACCAGGCCGTCCTGCCCCTGCGCGGCAAGATCCTCAACGTCGAGCGCGCCCGCTTCGACCGGATGCTGTCATCCGAACTGATCGGCACCCTGATCCTGGCGCTCGGCACCGGCATCGGCCGCGACGACTTCAACGCCGACAAGCTGCGCTATCACAAGATCATCCTGATGGCCGACGCCGACGTCGACGGCGCCCACATCCGGACCCTGCTGCTGACCTTCTTCTACCGCCAGATGCCCGAGCTGATCGAGCGCGGCCACGTCTACATAGCCCAGCCGCCGCTCTACAAGGTCTCCAAGGGCAAGCAGTCGCGCTACCTCAAGGACCAGTCCGAGATGGACTCCTACCTCATCGAGGAAGGGTCGTCCGAGGCCGAGCTGGACCTGCCGACCGGCGAGCGCCGCGTGGGTCTCGATCTGCAGGCGTTGGTGCGCGAGGCCAAGGCCTTCAAGGCCGGCGTCGATCGCCTGTCGCAGCGCGCGCCCGCCTTCGCCATCGAACAGGCGGCCCTGGCCGGCCTGTTCGACGAGGAGGCCGCCGACCCGTCAAAGGCCGCCGCCCGTCTGAACCTCTATGCCGAGGAAGGCGACGGCGACTGGATGGGCCAGCCCGGCGCCCAGGGGGCCGTGGCCTTCGAACGCGTCCGCCGGGCCGTGACCGAGCGGATCGTGCTGGAAGAGGCCCTCATCCGGTCGCTGGACGCCCGTCGCCTGGCCGAACGCTCGACCGCCTTCGAGGGCCTGTTCGACAAGCCCGCCGTCTTCCGCCGCAAGGACAAGGCCGTCACCGTCCGCGGTCCTCTGGACCTGCTCGAAGCGGTGCTCGAGGCCGGCAAGAAGGGCCTCGCCATCCAGCGCTACAAGGGTCTGGGCGAGATGAACCCGGAACAGCTGTGGGAGACCACGCTCGACGCCAACGCCCGCACCCTGCTCAAGGTGCAGGTCGAGCATCAGGAGGACGCCTCCGACCTGTTCGCCAAACTGATGGGCGACGTGGTCGAGCCGCGTCGCGAATTCATCCAGGCCAACGCCCTCGATGCGGCCGTGGACGCCTGACGCGGCCCGGTTCTAGCTGCGTCCCGCCTCGATGAAGGCGCGGATCGTCGGCCAGAAGGGCGGATTGGCCCGCACCCCGTCGCAGGCGATCTCCTTGAGAATGCCCGGGACGGTCCCGTCGCGGGCGCTCAGCCAGTCGCTGTTGTCGGGATATTGGCCGGCCTCGGCGCCGTCGGGCCCGTACTCGACCGACACCGGACTGCGCCACTGGTTCGCGCCGCAGCGGAACTCATAGGTGTCGACGGTGTGGCTGAGGTCCGAGGCCTCGCCCCGCAACGGCACGATGGCCAGGTTGATGCGGGTGATGTCGCCGTCCGCCACGATGGCGTCGACATCGGCCATATAGGCCGCATTGGCGCTGCGCGAGAACGCGTGCCAGGTTTCCGCCGCCGCGGGCGTCGCCAACCCCAGAATCGCCAGCCCCGTCAGTATCGCTCTCATCATGTCCTCCCCGGATCCCCCGGGGACATGATGCCCCGCTGGACGGCTTTGGCAAGGGCGTCGTCAGGCCGCGCGGCGCAGGCCCGCCGCCTTCGCCAGCAGCGGCTCGAACAGATGGGCGGCCAGATGCCGCACCACCGGCACGGCCACGCCGTCGCCGGTCAGATGGCAGGCGGCACTGAACGACGCCGGCAGCCGGTAGCTGTCGGGCAGTCCCATCAGCCGCGCCGTCTCCCGCGCCGACATCAGCCGCGACCGGACCCGCCCGTCCTCGACCACCAGCAGGGTCTGGCGGCTTGATCCCCCGGCCGGAGTGCGCAGGCAGCCGGCGATGTCGAACCGCACCTCGGCGCGCTGGACCCGCAGACCGGCCGCGTCGCGCCGCGTCCGCCGGTACAGGCCGCCGACGCAGCGTTCGCCCGTCCGCCGCGCCGCCTCGACCTTGGCCAGATTTCGGGGCGACATCAGCGCCAGCAGCCGGTTCGTCTCGGCGGCCGAATGCCAGCGCACGTCCGACGGCGCCGCCTCCACCACCGCCGCCAGACTCTGGTTGGGAAGGGCCGGCTCGGCCAGCCGCCACCAGATCACGGTGTTTCGAAGGTCGACGGGCAGTCGCTCCACCGCCCGTCGCAAGGCCGGCGGATGGAACGGGCCGTCGGCGACCGCGCCGGCCACGGTCGGATCGGGATCGACATCGCCCCGGACGCCGATCACGAACAGCCGCGGTCGCGACTGGGGCAGGAAGCGGTCGGCGTTGATGACCAGGGCGCCGCAGCGATAGCCGGCCTCGGCAAAGGTCCGGCAGATGACCTCGAAATCCCGGCCCCCGTGCGACGTCAGGGCTCCGCAGACGTTCTCGACCGCCACGATCCGCGGCCCGCGTCCTTCGGCGGACAGGGCCCTGGCCAGACGCCAGAAATCGTGAAAGGTGCCCGACCGCTTGCCGCCCAGACCCGCCCCGACGCCCGCCAGCGACAGGTCCTGACAGGGAAACGACCCCCACATCAGGTCAGCGACCCCGGGCAGGTCGGAGGCGGTCAGGCCGGCGATATCGCCCACCCTGAGGCCCCCGTCCCCCCAGTTGGCGCGGTAGGCCGCGGCCTTGGCCGGATCGAAGTCATTGGCGAACCGGCAGCGCCACCCCTCGCCCAGGCCGGCCCGCACCATGCCGCCGCCGGCGAAGAACTCATAGAAGTCCGGCGGCACGGGCTCATTGACGGACGATTCGGACATGCCGCGACGCTGACGCGGCCGCGGTCGGAAGTCCACAGAGGGCGGGCCTCAAGGAAAATCACGCCGTGCTAAAGCTTGTGAAAGGGTCGGTGAGCCAGGATGGGCGATCATCACGGAAACGACATGCCCCCAGTAAAGCCTGTTCTGGTCGCCGTACTGCTTTTCGCTCTCGCCCTGTCCAGCGGCGCCGCGGCGGCGACCCAGTCCCGCGAGAGCCGGCTGGATCTGGCCCAGCGCGTCGAGCAAAGGGCCGCCGCCACCAGCTTCCCGGCCCTGGAGACTTTCGGGGAATCGGCTCTGGACCACGCGGGCCGCGAAGGGCTGAACCGGCTCTACCACGTCATGTGGATCACGCTGAACCAGGGCGATTTCGAGCGGGCGAAGGTCTGGAACGACCGTCTCGCCGCCGCCGCCCTGGCCCGCCGGGACGAGCGCTACCAGACGATCGCCCGCCTCAACGACCTGACCATACGCTATGACAGCGGCGATACCGCCGCCTCGGTCGAGATGGACCGGATCGCCCGGACCACCACAGACTGGTTCGTCAAGGCCCACGCCATGCGGATCACGGCGCTGGCGCTGATGGATCAGGACCGCATCGGCGACGGGCTCCGGCTGCTTACCGAGGCGGACGCCGCCATTCCGGAGAGCGCGCCCTATGCCGACACCGCCCGCGCCGGGCTATGGGAGGTGACCGGCATCGGCCTGATGAAGCTGAACGACATCGAGGGGGCGACCACGGCCTTCCGCCGCTTCGAGGTCGACTTCTCCAACCCCGCCTATCCGCGCCCCGATTTCGACGCCCTCTACAATCTGACCCGCCTCTCGGTCCAGGTCGGGGACCAGGACCTGGCCGCCCGGCTCTACGCCGCCCACCACCGCCTGTCACGGCGCTCGGGGCTGGAGAGCCTGATGGTCTATGACGCCAATCTGTGCGCCATGGTGGCCGAGGGCGGCGGCGACCCGCGCGCGGTGCTGAACTGCCTTTCCCCCTACGGGGCCGACCTGGGCGCCGCCGAATTCCTCGCCCCGCAACTGCTCCCGTCGCGCGCCCTGGCCTATGCCCGGACCGGACAGCTGGCGCTCGCCCGCCGCGACCTGGCCGAGATCCGCCGCCGCGAAGCCGCCGGCCTGTTCCGCGAGGAGGGCTTTTCGGAAGTGCCCCGGGTCGAGGCCGCCCTGCTCTTCGCCGAGGGGCGCACCCGCGAGGCCTTCGCCCGGCTGGAGGCCTATCACCGGGCCCAGGACGTGCAGACCGCGCGCCGGTTCAGCGCCGGCATCGGTCAGGTCACGGGCGACATGCAGGAGCAACTGGCTGAACGTCGCCGCCAGCTCGACACGGCCAGCGCCAACACCCGACTTCAGAAGGACGTCATCAGTTCGCAACGCTGGGCCGTCGGCATCGCCATCGTCTTCTTCCTGACCGCGGCCGGTCTGCTGGTCTGGCAATGGCGGTCGGCCGGCCACCTGCGCCTGGCGCGCCGGGCGGCGGAGGAGGCCAGCCGCTCCAAGAGCGACTTCCTCGCCAATATGAGCCATGAAATCCGCACGCCCCTGAACGGCGTCGTCGCCATGGCCGATGCCCTGGCCCGCAGCGATCTGGGCCCGCGCGAGCGCGAGATGGTGGACATCGTCCGCTCTTCCAGCGGCACGCTTGAGCGCCTGCTGTCCGACATCCTCGACACCGCCAAGATCGAGTCCGGCCAGATCACCATCGAACCGGCGCCCTTCCATCTCGCCGACGTCGTCCGCGAGACCGCCGCCCTGTGGCGCCCCAGGGCCGAGGCCAAGGGGGTCGCCCTGACCATCGGCATTCCGGCGGACGCCGAGCGGCTGGTTCAGGGCGACGCGGTCCGCATCCGCCAGATCCTGACCAATCTGGTCAGCAATGCGCTGAAATTCACGGCCGAGGGCGAGGTCCGGCTGATCGTCGAAGACGCATCGGACGACCGCGTCCGGTTCACGGTCACCGACACCGGGGTCGGCTTCGAGCCGGAACAGAAGGCCCGAATCTTCGGCCGCTTCCACCAGGCCGACGGCTCGATCACGCGCCGCTTCGGCGGCACCGGCCTGGGTCTGGCGATCTCGCGTGAGCTGGCCGGACTGATGGGCGGCGCCCTGGATTGCGACAGCCAGCCCGGCGTCGGCTCCCGCTTCTGGCTCGAGACGCCCCTGCCGCGGGCGGAGGCCGCCGTGGCCGACCCGGCGCCGATCGCCGACAGCGACGTCGGGGCCGTCCCGCTGCGCATTCTCCTCGCCGACGATCACCCGGCCAACCGCAAGGTCATTGAGGTCCTGCTGTCCGGCGCCTGCGCCGAACTCCTTTGCGTTGAGGACGGTCGTCAGGCCGTCGACGCCTTCGAGCAGGGCAGCTTCGACCTGGTCCTTATGGACATGCAGATGCCGGTTATGGACGGCCTGACGGCCACCGCCGCGATCCGCGAGGTCGAGACCCTGCGTGGTTGTGGCCGCACGCCGGTGCTCATGCTGACCGCCAACGCCATGGCCGAACATATAGAGGCAGGCCGTCAGGCCGGCGCCGACGGCCACCTCGCCAAGCCCGTGACCACCGCCACCCTGTTCGCCGCCATCTCGCGGGTTCTCGCCGGCGCCGCTCCGGACCTCGAGGCCGAAGCCGCCTGACGATCAGGCCGCCATCCGCCGCCCGCGACCGCAAGTCCGCGACCGGATCGGGGATAAAGGCAAATGGCGGCTCGGAAAGATGGGGATTGACGGCCCCCGAAGGTTCGCCGGGCGCGCCGTCCTCCCGCAAGGTCGCGAGCGCCAGATCCCGACCCTGTTCGAGCATGTCAACGATCTCCCCTCTGAGCTCGTGGTTCATGACTTGCCCTTTCCCGAAAGGATCGGCCGGCGCCTCAGCGGGCGGTGTAGCCCCCGTCAATGACCAGTTCCGATCCGGTGACGAATTTGGCCTCATCGGAGGCGAGGTAGACGGCGCCCCAGGCGATGTCGTCCGCCTCGCCCATATGGCCGAGCGGATGCAGGGCGGCCGTCGCCTTGCGGCCTTCTTCCAGATCGCCCTGACCCGACAAATGGGCTTCCACCATGGGCGTCCAGATGAAGCCTGGATGGATCGAGTTCACGCGGATGCGATCGGGCGCATAGGTCAGGGCGTCGGTCTTGCTCATCAGCCGCACCGCGCCCTTGGAGGCGTGATAGGGCGGCACGTCCGGCCCGCCGACCAGGCCGTAGATCGACGACAGGTTGATGATCGAGCCGCCGCCCGCCTGCTTCAGGTACGGAATGGCGTGTTTGGTGCAGAAGAAGACGCCCTTGACGTTGATGGCCTGGACCCGGTCCCACTCGGCTTCGGTGATCTCGTGGGTGGGCTTGTTGACCCCCGCCACCCCGGCGTTGTTCACGAGGATGTCGATGCGTCCGAAATGGGCGACGACCTTGTCGATGACCGCCTTCACCTCGGCCTCGCTGGACACGTCGCAATGCCACCAGGCGGCCGGCAGGCCCCGCTCGCGCAAAATCTCGACCAGCTCCAGCCCGTCCGCCTCGCGGACGTCCAGCAGGGCGACGGATGCGCCTTCCTCCGCCATCCGGATCGCGGTGGCGCGGCCGAGGCCGACAGCGGCTCCGGTGATGATGGCGACCTTGTCGGACAAACGGTTCACGGCTCGGGCCTCCAGCGTGATCAAGAATGAAGGTTCATTGGACGCCGTCCGGGCGGCGCGGTCGTTGACGTTGGTCAATTCGCCGGTGTTTCCGCGCGCCGCCGCGGATGAGGCCGGGAACTGATTCGTTCGCGTCGCCCTGCCCAGCGAAATCCCGAAATGCGCCAGGCCCGGACATGGTGAGCGACCAGATCATCTGCCCCACTGCGCGAGGTTCCCTTTCGCGGGACGGGGCGAGTGGACCTGCGCCCCGGTTGCGCTGAGGATGGGATATGGTTCCAGCCCCGATTCGCCGCCGAGCCCCGACGTGCGCCTGAAGTGGGCCCTGCCGCCTCTGTTGGGGGGCGCGGTCTTCCTCGTGGCGCTGGCCGCCATCCTCATGACGCGCGAGGCTGGCCGCGTCGCGGCGATCTGGCCGTGCAACGCCCTGCTGGTCGCCGTCGTGCTGAGCCGGCCGCGCACGGAATGGGCGGCGCTGATCGCGGGCGGGTTCATCGGCAACGCCGCGGCCAACCTCGTCAGCGGGGATCTGCCGGCCGTCTCCCTGCTGCTGGCCTTCGCCAATATGTCGGAGGTGCTCATCGTATCCCTCGTCGCCGGCCGGCACGGGCGGCTCCGGGTGATACGCCGATCCGGGCTGGTCCAGTTCGCGGCCGCGGTGGCGATCGGCTGCCTGGCGTCGACGGGCCTCGCACTGCTCGGACTCGCGGTTCTGGGCGCGCGGCCGACCCTGGAGGGCGCCGGCCTGTGGTTGACCGCCGACAGTCTGGGCCTGCTGGTCTTCACGCCCCTTCTGATGGAACTGGTGGCCAAACGCGGGAGCAAGGCGTTCAGCCTTTCGGCGGCGAGCGCGCGGGAACTCTGGTTCCCTCTGCTGGCGCTCATCCTGGTGACGGTCGGCACATTCTCCCAGAGTTCGTTCCCGATCCTCTTCATCCCGGTTGCGGCGCTGGCCCTTCTCGCTGCCAGTTCCGGATTCCACGGCGGCGTCCTGGGCGTGGTCAGCATCGGCGCCGTTATCCTGATCATGTCCCCCGGGGGCCTGGGGCCGATCGAGACCCTGGACGGCGACCTGCAGAGCCGGATCGTTTTTCTTCAGCTCTACCTGCTCGTCCTGACAGTCCTGGCGATGTTCGTGGGATCGATCTCCTCGGAACGGCGGAGCATCATTCGCCGGCAGATCCGGGCGCGGTCGGCGCGACGGACGGGCGATGCGCGCATCAGACTGCTGCTCAACCAGTCGCGGCTGGCCGAAAAGATGGCGCGCGTCGGCTACTGGACCATGGACGCCCGCACCGGCGAGGCCTTCTGGTCGCCCGAGGTCTACAACATCCACGGCGTGGAGCCGGGCGCGTTCGAGTTGACCGTGGAGGCGGCGCTGGAATTCTACACGCCGGAGGATCGGGAACGGTTTCGGGAGGCCGCCCGGCAATGTCGCCTTACTGGCGAGGGGTGGGAGATCGACGCTGTCATCGTGCGCCGCTCTGACGGCGAAAACCGTGTGACGCGGTGTCTCGCCCAGGCGGAAACGGCCAGGGACGGAACCGTCACAAGTTTCTTCGGGGTCCTGAAGGACCTGACCGACGAACGCCAGGCCGCGGCGGCCGCGGCGGAACAACACACCCGCTATCGACTGCTCGCCGACAACGCCAGCGACGTCATCGCCCTGTATGGCCCGGACAGCATTTTCCGCTACGTGTCGCCCGCCATCACTGAATTGCTCGGCTATCGGCCGGACGAACTCGTCGGCCGGTCCACCTACGACTTCATCCATTCCGACGACCGGAGCGATGTCGCGAAGGCGTTCGCCCTGGCGGCGCAGCAACCGGGTCAGGCGACGATCGAATACCGGGCCTATTCGCGGGACGGGTCCTTGCGATGGCTTGAGGCCCGGCCCCGGTTCAAACGCGGTCCGACGGGCGAGATCACCGAGATCCATGACTGCGTCCGCGACGTCAGTGAACGGCGGGAACGTGAACTGGCCCTCTCCGCCGCGCGGCAAGCCGCGGAGCAGGCGGCTGAGGCCAAAGCCCGGTTCCTGGCGACCATGAGCCACGAAATCCGCACCCCGCTGCATGGCGTCCTCGGTTTCGCGGACCTCCTCGCCGGGACCCCGCTGACCCGGGCCCAGACCCGGCACCTCGATCACATCCGCAGCGCGGGCCGCAGCCTGGCGAGCCTGATAGACGACATTCTGGAGTTCTCGCGGATCGAGGCGGGACGGATGCCGCTGGAGGCGAACGCCTTCAATCTGAAGCTCGTTGTGGGCGAGGTGATCGAGATCGCGCGCGCGACGGCCCCCCATCTCAGCTTCTCGCTGGATCTGTCCGACACGGTGCAGGACTGGATCATGGGGGACCAGCTGAGGGTGCGGCAGATCCTCACCAACCTGGTTGGGAACGCCGCGAAATTCACGCCGTCCGGCGCGGTCCGGATCGCCTGCGACCAGGCGGACGGGCGTCTCCGGATAAGAGTGATGGACGAGGGTATTGGCCTCGCCCCGGATCTCCAGGAGGCGGTATTCGACCTGTTCGTCCAGGCGGACGCTGCGGTCGGCCGCAGATTCGGCGGCGCCGGGCTGGGTCTGACCATCAGTCGTTCGCTCGCGCGGATGATGGGGGGAGACGTCACTCTCGAAAACAGGCCGGACCGGGGAACCGTCGCCACACTGGAGCTCCCCTACGCGCCGGCCGCGAGCCCGCCGCTCACGCCCGAAGCCGACGGCGGGGACGGGCGCCGGCTGCGAATTCTGGTCGTTGACGACGTCGACATGAACCTGGAGCTGATGTGCCTCCTGCTTCGGCCGGCGGGCCATGACGTCGTGGCCGCCGCCTCGGGAGCGGCCGCGGTCCGGATGGTGCGGGAGGAGGGGCCTTTCGATCTGGTGCTGATGGACCTGCAGATGCCCGGTACGGACGGGTTGGCGGCGACGCGGATCATCCGCGAGCTGGAGGGACCGGTTTCCGGGGTCCCGGTTATCGCGCTGAGCGCTGACGTGCTGCCGGAGACCGTCGCGGCCTGTCGGGACGCCGGCATGGACGATCATCTGCGCAAACCCGTTCAGCCTGCGGAACTGCACGCGCGGATCGACCGACTCGCGGCTGGAGAGCCTTCGGAGCCGTTCGAGGTTCTCCGCCGTCGCTACCGCCTGCGCATGGCCGCCGAGGCGGATGAATTGGACCGCATCCTGGCGGCTGATCCGAGCGGAGGTCGGCCAGCGGTGCGCGAAGCGGCGCATCGGATCGCGGGAACCGCCGGCAGTCTGCGGTTCGACGCGGTAACGGTCGCGGCCATGACGCTGTCCGAAGCGATCCGGCAGGACGAGTCAATGCAGGCTCCGGGCGTCGTCGAAGCTCTGCGGACCCTGACGGCGAGCATGCGGTCCGCCTGAGTCACGATCGCTGCGGCGCGGCCCTGATGAGAGCCACCAGGGCGGCGGTGTTCGACACCCCGGCCTTCTTGAGCAACCGGGCCCGAAAGACTTCCACGGTGCGATAGCTGATGCCCATTTCCATCGCGATCTGCTTGCTGGTCAGCCCCCGCGCCAGACCCGCCGAGACCTGGCGCTCGCGCGCGGTGAACGCCCCGGCGGCTCCGTGTTCCGGGACGCCCGCGGCCGCCTTGACGGCGAGCAGCAGCGCCTCGGGCTCAAACGGCTTCTCGAGAAAGTCCCGCGCTCCGGCCCGCATCGCCTCCACGGCCAACGGGACGTCGGCATGGCCCGTGATGACGATGACGGGGCGGGCGCCCTGCCCGACCTCCTGCAGGCGCCGGATCAGGTCGATGCCTGACAGACCGGGCATCCGGACGTCGGTGACAAGCGGTCCGAAAGGCAGGTCCCTGATCTGGCCGAGCGGGGACTCCGCGTCCGGGAAGATCGACACGGGATGACCTGCGTCCCTGAGAAGCGCCGCCAACGAGTCCCGGACCGCCTCATTGTCGTCAACGACGATAACGGGCGTCGACATGTTCATGCCGGTGGGTCCAGCGGCAGCCAGAACGTGAAGGTCGCGCCGCCACTGGTCTCCTCCAGCGCGATCCGGCCGCCGTGCGCCTCGACGATGGACCGGCAGATCGACAGCCCCAGCCCCATCCCGTCCGCCTTTGTGCTCACGGCGGGTTTGAACAGCTCCGGCCGGATGCTCTCCGGTACGCCGCGCCCGTTGTCCGACACCGACCACAAAACCGACCCGTCGCGTTCTTCGCAGCGCATGCTGACCAGCGCCCCGGCGACGCCCCGGCTTGCCTCGGCCGCGTTGCGCACGAGATTCAACAATACCTGCTGGATCTGGATGCGGTCGCACACGAAGGCGCGGGTCTGTCCTGTGTCGAGCTTCAACTCGGCGTCGGCCTCGCGGGTCACCAGCATCAGAAGCGGGAGAATCTCCGATATGAGCTCGCGGGCGTCCACCGGCTCGAAACTCACGGCCTGTCTGGCGGTGAGGGACCGGAACCGCCGGATCGTCTCGGTGGCCCGGTGGGTCTGGGCCGTCGCCTGCATGATCGGTTCACGGACGTCCTCGCGACCGGCGGAATGGTTCGCGGCGATGTGGAGATAGTTGGTGATTGCGGCCAGGGGTTGATTCAGCTCATGGGCCACGAGGGCCGCCAGTTCCCCGAGGCTGTTGAGCCGCCAGTTTGTGGCGATCTGGGTCCGCAAGGTCTGAAGGGCGCGCTCCGCGCTGGCGGACGCCGTGATGTCGTGGATGAAGATGGCGACGTAAGGCGTTCCGTCATGCTCGAAGGGGACGCACTGAAGGTCCAGATCGAGCCGCTCCCCGTCCGCATTGCAAGTGGTCAGCCGCCTGGTCGCCTTGCGGCAGGGCGAATCCTCAAGGTCGAAGGCCAGGGGAGCGCCCTGGCCAAGCGACGGCAGGATCGTCGCGACGGCCTTCCGGCGCTGGGCGGGATCGCTGCCGAACAGCGCATCGGCCGCCGGGTTCGCCGCCGCCACCACCCCGTCAAGGCCGACCGCCATCACAGCATTGGGTGATGTGGCGAACAGGGCGCTGGCCAGAGAGCCTTCCATGAGGATTTCCGTTGACCTGTTACGTCTTAGCTGCCGGTTAAGATCGACGAACAATACGTATAATCACTTATCTCTAGACTAAAGAAGACGTCAGACAGGCTATCAGGTTGTACGTGCAAATACCTAGTTAACAGGTAAGAAACCGTGTTCGCCGGATCAAAAGAACATGGAACTCATCCTGCACGCCGCTTTCCCCCCGCCCACACCCTCTTCTCCGCGCTGCGAAGCCTGAGGCCTCGCGCCCGTCTTTGCTCGCACTCCCCGTCGCCCCCACCTGAGAAGGTCGCCCATGTTCAACACCGCCAAGAAGTCCGCAAGAATCCAGGCAGACGCCATGTTGGCCGCGCTCGACCGGTCCCAGGCCGTGATCGAGTTCAGTCTCGACGGCACTATCACCGGCGCCAACCAGAACTTTCTCGCGGCGGTGGACTACCGCCTCGAAGACATCGTCGGGAAGCACCATCAGATGTTCGTCGACCGCGACTATGCGGCCTCGCCGGAGTATGCCGACTTCTGGCGCCGTCTGCGGGCAGGCGAGTTCGTGGCCGACAAGTTCACCCGCTTCGGGCGGGGCGGCAAACGCATCGTGATCCAGGCCAGCTACAACCCCGTCATGGGTCGCGACGGCAAGCCGATCGGCGTGGTCAAGTTCGCCACCGACATCACGGCGATGGACAAGGCGATGGCCGACGTCTCGGCCCAGATGGACGCCGCCAAGCGCTCCCAGGCGGTGATTGAGTTCGATCTGGCAGGCAACATTCTCACGGCGAACGAGAATTTCCTGAAGGTGGTCGGCTATTCCCTGTCGGAGATCCAGGGCCGGCATCATCAGATGTTTGTGGACCGCGACTATGCGGCCTCGCCCGAGTACTCGGCCTTCTGGCGACGCCTGAACTCCGGCGAGTTCATAACCGACAAGTTCACCCGCTACGGCCGCGGCGGAGCCCGCGCCGTCATCGAGGCCAGCTACAATCCGATCATCGGCTTGGACGGCAAGCCCTACAAGATCGTCAAGTTCGCCCAGGACATCACCGCCGCGGAGACGGAGCGTGAGCGCCGCGCCGAGCAGGACGCCCGGACGGCCGAGGAACAGCGCGAGATCGTCGCCGAGACCGCCCGTGGCCTGACCGCCCTTGCCGGCGGCGATCTGACCTATCGGATCGACCAGGAGTTCCCCGGCGAATACGCCAAGCTTCGCGCCGACTTCAACGAGGCGATGAACAAGCTGGAAGAGGCGATGGGAGTCATCACCTCGAACGCCGCCGCGATGCAGGGCGGCGCCGGAGAGATCAGCCAGGCGGCAGATGACCTTTCACGCCGGACCGAGCAGCAGGCCGCGACCCTCGAAGAGACCGCCGCCGCCCTCGACCAGATCACCGCGACGGTGCGTCGGACCGCCGAGGGCGCCCAGCGCGCCAACTCGGTGGTCACCGAGGCCCGCAGCGACGCCGAAGCCAGCGGCGTGGTCGTGTCGCGCGCCGTCTCCGCCATGGGAGAGATCGAACGGTCGGCCGAGCAGATCAGCCAGATCATCGGCGTGATCGATGAAATCGCCTTCCAGACCAACCTCCTGGCCCTCAACGCCGGGGTTGAGGCCGCCCGCGCCGGCGACGCCGGCCGCGGCTTCGCCGTCGTCGCCTCCGAGGTGCGGGCCCTCGCCCAGCGCTCGGCCGAGGCGGCAAAGGAGATCAAGGCCCTGATCTCGGCCTCGAGCAGCCAGGTCAAGGACGGCGTCAGCCTTGTCGGCCAGACCGGCGAGGCCCTGACGGCCATTGTCAGTCGGGTCAGCGAGATCAACGCTCTGATGGCGGAGATCAACGCCTCGGCGCAGGAGCAGGCGACCGCCCTCAGCCAGGTCAACACGGCCGTCAACCAGATGGATCAGACGACCCAGCAGAACGCGGCCATGGTCGAGCAGTCGACCGCCGCGAGCCACAATCTGAACCAGGAGGCCGGTGACCTGGCCCGCCTCGTCGGCCGCTTCCAGCTGTCCTCCAGTCGCCCGGCGAACACCGCCTTCGGCTCGTCCGCGCCGTCGGCGGCTCCCGCGCCCGCGGTCGCCACGCCCTCGGCGGCCGCCGCTTCCCGCGCC
>JAHKAM010000001.1 GCA_018826515.1 Alphaproteobacteria bacterium
CACCAGGCCGGCCTTGGCCGGATGGGGCGGCAAAGCGTCAAGACGCGTCCGGATCTGGCTGCCAAACTCGACCATCTCGCCGTATTCGGCCGGATTAATCACCTGGCCGTTCGCCACCGCGCCGGCGTAGTCGACCGAGACGTAGTCGAGCAGCCGCCAGGCGACCTGGGCCTCCGAGGCGGTGGGGAGCTGAGCGAGCGCGGGTGTGGTCAGCGCCAGCGCGAATAGCAGGGCGAGCAGACGGAACAGGGGTTGCATGGGCATGACCAGTTAGGAATGGCTCGCATTAGCAGTTGGCGGAGGGGTTGTCGCGCTCAAAGCGACGTCGCGTGGTCGTGAAGGGCTTCGATCACCTTGCAGGCGGAGACCTGGCCGCCGGCGCATTCCGCCGTCACCCGGCGGGTCGCTACACACCTTGACCGGTTCGTTCTCCACCTGTCGCGCGGATCGTCCGCAGGCGGTCACGGCATGAGCGGCGGTGCGGCGATTGGAAGATTGATGTCGCGGCGCACTGTGTTATGGAGCGCCATGGGATTGTCCTCGGCCAGGCACGGTTGGATGACGGCGCTGCTTGCGTCGTTCCTGGCCCTGTTTGTCCTGATCTCCGCCTCAGAGGCCGCCACCTGCGCACCCGAAGCGGCGACCGCCCATGCCTCGGAGCGGCTCGCCGACTCCTCGGTCGATCCTGATTCGGACGACAATGACCGGCCCGATCAGCACGCGATCTGCGCGCATGGCCACTGCCATCACAGTTCCGCAGCGACGGGCCAGACACCTGAAGCCCTGACTCCGACGACGAACGGTCAAGATCCCGCGTTGCCGTCGACCGATCGGCTTGCGTCTCGCAAACCCACCGGACCGGACCGCCCTCCCAGGGGCTGACGGGTTCGCGCGCTCACGCGCGCCTTCCACGTCAATCATCCGGGAAACAGGACCATGCTATCCACAAATTGCCGTCTGCCGCGCACCGCGGCCGGCGGAGCCGCGATCACATTCGCGGCGACCCTGGCCATACTGGCTCCAGGGTCAGCCCTTGCCGAACCCGTCACCCTGGCCGAAGCGCTGGCGCGCACCGCGGCCTCTTCGCCCACTCTGGCGGCCGCTGAAGCCGACGTTGCCGTCGCCCTCGGTCGAGCCCGGCAGGCCGGTTTCAGGCCGAACCCGGAGCTTGACCTCTCCGTCGAGAATTTTTCCGGCACCGGCGCGCTTTCCGGATTGAACGAAGCCGAGAGCACGCTGAGCGTCGGACAGAGATTTGAACTCGGCGGAAAGCGGCCCGCGCGCGAGCGTGCCGCCCGGGCCGAGGTGGACGTCGCGCGCCTGCGTCTCGGGGTCGCTCGCGCCGATCTGCAGCAACAGGTGCGTGACGCCTATGCTGAAGCCTGGGCCGACAGTCGAAGGGTCGAACTCGCCCGTGACCAGTTCGTTCGGGCCGACAATCTGCAGACCATCGCCACTGAACTGGTCGACGCGGGCCGCGAGCCGCCCCTTCGTGCCCTGCGGGCGCGCACGGCGGCTCTTGAAGCCGTGGGCCGGGTCCGGGCCGCCGAGGCCGAATATGCGCAAGCCCAGCGCGCGCTCGCCGCGCTCTGGGGCGGGAGCGAGGATCTGCCCGATCCGACGGGTCCGGAAACGGCGTCGGCCTCGGCCGCCGTTATCGATCCGGTCGACGCGCTCGACGTACGCCTCGCCGAGGCGGAGGTCGCCACCTCGATCGCCGTCATTGATCGCGAACGCACCCTGTCGCGGCCGGATGTGACGGTGAGCGTCGGCGCCCGCCAGTTCCGCGGAACGGACGATACCGCCCTGGTATTCGGCGCGTCGATGCCGCTGGGTCTGTTCGACCGCAACCAGGGCAATATCGCCGCGGCCAACGCCGAGCGGACCGGGGCCGAAGCCCGCCGCAACGCCGCCCTCGCCGCCGCTATCCGGCGGACGCGTGACGCCCAGGCCGCGCTTCGCACGGCTGAGGCGCAACTCGCCTTCCTTGAAAACCAGGCCGAACCCGAGGCGATCGAAGCCGTACGCATCGCTCGCGAAGGCTTCTCGGCCGGCCGCTTCACCCTGCTGGACGTGCTGGACGCCGAAGAGGCGCTCAACACCGTTCAGGCCGCCATGATCACCGCCGAGCTGGAGCGGGCGCAAGCCGTCGCCGCCCTGACCCGCGCCTCCGAAACCGAAGGATCCGCCCGATGAAGAGATTGACCAACAAGCAACGCCTCCTGGCGGGAGCGGCCGCGACGGTCCTGGTTCTGGGCGGCGGTTACGCGGTCTGGAGCATGGCCCGCGGTGCGGATGCCGCACCGGAAACCGCCGCCGGGGCGGAAGAAAGCCATGGCGCCGGCGAGGCTCTGGAAATGGACGCCGCCCGCATTCAGGCGGCCGGCATCGTTCTGGCACCCGTCGGCAGCGGTTCGCTCAGCGCCGAGATCGTGGCCCAGGGCACCGTCGTGGGGACGCCCAGGGGCGAGGCCGTTCTGGCGGCCCGCGCCGACGGGGTGATCACCGGCGTCTCGCTTCGCCTCGGCGACAGCGTCCGCGCGGGCCAGACCGTCGCGCTTATCGAGAGCCGCGAAGCCTCCGCGATCGCCGCCGAACGGGCGACGGCCCAGGCCCGGCTGACCGCGGCCCGGCAGGCTCTGGCCCGTGAGCAGCGCCTGTTCGACGCCCAGATTACCGCCCGGCAGGATCTGGAAGCGGCCCAGACCGTCCTGGCGGAAGCCGAGGCGGAGGCGCGGCGCACCTCATCCGCCGCCGCCGCCGCGCGGGTCTCCGGCGACGGCCGCAGTACGGGCGTCGTCAGCCCGATCAGTGGCCGGGTGACCGTCTCCAACGCGACCTTGGGCGCCTTCGTGAGCGCCGGCACCGAACTGTTCCGCGTGGCCAACTCCAGCGAGATCCAGATCCAGGCAGCGGTCTCGGCCGATGACGCGAACCGGATTGCGCCGGGTGACCGGGCGTCCATCAGCCTGCCCGAAGGGGAGGTGCAGGCCACGGTGCGATCGATCACGCCGGGCGTGGATGCGCAAAGCCGCGCCGCCACCGTACTGCTCAACGTGTCAGGGGTCGGCGGCCTGCGTCCTGGCCAGGCGATCGCCGTGCGAATCTACACGCGCGACGCCCGGACGACCGACGGCGTCTCGGTGCCCGAGGAAGCCATCCAGACCGTCGAGGGCCAGGAGGTGGTGTTCGTGCGGTCCGCCTCCGGCTTTACGGCCGTGCCGGTCATTGTCGGCCAGCGCAGCGCCGGACGGGCCCAGATCACATCCGGGCTCCGGGCCGGTCAGACGGTGGCGACCCGTAACGCCTTCCTGCTGAAGGCTGCGCTGGGCGCCGGCGAAGTGGAGCACTAGATCATGATCGCCAACCTCATGGCCCTGTCGGTACGGGCGCGATGGATCATCATCGCCCTCGTGCTGGTCGTCTCCACCTACGGCGCCTGGCAGTTGACCCAACTGCCGATCGACGCCGTGCCCGACATCACCAACAACCAGGTCCAGATCAATACCTCTGACGCTTCGCTCTCGCCCGTCGAGATCGAGAAACGCGTCACCTTCCCGGTCGAGACCGCCATGGCCGGCATCCCCGGCCTGCAATCGACCAGATCCCTGTCGCGCAACGGCTTCTCCCAGGTCACCGTGATCTTCGACGAGAATGTCGATCTGTATTTCGCGCGCCAGCAGGTCAGTGAGCGCCTCGTCCAGGCCCAGGAAAACCTGCCCGACGGCGTTCAGCCGCAGATCGGACCCGTGACCACGGGTCTGGGCGAAGTCTTCATGTACGCCATTGACTACGAGAACCCGGGCGGTCGCGGCGCGACTGTGCGCAACGGTCAGCCGGGTTGGCAATCCGATGGGTCGTTCCTGACGCCCGAGGGCGACCGGCTGACTGACGACGTCTCCCGCGCGGCCTATCTGAGGACCGTCCAGGACTGGATCATCGCGCCGCAACTGCGGACGGTGAACGGCGTCGCCGGGGTGGATTCCATCGGCGGGTTCGAAAAACAGTATGTCGTCGAGCCCGACGCGACCCGTTTGGCCCAGTACGGGGTCTCCTACAGCGAGCTGGCGGAAGGGCTGGAAGCCGCGAACCTTTCGGTCGGCGCCAATTTCGTCGAACGCGGGGGAGAGGCCTATCTGGTGCGCGCCGACGCGCGCATCCGCAGCCTCAGCCAGATCGAGGAGGCCATCGTCGCCACGCGCGGCGGCGTTCCCGTCGCCGTGCGCGATATCGCCACGGTGCGTCTCGGCGGCGATCTGCGGACCGGCGGAGCGACCATGAACGGCCACGAGGTCGTCATCGGCACCACCCTGATGTTGATCGGGGAGAACAGCCGTACCGTCGCGCGCTCGGTCGGCGAACAGCTGGAAGCGACCGTTCGATCCCTGCCGCCGGGGATCAAGGTCACCCCGGTTCTGGACCGCTCCAAGCTCGTCAACGCCACGATCGCTACCGTTCAGCGCAACCTGATCGAGGGCGCCATCCTGGTCGCCATCGCCCTGTTCCTGCTGCTCGGCAATGTCCGCGCCGCCCTGATCGCGGTGGCGATCATCCCGATCTCGTTCTTCATGACCGCCATCGGCATGAACTACCTCGGGGTGTCGGGAAACCTGATGAGTCTCGGGGCGCTCGATTTCGGCCTGATTGTCGACGGCTCCGTCATCATCATCGAGAACTGTCTGAGACGACTATCCGAACGCCAGCATCACGAAGGCCGTTTGCTCAGCCTGCGTGAACGGCTCGAGGAAACCACCATCGCCACCCAGGAGATGATCAAGCCCACGGTCTACGGCCAGGCCATCATCCTGCTGGTCTTCGCGCCGCTGCTGACCTTCCAGGGCGTCGAGGGCAAGACTTTCTCGCCCATGGCCATCACCCTGATGCTCGCCCTGGTCGCCGCCTTCATCCTGTCCATCACCTTCATTCCGGCCATGGTCGCCCTGGTGATGCGCAACAAGGTTTCCGAGAAGGACGTGTTCGTCATTCGCTGGATCAAGGCGAAATACGAACCCGTGTTGCACCGGGCCGTGGCCCGCCCCTGGCCGTTTGTCGGCGGCGGTCTGGCCCTGTTCGCCGTGGCGGGGGTGATCTTCACCATGCTCGGCCAGGAGTTCATCCCGACGCTTGATGAACGCAATCTGGCGATGGCTTCCCAGCGCGTGCCTTCGACGGCGGTTGAGCAGTCCATCCGGATGCAGCTCGGTGTCGAGAGGGCTGTAACCGCCTTGCCCGAGGTCGAGGTCATGTTCTCCAAGACCGGCACCGCCGAGGTCGCCACCGATCCCATGCCGCCAAACATCTCTGACGGCTTCATCATCCTGAAGCCCCAGGATCAATGGCCGGAGGGCGTCGACAACAAGGAAGACGTGATCGAACGGGTGGAGGCCGCGGCCAACGCCCAGGTGGGGCAAGGCTATGAGCTCAGCCAGCCGATCGAACTGCGGTTCAACGAACTGATCGCCGGCGTGCGTGGCGACGTGGCCATCAAGATCTATGGCGACGATCTCGACAAGCTGACCGCCACCGCCAACCAGATCGCGGCGCAGTTGAACGCCACGCCGGGCGCGGCCGACGTCAAGGTCGAACAGACCGACGGCGCGCCGTCGCTGGATGTGACCTTCGACCGACCCGCTATCGCGCGCTTCGGTCTGACCGTGGAGGAGGTGGCCGATACGGTCGCCGCCGCCATGGGCGGTCGCGAGGCCGGGCAGCTGTTCGAAGGCGATCGCCGCTTCGATGTGGTGGTCAGGGTGCCCGGCGCCAGTCGCAATGATCTTGACGCCATCGGCGCGATCCCGGTCATGCTGCCTGAACAGGAAGGTCGAACCCGCAGCTCCGTACCCTTGCGTCAGGTGGCGTCGTTCAACTTCACGGAGGGTTTGAACCAGATCAGCCGTGAGAACGGCAAGCGCCGTGTTGTGGTCCAGGCCAATGTGCGCGGCCGGGACGTGGGATCGTTCGTCAGGGAAGCCATGCCCAGGGTCGAGGCCGTCGCCCTGCCGGCCGGCTCCTGGATCGAATGGGGTGGCCAGTTCCAGAACCTCAAGGCGGCCTCCGACCGTCTGTCGCTGGTGGTGCCGATCTGCTTCCTGGCCATCTTCGCGGTGCTGTTCCTCGCGGTCGGCACATTCGGGCGCGCGGTGGCGGTCTTCCTGACCGTGCCTCTGGGTCTCGCCGGCGGGGTCTTCGCCCTGGCTCTTACCGGCATCTCCTTCTCGGTATCGGCGGCGGTGGGCTTCATCTGCCTGGCCGGGGTGGCGGTGTTGAACGGCCTGGTGGTCATGTCGTCGATCCGGCAACGGCTCGATGACGGCATGGAGCTATCCCGCTCCATCATCGAGGGCTGCATGGAACGGGTGCGACCGGTCATCATGACCGGTCTGGTGCCCGCCATCGGCTTCGTGCCCATGGCCCTGGCTCACGGCACGGGCGCCGAGGTGCAGAAACCCTTGGCCATGGTCGTCATCGGCGGCCTGGTCACCGCGACCCTGCTGACCTTGCTGGTCCTGCCGGCCATGAGCCGGCTGGTCCTCGGCCTCACCGAGGGGCGACGTCCCAAACCCACCGACATGCCGGCCATCGAGCCGGTCCCGGCGGAATAGTTCCGGTCCTCGCCGTCGTATCGGCGGCGGGGATCCCCCATCCAAGGAGGCGATCATGCCCGACCCGATCAAACTGATGCGACTCTATACCGATGAGGCCGCCTATTTCGGCGACCGCAAGGTCTTCGAAATCGTGACCGAACGCGCCCAGGCGGCCGGCCTGGCGGGCGCGACGGTCCTGCGAGCCCTCGTGGGTTTCGGCCACACGCCCCACCTTCATCGCCGCCATCTGCTCGACGACGACCAGTCCCTGATCGTCGAACTGCTCGACCGCGAATCCAGGCTCAGGGCGTTTCTGGAAACCCTGTCCGATCTCGAACACCTCGGCCCCGTCACTCTTGAGGCCGTGGAGGTCCTGCGCTGGCCGGAACCCAGGCCGGCAGACGCCCGTCAGGAGACCGTCGAATGACGTCTGAGGATATCGCGCGGCCGAAGAGCGAAGCCCATGCCGAAGGGGCGGGTGGCGGCCACGAACATGGCCACGGGGGCGTTCTGGGTCCCAACACCGAGGTGATTTTCGCCCTGGCTTCCGGTGGGGCCCTGAGCCTGGGCTTCGCCCTCGAAAAACTGGCGGCGGGCGTTCCGGACTGGGGCCCGCTCGCGCTCTACCTTATCGCCTACGGCTTCGGCGGTCTCTTCACCGTCCGAGAAGCGTTCGAGAACCTCCGGCAGAAGCGGTTCGAGATCGACACCCTCATGCTCGTCGCCGCGGCGGGCGCGGCGGCGCTCGGCGCCTGGGCGGAGGGAGCCCTTCTGTTGTTCCTGTTCAGCATCGGCCATGCCCTTGAAAACTACGCCATGGGGCGGGCCAGGCGTGCGATCGAGGCCCTGGCTGAACTGGCGCCCCGAACCGCCCATGTGCGGCGTGACGGGCAGGTCGTCGAACTTCCGGTCGAGGATCTGCGGGTCGGCGACACCGTGGTGGTTCGTCCGAACGAACGGCTTCCGGCGGACGGCTTCGTCGTGGAAGGAACGACGAGCATCAATCAGGCGCCGGTCACCGGCGAGAGCATGCCGGTCGACAAGCAGCCGGTCGCGGACGCGGCCGCCGCCCGCGCCCGGCCGGCCCAGGTTGGACCGGCGTCCCTGGTCTTCGCGGGCACCATCAACGGCGCCGGCGCCATCGAGATCGAGACGACCCGCAAATCGAGCGACACCACCCTGGCCAAGGTCGTCCGGATGGTGAGCGAGGCGGAGACCCAAAAATCCCCGACGCAGCGCTTCACGGACCGGTTCGAGCGCATCTTCGTGCCCCTGGTGCTGGCGCTCGCCTTCGTGTTGCTGTTCGCCTGGGTGGTGGTCGACGAGCCGTTTCGCGACAGCTTCTACCGGTCCATGGCCGTGCTGGTCGCGGCCAGCCCCTGCGCGCTTGCCATCGCCACCCCCAGCGCCGTCCTGTCCGGTGTGGCGCGCGCCGCGCGCGCCGGTGTTCTGATCAAGGGCGGCGCACCGCTGGAGAATCTCGGCTCGCTCAATGCGATCGCGTTCGACAAGACCGGCACCCTGACCGAGGGCCGGCCTCGCATCACCGAGGTCGTGCCGGTGCGCGGGACCCGGGAAGCCGACCTTCTGGCCACCGCCATCGCCGTTGAGCGGCTCAGCGACCATCCGCTGGCGGAGGCGATTGTGCGCGACGGCGCCGAACGACTGGGCGACACGGGTCTTGCGGCCGCGACCGACCTCAAGAGCCTCACGGGAAAGGGCGTGACCGCTGAACTGGGCGGAGAGACGATCTGGATCGGAAAGCCGGAGATGTTCGGGGCCGACGGCGTGGCCGCCCTCGGCGATGAGGCGACGGCCGTCGTCGCCCAGTTGCGCCTGCAGGGGCGGACCCTGATGGTGGTGCGGCGAGGCGCGCGCGACCTCGGGGTGATCGGCCTGCTCGATACGCCCCGCGCCGCGGCGCGGACGACGCTCACCGCGCTCCGGGCCCTGGGCGTTCAGCGCATGATCATGATCTCGGGCGATCACCAGAAGGCGGCCCAGGCCATCGCCGGTCAGGTCGGGCTGACCGAGGCATGGGGCGATCTGATGCCCGAGGACAAGGTCGACGCCATCAAACGCCTGCGCGCGGACGGCAAGATCGCCATGGTCGGCGACGGGGTGAACGATGCGCCGGCGATGGCCACGGCCACGGTTGGTATCGCCATGGGCGCGGCCGGTTCGGATGTCGCGCTCGAGACCGC
>JAHKAM010000040.1 GCA_018826515.1 Alphaproteobacteria bacterium
CGCCCCCGTCGCCCCCGGCTCCGCTCGTCCGGGCTGTGCCCGCGCCGTCCAGCCCCCCGCCGGCCCCGCCGCCGCCCGGCGCATCGGGCCGGTCGACGCTTCGACCGTCCTCCCCCGCGCCCGTCACGCTGGAGGCGCCCCCGGCGTTGGAACGGGGCGCGCCTTCGCCCGCCGCTCCGGCCTCGCCCCCGACGGCGTCGCCGAGCCCCCCGGCGCCGCCGCCCGCAGCGGCCAGCAGAATCGTCCCGCCCGTCGAGATCTCGCTTTGCGCTCCGCCCGCGCCGGACGCGCCGCCGCCGCCCACCACAACATCCAGCGCGCCGCCCAGCAGTTCCGCGGCCCAGACGCCGCGACTGATTCCGCCCGCTCCGCCCCCACCGCCGCCGAAGCGCGCGCCGGAGGCCCCGAACGCGCCCGCGCCGCCGCCCCCGCCCCCGCCGACCAGCACCGCCTCGACGCTGCGCGCCCACGCCGGCACGGCATAGCTTCCATCCGCCGTGAACGCCGTGACCGCCCGGCGGCCCGCGCCGAGGCCGAACGTCATCCGGCCCGTGGCGCGATCGACGGCGAAGGCCTCCCGCCATGCCCCGCCGTCGGCGCTGACCTTGAGCCTCAGGTCGTCGTCGCCGACCAGCCCCAGCTCCGCCCGTCCGCCCCAGCCGCTCTGGAACAGCAGCGACAGCACATCCCCCGCCGTCTCCTTGTTCAGCGTCAGCCGCAGATCGCCCGTCCCGCCCGCCCCGGCCTCCAGCGCGGTCCACAGGGCGGTGTTGAGCCGGGCCGCGAACGGATTTCCGCCGTCCGCCATGGTCCCGATCCCCAGCCGCGTCAGCGCCTGCGCCACGCCCAGCCGCGCCCCCAGCGCGACCCAGGCCCCGCCGTGCCGCACCACCAGCTCTCCGGCGTCCAGCACCAGCGCGACCATTCCGTCGGCGGGATCGACCATGGTCCAGCCGCCGTCCTCGGCCCGCACCAGCGCCCCCGCCGGCCGCGCGCTCCAGTCCGCGCCCGTCGCTCCCGCCGGCAGGATCCACAGCGCCCCGTCCGCCGGCGCGCCCGGCTGCGCCGTCGTGGTGCGGCTGACCACAGCGGTCTGGACCAGGGCGTCCAGCCGGGTCAGGGCCTCGTTCAGGGTGACGTGCTTCTGCATCTGGCCGGCCGCCAGATACGGCAGGGCCAGCCGGGCGCTGTGATCGTCGCTCATGGAAGTCTCCGAAATCGTGTCGGAGATCAGTCTGGCGGCGCGGCTTGCCCAGGCGGGCTGGTGACGCTGCCGATGCCGAAAAATGCTACGAATTCAAAGCACGCGCGCGCGAGATTATGCTGACAATCGGCGAAAAGGTAGCGGGGAGACCGTAGTTGGAAGGGCTGGACGGCCTCCCCGCCGACGGGCCCGCAGGCTGTCAGGACCCGGCGGTGCGCTTGCGCGAGACCGCCACGAACCCGTCAGCGAAACTACGCCGGCGTATCGCCGCCGGATGCAGGGTCAGAGCTGCTGCAGCTCGCCGGAGGCGACGACCGGACCGTCCGGGTGGTCCGGCGCAGGCGTATGGCCGGGGGCCTCCATCGACACGGCGACCGCATTGGCCTGCCCGGCGGGGCCGAACAGCGCCTGGCCGAGGTTGTGTCGCGAGGTGGAGGAGCCGTCGATGGCGCCGACCAGCTGGACCCCGCCCTCGGGCATCACCAGCCACAGGTGCGGCACCCGCGTATCGCCGGCCATCTTGTCCGTGGGCGCCAGGTACAGTTCACCCGTCCCGGCGTCATAGGCCAGGGTCATCGCCGCCGCCCCGCTCTCCAGCGTCAGGGTCGCCACCTTGATGATCGCCGGCGTCGGAGCCGGCGGCGCGACCGGCGCGGGCGCGGGCTGGGCCAGCAGCATGATCACCGCCGCGACGCTGGCCGCCAGCAGACCCGTCGAGCCGATGGCCCAGCGGCGCCAGAAGACGACGCTGTTGTCATTGGCGGCCGTCGGCGGCGTCAGGCCCGCCTCCACCCTGGGCCAGACCCAGGGCGAGGGCTCGACCGGGGCGACGCCGTCGGCCAGTCCGCCCAGCCGCTCGTTCCAGGCCTCCACATGGGCCGCGAAGGCCGGATCCGCGGCTTCACGGGCGCGCGCCGCCGCCTCCTCTTCGGGCGACAGAACGCGCAGCGCCAGTTCCCCGGCCAGGGCCTGGTCTTCGTCCATGCCGCCGATGTCGGTGGAATCCGTCATGATTCGAGACACGTCCTCAGCCGCATCAGCCCCCGGCGGATCCAGCTCTTCATCGTGCCGAGCGGCACATTCTCGCGCACCGCCAGCGCGTCATAGGTCACGCCCTCGATGAAGGCGGTGCGGATGGCCCCGCCGGTCCGGTCGTCGAGCTGGCCGAGGCAGTCGTTGAGCCGGCGCACCTCGTCGCCCGTCTCCACCGCCTGGGCCGGCGAAGGCGCATCATCGGCGATGACGGTCGCGGCCTCATCGATCGGCGTCGACCTGCGCATCGCCGCGCCCGACCGCAGCCGGTCGATCGCGCGGTTGCGGGCGATGGTCACCAGCCAGGTAATGGGGCTCGCCCGGGAAGCATCAAAGCTCCCGGCCTTCCTCCAGACGGTCAGATAGGTGTCCTGCAAGACGTCCTCGGCGAGCTGTCGATCAGCCAAGATACGCAGGGTCACGCCCAATAGCTTCGCGGAGGTCGCTTCATAGACGCGGCGGAAAGCCGCGCGGTCTCCCTCGCCCGCACGGCCGAGCGCCAGGGCCAGTTCATCACGGGTCAGGATGGCGCTCATTCGGAGGTCCGGCAAAGAGAGGAGGTGAATTGGCTGGGACGCCGGGAGTTCGTCAAGCGTTTCAGTCGTGCAGATAAACAATACGCCGCAGCTTCGGATTGCGCCGCATGTCGGCGACGTGACCCTCATGGGCGCCGGAGCCCCGCGCCTCCCGCTCGCTGGCCTCGACCCAGTGGGTGCTCTCGATGTCCTTCTGCAGCGCCTTGGCCGCCATCAGGTGACCGGGGAACAGCATGTCGACGACATCCGGCGCGAACGGGATGACCTCCCCGACCACCGTCGCCCCGCTGTCCAGTCCGAGGTAGGTGACCATCCTCAGAAGGGTCCCCGGCGCCGCCTTCGCCCTGGCCGCCTGGACCAGCAACCAGCCGGCCGCGCCGACGCTGTAGGCCGTGCCCACGACCGGGATCCAGGTCAGCAGACCGTCCAGGCCGATGCCGAACGGGCCGATGCCCACCGCCCGGTCGGACAGTTTCTTGACCCCCTCGACATTGGACCAGATCTTCTCGATATCCGCGATGGACCGTCTGGCCATGTCTGCCCTCCTGAAGCGAGACCGTAACGCGCCATGACGAACCCCGTTCACCCTGAAAGGCAAGCTTCGTTCGCAAGGACGGGCGCCCGGGTCGTCCGGCTCGCGCTTGCCGGACTCATCGCCACGCCGACGCTCTTGGCGCTGATCGCCCTCAGCGGCATGCGCAACCAGTATGCCGACCTGATCGCCCAGTTCACGGCGCCGGCCCTGTTTGCGACCCTTGGGCTGGCCGGCGCGCTGATGCTCGTCCGACGCCGCCGGTGGGCCGGCGCGGCCCTGGTTCCGGCGACCCTGCTGCTGATCGCCGTCTGGCCGCAGTGGTTTCCGACGGCCTCACGCCCCGAGCCCGGCGCCGCTGCGATCCGGATCTATTCGGCGAATCTCTGGGTCCGGAACCGCGATCTGGACGCCATGGCGGCCTCCATCCGCGAGGCCGACGCGGACGTCGTCATGTTGATCGAAGTGGGCGACGCCGCCGCGCCGCATCTGGACGCCCTCGTCGGCGCCTGGCCCTACCGGATCGCAAGTCCCCGGACGGATCGTCCGAACGGCGGCGTGCGGTCCGTGATCGCCTCGCGCTATCCGCTCACGGCCCTCCCCCGGCCGGTCGGGGTGGAGGCGGTCGGGGCCCGGGCCGCGACTCCCCTTGGGCCGGTGAACCTGGTCAGCGTCCATCTGACCCGGCCCTGGCCCTTCGAGGAGTCCTGGGGGCAGATCAGCCAGACCATGGCGCTGGACGCGATGGTTCAGACCATGACCGGCCCGGTCCTCGTCGCCGGCGACTTCAACAGCGTCTCCGCCGCCCGCATCGGCAAACAGGTCCGGCGCGACATCGGCCTGCAGCCGGCGCCGGGGTTCCCGGGCACCTGGCCGGCGGCCCTGCCGTCGTTTCTGGGCATCGCCATCGACCAGGTCTACGCCACACCCGATCTGGCCTTCGTGGATCGACGGCTCGGGCGACCCAACGGTTCTGACCATCGCCCGGTCGTGGTCCGGGTCACCCGCGCGGCGGGCTGACCAGCGCCGCCAGCCGTTCGGCGTGGCCGTCAGCGGGGAAGTCGTCAGCGATCCAGCCGTCCTCGAACGCCTTGAGCAGCCGCCCCGTCTCGGGACCCGGTTCGACGCCCAGCCGCGCCAGCTCCCGGCCGCCCACCGGCATCACCGGGCGCCGCCAGCCCGCGACGAGGGCCAGCACATGTCGGGCGGCGTCGCCGGCCTCCGGTTCAGCGGCCCAGTTTCGGTGCAGGGCGTCGATCACCGCCCGGGCGCCGTGGCGATAGACGGCGGCCCGGACCTCCGGGCCGCTCATCATCAGTCCGACCACGGGCGCCGCCACGGCGGCCGCGACAAGGCGATCCCGCGTCGCATTGGGAAGCCGGAGCCGCGTCGCCGCGGCCCTCGCCAGATCCCCGTCCGCCGGAAACAGCGTCATCAGACGGATCACCGGGTCGGGACTCAGCCCCACCACGACGTCGAACCGGGGGCCATGCACCGCCTCCGGCAGAATCTGCGCCAGCACTCCCGCCTCGACCATCGCCGTCACGGCCAGACGCGGATCGGGCGCGGCCAGCAAGGTCATCAGTTCCTTGGACACCCGCTCGGCCGACAGCCGCATCATGCCCGGCGCCAACGCCCGGCAGGCCGCCAAGGCCGCGGCGTCCGGCTCGCCCCGGCCGTACCAGGCGAAAAAGCGGAAGAAGCGCAGGATGCGCAGATAGTCTTCCCGGATGCGCGTCTCCGGATCGCCGACAAAGACGATCCGCCCCGCCGCCGCATCCGCCACGCCCTCTCCCGTCGGATCGAACACCCGTCCCTCGCCGTCGGCATAGAGGGCGTTGAGGCGGAAGTCGCGACGCGCCGCGTCCTCGGCCCAGTCGTCGGTGAAGGCCACGGTGGCGTTGCGGCCGTCCGTCGAGACGTCGCGGCGCAGGGTGGTGATCTCGAATGGCTGGCGCTCCGACACCGCCGTCACCGTGCCGTGGGCCATGCCGGTGGGCACGGCCTTGAGCCCCGCGGCGCGAATCGCCCGATCGGTCTCCTCCGGCTTCAGGGTCGTGGCGATGTCCACGTCGGCGACCGGCGCCCCGATCAGGGCGTTGCGCACACAACCGCCAACGAAGCGGGCGCAGCCCGGCCCGCCCGCCCCCTCCAGCGCCGCTATCACCGCCCGGGTGGCCGGTGCGGTCAGCCAGGGCTCGTTCCCAAGCCGGCCGGTCACGCCGCGTCCTCCGCCACCGCGTCCCGCGGCGTCTCTTCCTCGCCGTACAGCCGCGTCCGCAGCGCCCGCACGATCCCCGCCGTCACGCCCCAGATGTAGCGCTGCTCATGGGTGATGGCCCAGTACCAGCGGCGCGGCTGACCCTCGCGATCATAGGAGTCGCGGCTGTGGTTGGCCGGGTTCATCAGATAGTCCCACGGGACCTCGAACACCTCGGCCACCTCGTCGAGGAACGGGGTCGTGGCCGGCGTTGCCGTCAACCAGCCGATGACCGGCGTCACCAGGAAGCCCGTGCCGGTCTCATAGGCGTCTCCGACCCCCAGCACCTCGACCAGGGCCGGCTCCAGCGCCACCTCCTCGAAGGCTTCCCGCAGCGCGGCCTCGACCGCCGTCTCGCCGGGGTCCAGCCGCCCGCCGGGGAAGGCGATCTGGCCCGTATGGCTGGCCAGACTGTCGGAGCGCCGCGTCATCAGCACCCTCGCCCCGTCCGGCCCCGCGATGACCGGGATCAGCACGGCCGCCGGCCTCAGCGTCCGCACCGGCCGCTCGGCCCCCGGATTGAGGTCGAAGTCCGAGCGTGCGGGCGCACGATCCGCCGTCCAGCTCGCCGCCGGCTCCAGTTGCTCGATCAGGCGCTCGCGCAGGCTGGCAAGGCTCATTCCACCCCCGCCCCGACCGGCCCCAGGGCGAAGGCGACGCCGCCCGACCGCACCGTCAGCCGTCCGTCCTCCACGGTCGCCATCTCGACCAGTTCATAGAAGACCGGCCGCGCGATCCGTGCCCACAGGTCGGCCCGCACATGCACCGACGGCGACGGCTCGCCGGTCTCCGGATCGGTCTCGACGCGGATCGCATGGTCCGGACCCGCCCCGGTCTCGTCTCCGACATCGGTGGTGAACACCAGCGCCTCGCCCCGCCGGGTCACGCTGACGGTGCGGAACGGCAGATCCTCGACCGTGATCGACAGCTTCTCGCCCGGCGTGACCAGCACATAGCCGTCCTCGTCCTTGCGCAGGACGGTCGAGAACAGCCGCACCAGCTCGGCCCGCCCGATCGGCGATCCCTCATGCATCCAGACGCCGTCCCGGCGAATGACGATGTCGATCTCGCCGCAATGCTCGGGGTGCCACAGGTGCACCGGCGGCAGGCCGCGCTCCGGCGCCTGCGTCGCCGCCGCGGCGACGCCGGCCAGTCCTGTCTTGCGGTCTGCGGATTCAGCCATGGCCCAGACTTAGGCCGCGTCGGGCGGATCGGAAAGGCGGGGCCGCCGACTCAGGTCGGCAGCACCGCTCCCGCCGCCTCGCCCATGCCGCGCCACAGCACCCGGCGCTGATCGACCGGCCCGGCCAGCCGCGCCTCCGGCGCGGGGGCGAAGCCGAACCGGCCGAAATAGGGAAGATCGCCGACCAGCAGGATGCCCGTCTCACCGGCGTGATCCACGCAGGCCTGCACCAGATCCGCGCCCAGTCCGGCCCGACGACAGTCGGCCGCCACCGCGATCGGTCCCAGGAACAACGCCGGCGCTCCGCCGACCGAGATCGCCCACAGCCGCACCGAACCGACGATCCGCCCGTCCTCCCGCGCCACGAAGCCGGCCGCGACCCGCGCCCGCTCTCTCAGCCGCTCCGCCGTCTTGGCGAACCGGCCCGGCCCGAAGGCGGCCAGCACCAGCCCCTCGACCGCCGCCGCGTCGGCAGAGGCCTCGATCTCGATGCGCCAAGGGACGTCTTGGGGCGCGGGTCTGGCGGGGGCGTCGAACATGAGGGCGCGCAACTAGGGCTCGCCGACCCGCGAATCAACCGGCTTTTGAAAAGTCGGGCGCGCGCTTCTGGCTGAAGGCCATGAAGGCCTCCATCGCCTCGGGGCTGGTCATCTGGCTGCCGAAGGCCTCGCCCTCGCGCTGCATCAGCGCCCACAGTTGCTCGGCGTCGCGCATCAGCCGCTTGGTCTTGCGAATGGAATTGGGGGCCCGCGCCGCCAGCTTCCCGGCCAGCTCCGCCGCCACCGCCTCGACCTGGTCGGCCGGAACCGCCCGGTTGGCCAGCCCCCAGGCGACCGCCGTCCGCCCGTCGATCGGTTCGCCGAGGGCGAACAGTTCGAACGCCCGCTGATGGCCCAGCACCGCCGGCAGCAGCATCGACGACGCCGCCTCGGGCGCCAGCGCCAGGTTGATGAAAGGCACGGACAGCAGCGCGTCCTCGGCCACCACCACCATGTCGCAATGCAGCAGCAGCGTCAGGCCGATGCCGACCGCCCGCCCCCGCACCGCCGCCACGGCCGGCTTGTCCAGCTCGGCCAGGGCCTTGAGAAAGTCGAACACCGGCATCTGCGCCGGCTGCTGCCCCTGCGAGCCCAGGGCGATGAAGTCGGCGATATCATTGCCCGCCGAGAAACTGTCGCCCTGCCCCTGGAACACCAGCACCCGCACGGCGTCATCCGTCCGCGCCCGCACCGTGGCCTCCGCCAGCACGGCGTACATGGCCTGGGTGATGGCGTTCTTCTTCTCCGGCCGCGCCAGCGTCACGGTCAGGACGCCGCCCGCCAGTTCGGTCTGAATTTGGTCGCTCACGCCGCCTCTCCCCGTTTGATCATCGTCCACCAGTCCACGCCGTCCGCGTCACGCACGCGACTGACCCGGCCCCGGTGCAGCAGATAGTTCAGATGCGCGATCGCCTCACCCGTGGCCATCCCCCGCACCCCGTCGCCGACGGCGCGCGCGAACAGGGCCCCGAACACATCGACCGCCCGCTTCGGCGTCTGCAACGTCTTCTCCAGCCGTTTCAGCGACACCTCATGGCCCCGGATCAGCGCGTCCAGCCGCGTGTGCACGCCATGGAACGGCTCGCCGTGCGACGGCAGGATCAGGCCGTCGTGCGGCAGGACGGCCTTCATCCGCTCCAGCGAGTCCAGCCAGTCGCCCAGCGGGTCCGCGTCCGGCTCGGTCGGCCAGACCGACACATTCGACGATATCCGCGGCAGGATCTGGTCCCCGCCCAGCACCACCCCGTCGGCCTCGCGCCACAGGCAGGCGTGCTCCGGGCTGTGCCCCTCGCCGACGACCACCCGCCAGTCCTGACCGCCGATGCTCAGCCGGTCGCCCTCGCGCATCCGCACATAGCCGACCGGCATGGGCGAGACGGCCCGTCCGAACTGGCCGAATTCCCGGCGATAGGTCTCGATCTGGTCCTCGTCCCAGCCCGCGGCGCGATAGTGGACGGCGCCCGCCTCCGGCGCCGGCTGTCCGGTGTCGGCCAGCAGCATCCGGGCGGTCACATATTCCACCCGCGTCATCACCAGCGGCGCATTCATCCGCTCGCACAGCCAGCCGGCCAGGCCGATATGGTCAGGGTGCATATGGGTGCAGATCACCCGCGTCACCGGGCGTCCGCCCAGCGGCCCTGCCAGCAAGGCGTCCCAGCGGTCGCGCGAATCCGGAATGTTCAGCCCGGTGTCGACCAGGGCCCAGCCGTCGCCGTCATCGACCGCATAGACATTGATGTGGTTCAGGGCGATCGGCATGGACAGCCGCATCCACAGCACGCCCGGCGCGACCGTGATCGCCTCGCCGAACCCGGGCGGCGTCGGATGCGGATAGGTCAGGCCGCGCCCGTCGCGGGCCGCCTGATCGATCTCCGCCGGGGCGACTCCGTCCGCCAAGTCCGTCTCCAATTGCAACTGATCTGATTGATACCCCCAAGCGGCGGCTCCCGTCCAGCCGCTCACGCGCCATGCCTTGACCCCGCCACATCGGCCCGCCAAGGGTTGAGCCAACGGTTATCCTGTTCGGAGTAGTCTCGTGTTCCACAGAAAATTGCTTGCGCTCGCGGGCGGAGCCCTGGCCCTTGCGCTGGTCGCGGCCCAGCCTGCCTTCGCCCAGGACGGTCCTCCCGACACGACTGGCCGGACAGAGTCCGACCGGGCCTCCGGCACGATTCGCGGCGAGGGCGTTCTGCCCGGTCGCATCGGCGGCGGTCGGCGCGACAACGTGCCGGACAACCGCGCGACCCGCCAACGCGCCGCTCCGCCCCCGGCCGTCGCCACGCCCGAGGAAATCAAGGCCGCCGCCCAGGCCCTGATCGTCGCCTCCGGCGGGAGCTGCCTGGTCACCGAAGCCGTCCAGCCGGGCGTCGACGCCACCCAGCAGAAGATCTACGAGGCCGCCTGCGCCGAAGGCCCCGGCTATATCCTGATCGGATCCACCCCGCCCCAGGTCTTCGACTGCCTCGAGCTGGCCGGCACCGCCTACACCGCCCGTCTGCGCGATCCCGCCGCTGACGTCGGCCAGCAGTGCCTGCTGCCCGCCAACCAGAACGGCCTCGCCGTCATCGGCGGCTGGGCTCGCGCCGCCGGCGCCACCTGCACGGTCGACGAGGCCGTCGCCATCGGCAAGAGCGACGCCGACAACATCGTCTATGAGGTCGGCTGCGCCGGCGCGGACGGCTACTGGCTCGAGCGGGTCGGAACCGGCTGGGACCTGAAGGACTGCCTGCAGGTCGCCTCGACCGGCGGAACCTGCCGCTTCACCACCGCCCAGGAGCAGGCCGACACCTTCGAGGCCAAGCTCGCCGGCACCGACGCCGCCGGCTGCGACGTCGCCCAGGTCCGCCTGATGGGCTCCAACGCCAACGGCCGCTTCTATGAAGCCAAATGCGCCGCCGAGGGCGAGGGCTACATCGCCCGCATCGACAGCGCCGGCGTGACCCAGCAGATCTATCCCTGCGCCACCGCCCAGCGCATCGGCGGCGGCTGCACCCTGACCCCGGCTCCGGCCGCGGCCCCCGCACCGGCCGAGTAACCGGCCCGCCCCTCTGCGAAGACGACGCCCCGGAGTTCGCTCCGGGGCGTTTTCGTTTGGGCGATCCCTTCTTCACAGACCGCCCCGACGCGCCGTAAGCATGGCGTATGCGTATCGCCACCTGGAATGTGAACTCCGTCAACGCCCGCCTGCCGACGGTGCTGGCCTGGCTCGAGGCGGCCCAACCCGATGTGGTCGGCTTCCAGGAGATCAAATGCCTCGACGAGAAATTCCCCCGCGAGGCCTTTGAATCGCTGGGCTACAACGTCGAGACCAACGGCCAGAAGACCTACAACGGCGTCGCCCTGCTTTCGAAATATCCGCTGTCGGACGTGCGCCGCGGCCTGCCCGGCGCCGACGCCTCGGGCTTCGAGGCCGGGTTCGAACAGGCCCGCTATATCGAGGCCGTGATCGAATGCCCGCGCCCGGTCCGCGTCGGCTGCCTCTATCTGCCCAACGGCAATCCGGTCGGCACCGAAAAGTTCGCCTACAAACTGGCCTGGATGGACCGCCTCCAGGCCCACGCCCGCGATCTGCTGCGCCTGGAAGAGGCCTTCACCCTGTGCGGCGACTACAACGTCATCCCCACCCCGGACGACGCGAAGAACCCCGCCGCCTGGGCGACCGACGCCCTGTTCCAGCCCGAGAGCCGCGCCGCCTTCCGCGCCCTCAACAATCTCGGCCTGTCCGAGGCCGGGGCGCTGGGCAAGCAGCCCCCCGGGACCTTCACCTTCTGGGACTACCAGGCCGGGGCCTGGCAGCGCGACCACGGCATCCGCATCGACTTCCACCTGCTCTCGCCCCAGGCCGCCGACCGGTTCGTCGGCGTCGAGACCCATCGCGACGCCCGCGACATGGACAAGCCCTCCGACCACGTCCCCGTCGTCGTCGAGCTGGAGGACTGAGCTTGGCCGACGTGCTCAGGGTCATATTGCTGGTGGCCCTGGCGGCGGCCGCCCTGACCACGGGCGCCCTGGTGCTGGCCTGGTGGATGGAGCCCATCCGCCGCATGCGCCGCGCCCTGCTCAAGTCGCTCGGCGCTGTGCCCGAGGCCGAGGCCCTGTCGCCCGCCGAGGGCCGCGCCGCCGGCCTCGATTTCGACGGCGCCCAGGTGGCCGTGCTGTGGAACCGCGGCGGCTCGGGTCTGGTCTATGCCTTTGACGAGATCGAGGGCGGCGAGATCATCGTCGACGGCCACGTCGTCGCCCGCGTCCGCCGCGGCGAGGCCCGCAAGGCCCTCGACCTGATGGCTCCCGACGCCGAACAGGTGGTGCTGCGGCTGATGTTCGCCGACGCCCGCCACCCCGAGTTCGAACTGGCCCTGTGGGACGCCACCCTCCCGGTCCAGACCAGCTCCCCCGGCGAAGCCCTCCGCCTCGGCCGCCGCTGGCTCTCGCATCTCGAGGCCTTGCTGAAGGGCTAGTCCCTGCGGTCGGCGCGGGGCCTCTCGTGGGCTGGTTCATCACGAAGAACACGAAGGAATTCACGAAGGGCACAAAGGAACCGGGTTCGCGTCCAGACCGTAGCTTCCCTTTTCCGGGATCAAGGGATCGTGGCATTCGCCGCCTGACCCGATCAAGGCCTTGGCCTCGATCCAGAGTCGTGTCGCTGTTCGAAGGCGACACCGACTGCATCATCCTCGCAGGACCCTTGGTGTCCTTCGTGAATTCCTTGGTGCCCTTTGTGATGAACCCGCTTTCGCCAGTGCAAGAGAGCCAGGGCCGAGGCAACTCACACGGATGACCCCGGCAGCCCTTCCGCCCCCGCCTCCAGCCCGCTAGAACCCCCCATCCCCTGTGACCCCGAGTATTCCGGAGCGCCCCCGTGGCCCGCCTTTTCGACGCCTACATCATCGCTGACTGGACCGCCGCCGAGGGCAAGAAGCTCGGCGATACGTCCCTGTGGCTGGGCGTGGCCAAGCGCGACGTGCGCTTCCGCCTCTATACCGAGACCCACAACGTCGCGACCCGCGCCGAGGGCGAGGCCCTGCTGGCCTCCCTGCTGGCCGAACACCGCAAGCGCGGCGACCGCGTGCTGGTCGGTTTCGACTTCAATTTCGGCTTCCCCGCCGGCACGGCCGAGCGGCTGAAACTGGCCGGTACGCCCTGGTCGGCGATGTGGAAATTCCTCGCCGCCAACGTGGTCGACAAGGCCGACAACACCAACAACCGCTACCAGGTCGCGGCCAAGATCAACCGGCTGATGACCGATGAGGCCTGGCCCATGTGGGGCGCCCCGGCCAATCAGGCCCAGCGCTGGCTGACCACGACCAAGCCCCCCGCCGGCTCGGGCGCGGACATCCCCGAATACCGCGCGACCCAGGACGCCGTCCGTAAGGGCAAGCTCCAGCCCAAGTCGGTCTGGCAGATGCACGGCGCCGGCGCCGTCGGCGGCCAGACCCTGGTCGGCGTCCCGGCGGTCCGCCGCCTGCTCGAGAAGCTCGGCCCCTCGGGCGCCGTCTGGCCCTTCGGCACCGGCTGGCGCGCGCTGGACGCCGCCGACGTCGAGCCGCTCTCCGCCCTCGTGGTCGAGGTCTACCCCTCCATGTTCGACGCCAAACCCAATGAAGGCGAGTTCAAGGACCAGGCCCAGGTCCGCATCACGGCCGAGCATTTCGCCAAACTCGACGAGACCGGCGCCCTCTCCGCCGCCTTCGCCCCGCCCAAGGGCGCCGACGAAGCCCTGATCGCGAAGGTCGAGCAGGAAGAGGGCTGGATTCTCGGGGCGTAAGCTCTTCCCTCGCTATCGTCATTCCGGCGAAGGCCGGGACCCAGCGGCGCGCGAGAGCGCGACCCTGTCGCGGACACAGCTTGCAAATCCATCGTGCCTGAACAGATCGCCTTCGGCGCCGCTGGGTCCCGGCCTTCGCCGGGATGACGAAAGGGGATTGCAGTTCGCCGTCATCCCCGCGTCACCGCCCGCCCCTATCCCCGGCGCATGATCCGGCTCATCCTCGCGACCCTCGCCCTTCTCTTCGGGAGCCCCGCGCTGGCCGATCCCCTGATCATCGCCCACCGCGGCGCCTCGGGCGAACGGCCCGAGCACACCCGCGCGGCCTATGACCTCGCCATCCAGCAGGGCGCGGACGTCATCGAACCCGATCTGGTCATCAGCCGCGACGGCGTCCTGATCGTGCGCCACGAGAACGAGATCGGCGAGACCACCGACGTCGCGACCCATCCCGAATTCGCCGACCGCCACACGACGAAGACCGTCGACGGCCGCCCCGTCGCCGGCTGGTTCGCCGAGGACTTCACCCTCGCCGAGTTGAAGACCCTGCGCGCCCGCGAACGCCTGCCCGACCTCCGCCCGGCCAATACCGCCTTCGACGGCCAGGACCCGATCCTGACCTTCGAGGAGGTGCTCGACATCGCCGCCGCGGCGGGCGTCGGGATCGCGCCCGAGCTGAAGCACCCGACATATTTCGCCGCCCTCGGCCTGCCGATGGAGGACGCCTTCGTCGCCGTTCTGGAACGCCGCGGCCTGACCGGCGCCGACGCCCCGATCCTGATCCAGTGTTTCGAGGTCGCCCCCCTGCAGCGCCTGCGCGCCCGCATCGCCGCGCCCCTGCTTCAGCTGGTCGCCGCCTCCGGCCGGCCCTTCGACCGCCCCGACCTCGACTACGCCGCCATGGTCACGCCCGAGGGCCTCGCCGCTGTCGCCGCATACGCCGACTGGATCGGCGCCGACACGGCCCTGATCGAACCCGTCCCCGGTCGCCCGACCGCCCTGATCCCCGACGCCCACGCCGCCGGCCTCAAGGTCGCCGCCTGGACCTTCCGCGCCGAAAACGCCTTCCTGCCCGAGGCCGACCGCATCGGCTCCGACCCGGCGACCCACGGCCGGCTGCGCGAACGGCTGGCCCGGTTCGCGGGGTACGGGCTGGATGCGGCCTTCATGGACCAGCCCGCCTTGGGGCGCTGAGGCTCCCTTCCCGCCCCCGATCCTCTGTCCCCTTTCGACCCCCAAAGGCGCCGTCTCGCCCCTCCGCGAAATATTTTAGCCTGGCGCCCGTTCCGGCCCCCGTAAAATAGACCCCGTCGGTCCCCGGACCGCCGCCGGTCTTTGACAATCCACCCACCCGCGACCGCCCCAAGGCGCGGTGTAACCCCATAGGCAGGTGCGCTTGGCCCGCGCGCAGCGAGGGTCGAGAAGGCAGCTTTTCGCGATTTTTCGGGGAAGCTTTCCTTCTCCCCTTGAGGGAGAAGGTGCCCCCGGAGGGGGCGGATGAGGGGTGAAACATAATCGTTTCCCTGCTACACTCCGTCCATGCTCAAGCCGACCGAGCGCACACGCACAGCCGCCCGTCGATCACGCCGTGAGCCGACGATGGCCGAGGCCGCGATGTGGAAGCTGCTTCGGGACCGAAGGCTCGGCGACCTGAAGTTCCGCCGCCAGATGCCGATCGGTCCCTACATCGCCGACTTCTGCTGTCCGGCGCTCAGGCTGATCGTCGAACTGGACGGCGGGGTTCATGTCCTGCGAGCAGAGAACGACGCCAGGCGCGACGATTGGTTGACGGCCAAGGCTGGATTCACCGTCCTGCGGTTCGGGAACGAGGCCGTGCTGCGCAATCCTGCGGTGGTGTTTGACGCCGTCCGACAACACGCGGCGCGTCACGCCTGACCACCGCGTGTCACCCCTCATCCGCCCCCTCCGGGGGCACCTTCTCCCTCAAGGGGAGAAGGACACTGACCTACCCCCCGACCATCCCGAAGTCCGCCACCCGGCCCATGACCGCGCGAACCTGCCCCAGCAGTTTCAGCCGGTTCTCCCGCTCGGCGGCCACCTCGGAGTTGACCATCACCTTGTCGAAGAAGGCGTCCACCGGCGCCCGCAGCCGCGAAAGCGCGGTCATGGCGGCGGCGAAATCCTCGGTCTCCAGCGCGGCGTCGACGGCGGTCGCGGCCGCGGCGGCGGCGAAGGCCAGGGCGGTCTCCTGCTCCGGCTGTCCCGGCAGGCCGGTCTCGACCATGCCGGTCGGCACGGCGCCCTTCTTCTCCTCGGCCTTGAGGATGTTGGACGCCCGCTTGTACCCGGCCAGCAGATTGACCCCGTCATCCGTGGCGAGGAAACCGTCCAGCGCCTCCACCCGCCGCACGATGCGGACGAGGTCGTCGTCGCCCAGCGCGAAGACGGCGTCGACGAGATCGTGGCGCTTGCCCTGGTCGCGGAGGAGGACCTTCAGGCGGTCGGCGAAGAAGGCGAGGAGGTCGGCCGCTATTTTCTTCTCAGCGCCAATGACCTTCCCGCCGTTCTGATGATTAGCCCAAGCCTCTTGGAATGCGTTTCTAGCAGCCTCCTTGGGAGAGATCGGCTGTGAAGAGTTCGCGACAGCATAGGCCACGACGTCGTCACTGATCTCCTCTGAAGCTTGCGTAATCTCGTACGCAAGCCGAGCGAGTTCCAGAGCTGTGCTGTGACCCGAAAGGACGCTCAAGAGATCGGCCCGAACTTCATTCTCCAGCACCAGCCGGATCACCCCCAGCGCCGCCCGCCGCAGCGCGAACGGATCCTTCGACCCCGTCGGCTTCTCATCGATGGCGAAGAACCCGACCAGCGTGTCCAGCTTGTCGGCCAGCGCCACCGCCACCGTCAGCGGCGCGGTCGGCACGGAGTCCGCAGGCCCCTGCGGCTTGTAGTGATCGCGCACGGCGTCGGCGATGGCGTCCGACCAGCCCCCCTCCCCCGCTTCGCGGGTACTCCCCCCGGCGGGGGGAGACTGTGTGCGGGAGTGTCCCCCCGCCGGGGGGACCGAAGCCGGCGCAGCCGGGTTCGAGGGGGGCATGGCGCGCACATAGTATCCGCCCATCACCCCCTGCAGCTCCGGGAACTCCCCCACCATGGCGCTCGCCAGATCAGCCTTCGACAGCCGCGCCGCCGTCTCCGCCTGATCCGGGTCCGCCCCGACCAGCGGCGCAATCTCCCGCGCCAGCGCCGCGATCCGCTCGACCCGCTCCGCCAGCGTCCCCAGCTTGGCATGGAAGGTCACCCCCTCCAGCTTCTTCGCCCAGACGTCGAACCCCGTCTTCAGGTCCTCGTCCCAGAAGAAGCGGGCGTCATCCAGACGCGCCGACAGCACCCGGCTGTTGCCGGCGGCCAGCGCCTTGCCGCCGTCGGTCGCCTCGACATTGGCCACCACCACGAAATGCGGGGCCAGCCCGTGCTTCGCCGGATCGCGCACCGCGAAATATTTCTGGTGCACCTTCATCGACAGCCGGACCACCTCGGGCGGCAGGCTGAGGAAGGCCGGGTCCATGTCGCCGAGGATCGGCGTCGGCCATTCGGCCAGCCCCGCCACCTCGTCCAGCAGGCCGTCGTCATCGACCAGGGCCAGCCCCCGCGCTGCGCACACGGCCTGCGCCGCCTCGAGGATCTTCAGCCGCCGGTCGACGGCGTCCAGCAGGACGAAATCGCTTTCCAGCTTCGCCCGGTAGTCGGCGAAATCCTTCACCGCGAACGGCCGGCCGCAGCCGAGGAAGCGATGCCCCTCGGTCAGGTCGCCCGAGGCGATTCCGTCGATCCCGAACGGCACGACATGGCCGTCGAACAGGGCTGTGATCCGCTTCAGCGGCCGCACCCAGCGCAACGTCCCCGAACCCCAGCGCATCGACTTGGGCCAGGGGAAGCCGCGCACGATCTGGTCGACCATGTCCGGGATCAGGGCCGCCGTCGGCTGGCCCTTGCTGCTGAGCACGGCGAAGAAGACCCCGTCGCGCTCGACCAGCTGGTCCTTCGTCAGACCGGTCTTCCTCAGGAAGCCCTCCAGCGCCTGTTCCGGCGCATTGGCCCGCGGCCCCTTGACCTCTTCCTCGCGGTCCGGCGTCGCCTTCGGCAGCCCCTCGACCACCAGCGTCAGCCGCCGCGGCCCGGCGAAGGTCGTCAGCGCCTCATACGTCAGCCCGGCCGCCTTCAACCGCTCGGCGGCCATGCGTTCGAGATCGCGCGCGGCCCCGCCCTGCATGCGGGCGGGGATCTCTTCGGAGAATAGTTCGATCAGCAGCTGGGCCATCAGACGCGCCCCCTTTCCTGCTCGACCCATTCGGTCGCGCAGGCCTTGCAGAGGTCGCGGATGCGCCCGATGTAGCTCTGCCGTTCCGCCACCGCGATCGCCCCGCGCGCGTCCATCAGGTTGAACAGGTGGCTGGCCTTCAGCACCTGGTCATAGGCCGGCAGCACCAGCGCCTGATCCTGCGGCCCCTTCATTTCGAGGAACCGCCCGACCTCGCCGACCATGTCCTCGAACCGGCGCTTCAGCCCGTCGACGTCATAGCCGTGGAAATTGGCCTCCGACTGCTGGCGCTCGTTCTCGAGGAAGACCTCGCCATAGGTCAGGCCCTCCTTGGTGAACTTCAGGTCGTAGACGTTGTCGACGCCCTGGACGTACATCGCCAGCCGCTCCAGCCCGTAGGTCAGCTCGCCCGAGACGACATCGACCTCGATCCCGCCCACGCCCTGGAAATAGGTGAACTGGGTCACCTCCATCCCGTCGCACCAGACCTCCCAGCCCAGCCCCCAGGCCCCGACGGTGGGGTTCTCCCAGTCGTCCTCGACGAAGCGGATGTCGTGCAGTTTCGGATCGATGCCGATCGCCGCCAACGAGCCCAGATAGAGGGCCTGCAGGTTCTCGGGGTTCGGCTTCAGGATCACCTGATATTGGTAATAGTGCTGTAATCTATTGGGATTTTCACCATAGCGACCATCCCCGGGCCGCCGCGACGGCTGCACATAGGCCGCCTTCCACGGACGCGGCCCCAGTGCGCGCAGCACCGTCGCCGGGTGCAGCGTTCCCGCCCCGACCTCGATGTCATAGGGCTGCAGGATGGCGCAGCCCTGATCGCCCCAGTATTTGTGAAGCGTCAGGATCAGGTCCTGGAAGGCGAGCGGTTCGGTCGTCACGGGCAGCTTTTTCGTCCGGGGAAGAAGGCGGCGGACCCTAGACGGGCGGCCTTTGCCGGGCAAGGTGAAGCCCCGCCATACGCTTCCTTAAGCGCCCGCGCGCTATGACCGCCGCATGAAGCAGATCGACCAGATGCGCCGCCGCGCCGCGCGCTATCTCGACATCGAGGCGGTGGAGATCGCGCCGGCGCGCGGGGTCTTCTCGCTGAGCTTCGACGACTTCCCCGCCAGCGCCTGGACGGAGGCCGGGCCGATCCTCGCCGCCCACGGCGTCAAGGCCACCTACTACGTCTGCGGCGGCCTCGCCGACGGCGTCAACATGGACCGCGACCAGTACCGCGTTCCTCATCTTCAGGCGCTCCACGCCGCCGGCCACGAGGTCGGCTGCCACACCTTCGGCCACACCAGCGCCCTGCGCATGGACGCCGACGCCCTGCGGCTCAGCCTCGACGCCAACGCCGCCTGGGTGGCCGAGCGGCTGGACGGCCACCGCATGACCACCTTCGCCTGGCCGTTCGGCGATGCGACGATGGGGGCCAAGCGGGTCGTGCGTGAGCGCTTCGCCATGGCCCGCGGCGTCCGCGACGGCGTCAACGCCGGCCGCGAGGACCGGGCCCTGATCAAGTCGATTGGCCTCGAAAGCCGCCGCCTCCCCGGCTACGACCTCGAAGGTCTGATGGCTGAAACGGCCGCGTCGAAAGGATGGCTGACCGCCTACGGCCACGATGTGAGCGACCGCCCCACCGACTACGGCTGCACCCCCGCCGATCTCGACCAGGTGCTTCAGGCGGCGAAGGCCGCCGGGCTGGAGATCGCGCCGGTCGGCGCGGCCTGGGCCCAGGTCACCCGATAACGAAAAAGGTTAAGCCGCTTCGCGCAGCATCCCGGCCTTGCGCCCGTCCGCCCATTTGATCAGGGCGGCGCGGGGGAAGGCGACGATCCACGAGCGGGCCGTGTATTCGCCCTTCTCGATCAGGGCGGCGCGGGTCGGCGAACTGGTGGCGGCCCGCTGGGTGTGAATCTCCCCCGGTCCCTGATGCACCATGAAGGCGCCGTGCTTCAGCAGGTTGAGCCGCAGATAGGCCAGACGTGGGCTGATCTGCTCCAGCGGCGGATCGTAGAACCAGCTGGAGCCCAGCATGCCGGCCATCTCCGGGCGGCGCTTGCAGATCTCGGCCGCCGTGGCCCAGGCGCGGTCCCAGCCGGCCTCGTTGAAGTCGGACAGCTCGCGGCTCTCGGTATGGACCTCCAGCCACGGCTTCCAGGCCTGGGCCGCGGCATAGGCCGGGATCACCGACCAGCCCCAGCCCTCGCGGGCGTGACGCAGCACCTGACCGGGCCCCATCGGCGAGGACAGGTCGATCATCTGGGTCCGCGCGCCGGGCACGCTGAGCACCAGCGAGATGCGCACGTCCTTGGCCCAGAAGTCGCGATCATAGGGATCGGCGGCGGCGGTCAGGAAATCGGCGAGACGGCCGATCCACTCCGGATAGAGCTCCAGCACAGCCTCCGGCAGGTCGGCGGCCGGGATCCGCGCCGGCATCTCCAGCGCCCAGATCGCAATGAGGGCGCGGCGGTGGTCGTCGGTCAGGACCGGGCCGAAGGCGGCGCTCAAGGCCTCCTCGGCGCGATGGCCGGGCTGATCGAAATCCCAGTGCGGGGCGGAGGCGGCGGCGCTGGCGGCGGCGGCGTCCTTGAGGGCGTGAAGCCGGACGCGGTCCTCGGCCGGGACCTTGTTCAGCACGGCTTCGAAGGTGGCGATCCGGGCGGCAGAGAGCGTTTCCATCGCGCCAGTCTGCCAGACACCGGTTTGCCGACGGTTAAGGCCCGACCGGCGGCTATCGCAGCAGGGTCGGCCGTATCCACCAGTCGGGACGCAGGGCCGACAGGGCCCGCCCGCCGGCCTCGGCGACCCCGGTCGTCTCGAACAGGGCGAAAACGGTGGCGCCGGAGCCCGACATCCGCGTCAGGCGCGCGCCGGGCAGCGCCGCCACGGCCGCGAGCGCCTCGCCGATGGCCGGGGCCAGGGCCAGGGCCGGGGCCTCAAGATCGTTTCGCTGCATCCGCAGCCAGGCTTCGACCGCCGGCGCGGACCAGTCCAGGGGCGGCGCCGGCGTGTCGGCCAGACCCGGCTCGCCGGCGTCGAAGGCCCGATAGACGGCCCCGGTCGAGGACGGGACGCCCGGATTGACCAGCAGGGCGGGGAGCGCCGGCAAGGCAGGCTCGAAGGTCAGGACATCCCCCCGCCCCCTGGCCCAGGCCGCGCGGGCGTGCAGGCACATGGGGCCGTCGGCGCCGATGGACGCCGCGATCTTCGCCAGGGCCGCATCGTCGAACGGCAGGTCGAGCGCGTCCCGCGCCAGCTTCAACGCCGCCCCGGCGTCCGATGAACCGCCGCCGAGACCCGCAGCGACCGGCAGCTGCTTGTCGAGGGTGATGGCCAGCCCCGGCTCGCCGATCCCGGCTGCCGCGCCCAGCGACCGCAACGCCCGCAGCACCAGATTGTCGCCCTCCGCTTCCAGCGCGTCCGCGAACGGTCCGGTGACCGTCAGCTTCAGCCGATCTGCCGGCTCGGCCGTCAGCCGGTCGCCGACGTCGGCGAAGGCGACCAGACTGGCCAGCGGGTGATAGCCGTCGGCCGCCAGCGGCCCGACGTGCAGGAACAGATTGACCTTGGCGGGCGCGAGCCGGGCGGCGAGGGCCATGGCTCAGAACTGGCCGGCGGACACCGGCGGCTCGATGGTCAGGCCGTTGGCCAGCTTCTGCTCCACCTCGGCGCGGGTCTCGGCGTCAGGACCCAAGGTCAGCACACGATTCCACTGCCACTGGGCCTCACGGCGCCGACCGACCTGCCAGTAGGCGTCGCCCAGATGGTCGTTGATTTCGGCGTTTGCCGGTTCCTTGCTGACAGCGCCCTCCAGGGTCTCGACGGCGATGTCGTACTGACCCTGACGGAACTGGGCCCAGCCGAGCGAGTCCTGGATGTTCCCGTTCTCGGGCTCGGCGGCATGGGCGCGGGCGACCATCTCGGCCCCCTGCGCGACCCGCCGGCCGGTGTCGACCCACATGTAACCGAGGTAGTTGAGGATGGTCGGGTCGTCAGGCGCAGCCGTCAACGCCGCCCAGAGTTCGTTTTCGGCCTCATCCAGACGTCCGAGCGTTTCCAGAATCGCCCCCCGTTGGAAGCGAATGCCCGCCGGCTGGTCGGCGACATTGACCGAAGGCCGGTTCAGCACCGCCAGGGCCTCCTCGTCACGATCCATGACGACCAACTGTTGGGCCAGACGGAAGACCACCTCGTTCTGGCCGGGCGCGGCGGCGTCAGCGCGTCTGTAGGCGTCGAGCGCCTCGTCATTTCGTCCGTCCCGCTGGAAGCTCAGGCCAAGGCCGAACTGGCCGCCGGCGTAGAGGACAGGATTGGCCGGGGAAACGCGGGCGAAGGCCTCGCGGGCCGACGCCTCCTGGCCGAGAGCGACAAGGCTCAATCCCAGCCGCAGGGCGATCTCGTCGTCCCGCCCGAGACTGTCGGCCAGTCTCAGGAGGATGGTCGACACATCCCGCTCACGACGTTCGGCCGACTGGATCGCCGCCAGCTTGAGCGCGAAGGCCGCGTTCTGGCGGATGGTCGGGACCGGCGGCGGCGCGGCGCGGTCGAGCACCCGCGTACGGCCCATCAGGGCGTCCGGATCGGGTGACGACCCCGACAGCGAAGCCTCATAGACGGCCACCGCCTCGTCAGCGCGGCCGCGCCGCTCCAGGAACGCGCCATAGTCGGCGGCGAACAGCTGCGCGCCGAGCGGTGTGGCGACGAGCACCCTGTACTCGGCCTCGGCCTCGGCATGGCGACGACGGCTTTCGAGCAGTCGCGCCCGTTGATGCCGCAGCACCAGGGCGTTGACGTCGGTCGGAGCGGCCTCGACGGGTGCGAGGGCGGTATCCCAGTCGCCCGCCGAGGCAGCGACGACGGGCAGGATGAACCGCCCGGTGGCCGCGAACGGCTCGGTGAAGGGCTTCGTCCGGAGCATGGCCAGACCCTCGGCCCCATCTCCGCTGTTCAGACTGTCGACGATCACGACCAGGCGCCCGGCCTCGGCCAGCAAGGGCGTGTCCTGAACAGCGGGCGCCAACTCCGCCAGGCTTTCGATCTCGCCGGCGAACAGGCCGGAACGGAACGCCTCCTCGCCGACGACCGGTTGTTCCGGCGCGAGCGCCTGGCTCCGCGCCAGCAAGGCCGCGCCAGTAACATTGTCGCCCCTCATCGCCGCGAGACGCCCCGACAGATACAGCCCGTAGGCCGTCCGCCCCATCTCGTCGGTTGGAACGGGCGACCATTCCGCCGGAATGGGGACGATAGCGGGCGGCGACGGCTCGACTGGCCGTTCATCGGCGGGAATGATCAGCGCAGGAAGCCGTTCGCCCGGTTCGATCGCATCCACGCCCGGAACCGGAGCCGCCACCGGCGGCCGAAGCGGCGGATCGATGATGATCGGCGCGTCCTGCGCCACGGCGGGGGCGGCCAGTGCTGTCAGGGCGCAGGCGGTGAGGAGCAGGGACAGTCGGGAAAGGCGCATGAAGGCGAACCTTCCCGCTTTATGAGGCGGCGACAAGGCCCCTCCCCTGCCGCGCGTCACATATTCGGATAGTTGGGTCCGCCGCCGCCCTCGGGTGTGGTCCAGACGATGTTCTGCGACGGATCCTTGATGTCGCAGGTTTTGCAGTGGACGCAGTTCTGGGCGTTGATGACGAAACGGGGATCGGTCCTGGCCGCCTCGTCGCCATAGACGACCTCATAGACGCCCGCCGGACAGTAGAGGCGGGCCGGCTCGCCGTATTCCGGCAGATTGACCCGGATAGGGATGGACGAGTCCAGCAGCCTGAGGTGCGCGGGTTGCTCCTCGGCATGGTTGGTGTTGGACACGAAGACCGAGGACAGCTTGTCGAACGACAGCTTCCCGTCCGGCTTCGGATAGGCGATCGGCTTGTGCTTCGAGGCCTTTTCGGTCGAGGCGGCATCGGTCTTTCCGTGCTTCAGCGTCCACGGCAGGTTCACGCGGAACAGCGACGAGAACCACATGTCGAACAGGCCCAGCGCTCCGCCCAGCGAGGTGCCGAATTTCGACAGATAGGGTTTGGCGTTCCGGACCTGTTTCAGCTCCTTGTAGACCCAGCTCTTCTCATAGGCGGTCTGGTATTCGACCAGCTGGTCGCCCGCGCGCCCGGCCTGTACCGCGTCATAGGCGGCGTCGGCGGCCAGCATGCCGGTCTTCATGGCGTTGTGGCTGCCCTTGATGCGCGGCACGTTCACGAAGCCGGCGGAACAGCCGATCAGGACGCCGCCGGGGAAGCTGAGTTTCGGCACCGACTGGAAGCCGCCCTCGGTGATGGCGCGCGCGCCGTAGGATATGCGGGTCCCGCCCTCCAGATGCTCGGCGATGGCGGGGTGATGCTTGAACCGCTGGAACTCGTCGAACGGCGACAGGAAGGGGTTCTTGTAGTTCAGGTGCACGACGTAGCCGATGGCCACGTAGCGGTCCCCGAAATGGTACATGAAGCTGCCGCCGCCGGTGAACTCGTCCAGCGGCCAGCCGGTGGTGTGCTGAGCCAGGCCGGGGCGATGCTGTTCCGCCGGGACCTGCCACAACTCCTTGAGGCCGATGCCGAATTTCTGCGGCTGGGCGTCGTCGCAGAGGTTGTGGCGGGCCATGATGGTCTTGGCCAGCGAGCCGCGAACGCCTTCGGCGATGAAGACGTATTTGCCGTGGAGCTCGATGCCGGGCTGGAAGTCGTCGGTCGGCTTGCCGTGCTTGTCTATGCCGAAGACGCCGGCGACGACGCCCTTCACCCGCCCGGAGGGTTCGTCCCAGACCACATGGCTGGCGGCCATGCCGGGATAGACCTCGACGCCCATCGCCTCGGCCTGTTCGCCCAGCCAGCGCGCCACATTGCCCAGGGAGGCGATGTAGCAGCCGTCGTTGTGCATCATCGGCGGCAACAGGGCCATCGGCAGCGAAGCCTGTCCGGCCGGGCCGAGGATCATGAACCGGTCCTCGGTGACCGGGGTCTCCAGCGGCGCGCCGCGGTCCTTCCAGTCCGGGAACAGTTCGGTCAGCGCCTTCGGATCGATGACGGCGCCGGACAGGATATGGCCCCCGATCTCGGCCGACTTCTCCAGCACGGCGACGGTGATCTCCTTGCCGTCCTTCTCCGCCCTCTGTTTCAGGCGGATGGCGGCGGACAGGCCGGCGGGGCCGCCGCCGACGATGACGACGTCGTATTCCATCACCTCGCGCTCGACGCCCGCCAGGGCCTCGGCCGGCGGCAGTTTGTCGATCACGGCTTCCTGCCAGGCGTTGGTTGCGCCGCCTTCGATGGCGTTCTCGGCCATGGGGGATGTCCTCGCAGTGGGTGGAGTCATGCTGTTTTCCGCTTATCGGAAGGTGACGCAAGGGTGGTCAAGGACTATCCCTGTGCGGATCGCCCCCATGACAACGCCGCATCTCGACACCGCCAGCGCCGAAAGCCTGCTCGCCTTCTGGCGGGACGCGGGGGTCGACGCCTGTTTCGAGGACGCCCCCGTCGACCGGACGCACGTCGCGCCGCCGCCCGCGGTCAAGGCGGTGGCGAGGGCTACGGCTTCGGTCACGCCGATCGCCGCGACGGGCGACGCCCTTTCGGAGGCGCGGCGACTGGCGGCCGGCGCGGAGTCGCTGGAGGCCCTGGGTCAGGCCATCGCCGCCTTCGAGGGCTGTCCCCTGCGCGGCATGGGCGCCAGACAGGCGGTCTTTTGTCGCGGCAATCCGGAGGCCGAGGTGCTGATCATCGGCGAGGGGCCAGGCGCCGAAGAAGACGCGCGCGGCCAGCCTTTCATCGGCAAGGCCGGACAACTGCTGGACCGGATGCTCGCCGCGGCGGGCCTCGAGGGTCGGGTGTTCATCACCAACACCGTCTTCTGGCGGCCGCCAGGCAACCGGACGCCGACGGCGGCGGAACAGGCGGTGTGCGCGCCCTTCGTCGACCGCGCCTTCGCCCTGTTGAAGCCGAAGGCGGTGCTGCTGCTCGGCGCGGCCTCAGCCAGGTCCGTCCTGGCGACCGACGAGGGGATCATGCGGATGCGTGGGCAATGGCGGGAATGGCGGCTGGCGGAAGGCGCGGTGTCGGCCCCGGCCCTGCCGACGCTACATCCCGCCTTCCTGCTGCGGCAGCCGGTCGCCAAGCGCGAGGTCTGGGCCGATCTGCTGTCCCTGGCGGCGCGGATCGAGGCGGACGGTTAAGCTCGTTCACCCTTCAGACTCAAAACCGCCCCAAAAAGGGGTGAAATCTTGACTTGGGCCGAGGCAGTGGCGCCTTTCTGGCCTGACGACCAAACGAACAGCGTGAACTGGCCCGGGACGATACGGGTCGGGTCACGCTCTCAGGGGGGCCGCCTTAGTGCGATTTGAATTCCGCCGCGCGATACTCGCGCCGACGTTGGCCTTGGTGTTGTGCGCCATGGCCGGCGCCGTGCAGGCCGAAGAGGGCGACCGCCGCGTCCCCTCCACGCTCAGCGCAGCGGACCGCCTCAGCTACACCACGGCATTCGACGCCCTGCGCCGGGGCGATCTGGAGGCCGCGCGGGCCTCGGCGCGTCAGGCCAACGATCGCGTCCTGCTGGGACAGGTCGAGTTCGAGCGTCTGTTCCACGCTGACTACACCGCGACCTACGAAGAACTGGCCGCCTGGCTGGAGGAATATTCAGATCTCCCCAGCGCCGAGCGCGCCTGGAACCTCGCCATGCGCCGTCGCCCGGACGGCGCCGCCGAGCCGCGGCAGCCTTCGCGCATGGGCGGAGGGCGCCATTGGAGCCGCATCGAGGCGGCCGGCGGCAACACCGAAGCCGACCCGATGAAGGCCGCCCGCGTGGCGCTGAACCGGGACGACCTGACCGGCGCGGTCGCCCTCGGCGAGCAGATCGGGGACTGGTGGACGGTCGGGCTGGCCCAGTACCGCCTCGGCGAATTCGGCGCCGCCAAGGTCGCCTTCGAGCGCGTTCTGGACAATCCGACCGAGGATGGCTGGGTCCGTTCCGGAGCGGCCTTCTGGGCCGCGCGAGCGGCGGGGCGGTCGGGCCAGCAGGATCGCGTCCAGCCTCTGCTGCGTCGCGCAGGAAACTGGCCCGCGACCTTCTACGGCCAGATCGCCCTGCGTCAGCTGGGCGAGGAACCGGCCATAGAGAACATGGGGCCGACGCCCTATGCGGCGACGGGGATGCAACGCCCCGGTTATCAGGTTGAGGAACCGATCGGCGTCGATGCCGATGAGCTCGACGAATTCATCCGCTCCGAACCTCGCGCTCGTCGCACCGTCGCCTTCTTCGAGGTCGGGCGGCGGTCGGATGCACGGGAAGAGCTCCGCACAGGCCTGCGCGCCGCTGTCACCGACCGGGGCCGTCAGCTCTGGGCCGCGCTCGGCCGGGCGCTGGGCCCGCGGGTGATCGGCTCGGACAGCGACGTGCGCCGCATCGACGCCGACCGCTTTCCCCAGCCGGCGATCGAGCCGGACGGCGGCTTCACCATTGAACGCTCACTCGTCTACGCCATCGCCCGCAAGGAGAGCGATTTCAACGCCCGCGCTCGCTCCGGCGCCGGGGCCTATGGCCTGATGCAGGTGATGCCGACCACCGCCGCCGAACTGTCAGGCGACCGCGCTTTCGTGCGAGAGCCGGAGCGGCTGTTCCAGCCCAATGTCAACGCCAGCCTGGGTCAGGCCTATGTGAACCGGGTGTTGGCCATGCCGGCGATCAACGGCGACCTGCTGCGGGCCGCGGCCTCCTACAACGCCGGGCCGGGCCCCATGGTGGCGGCCGTGCGCAGGCTCGGTCATGACGCCGATCCGCTGTTGCTGATCGAGACGATCGACGTGCCCCAGGCCCGCGAATATGTCGAAAAGGTCGTGGCGGCCTACTGGATCTACCAGCGGATGAACGGCCGGCCGTTGAACACCCTCGACGCCGTGGCCTCGGGGGCGACCCGGGTGCCCCTGACCCTGGACTATGTCCCGCCGCCGCCTGTGCCGGTCCAGCCGGTCGAGGTCGCAGCCGCGGGCGTCGTCACCACCAACTAGATATTGACCAGCAGCAGGGCCGGCAGGCAGCAGGCGATCACGATCATCAGGCCATAGACCATCAGGCTGGGACGGCGGGCTCCGGACTGTTCGGCGGGCATGGACATCGGCGACCCCTGAACGCTTCTGCGCTCCTCAGGCTTCAGACATACCAGCGTTGTCTTAAGACAGGGTTCCAGGGGGCGGTTAACGCCCCGCCAACGCCTGTTCGGACCATTCCAGAAGGTCGGGCTGGGCCAGCAGCGCATCGCGATAGGCCGCCGCCGTCCCGTCGTCGCCATGAGCGGCCAGATCGATCTGGAAATGCCGGAATCGCGCCGCGACCGGCGTGAAGAAGGCGTCGGGCACGGACCACTCGCCGAACAGATAGGGCCCGCCGGCCCCAAAGCGGCCGCGCATCTCATTCCAAAGGCTGACGATGCGGCGGATGTCGCGCGTCACGGCCTGTCCGGTCGGGGGCGATGACCGGTCCGGGCCGACCATGGTGTGGTCAGGACCCATGCCGCATTCGGTGCGCAGCCCCATGAACCCGCCGTGCATCTCGCAGGCCGCCGAGCGGGCCAGCCAGCGCGCGGCGGGATCGGCGGGCCATAGTCGGGCCGCGGGATAGCGTTCTGCGCACCAGACCGAGATGGCCATGGAGTCCCAGATCGTTTCGCCCTCGACCTTCAGCAGGGGCACGAGGCGGGAGGGCGAGATCCTTTCCAGTTCGGCCTGACCTTCAGCGGAATAGATGTCGATCTCGCGGACGGTGAAGTCAGCCTTGCAGCGCTTGAGCACCAGCCACGGACGCAGCGACCATGTGGAATACAGCCGGGGGCCAATGATCAGTTCCATGGTCGCGCTCCATAAGGGTGTAGCCCACGCATAGTGCGCGGGAGGGCCTCCGGCCAATCAGTTCGAGGGCCCGATGCACAAGCGGCGCTTGACTCAAGGGCGCCCTCGCCTGACACCCCGCCCCCATGATCAGCCGTTATTCCCGCCCCGCCGCCGTCGCCATCTGGTCGCAGGAGACCAAATACCGGATCTGGTTCGAGATCGAGGCCCACGCCGCCACGAAGATGGCCGAGCTGGGGACCATCCCGGCCAGCGCCGCCGAAGCGATCTGGGCCAAGGGCAAGGACGTCGTCTTCGACGCCGACCGCATCGACGAAATCGAGCGCACGACGAAGCACGACGTCATCGCCTTCCTGACCCATGTGTCCGAGATCGTCGGCGAGGAGGCCCGCTTCCTGCACCAGGGCATGACGTCCTCCGACGTGCTGGACACCTGTTTCGCCGTGCAGCTGGCACGGGCCTCTGACCTTCTGATCGAGGGCGTCGATCGGGTGCTCGCCGCGCTGGAGACGCGGGCGAAGGAGCACAGGTTGACGCCGTGCGTCGGCCGCAGCCACGGCATCCATGCCGAGCCGGTGACCTTCGGCCTCAAGCTGGCCGGCTATCACGCCGAGTTCCAGCGGGCGAAGCGGCGACTGCTGACGGCGAAGGAAGAGATCGCCACCTGCGCCATCTCGGGCGCCGTGGGCACCTTCGCCAATGTCGATCCGGCCGTGGAAGCCTATGTCGCCGAGCGGATGGGTTTGCAGGTCGAGCCGGTCTCGACCCAGGTGATCCCGCGCGACCGTCACGCCGCCTTCTTCGCCGCCCTCGGCGTCGTCGCCTCGTCGATCGAGCGTCTGGCCACCGAAATCCGCCACCTGCAGCGCACCGAGGTGCTGGAGGCCGAGGAATTCTTCGACAAGGGCCAGAAGGGCTCGTCGGCCATGCCGCACAAGCGCAATCCGATCCTGACCGAGAACCTGACCGGTCTTGCCCGTCTCGTGCGCTCGGCGGTGGTGCCGGCGATGGAGAACGTCGCCCTCTGGCACGAGCGGGACATCAGCCATTCTTCGGTCGAGCGCGGCATCGGTCCGGACGCCACCATCCATCTGGATTTCGCCCTGCACCGACTGGCGGGTGTGGTCGAGCGGCTGAACGTCTATCCGGCCAATATGGAGAAGAACCTCAACCTGCTGGGCGGGCTGGTGCATTCGCAGCGGGTCATGCTGGCCCTGACCCAGGCCGGGGTGTCGCGCGAGGACGCCTATGCCGCGGTGCAGGAGAACGCGATGAAGGTCTGGCGCGGCGAGGGCCGGTTCCTCGACTTCCTGAAGGCCGATGCGCGGGTAACCCTGCCGGAGAGCCAGCTCGAGGCCCTGTTCGACATCGGCTATCACACCAAGCACGTGGACACGGTGTTCGCCCGGGTGTTTGGCCCGGAACAACGCTGAGGCCGTGAGCCTCAAGCGCGCCTTCAACCCTGTCGTCGACGCAAACACGCGCCTGTTGATACTCGGCAGCCTCCCCGGCGACGCCTCGCTGAAGGCCAGCCAGTATTATGGCCATCCGCAGAACGGCTTCTGGCGACTGGTCGAGGGCGCGATCGGCATCGATCTGGCCGCCCTGCCCTATCCCCTTCGGCTGACGACGCTCAAGGCGGCCGGAGTGGGCCTGTGGGACGTGATCGCCAGCGCCGAACGCACAGGCAGTCTGGACGGCGCCATCCGCAACGCCGAGGCCGCCGATCTGAACCAGCTTGTCGATAGTCTTCCGTCGCTGCGGGCCGTGGCGTTCAACGGCGGCGCCGCGGCCCGACTCGGTCGACGCCGCCTGGCGGCTCGACCCGGGATCGACTTGGTCGACCTGCCGTCATCAAGCCCCGCCTATACGCGTCCGTTCGCGGACAAGGCCGCTGCCTGGGCCTTGCTCGGCAGGTACGCCGGTCGCAGGTGACGGGGGTGCGCCCTCGTGTCGCGCCCCAATGGAACACGGTTCTGCATCCTTTCCGCCGTTCAACAGTACCTCCCCTTCGAACCGCCCGCACGGCGGTCGCTCAGGAGAGTCAAAGCCATGAAAATCACCAGAACCGCCACGCTTGCCGGCGTATCGATCGCTGCCATGCTCGCCCTCGCCGCTTGCGGCAACAACGCCGAGGAAGCCGCCCCGGCCGACGCCATGGCCACCGACACCAGCGCCATGGCGCCCGCCCCGGCCGCCAGCGGCACGGTCGTCGAAGTCGCCCAGGGGAATGCCGACTTCAGCACCCTGGTCAGCGCCGTGACCTCCGCCGATCTGGCCGGCACGCTCGGCGGCGCAGGACCGTTCACGGTCTTCGCCCCGACCAACGCGGCCTTCGAGAAGATCCCGGCCGCGACCCGTGACAGCCTGATGGCCCCGGCCGGCAAGGCCGACCTGACCAAGATCCTTACGTATCACGTGGTCCCGGGCCGCGTGGACGCCGCCACCCTGATGCAGCAGATCCAGGCCGGCGGCGGCAGCGCCGCCCTGACGACCGTTGAAGGCGGAACCCTGACCGCTCGCGCCGGGGCCGACGGTTCGGTCACCCTGACCGACGAGAACGGCGGCGTCTCGCGCGTCGTCCAGACCGACGTGGCCGCCTCCAACGGCGTCATCCACGCCATCGACACCGTGGTCATGCCCAACTAGGCCGACCGCACCGGATACGAGAAGGGCCGCTCCAGCGATGGAGCGGCCCTTTTTCGTTCAGGATGAATGCCTCGACTATTCGTCGTTGCGGATCTGCTCGCGCGCCACCGAGGACAGCTCGTCCATCTTGCGGCGGATTTCACCCTCCGAGACCGTCAGGCCGGCTCCTTCGAGGTCCTGGGCGATCTTGCGGTAGACGTCTTCCTCGCCCGGCTGCTCGAAGTCGGCCTTGACGATGGCGCGGCCGTATTCCTCCGCGCGGTCGGCGTTCAGGCCCATCTTCTCGGCGGCCCAGAGGCCCAGCAGCTTGTTGCGCCGGGCGATCGCCTTGAATTCCTGTTCCTGATCGAGGGCGAATTTGGACTCGAAGCCCTTTTCCCGATCGTCAAAGGTCGTCATGCGCGTCGCGAAGCTCCGTGGGGGCGGCCTGAAAGCACAGCCGCGGTCGCCGTGGTCTATAGCCGCCCCATGGCCGAACGCAACCGGAACTCGCCCGGCCGCCGCCCCGTGAAGACCTGCCTCGTCGCGATGCCGTCGGTTTGTGTCGCGGCGCCGCATCCGCTAAGGGTGCCCGCGACTTTTTCCCGCCCGCCCGATTCCGGATTGCGCCGCCCAGATATCCTTCTGGCCGCGCGATTTTCGTTTCCGGCGAGGCCCCGCCCGGACCGACCATGATGAACGTCAAACGCAAGAAGATTTACGAGGGCAAGGCCAAGATCCTCTACGAGGGACCCGAGCCCGGCACCCTGATCCAGTATTTTAAGGACGACGCCACGGCCTTCAACGGCGAGAAGAAGGCCCAGCTCGAAGGCAAGGGCGTCCTCAACAACAAGATCAGCGAGTTCATCATGTCGCGCCTGAACGGCATCGGCGTGACCAACCACTTCATCAAGCGGCTGAACCTGCGTGAACAGTTGATCCGCGAAGTCGAGATCATTCCGCTGGAGGTGGTCTGCCGCAATGTCGTGGCCGGTTCGATGAGCCAGCGCCTTGGCATTGAAGAGGGCACCCCCCTGCCCCGCTCGATCATTGAGTTCTATCTGAAGAAGGACGAGCTCAACGACCCGATGGTCACCGAGGAGCACATCACCGCCTTCAACTGGGCCACCACCCAGGAACTGGACGACATGCTGGCCATGACGGTGCGGGTGAACGACTATCTGTCGGGCATGTTCGGCGCCGTCGGCATCACCCTGGTGGACTTCAAGATCGAGTTCGGCCGGGTGTGGGAGAACGACTTCTCCCGCGTCCTGCTGGCGGACGAGATCAGTCCGGATTCGTGCCGCCTGTGGGACACCAACACCGGTGAGAAGCTGGACAAGGACCGCTTCCGCCGCGATCTGGGCAATGTCATCGAGAGCTATACCGAGGTGGCCCGCCGCCTCGGCATCATGAAGGACATGCCGACCGTGATTCAGGGGGGGCTGCACTAATGGCCAAGGTCAAGGTTCACGTCTTCCTCAAACCCGGCGTGCTGGACGTCCAGGGCAAGGCCGTCGAAGGCGCCCTGCACGGACTGGGCTGGGCTGACGTCTCAAACGCCCGCGTCGGCAAGCTGATCGAGTTCGATCTCGCCGACGACCTCGGCGACAAGGCGGCCGAGGTCAAGCGCATGTGCGAGACCCTTCTGGCCAACACCGTGATCGAAAGCTACCGCATAGACATCGCATGAAGCGACTGATCCGGTTCTCGGTCGCAGCCTTCGTGCTGGTCTGCGTGCTGATCTTCGCCGCAGCCCTGGCCGGCGGCTTGACCGACGATTCGGCGTTCACGCCGGCGGCAAAGGAAGCGGCGCATTAGCGACCCCGCCCGCCGTCGTGCGTTAGGGTCAATCCAACCGCAGCGAGGAGCGATCATGACTTTCACCCTCACGTCCAACGGCTTCACGGACGGCGGCGCCCTCCCCGACGCCCAGGTCCAGGCGAAGGGCAATCGTTCGCCGCAACTAAGCTGGTCCGGCGCGCCCGAAGGGACGAAGAGCTTCGCCGTGACCTGTTACGATCCCGATGCGCCGACCGGCTCGGGCTTCTGGCACTGGACCGTCGCCAATATTCCTGCCGAAGTGACCGAACTGCCCGAAGGCGCGTCGCCCGCCGACCTGCCCACGGGCGCCGTCGAAGGGCGCACGGATTTCGGCGAGCCCGGCTTCGGCGGCGCCGCGCCTCCGCCCGGCCACGGTCCCCATCGCTATATTTTCACGGTGTTCGCCGTGGATACGAAGCGGCTGGATGTGACGCCGGAAAACTCCGGCGCCGTGTTCGGCTTCAACCTGCATTTTCATACGCTGGCCAAGGCTTCGATCACGGGCGTCTACGAGAACCGGGGCTGACGGAACCTCGGCCTTGCGGCCGGGGTTAGCCCGGTATGACAGGCTCCATCTTCTTCCAGGGCTGGTCCGGCCCCGTCCGGATTCTCATCGTCGGCGTCCTGTCCTACGCGGCCCTCGTGCTGCTCCTCCGCCTGACCGGAAAGCGGACCCTGTCGAAGCTGAACGCCTTTGATCTGGTGATCACCGTCGCCCTGGGCTCCACCCTGTCGACCGCCATCCTCGACCGGAACACGCCGCTGCTCGACGGTCTGGTCGCGATGGGCCTGCTGGTTCTGCTGCAGTTCGCCGTCACCTGGACCATGGTGCGCCGGCCCGGCCTGCATCGACTGATCCGCGCGGACCCGGTTCTGCTGATGGCGGGAGGTGCGCTCCGGCCGGATACCTTGCGGCGCGAGCGAATCTCCGACGACGAGGTCCTGCAGGCGATACGGGACTCCGGAGGGCGGACGCTGGCGGACGCGGACGCCGTCTTCCTGCAGAGCGACGGATCGATGGCGGTGATTCAGCGCGAGGGCTGAGGCGGCGCCCTGACATCGCTCTCGAACGGTGCTAGACGCCCGCGCCATGAGCGCAGCCGTCATCGTCTTCCCCGGGTCCAACTGTGACCGCGACTGCAAGGTCGCCGTCGAACGCTCCACCGGCGAGCGGGTCGAGATGGTCTGGCACCAGGACACCGAACTGCCGTCGGGCCTGGACCTGATCGTCCTGCCGGGCGGCTTCTCCTATGGCGACTATCTGCGCTGCGGGGCCATGGCGGCGCAGTCGCCGGTGATGCAGGCTGTGAAGAAGGCCGCCGAAGACGGCGTAGCCGTGCTCGGAATCTGCAACGGCTTCCAGATCCTGTGCGAGGCCGGGATGCTGCCGGGAGCCCTGCTGCGCAACGCCGGTCTCAAATACGTCTGCAAGCCGATCGCCCTGACCGTCGCCAACGGCCAGACCCGCTTCACCGCCGGCTATCAGGGTCAGCGCGAGGTGGTGATGACCCAGGGCAACGGCGACGGAAACTATTTCGCCGACGCTGAAACCCTGGCCCGGATCGAGGGCGAGGGTCAGGTCGTGTTCCGCTATGTCGACAATCCCAACGGCTCGATCGCTGACATCGCTGGCATCCAGAACGCCCGCGGCAATGTGCTGGGGATGATGCCCCACCCCGACCGGGCGTTCGAGGAAGAGCTGGGCTCGGCCGACGGCGCCACCCTGTTCCGCAGCGTCTTCGCCGCCGCGTGAGGCGACTGCGGGCTTGACCCGCGCCGCCTGAGCAGCCGATCTCCACGGACGCAGGTGGGGACCGACCGATGTTCATGAGCGAACGCCAGAAAATGATCTCGGGGCTGCCGTACGATCCCGGCGATCCGGAGCTTCAGGCCGATCAGACCGCCGCCAGGCAGTGGATGGCCCGCTACAACGCCGCCATGGCCGCCAGCCCGGCGGAGCGCCGCGACCTGCTGCGCCAGCGGATGGGCGAGGTCGGCGAAGGCGCGGTCATCCGGCCTCCGTTCCACTGCGACTTTGGCTACAACATCCGGCTGGGCCGCGGCGTTTTTCTGAACTTCAACTGCATCATCCTGGATGTCTGCGAGGTCGGAATCGGCGACCAGACGCAGATCGGCCCCGGCGTGCAGATCCTGACCGCCGACCATCCACGTGAGGCCACCCGGCGGGCCGAGGGCATCGAGTTCGGCAAGCCGGTCACCATCGGCAGGAACGTCTGGATCGGCGGCGGGGCCATCATCCTGCCCGGTGTGACCATCGGCGACGATGCGGTGATCGGCGCCGGCTCCGTCGTCACGCGCGACGTGCCGGAGGGAGCGACGGCGGTGGGCAATCCCGCGCGCCTGAAGGCCTAGACCCCCCAGGCCTGACCGCCCGCGCCATAGGCGTCGACCGCCTGGAACAGGGCTGAAACGAGGGCGCGTTCTTCCTCGCTCATCTCCGGCTTCCAGACGTCGAAGATCAGGATGGTGCGGTCCTCGCCGCTGTCATTGGCGGCCTCATGTTCGATCGTGTCGTCAAAGGCCCAGGCCTGCCCCTCGCGCCAGTCGCGGGCGTCATTGCCGACGCGGAAGCGGCTGCCCGGCGGGGCGATCAGTGGAAGATGACAGATCAGACGGGTGTTGATCAGCCCGTGATGCGGCGGGATGCGCGCCCCGGCCTTGAGTTTCGAAAACAGGATCGACGGCGTCCTCCCCGGCACCCGGCACAGCGGAACCTCGGCGAGCGCCTCCATCGTGCGGGGACAACGATGGGCGATGTCCGGCTGTTCCTCGCCGTCTTTCCACAGAAACAGCGCGCTCCAGTCGGCGTTGGAGGCCAGCCCCATACCGTCGCGATTGGGCCGGTCGGCGCGCGGTTCGACATAGGGGCGGAACAGGTCCGGTTCAGCGAGCAGGGCGCCCAGCTCGGCGCGGATATCGTCAGTCGCCGCTTCCACCGCGGCGAGCCACGGCAGACTCTCGCGCGGCTGGAACTGCACCTGCGGCAGACCGGGGAACAGGTAGAAGCGCGGCTCCTGTTGATACAGCCGCTTCCGTCCGGCCATCAGATCCAGGGACAGGGCGAAACGGTCGCTCGAGCTGGCGGCGTCGAAGCCGGCGCCGGCGAGGCTGGCCGCCAGATGGGCTTCGAACCGCTGCGCCTGGGCCTGGACCTCGGACTGGGCGCGGCGCAGGTCGGCGATGACCGTCGGGGCCAGACCCTTGCCGTCGCCCGCCACGCGCAGGGCCGAGCTGTAGAAGCTGACGGCGGCCCGGATGTCGCCCAGTCCGGCCAGGGCGTCGCCCTTGGCGATCAGGGCGCGGGTATCGCGCGGATTTTCGGCCAGAGCGCGGTCCGCAGTCTCGATCGCTGCGCGAAGGCTCGGTTCACGGTTCGCCATCCATTGATCGGAGAACGATGGGCTGCGTCCGTCAAGACGAAAGTCGGATCACGGCTGGAATCCCGCGACCGAATTGAACCTTCACCGTCCGGGCGCGTACACAGGACCACGCAAACGGAGCCGCCATGTCCATCGAACGCCCCACATCTTCGCAGATGACCCGCCGCCTCATTGTTCTGGCCGCTGCGGTCTTCGCCGTCGTGATCGGCCAGACCCAGGTCCTGCTGGGCTGGGGCCAGTCGCCGGCCGACTTCGCCGCCGACGGAGACGGAACGCTGAGGGTGGCGGGCTACGCCTTCGCCATCTGGGGGCTGATCTATCTGTGGCTGCTGGTCTATGCAGTCCGTCAGGTGCTGCCTCAGACAGGCGAAAGCCTGCTGATCCACCGCCTCGGCTGGCCCTCGGCCGCCGCCCTGCTCGGCATCGGGACGTGGGTGATCGCGGCTGCGTTCGACTGGGAGGCGGCGACCGTAATCCTCATCTTCGCCTCGCTGGTGGCGGCGCTGGCTCCCCTGCTCTTCAACGCCGGCGCCATCCGGGCCCTGCCTCGCGCCGATCGCGACCGCTGGATGACGGTCTGGCCGCTGGCCCTGCTGGCGGGGTGGCTGACCATCGCCGCCCCGGTGAACCTGATTACTGTGGCGACCGGCAACGACGCCCTGCCTGCCATGGGCTCGCCGACCGTCTGGGCGATCCTGGCCATCGTCGTGGTGACCGCGGTCGCCCTCGGCGTCACCCAGCGTCTGCGCACCCTGGCCTACGGCTTACCGATCGCCTGGGGTCTGCTGGGCGCCTTCGTAGCCGAACAGGAGCGCAACCCCATGCTCGGCTATGTGGCCCTCGCCGCGGCGGTGGCGGTGCTGGTGGGCGCTGTGATCATGACCTTCCGCCTTCGCTCGGCCGTCGAGCGGGCGACCTAGCCTCCGCCGCGGGAGCCCGACCCGGGAACCGAGCCGCCCGCAGGCCGGCCGGCGCCGACGTCGAAGGCGCCGACGTCATCGAATTCGACGCTGCCGACGCCGGCAGCCGAGCCGGTCAGTCGTTGCCGACGGCTGTGCATCGCTTCATGCGGCGCGGCCTTCTCCATGGCGCGGGTGACGGCGGGATCATTGGAGCGATCCATCTGCTGGCCGTCGGCCGGAGTCGGCGCGGTCCCGGACGGCGTGGGACCGGGGCGGCCGTTTCGGGTCATGACCCGTCATCCTCGCTGGCGTCGTCATTGGCCGCCTGTCGGGTCATCCGCTCAACAGCGGCGCTGGCCCCCGCATCGTCGGCGGCAATGGCAGGTGCGTCCGGATCTTCAGGCGTTGCGGCGGGGTCGATGGGCAGGTTCGTCATGGCGGCCTCCGTTGGCGTCATCAACACAATGATGGTTCGACGGTGATGTTCCGCCGGAACGGCTGACAGGGGCGCCATCTGCGGCTAGAAGGCCCGCCCATGAGCGCTTCCGAAAAGACCATGGCCGAACTGGCCGCCGACTACGGCCTGGCCCCCAACGAATACCAGGTCGTCCTCGACCGGCTGGGGCGCGAGCCCAACCACGTCGAACTGGGCGTCTTCTCGGTGATGTGGTCCGAGCACTGCTCGTACAAGTCGTCGAAGATCCACCTCGGCAAGTTCCCGACCAAGGGGCCGCGCGTCATCTGCGGGCCGGGCGAGAACGCCGGGGTCATCGACATCGATGACGGCGACGCCTGCATCTTCAAGATGGAGAGCCACAACCACCCCTCCTACATCGAACC
>JAHKAM010000080.1 GCA_018826515.1 Alphaproteobacteria bacterium
CAGCGCCCGCCACGGCCCCGCGGGCCTCGACACCGCAAGCCCCGGCGGCCCGGCCCGCGCCGGCTCCCGCTCCGACGCCGCCGCCCGCCGATCCGATGGCCGGCCATGACATGTCGAAGATGGACGGCATGACCATGCCGCCCAAACAATAGTTCGCGTAAGCATCAGGAGCTTTCTCATGAACCGTTCAATCTTCGCCAGCCTCGCCGCCGTGGCGGCGCTGGCTCCCGTCTCACTCGCCCACGCCCAGAGTCATTCGCACGCCGGCGTGTCAGCCCAGGAACACGCCGCCGTGCAGGCGCCTGCCAACGGCGTCGTCACCGCGCCGGCGGACAACGCCATGCTGGCCGCCGCCCCGACGGCGTTTTCGGCGACATTTCCGCACGCCATGACCCTGACGTCGCTCAGGCTGACGGGCGCCGCGGGCCAGCCGGTCGATGTGGTGGTGTCATCCGAGGCGCCGCCGGCCACAACCGTCACCGCGCCTCTGCCCACGCTTGCGCCGGGATCCTATTCCGCCGCCTGGGCCGCGAAGGGCGCCGACGGCCATCAGATGAACGGCGTCGTCCGTTTCATGGTTCACTGAGGAGTCGGCCTCCCCCCCCCTGAGGGGCCGAAGCCTGATGTGGAGGAACGCCGCGCATCCTGCTGCGCGGCGTTTTTCGTCGTGGATGGGCTTCCGTCGCCTCCCGGTCCGGGCGCCGGAGGTCACCCTCCGCCGTGAGCATTGTCGGCTCCGGGCGGTCGCAACCCGGCGCGATCACTCGCTCCAAGGCGGCCTCGCCGCTCCGGGGAGATGGGTCGCCAGGCTCGCCAGGGTCCGGACCACGACGTGGGCGTCCCCTGAACCGCGTCCAACAGCTTCGCCAGCCTCCGGATCGTACAGAATTGTGAAACAGCCCAGCGCCATGGCCGGGCGAATGTCCCATACCAGACTGTCGCCGACGACGCAGACCTCTGCCGGTTCGACGGCCAGGGCGGCGAACATTCGCCTGAACGCTGCGGGATCGGGCTTCCCCACGCCGACCTCGCCTTCAATCTGGATGTGGTGGAAATGCGAAGCCAGGCCGAAACGCTCGATCTTGGCGCGCTGCAGGGGACCGGCGCCGTTGGTGAGAAGCGCCAGCCGGTATCCGGCATCCCGCAGATGGACCAACACGGCGTCCGCCCCGGGTTCGAGCCGCATCTGCCGGTCGCGATGAAGGCTGAAGGCGTCGGCGAGGCGTTCGGCGATTTCCGGAGAGGGCGTCGCACATCCGTCGCGCCGCAGGGCCTCAAAGGCCTTGGCCGCGATGATGCGCCTGGCCTGCCTCGGGGCTCCGCGGCCGATGGCGTGGCTTTCCGGATCGCTCCAGAAAGCCCGCCCCGCCTCCGTCAGGGCCCGCGCCGCATGGTCCGGAGCCAGGTCGCCAAGCTCGGTCTGGTACAACTGACAGACCCTACGCCACGCCAGGTCCGGGCAGCGATAGGCTGAGATCAAGGTGTCATCCAGATCGATAGCGACGGCCCGGGTTCGCCGAGTCGCTGTCATTGGACCCCACCCGGCCGGACACCAGCGTGCGCAAGACACTGGCTATAGTGGCGCACTGACCCACGCGAGGGCATCCTCATGCCCCCCCGCTGGTTGACTGCGCGGGCCCGGCGCCAAGATGAACCCGCCAGCCTTCGCTAGAACCAGGCCCGAATGCCGACGACCAGTCGGGTGTCTTCCGCGCTTCGCCCGTCAGCTTCCAGAAAGTCCGCCGTATTGCCGAAGCTCCTGGTCCATTCCACGCCGACGTAGGGCGCGAACTCCTTGCGGAATTCGTACCGCAGCCGGGCCCCAACCTGGAGCGAGGACAGGCCAGATCCGATACGGAGCTCGGGGATGTCCTCCGCCGACAGCACCACCTCGGCCCGGGGCTGGACGATCCAGCGATTGGTGATGCGCTGATCGTATTCGGCCTCTCCCCGCGCTGTCAGTTCGCCCTTGTTGGACAGGAAGACAGCTCCATCGACCTCGAACCAGTAGGGCGCCAGCCCCTGAATGCCGACGACGAGATCTGTCCGGTCGCCTTCGGGCCGGTAGGTCTGCCGCAGGCCGGTCTGGAAGTCGAAGAAGGGTCGGAACGCCCGGCTGTAGAGGGCTTGGATCTCGGCCTCCTCGACCTCGCCGCCAAAAGCGCCCTCCCCTTCCGACTTCCACCAGAAGCGATTGATGTCGCCGCCGCTCCAGCCCTGGGCATTCCAGGCGTAGCCTTCCTCGTCGTCCCCGAAGGTCGCTTCCAGCTGGTCGAGGATGACCGCCGTCGTGCGGACGTTTCCATGCTCGACTCGGAGCTGGGCGCGGGCCGCCGCCATTTCGGCGGGGTCGAACAGCAGGTCGGCGGCGTTGGTCGGCCCACTTGTCGCGCCCGCCGGAGCCGGGGTTTCCGGCGGACGTCCCGGATTGTCCGCGCTGGTCGGGACGTCAGGCGGCATGGCCATTGCGGACATGTCGTAGCCCGCCGGCGTCTGGCCCATGGTCGACATGTCATGACCCGCCGGCATTGCTGGAGCGGGAGTCTGGCCCATCGTCGACATATCGTGACCTGCGGGCATCGCCAGCGCGGGCTGGGTTTGACCCATCGTTGACATGTCGTGCCCCGCCGGCATCGCCGGAGCGGGCGGGGTCTGGCCCATGGTCGACATGTCATGGCCAACATGCGGGGACGCGGCGGCCGGAGCCGGCTGCGTCTGGCCCATCGTCGACATGTCATGGCCGGTGTGAGGGGACGCAGCGGCCGGAGCCGGTTGGGTCTGGCCCATAGCGGACATGTCGTGCCCGGCACGAGCGGACGCCGCGGCCGGAGCAGGCGTCTGGCCCATGGTCGACATGTCGTGTCCCGCCGGCATCGCCGGAGCCTGCAGACGGACCGGCACCGCGCCCGTCGGGCACGTCGGCGCTCCGGGCATGCCTGTCCGGGATGCGTCGGCGGTGGGGGAGCCGCGCGCGACGCAACCCTCCGGAAGCGCCTGGCGAACCGGCGCGGGCATGGCATGTCCAGCGTGGCTCTGCGCCAGCGCCGGTGTCCCCGCCGCCGCGGAAGCCGCCGCGAGGATCAGGGGAAGGATGGCGACCGACGTCTTCACGATGCGGCTCCTTCCATCGGACGGACCGTGACGACGTTGAACATCCCGGCATGCATGTGCAGCAACAGGTGACAGTGGAAGGCCCAGTCGCCCGGATTGTCCGCGGTCAGGTCGAAGCTGACCTTGCCGCCCGGCGGAACGTTGACGGTGTGCTTGAGCGGCTGGTGACCGTCCGGGCCGCCGGTGACCAGCTCGAAGAAATGGCCGTGCAGGTGGATCGGGTGCGCCATCATGGAATCGTTCACCAGGGTCACGCGCACCCGCTCGTCCCGCTCGAACCGGATCGGTTCGACCAGTTCGCTGAATTTGCGCCCGTCGAAGCCCCACATGAACCGCTCCATGTTGCCGGTCAGGTGAATCTCCATCGTCCGGGACGGGGGACGCTGATCCTTGTTGGGCGCGAGCGACACCAGGTCCGTGTAGACGAGGACGCGATGCGGCACGTCCTGAAGCCCGATCGGCCGCTCGCCCATGCGATTGGCCGGCGCCATGGCGATGGCGTCGACGCCCACCCCCACCGCCATGTCGGGCGGGGCGTTCTCCGGATCGCGCATGTTCATGCCGGACATGGAGCCGTGGTCCATACCGGACATCGTCCCGGCGGGGGCCTGGGGGGCCATGGCGCCGTGATCCATGCCCGCCATGGCCGCGCCGGGCGCGCCCGTCATAGCCCCGTGGTCCATTCCGGCCATCGCTCCGCCCGACTGGGCTCCCATGGCCCCGTGATCCATTCCGCTCATGCCCCCCATGTCTCCCATGCCCATGTCCTTCATGGTCAGGTTGGGAACCTCGCGAAGCGGCGGAACCTCGGCCGTCATGCCGAGGCGGGGCGCCAGGGTGGCGCGGCCCATGCCCGAGCGGTCGATGGCTTCCGACACGATGGTGTAGGCGCGATCCTCGGTCGGCCGAACGATGACGTCATAGGTTTCGGCGGCGGCGATCTGGAACTCGTCGATCTCGATCGGGCGCACGTTCTCGCCGTCGGCCTGGACCACCGTCATGGGGAGGCCGGGGATGCGGACGTTGAAGATCGACATGGCCGAGGCGTTGATGATGCGCAGCCGCACCCGCTCCCCGGGCCGGAACAGGCCGGTCCAGTTCTCCTGGGGCCCATGGCCGTTGATCAGATAGGTGTAGGTCGAGCCGTTGACGTCGAGGATGTCGCGCGGATCCATCCGCATCTCGCCCCACATCCGGCGCTCCTCCAGGCTCATCCGGTCGCTGCCGTCCAGCAGGCCGGCCAGGGTGGTGCGCTGGCGGTTGAAGTAGCCGGGACTCTTCTTGAGCTTCTCGAAGATTTCGTGCGGATGCATGAAGCTCCAGTCCGACAGCACCAGCACGTGCTCGCGGTCGTAGCCGACCGGATCCGCCCCGGCCGGATCGATGACCAGGGGTCCGTAGTGGCCGAGCGCCTCCTGCAACCCTGAGTGGCTGTGGTACCAGAAGGTGCCCGACTGCCGGACCGGGAACTCGTAGACGAAGGTCTCGCGCGGGCGGATGCCCGGGAAGCTGACGCCGGGGACGCCGTCCATCTGGAACGGCAGCAAAATCCCGTGCCAGTGGATCGAGGTGTCCTCGTCGAGCTGGTTCGTCACGGCCAGACGGACGTTCTGCCCCTCGCGAAGGCGAAGCACAGGAGCCGGGAGCACGCCGTTGATCGTCGTCGCCATCGCGGTGCGCCCGTTCACGGTGAACGGCGTCTGACCGACCGTCAGGTCGATGTTCGGGCCGGTGAGGGTCGGCAGGTCCGCCCGCAGCCCCGGTGAGCCCGTCTGGGCCCACGCGGGCATCAAGCCCTGCAAGGCCGCAAGACCGCCTCCGGCGACGGCGCCGCGCAGCAGCGCTCGACGATCCAGCTTCATGGGATACTCCTGAAAGTCATGGTCGCGCCTCCTGAGGCGCGATCTAAAAGGTTTTACGCAAGCGGCGCGGCCCGCCCTCGCGACACGCTGCCGCAGAGCCGACCGCACCGGCGGCCCTCGCGGCCGCCCGCCCGATTACCGCCGCGCCAGAAGGGCCTTCATCTGGGCGATTTCCCGCGCCTGGGAGCTGACGATCTCCTCGCACAGACCGAGCACCTCGGGATCTTTCAACTCCGCTTCGTTGCACATCAGGATGGCGCCGGAGTGGTGGGGTATCATCGAACGCAGGAATTCCGCATCCCCGACCGCCGCCTGGGTCCGCATGCCCCAGAAGCTGACCGCGAACACCAGGGCGGCCGCCCCGCCGATCAGTAGATTGGTCCGCTTCGACGGATACATCGACCGCATGAACACCAGCATGAGGATGGCCATGGGAGAGACCATCATCAGGGTCATGTAGACGTTGTTGAGATTGAAGTAGAAGTGATCGAGGGATGCGATCATCGTGTACATCACCAGGTACATGATGATGAAATCAAGGACGAGCTCGATCGCGAATGATCGATAGCTGCCCTTCATGGCCTGCATGTGATTCATGCCCGTCATCTTTTCCATGTCCCTGCCCCTCTTTCAGTCAAACACGCTGCGCCCGTGAGAGCCGCGTCAGGACCCGCCGACCGGGTGGGCCGCGAGCCAGGCGCGCATCTCGGCGATGTCGGCGGTCTGCATCTCGATCGTCTTCTGCGCCATGCGCCGGATGCCGGAGTCCTGGCTTTCGCGGAGCGCCACCTGGGACATCTCGAGCGCGCCCTGGTGGTGAGCGATCATCTTGCTGGCCCACATCCGGTCCGTGTTGGCCCCGGTCGCCGACATCATGGCGGCCTTCATCTTCGTTTCGGCCGGCGCGAAGGGCGGTTCCCCGCCCCCGCCCGGCGCGGCCGCGCCGGCGGCGGCCCCGACCCGCGTCTCGAGCCAGCGCCGCAGCTCGGCGATGTCCGTGGTCTGCATTTCGACGGTCTTCTGGGCCATCCGGCGAATATCGGCGTCCTGAGTGTCCCGCAGCACGATCTGGGACATGTCGAGCGCGCCCTGGTGATGTGGGATCATCTTGCGCGCCCAGGTTTCGCCTGCATCGACGCCCGTCGCCGCCATCATGGCCTCGTGCATCCTGGTTTCGGCGGCGGAGAACGGCGTCTGCGCCATCACCATGGGCTCCGAAGCGTGCGCGGACTCTTCGGCCTTGGACGTTGCGGGCGGCTCGGCCGCGGGGCTGCACGCCGTCAGGACGAGCGCGGAACAGCCGGCGAGCAGGAGGGATGGGCGCGTGACGATCGGGTTGAACATCGGGCATCTCAGCTTGGGACGGTCGCCAGCCGGATCGCCAGGCGGCCAGAGAACGAGAAGACTCCGGCGACGCTGCGCCGGACATTCACGCCAGCGTAATCCCGACCCGGAGCCCCGGTTCCGCCTCGATCAAATATGCCCGAACACCATCGGATCAGGCGAGGGATCAGCTGTCCGGATGCGTATTTGCGCCGACGGCTGCCATGGTTTTCCCCGGCGGCCTTGAGCGCGCCAACCGCTGGTCAAAGCCTGACCGCCCGAAGCCGCAGCGCATTGCCGATTACGCTGACGGATGACAGGGCCATGGCCAGGGCCGCCAGGGCCGGCGACAACAGCAGACCGAAGCCCGGATACAGCAGGCCCGCCGCGATCGGGATGCCGAGCGTATTGTAGCCGAACGCGAACACGAGGTTCTGACGGATATTGCCCATCACCGCCTTCGACAGTTTGCGCGCCCGGACGATGCCCTGCAGGTCCCCCCCCAGCAGGGTGACGCCGGCGCTCTCGATCGCCACATCCGACCCCGCGCCCATGGCCACGCCTACGTCGGCGGCGGCCAGGGCCGGGGCGTCGTTGACCCCGTCGCCGGCCATGGCCACGACCCGGCCCTCGGCGCGCAGACGCTCGACGACGGCCGCCTTATCCTGGGGCAGAACCTCGGCTTGGACGTCGTCGATGCCGAGCCGGCGCGCCACAGCCTCGGCCGTGGTGCGGTTGTCACCCGTCATCATCACAAGGCGCAGCCCCGCCGCCTTCAGATCGCGGATGGCCTGGGCGGTCGTCGCCTTGATCGGATCGGCGATGCCCAGGACACCGGCCGCGGCCCCGTCCACAGCCACGAAGATGGCGGTGGCGCCGTCCCGGCGAAGCGCCTCGGCCTCGGCCTCGAGCGGCGCGACGTCGACCCCGATTTCCCTGAGGTAGCGGCCGTTGCCGAGCGCCACGCGGCGGCCGTCGACCATCCCGGTGACGCCCCGTCCGACCGGACTGTCGAACTCCGACGCCTCCGAGAGGACGAGGTTCCTGTCGCTGGCAGCGCGGACGACGGCGTCGGCCAGGGGGTGCTCGCTGCCCCGCTCAAGGCTGGCGGACAACCTCAGAAGCTCGACCTCGTCGAAACCGGCCGCGGGCCGGATCGCCGTGACCGATGGCCGTCCCTCGGTCAGGGTGCCGGTCTTGTCGAGCACCAGGGTGTCGACCTTCTCGAAGCGCTCCAGCGCCTCGGCGTTCTTGATCAGCACCCCGGCCTGGGCCCCGCGTCCCACCCCGACCATGATGGAGATGGGCGTGGCCAGGCCCAGGGCGCAGGGACAGGCGATGATCAGCACCGACACCGCGGCCACGAGGGCGTACGACAGGCGCGGCTCGGGTCCGGCCAGGCCCCAGACGACGGCCGCGAGAACCGCGATCGCGATCACCGCCGGGACAAACCAGCCCGACACCTGGTCGGCCAGCCGCTGGATGGGCGCGCGGCTGCGCTGGGCCTGGGCGACCATCTGGACGATCCGGGCCAGCAGGGTGTCGGCGCCCACCTTGTCGGCCCGCATCACGAACGAGCCGGTCTTGTTGAGCGAACCGGCGACGACCTTGTCGCCGACCTCCTTGGTCACCGGCATGGATTCTCCCGTGACCAGAGATTCGTCGATGGTCACCCGGCCGTCCAGGATTTCGCCGTCGACCGCCACCTTTTCGCCGGGCCGGACGCGCAACCGGTCTCCGACGGCGACCAGGTCGAGCGTCACATCCTCGTCGCCGCCGTCGTCACGCACGCGGCGCGCGGTCTTCGGCGTCAGATCCAGCAGCGCCCGGATAGCGCCGGACGTCTGTTCCCGCGCGCGCAACTCCAGGATCTGGCCCACCAGAACGAGGACGGTGATCACCGCCGCCGCCTCGAAATAGACCGGCGCGCTGCCGTCCATTCGTCGGACCGCCGCCGGGAACAGGCCCGGAGCCAGAACCGCGACCACGCTGTAGATCCAGGCCGCGCCGACGCCGATAGCGATCAGGGTGAACATGTTGAGGCTGCGGTTGCGGATCGAGGCCCAGCCCCGCTGGAAGAAGGGCCATCCGGCCCACAGCACCACCGGCGTCGCCAGGGCGAACTGGATCCAGTTCGAGGTCTGTCCCGGTATCCGCATCATCAGGCCGGTCAGATGCCCGCCCATCTCCAGAGCGAAGACCGGCAGGGTCAGCACCAGGCTGACCCAGAAGCGGCGGGTGAAGTCGATCAGTTCGTGATTGACCGGCGCCTCGGCGGTCACCGTCTCCGGTTCCAGCGCCATACCGCAGATCGGGCAGGAGCCGGGGCCTTCCTGGCGCACCTCCGGATGCATCGGGCAGGTGTAGATCGCGCCCGGGACGACGGGCGCAGGCTGCGGCTTCTCGCCCAGGTATCGGTCCGGCTCGGCGACGAATTTGGTCCGGCAGCCCGCCGAGCAGAAGAAATAGTCCCGGCCTTCGTGAGCGGCGCGATGCGCCGCGGTCGCCGGATCGACGGTCATGCCGCAGACCGGGTCGACGGCCTTCGCGCCGCTGTCGGCCGTGTGGGTCGAACAACCGGCGTGACCGTCCGGATGGGAATGCGAGGACGTGGACATGGCGGGCTCCTGAATCGGCTGGACGCCAAATATACCCCATTGGGGTATCGCGCAAGATACCATCATAGGGTATAGGGAATGACTGGAACGAGGAATTGGATGCAGACCCTGACCAAGCCCAAGGTGATGAACCGTCTCAACCGGATCGAGGGACAGGTGCGCGGCATCGCCCGGATGGTCGAGGATGACCGATACTGCGTGGACGTGCTGACCCAGCTGCAGGCGGTGCGGGCCGCCCTGCTGCGTGTCGAGAGCGAGGTCCTCAAGGATCACCTCGACCACTGCGTCATGGGCGCGATGACCGGCGACGATCCGGCCGAGCGCAAGGCCAAGGCGAACGAACTGATCGAGCTGCTCGGACGCGCCTCGCGCTAGTGCGACAGGGTGTCAGACACCCCGTCGGAAGGGTTCGGCGAGTTGCCGGAGATATCCTCTGGGGTAGTCGGGCCGACCGGACACGCCGATCTGGCCCGTCCGAGGCGTGTCGGCCCCCGACCGGAACGTTCCCAGCAGATGGTCCCACAGGCTGGTGAACAGGCCGAAATTGACGTCACCCTCGGTCTGCGACGCCAGATGATGGTGTCGGTGGGCCGGGGCGACCGCCCATATGTAGATCAGCGGTCCGATCTTCATATCGACGTTGGAGTGCTGAAGGATCAGTTGGATCGCCACGGCGAAGGCCAGAAGCCAGGCGACGTCCGAGGGCATGCCGAGGAGCACCAGCGGCGCAACACCGGCCGTCAATTCTATCGCCTGATGGAGGGGATGTTTCAGCAGGCCGTTGAAACCATACATCCGTTCGACGGAATGATGCACGGCGTGCAACGACCAGAGCGCCGGGATGCGATGGCTGGCGTAGTGCGCCAGGGTGATGCCGAAGTCCGCCGCCACTATGGCGACCGCCAGTTGTCCCCATAGCGGCCAGCCGGACGGCCAGACGTCGAGACCCGGGATCACGCCGGACACAAGGGGCAGGGCCAGAACCGAGAGGACAATCGACGCCTCATTGACCGCCGCATGGATCAAATCGCGGCCGGCGTCCCCGTGGGGTTGATTCCAGACGGGTTCGTAGGGCGCCAGACGCTCGGCGGCGAACGAGACCGCCAGCGCCAGCCCGAGCAGGATCGGCAGACTCCACGGGGGCGCCCCGCGCTCGGCCAAGGTCACCGCGGCCCCAAGGAATCCCGCGAAGAACACCGGCGCATAACCGAGACGGACGAGAAACCGGGCGAGGGGCATCGGAGGGCTCCAGGGACGCCCCAGGATGACGCGGCCGGCGGGCGGCTTATTGAACGAACCGATTGTCCGCAGAACGCACGACGCTCGACGCCTGCAAGGGCGTCACGCCGAACATGCGTTTCGTGACGCGGTTCAGATGCGCCTGGTCGGCGAAACCGCCGGCGATCGCCGCCTCCACCAGGCCCGCGCCCGACGCCATCTCATGCCCGGCCCTCTGCAGCTTTCGCCATAGCAGCCATTGCGACAGCGGAGCCTGCATCTGCGCCTGGGCCAGAACCCGGAGGCGCGCGGGGGACAGGCCGACCGCCCGGGCCGCCCGGGCGACGGCGCCGGGCGCCGGGTCTTCGGACGCCTTGAGGAGCGCCCCTTCAAGGCGTGGATCCAGCTTCACTTCCTTGACGCCGAGCCCTTCTCTGAGGCCCGCCACGATGCGGTCCGGCTGGGCCTCAGGGCTCAACAGGGCCGTCACGGAGGGCGGAGCGACGGCCGCGACGGCCGGCGCTATCAGCGCCAGAAGGCTCGAGGCCAACGGCGTGTGCGTCTCCAGGTAAAACAGCAGGACCGACCCGCCCTCGTCGGTCATCCGATGGCGAACCCGCGGGCCGATGACGATCGCCTGACCGCTCAAGGTGCGATGGTCTTCCAGAACCACGCGGACCGAGCCCGTGCGGGCCACGGCCAGCTGTATCGCGACATGGGCGTGAGCGGCGTGCGCTTCATGCGGGCCCGCATAGGCGGCCCATCCGTCGCCCATGGCGAAAACTGCGCTCGATGAAGGCGAAGCCATAGTGTCGCGGCGTCCGCGCCGGTCCCATCGCCGACGGCAGTTGTCATCGCGCCTTCCGGCGAAACCCGCAAGCCGCGCACC
>JAHKAM010000041.1 GCA_018826515.1 Alphaproteobacteria bacterium
AAATTCCTGGCCGAGGCCTACATCCTCACCAAGGAAGAGGGCGGCCGTCACACCCCGTTCTTCACCAACTACCGCCCGCAGTTCTACTTCCGCACCACGGACGTGACCGGCATCGTGCACCTCAAGGAAGGTGTCGAGATGATCATGCCCGGCGACAACGCCGAGCTGAACGTCGAGCTGATCACCCCGATCGCCATGGACCAGGGCCTGCGCTTCGCCATCCGCGAAGGCGGCCGCACCGTCGGCGCCGGCGTGGTGTCGAAGATCACGGAATAAGAAGGGCGCCAACGCTCGCGACGCGGTCGCTCGCTCCTTGAGCGCGGCGAAGCGAGCCTGAGCCAGACAAGACAGAACGGCCCCCGGAGCGATCCGGGGGCCGTTTTGCTGTTCTGATCACCCTCGACGGTCATTCTCCCGCACCTGGCGAGAAGGACGGTTAAGGCGCGCCCGTGCGGACGTAACGACTTGCGCGGAACCCGCCCAGCGTCCCTACGTTCGCATCACGGACGTTAGGGATTCAGTAACCATGCGGCGCGCGCTTCGGATCGGCCTGTTCATCGGCACCTTTATCGGCATGTCCGCCTGCGCGACCCTGCCGCAGGATGACGGTTCGCGCGGTCCCTACGGCTCGGCCGAGGTCGGACGCACGCGCTGATCCAAGGAAACCGTGGCGGCCCGCGGGTTTTGCCCCTATCATCGGCAATGCGGATGCCGACAGTTGCGCCGCGCCGGTTTCGACCCCCCTAGATGTTAGCCTTCGCCATCGCCGTCGTTCTGGCCCTCGTGGTGCTCAACGGCCTGTTCGCCATGACCGAGTTGGCGGTCGTATCGTCCCGAAAATCCAAGCTGCAGAGTCGCGCCGAGCGCGGCGATCGGGGCGCGCGCGCCGCGTTGAAGCTGGCCGAGGACCCGACCCATTTCCTTTCCGCCGTCCAGGTCGGCATCACCCTGATCGGCATCGCCGCCGGCGCCTATGGTCAGGCGGCCATCGCCGGGGAGCTGAACCTCATCCTGGAAGGCGCCTTCCCGACGCTCGCGGCCTATACGGAAATCTTCTCCACCGCCCTCGTCATCATCTTCATCACCTATGTCTCGGTGATCGTCGGTGAGCTGGTGCCCAAACGGCTGGCGCTGATCTTCCCCGAATCGATCGCCTCCAAGATGGCGGCCCCGATCTCGACCGTGGCCATCGTGCTGAAGCCCTTCGTGGTGGTCCTGACGGCCTCGACCTCGGCCATCCTCAAGCTGATGAACGTCAAGGACCGGGACGGCTCGGACGTGACCCAGGAGGAGGTCGAGACGATGATCGCCGAGGGCACGGCCTCGGGTCTGATCGAGCCGGAAGAGCAGGAGATGATCGAGGAGATCCTGCGCCTCGGCGACCGTCCCATCCGGGTGGCCATGACGCCGCGCCACGAGGTGTTCTGGATCGCCCTGGACGACACCGAGGAACAGCTGCGCCAGGAGGTGCGGACCTGCCCCTATTCGCGGATCGTGGTGGCGCGTGAGAACGACGTCGACAACCCCCTGGGGGTGATTCACAAGAAGGACCTGCTGGACAGCCTGCTGGACAATGGCGAGTTCAACGTGGAGCGTCTGGTCCAGACGCCGGCCTTCATTCCGCAGTCGACCTCTGTGCTCAAGGCGCTGGGGATCATGAAGGCCTCGCGGGTCCACATGGCCTTCCTGGTCGATGAGTACGGCGCCTTCGAGGGGGTGGTGACGGCCACCGACCTGCTGGAGATGATCGCCGGCAATTTCGACGAGAGCCACGACGAGGACGAGGACTATATCCGTCAGCGCGAGGACGGCAGCTGGCTGGTCGACGGCCAGGCCGACATCGAGGAACTGGCTGATGCGCTGGGCGAGGATTTCGGCGAGGCCGACGGCTTCCACACCATCGCCGGCCTGGTGCTGCACCAGCTGTCGCGGGTGCCGAACGAGGGCGAAATCCTGCAGCTGGGCCGGTTCGAGGTCGAGATCATCGACATGGACGACCGTCGCATCGACAAGCTGTTGTTCAAACAAGTGATCAAGGCTGAGGATGAGGCCCGGGCCGTGGCCGGCCAGTATGAGGATTAAGGCCCAAGCCGCTTGAAAACCCCGACGCGGTGGGGCATACGCCCCGGTCTGGCGAAGGCGAACGCGCCTGGGGGGCGACCCTCCGGCGCGTTATAGTTTTGTCCGGACGCTAGGAGTGTAGCTCAGCTGGTAGAGCATCGGTCTCCAAAACCGAGGGTCGTGGGTTCGAGTCCCTCCACTCCTGCCACTTTTCACTGGCGGCGCGGGTTCCTATCTGCACCGTCAGATTGTTGAAACGAGACCAGAAGACCATGGCCAAGGCCAAGAGCCCCTCGGGGCGCCGCACACAGCCCGCCCAGCCGGTGATCGCCGGCGCCGCCGTGGCGGCCGACACGGCCGCGCCGAAGAAGCGGACCTCGATCCCGCAGTTCGCCAGCCAGGTGCGCGCCGAGCTGCGCAAGGTCGTGTGGCCGAGCCGCAAGGAAACCTGGATCACCTCGGTGATGGTGCTGATCATGGTCGTGATCGCCGCGATCTTCTTCTTCGTGGTCGACGCCGGCCTGTCGGTGGCGTCGCGCTTCATTCTCGGTCTCGGCGGCCAGTAGGAAATACCCATGACCGATGCAGCCCCCGCCCCGAATTCTGGCAAGCCCGCCGCCAATCCCCGGCACAAGTGGTACATCGTCCACGCCTATTCGAATTTCGAGAAGAAGGTCGCCCAGCACCTGACGGACCAGGCGCGCCAGCAGGGCCTCGAGGACTGTTTCTCTGAAATCCTCGTCCCGACCGAGGACGTGGTCGAGATCCGCCGCGGCCGGAAGGTCAACTCCGAGCGCAAATTCTTCCCCGGCTATGTGCTGGTGAAGATGGAGATGACCGACGACGCCTATCACCTGGTCAAGAACACGCCGAAGGTGACCGGCTTCCTCGGCGCCGCGGGCGGCACCAAGCCGCTGCCGGTGTCCGAGAAGGAAGTCCAGAACATCATCGGCCAGGTGGAGGAGGGCGTCGAACGTCCGAAGCCCACCATCCGCTTCGACATCGGCGAGACCGTCAAGGTCATCGACGGACCCTTCGCCAGCTTCGAGGGCCAGGTCGAGAGCGTCGACGAGGACAACGCCCGCCTGCGCGTGGCCGTGTCCATCTTCGGCCGCCCGACCCCGGTCGATCTGGAATACAATCAGGTCGAGAAGAACGCGGGCTGACCGTTCTCCCTCCCCCGAAGTGGGGAGGGACGATCGCGCCAGCGATCCGGGTGGGGAACGCCAGTACCGCACCGCCGGCGCCCGGCTTGGCAATTCCCCACCCGGGCTCGGCTGCGCCTCGCCGTCCCTCCCCATGAAGGGGAGGGAGAACGCGTTGCTTCAGTCCCTCGCTTCTGCTACACGCGCGCCTCGCTCTGAGGGGCGGTGCGGGTTCGCCCGCATAAATCCGTGGGAGGCAGCCATGCCACGACCACGGCTCACCGGGCCTGATTGAGTTCAGGCCCATTGTAAGGAGAGACCAATGGCCAAGAAGATTCTGGGCTATATCAAACTGCAGGTGCCGGCCGGCAACGCCACGCCTTCACCCCCGATCGGGCCCGCCCTCGGTCAGCGCGGCGTCAACATCATGGGCTTCGTCAAGGAGTTCAACGCCCGCACCGAGAAGGAAGTCAAAGGCACGCCCCTGCCGACCGTGATCACGGTCTACCAGGACAAGAGCTTCACCTTCGTCACCAAGACCCCGCCCGCGACCCACTACATCAAGCAGGCCGCCGGGATCACCTCGGGCTCGAAAATGACCGGCCGCGAAGTGGCCGGCAAGATCAAGCGCAGCCAGCTGCGTGAGATCGCCGAGAAGAAGATGAAGGATCTGAACGCGAACGACCTGGACGCCGCGACCAAGATCATCGAAGGCTCGGCTCGCGCCATGGGCCTCAACGTCGTGGAGGGCTAAGCACATGGCCAAGCAAACCAAGCGCACCAAGGCCCGCACCGGCGACACGCTGGCCCTGATGCCGTTCAACGACGCCATCGCCGCGGTCAAATCCAACGCCACCGCCAAGTTCGACGAGTCGATCGAGATCGCCGTCAACCTGGGCGTCGATCCGCGTCACGCCGACCAGCAGGTCCGCGGCGTGGTCAACCTGCCGTCGGGCACGGGCCGTGACGTTCGCGTCGCCGTCTTCGCCAAGGACGCCAAGGCCGCTGAAGCCCTGGCGGCCGGCGCCGACATCGTGGGCGCCGAGGATCTGTACGAGAAGATCAACGGCGGCTTCATGGACTTCGACCGCGTCATCGCGTCCCCGGACATGATGGCCCTGGTCGGTCGTCTGGGTAAGGTGCTGGGCCCGCGCGGCCTGATGCCGAACCCGAAGGTCGGCACCGTGACTCCGAACGTCGCGCAAGCGGTCAAGGACGCCAAGGGCGGCGCGGTCGAGTTCCGCGTCGAGAAGGCCGGCATCGCCCACGGCGGCATCGGCAAGGCCTCCTTCACCCAGGAAGCCCTCGAAGCCAACGTGAAGGCCTATGTGGACGCCCTGCAGAAGGCCCGTCCGTCGGGCGCCAAGGGCACCTACGTCAAGCGCATCACCCTGTCCTCGACCATGGGACCGGGCTTCAAGATCGACCCGGCGTCGCTGAACGTCTGATCGAACTGAACGACTGAATGAAGAGGGCGGCGACCGCAGGGTCGTCGCCCTTTTTCGTCCGGGCGTTGCGTCGCAGCGCTTGTGCGCGCGGCCAAGTCCCCCGAGGGTAGGCGACCCTGTGGAGGCGCCGTCTTGCGTATCATCATTCTGCTGGCGGCCAGCCTGTGGCTGTGCGCCGCGCCGCCGTCGGCGGCCCAGGACGCGCCGCCCCCCGACGCCCGCCGTCTGGCGCTGGCCGATCAGTATCTTGAACTGACCATGGGCGCGGGGCTGCGCAAATTCATGGCCAACTACTATGAGGACCTCTACGCCGACGCCGGGATGCCGGCGGACCAGCGGGACTGGTGGACCCAGAACATGACCAGCGCCATGGACCGGGCCCTGGTCGCCGTGTCGGCGGAACTTCGCGAGGATGTGGCGGAAATCTACGCCGCCGAGGAGCTTCAGGCCCTGATCGACCTGTACCGGTCGCCGCTCGGGCGTTCGATCGCGGAGAAGGATCTCCAGATGTCGATCCGGATGCAGGAGGCGATGGCGCCGCATATGATGACGCTGGTGACCGATCTGCTGGCCAAATACTGCCAGCAGTTCGATTGTGAGGCGCTGGCGGACGAGGCGGCCAAGTCCGGACCGTGATGCGGGTCCGCCGGCGGTCCGGCTGCCTATTGCAAAGAATCGTCAGACAACGGACGGATTGGGCCGCGCGTCGATCGGCGACGCGTCGCGACCGGAGTCCGCCTGCCTGATGACCGCCCCGGCCATCCGTTCCGAACCGGCCGAGCGGCGTCAGGTCGCGGCCCTGCCATGGCGGCGCGGCGTGAACGGGCTCGAGATCCTGCTGGTCACCTCGCGCGAGACCCGACGCTGGGTCACGCCCAAGGGCGGCCGGATGCCCGGGCGGACCGACGCCGAGTCCGCGGCCCTGGAGGCCCTGGAAGAGGCGGGCGTCGAGGGGATGGTGTCCGGAGCGCCGATCGGGACCTTCCGCTACCTGAAGGTGCTGAAGCGTCGGGCGCCGCGCTGGTGCGTGGTGGCGCTGCATGCGCTGGAGGTGCGGGTCGAACATCCCGTCTGGCAGGAACAGGCCGAGCGCCAGCGGGTCTGGCTCAGCCGTGACGAGGCGGTCCTGCGGGTCGACGAGCCGGACCTCAAGGCGTTGATCGCGGCCTTTGAGGGCCAGGCCTGACCGCCCGCGCCAGATAGCAGCCGCGCGGGGCGAAATGGATGTGGACCTGGTCGGTGGCCGGGTGGTCGAACCAGGCGGCCAGCCGGTCATCCAGATCGCGACCGTCGATGACCTCGCCTTCGATCATCATGTTGCGGGCATCATAGATGCGCAGGGACAGGGGGCGTTTGGCCAGCATCTCCGGGGCCGGGCCCTCGACCGCGCCGGCCTCGACGGCGGCCTCGCGCACGAAGATCGGACCCGAGGCGCGGTAGGGCGAGCCGGGATCGGTCAGGTGGGCATGGTTGACCAGCACCAGCCGTTCGCCGGCGGCGGCGTCCTGCAGGCTCACGCGGCAGGGGGCGCGGCCAGTTTGATCGGCGACCCAGCGTCGGGCGCCAATCGCGGCCAGCCCCTCGTCGGACATGGAAAAGAACGGGACGAAGGGGTCCAGGGGCAGGGCTTCGATGCGGTATGTCATGCGGTCTCTCCTTGGGTCGCGAAGGTGTGACGATCGGACAGCCCCGTCTGGCGGCTTCCGGACGTTGCGTCGCGGCGCCCGGAACCCCACAACAGGGCCATGAACGCACCCTTCAAGACCCCCGCCGACCCGCTGGACGCCCCCGTCTGGGATCTGTCCGACCTCTATGCCTCGCGCGAGGACGCCCGGATCGGGATCGATCTGGCGCGGGCGCAGGCCATGGTCGCCGAGCTCAACGCCCTGCAGGGCCGACTGGTCGAGGCGCGGGGCCAGGCGCCGCTGCTGGGCGAACGGCTGGACCGGGCGGTGACCCTGTACGAGCAGGCGTCCGACGTTCTGGGCGGGGTGGGGGCCTATGCCTTCCTGGCCGCCTCCACCGATCGCAATGACGCCGCGGCCCAGGGGTTCGAGGCGACGGTGCGCGAGAAGATGACGGCCATCGCCACCCCGACGGTCTGGGTCACCCTGGAGATCAACCAGCTGGAGGAGGCCGAGATCGAGGCGGGGCTGGCGGCCTGGCCGGCGGCGGCGCGCTGGCGGCCGTGGTTGCGACGGGTGCGGGCGATGAAGCCGCATGAGCTGTCCAACGAACTGGAGACCTTCCTCGCCGAACGGGGCCCGATCAGCGCCCAGTGGCCACGCCTGTTCGACGAGACTCTGGCGGCGATGAAGGTCAAGGCCGGCAAGGATGAGCTGACGCTGGCCGAGGCGCTGAACCGGCTGTCGGATCCCAAGGGGGCGCGGCGCAAGGCGGCGGCCGAGGGGCTGAACGCGGCGCTGGCGGCGCGCACCCAGACCATGGCGCTGGTGATGAACACCGTCGCCGCGGACAAGGCGCTGGAAGACAAGTGGCGGGGCTTCAAACGGCCCGCCGACGCCCGCCACCTGTCGAACGAGGTCGACGGCGAGTCGGTGGACGCGATGGCCGAGGCCGTCGCCGCCGCCTATCCGCGGCTGTCGCACCGCTATTATGCGCTCAAGGCGAAGGCCATGGGCAAGGCGACGCTGGACCAGTGGGACCGCAACGCCCCCATCGAGACCACCGCGCCGCGCGGCTATGACTGGGCGGCCGGCAAGGATCTGGTGCTGGAGAGTTTCGCCGATCTGGGTCCCGAGTTCGCGGACCGGGCGGGCGGCTTCTTCGACAAGCCGTGGATCGACGGCAAGGCGCGAACGGGGAAGCAGTCGGGGGCCTATGCGCATCCGGTGACCTCGGACCGCCATCCCTATGTGTTCCTGAACTGGATGGGCGAGCGCCGCGATGTGCTGACCCTCGCGCACGAACTGGGCCATGGGGTGCATCAGACGCTGGCGGCGGGGCAGGGGAGTCTGCTGGCCGATACGCCGCTGACGCTCGCCGAGACGGCCTCCATCTTCGCCGAGGGCCTGACCTTCGACCGGCTGCTGGCGACGGCGCCCAGGGCCGAGCAGCGGGGCCTGCTGGCGGGGCGGATCGAGGATGGGCTGAACACCGTCGTGCGCCAGATCGCCTTTCACCGGTTCGAGACGCGGTTCCACGACGAACGGGCCGCGGGCGAGGTTCCGGTCGAACGGATCGGCGCGCTGTTCCTCGAGGAGATGGGGGCCTCGCTCGGCCCGGCGATCACGCTCAACCCCGGTTACGAGCACTGGTGGAGCTATGTCAGCCATTTCGTCCACTCGCCCTTCTACGTCTATGCCTACGCCTTCGGCGACCTGCTGGTGGCGGCCCTGATGGAGACGCGGGCAAAGGACCCGGCCGGGTTCACGCCGCTGTATCGCGAGCTGCTCGCGGGCGGGGGATCGAAGGGCTATGTCGAGGCCCTGGCGCCGTTCGGGCTGAACCCGCGCGATCCGGCCTTCTGGACCATCGGGACCAAGCGGCTGGAGGGTCTGATCGACCGGTTCGAAGCGCTGGTCTGACGACCGGCGTTGACGGGCCGCTCGCCACGCGCGAGCGTCCCGTCATGCGCACCCTGATCCTCGCCGCGGTCCTCGCCGCGCTTCCCCTGTCCGCCCTCGCCCAGACGGCCGCGCCGTCGGCGGCCGACCGCGCCATGGCGGCCGGCTACAAGGCCCTGACGGTCTGCAGCGCCCTGAAGACGGCCGAGGCGGCCGGCGGATCGCGGACGCTGGCGAGCGTCGAGGCCAATGAGCTGGTCGGCGTATATCCGGAACTGGACGGGCTGGTCCGCGCGATGCCGGTCGAGATCGGCGAGCGCCAGGTCTCCGTACCCTGGGACGAGGCCATGCCGCCGCGGGTGGCGGTCTTCTCGCCGGGCCGGGGCTGCGCCATCCAGCCGGTGGGCTGGACGGGCGAGAGCCCGGAGATGGTCCGGCCCGGCGTGCGGGTCAATGAGCCCTTCATGGTCGCCGATCCGCACGGAAACGCCGCCCTTCTCAACGAAGCGGTCCAGGGGGCCTTCGAGGGCGGCTACGGCGAAGGCGTCAACACCACCGCCGTGCTGGTGCTGCAGGCCGACCGCGTGGTCGCGGAGGAGTATGGCGAGGATTTCGGCGTCGACACGCCGCAGCGGACCTGGTCGGTGGGCAAGTCGCTGGCGGGGACGATCATCGGCGCGGCGGTGCATCGGGGCGAGGTCGATGTAAACGCGCCCGCTGCCATCGCCGACTGGAGCCGCGGGGGCGATCCGCGCGCGGCGATCACGCTCGACCAGCTGATGCGGATGGCCTCGGGCCTGACCAGCGACACGGCGGGCAACCGGACGGACGCCCTGTATTTCGGCGGGGTGGGAATCGACGAACAGGTCACGACCTGGCCGCTGATCGCGCCGCCGGGAACGCGCTATCGCTACGCCAACAACGACACCCTGCTGGCCGTGCTGTCGATCGCGCCGACCTTTGAGCGGCATCCGCCGGCCGCGCTGTTCCGGCGGCTGGGCATGTATGACACCTGGGCCGAGACCGACTGGCGCGGCAACTACATGCTGTCCAGCCAGGTGTGGACCACGGCGCGCGATCTGGCCCGGTTCGGTCAGCTGTATCTGAATGACGGCGTGGTCGACGGCGAGCGCATCCTGCCCGAGGGCTGGCGCGACTACGTGTCCCGCCCCTCGGGCCCGCAGCCGGGCGGGGCGCAGGGCTACGGCGCGACCTTCTGGCTGTTCAACCGGTCAGAGGGGATTCCCGCCGACGCCATCTCGGCCAACGGCAACCGGGGCCAGTATGTGATCATCGTGCCGAGCCGGAACATCGTCATCGTGCGACGGGGCGAGGACCCGGCCGGGAAGCGGTTCGATTTCGTCGCCTTCACCCGCGACATCCTCGCCGCGCTGGACTGAGGCGATTTGAACCGGGCGTCTTGAGCGCGGCGCAAGGCCCGTTATAAGGACGCCACCCGCCGTTCCAGATTCCCGGACCCGATCATGGCCGACCCGCACCACGCTTCTGACACCTACGTTCGCGGTTCGCAGGAAATCCGCGAGCAGGAATCGACGTTCGACGCCTTCATGGGCCTGAGCAAATGGGGCTCGCTGATCATCGCGGTCCTGCTGGTCTTCCTGACCCTCTGGTTCCAGCCGGGCGGCAGCCTGATGACGGCCTTCATCACGGCGGTGGTGTTGTCGGTGGCCGGCTTCTTCTTCCTGAAGTCCGGCAAGAAGCACTAGTTCTGGCGCTATCGCGCGCGACGCGGTCGCGCGATGCTTGAGCGCGAAGGTTCGGGCCGCATCGGGTCGAGAAGGCAGAACCTTCTGGGCATGGCCCGATGATCCGACCGCTTTGACGCACCCTCCCGGATAAGCCTAACGTCCATCCGTCCAGTTATGACGGAGGGATTCGCTTGGCTGTCGCCATCGCCGTGACCCGCGAACGCCGAGACGGCGAGACGCGCTGCGCCGTCACCCCGGAAACGGTGAAGAAATTCGTCGCCATGGGCGCGACCGTGACCGTCGAGGCGGGGACCGGCGCCGGCTCCTCCATTCCCGACGACGACTATGCCGCCGCCGGCGCGACCGTGGCGCGGGACACCAAGGCGGCGCTGTCCGGCGCCGACATTGTGCTGAAGGTGCGCGGGCCGACGGCGCAGGAGACCAGCGCCCTGAAGCCGGGCGCCGTGGTGGTGGCGATGCTGGACGCGTATCGCGAGAAGGAGACGGTGCAGGCGCTGGCCGGGGCGGGGGCGACGGCGTTCGCCATGGAGTTCGTGCCGCGGATTTCGCGGGCGCAGGTGATGGACGCCCTGTCGTCCCAGGCCAACCTCGCCGGCTATCGCGCGGTGATCGAGGCGGCCTACGCCTACGGCAAGGGCTTTCCGATGATGATGACGGCGGCGGGCACGGTGGCGCCGGCCAAGGTCTTCATCATGGGCGTGGGCGTGGCCGGGCTGCAGGCCATCGCCACGGCGCGGCGGCTGGGGGCGGTGGTCACGGCCACCGACGTCCGGCCCGCGACCAAGGAGCAGGTGGAATCGCTGGGCGCCAAATTCCTCGCGGTCGAGGATGAGGAGTTCAAGAACGCCCAGACCGCCGGCGGCTACGCCAAGCCGATGTCGCCCGAATACCAGGCCAAGCAGGCGGTCCTGACCGGCGAGCACATCAAGAAGCAGGACATCGTCATCACCACGGCCCTGATCCCCGGCCGCGCGGCACCGGTGCTGGTCTCGGCGGCCCAGGTGGCGACGATGAAGCCGGGGTCTGTGCTGATCGACCTGGCGGTCGAGGCGGGCGGAAACGTCGAAGGGGCCAAGGCGGGCGAGGTGGTGACCACGGCCAACGGCGTGTCGATTGTGGGGCATACCAACCTGCCGGGCCGGATCGCGGCGGACGCCTCGGCGCTGTACGCCAAGAACCTGGTCGCCTTCGTCGGGCTGATGATCGCGGACGGGGCGCTGGCGCTGGATCTGGAGGACGAGATCCTCAAGGCGGCGGCGGTGACGCACGGCGGGGCCGTGGTGCATGAGGGGGTGCGGGGGTGACGATTAACGATCGCCGCCTAAGCCAGCTTGGCAGGCTTGCCCAATTGGCCTTGCTGGCCGGCGTCGGGCTGTGGCTTGTCTCCGTCATATCCTGGCAACTGACCAAGGTGGCGCTCGGAGGAACGACCTTGCTCAACTGGGCATGCGGGATCGCGGTCATCGGCCTGATCGGCGACATGACCATCAGGACAATCAAGATGAAGCGTCAGCAGCGGGATACTTGAGATGGAACACGTCGACCCCACCATCTTCCGCCTGGCCATCTTCGTGCTGGCGATCTTCGTCGGCTACTACGTCGTCTGGTCCGTCACCCCCGCCCTGCACACGCCGCTGATGGCGGTGACCAACGCCATCTCCTCGGTGATCGTGGTCGGCGGTCTGATCGCGGCGGCGGCTTACAGCGGCGACGCGGGGCCGAACGGCTGGATCGCCAAGGGGGCCGGCGTCGCGGCCGTGACCCTGGCCAGCGTCAACATCTTCGGCGGCTTCATGGTCACCCGGCGCATGCTGGCCATGTACCGCAAGAAGGAAAAGCCGAAGGTGGCCGAGGCGGCCAAGGCATGACCCAGGCCGTGCTCTTCATGGCGATCGTGCCCGCGGCGCTCGGAGCGGTCCTGCTCTTTGCACTTGTCACGGGTTATGTAAGCGAGCGCGTGCGAGAACGTATCCAGTGGGCGATGGTGCTGACCGGGCATCCCCTCGCCGTCATCTGGTTCGGATGGGAGGCGTGGGAACGCCAGCAGCGGGCTGAGTGGCTTGGGTTCAGCCTGTTCCTGCTCGGGGCCGGTCTATTTGCGGCCCAGTTCATCCAGTGGCTTCGTTCCGGCGCGTTATCGTCGGGATTTCGGAATCAGAAGGCATGACCCTCGACCCGCCCCAGCTCGCGGTCGGCGCGTCCTGGGTCGCCACGGCGATCGGGGCGGGGCTGTGGCTGTGGAGCTGGCTTCGCGAGAAGGACGCCATCCGCAAGCTGCGCTTTCTCGACTGCGGGGTGGTGCTGCTGTTCGCCTCCATCCTGCTGCGCATCGTGGCCCAGGAAAAGCCGATGAGCATGTGGGACTGGGCGATGATCTTCGTCGGGCCGCTGTTCATCGCCGCCGCCCTGTGGCGGCTGGCGCGCACCGCCTGCCCCCCGCCCGGCCGAACCGATTGAGGGAAGACTGACCGCATGAACGCATCCTTCGCGGCCCTGGCCTATCTGGTCTCCGGCGTCCTGTTCATTCTCAGCCTGCGTGGCCTGTCGAGCCCGGAGACCAGCCGGCGGGGCAATACCTTCGGCATGGTCGGCATGGGGCTGGCGGTCGCCGTGACGCTGCTGACCCTGTGGACGACGGGGACGCTGGATCCGCTGACGCTGGGTCTGATCGCGGGCGGGGTGATCGTCGGCGGCGGGGCAGGGGCCCTGATCGCGGCCCGGGTGCAGATGACCCAGATGCCGCAGCTGGTCGCCGCCTTCCACTCGCTGGTCGGCATGGCCGCCTGTCTGGTCGCCATCGGGGCCGTCTATGCGCCCGAGAGCTTCGGCATCGCCACGGCGGACGGCGGCATCAAGACCCTGTCGATCATCGAGCTGGCGCTGGGCGTGGCCATCGGGGCGGTGACCTTCACCGGTTCGGTCATCGCCTTCGCCAAGCTGAACGGCAATATGAGCGGGGCGCCGATCATCCTGCCCGCGCGGCATCTGATCAACATCGCCCTGGCCCTCGGCCTGGTCTTCCTGATCGGCATCATGATCGGCACCGGCGGGACGGCGACCTGGGCCTTCTGGGGCATCTTCGTCATCGCCCTGATCCTCGGCGCGACCCTGATCATCCCCATTGGCGGGGCCGACATGCCGGTGGTGGTGTCGATGCTCAACTCCTATTCGGGCTGGGCCGCGGCGGCCCTGGGCTTCACCCTCGAGAACATCGCCCTGATCATCACCGGGGCCCTGGTGGGCAGCTCGGGCGCGATCCTCAGCTACATCATGTGCAAGGGCATGAACCGCAGCTTCTTCAGCGTCATCCTCGGCGGCTTCGGCGGCGACAGCGGCACGGCGGGCGAGGCGCGGGTCGAGACCCGGCCGGTCAAACAGGGCAGCGCCGACGACGCCGCCTTCATCATGAAGAACGCCTCCAAGGTCATCATCGTCCCCGGCTACGGCATGGCCGTCGCCCAGGCCCAGCACGCCCTGCGCGAGATGGCCGACAAGCTGAAGGAGGAGGGGGTCGAGGTGAAATACGCCATCCACCCCGTCGCCGGCCGCATGCCGGGCCATATGAACGTCCTGCTGGCCGAGGCCAACGTCCCCTATGACGAGGTGTTCGAGCTGGAGGACATCAACAGCGAGTTCAGTTCGTGCGACGTGGCCTTCGTCATCGGCGCCAACGACGTCACCAACCCGGCCGCCAAGACCGACCCGCAGAGCCCGATCTACGGCATGCCGGTGCTGGACGTGGAGAAGGCCGGGACGGTGCTGTTCATCAAGCGCGGCATGGCGGCGGGATACGCCGGCGTCGAGAACGAGCTGTTCTTCCGCGACAATACGATGATGCTGTTCGCCGACGCCAAGAAGATGGTCGAGGGGATCGTGAAGGCGCTTTGAGGATGCGGAACATCACTCGTCTGGTCGCCGTCGGGTTGCTGGCGCTGATGTCGGCGGGATGCTCCGAGCTTCGCGGAGTCGTGATTAGCGGTGATCTCGGCCAACCTTCCATTTCGGTTGTTCGATCAGGATCCAGCCGGGCGATGCGTGCCTGCGTCAACTGGATTGCAGTCTTCGAAACCGAGCGGGCGCGCGGACCGGCGAGCGCGGTCTGGAGGGTGCGCAGTCTCGATGATCGTTGCATCGAGGTCGGATCGATCGTTTACGGTCAGACCCCGGACGGGTTCGTCGTGGACACGCCGCCAAAGCCGCTTCGAGCTGACACGACCTACCAGGCTGGCGGTCACGGATGGACAGGGGGTTTCGCCTCAGTGCCTTGGTACGGGGCGGCCGATACGTCTTCGCTAACGGCGCTTGGCGGACAGCGAGTTCATGAAGCGGTAGACATGCCCACCATCCTTCGCTGGAACGGCTATCGCTTCTACTTCTTCTCGAACGAGGGGTTCGAGCCGCCGCACGTTCACATCGACAAGGCCGGGTGTTCGGCCAAGGTCTGGCTGAGTCCGGTCGCGACGGCGCGCAATATCGGCTATTCTGCGAAGGAGATGGCCGAGATCGTTCGCAAGGTTGCGGAGGAGCGGGACGGCTTTCTGGAGGCATGGCATGGCTATTTCGGCCGTCAGGATCGATGAGCGGATCGCGGACGTCGAGGTCAACGACGCCGAACTGATCGTGCGCCTGCGCGACGGGCGGCGCCTGGCCGCGCCGTTGGACTGGTTCCCGCGCCTGAAAGCGGCGACGCCAGAGCAGCGCGCGAACTGGGAGGTGGCCGCTGCCGGACTTGGCGTTCACTGGCCGGAGATCGATGAGGATATCGGCGTGGCTGGCCTGCTGAGGGCCGGCACATCCGAAGCGGCCTGACGTCGGCTGCATTGGTCACGTCCCCGAAGACCTTATCGTCGCCGAGCCGCGCGGACGCACGTGTTAGGGGCATGCGATGACCGCCGCAGAGATCATCCGTCTGCTGGATCTGAAACCCCACCCCGAGGGCGGGCACTACCGCGAAACCTTTCGCGATCCGAACCTGATCGACGGCCGCACGGCCTCGACGGCCATCTATTTCCTTCTGGCCGCCGGGGAGCGGTCGCACTGGCATCGGGTGGACACGGTCGAGGTCTGGCATTTCCACGCCGGGGCGCCATTGGCGCTGAGCGTCGAGGGGCAGGGCGTGCTGGCGCTGGGCCCCGACCTGGCGAGGGGAGAGCGGCCGCAGGGCGTCGTTCCCGCCGGGAGGTGGCAGGCGGCGGCGAGCCTTGGCGACTGGACGCTGGTCGGATGCACGGTCGCGCCCGGTTTTGACTTCTCGCAATTCGAACTGGCGCCCGAAGGCTGGATGCCGGCCGGATGGGCCGAATGACCGTAGCCCCGTCCGCCCTCGGCTTCCTCAAGCCCGAAAAATACGCCGCCGTGGAGCGCGAGCGGCGGTGGTTGTGCGCGGGTCTGCCGGCGTTGCCGGTGCTGCGGGCCGAGGCGATCGAGGATCTCTATGTCGATGACTCGCGGCTGCGCTTGCGGCGGGCCACGCCCGTGGGCGGCGGGGAGCCGATCCTGCGTCTGTCGAAGAAGGCCGATCTGGCGCCCGACAAGCGCTTGATCACGACGATCTATCTGACCGGGACCGAGTTTAGTTTGTTCGCGGCGCTGCCGGGACGCGTCCTACGAAAGACGCGGCACTACTACGCCGCCGGAGGGGCGACCGTGTCGGTCGACCGGTTCGAAGGGGCGCTGGAGGGGCTGTTCCTGGCGGAAGCCGAGTTCGCTGACGACGCGGCCATGGCGGCCTTTCCCGCTCCTGGCTTCGCGGGGCGCGAGGTGACGGCGGACCAGCGCTACAACGGCGGGGCTCTGGTCAGGAACGGCGTTCCGGAGGAGAGTTGAGTCCGAGGGAGAATTCCATGGCCTATGAAGCCAAGACCAAACCCACCGAAACCTCCGTCGCCGACTTCATCGCGGCCGTCGATAACCCGACGCGGCGGGCGGATGCCCGGACGGTCTGCGCCCTGCTGGAGGAGGTCAGCGGCGAACCGCCGACGATGTGGGGGCCGTCGATCATCGGTTTCGGGCGGTATCACTACCGGTATGACAGCGGGCACGAGGGCGACGCGCCGCGGATCGGCTTTTCACCGCGCAAGGCGCAGACCGTTCTCTATATCCTCGGCGGATTCGAGGGGCAGGAAGCACTGGTTGCGCGGCTGGGCAAGGTGAAGACCAGCGTGGCCTGTCTGTACGTCAACAAGCTGGCCGACGTGGACATGGCGGTCCTGCGCGAAATCGCCGTCCGGTCGCTGGCCGAGAACCGGAAGCGGTATCCGGACGACTGATCACGCCGCCATGCGGAAGTCTTCCGCCGGGGCGAAGGCCGGGCGGGCCTCGTCCCACAGGGCGTCCTCGTCGGCGTAGCGGGCTGACAGCCGGGCGTCGATGACGTCGATGACCTGTTCCTCCAGCCGGTCCCAGATGACGGCCAGGTCGCCGCAGCCGTCGGCCTCGCAGGGCACGATCAGATAGCGGCTGGCGGCGATGGAGGCGTGGGGAACGAAGGAACGGGCCATGGGAGGTCTCCGGGGTGAGGGCGTCTGTTGAGTCTCACTCTGGAGCAGCGTTGCGTCAAAATCGGACGTATGCCATCGTCGGGTCATGAGACACGACAAGGCGGCGGTGGTGATCGAACTGGCGCGGCGGATGGCCGCCAGCGCCGAGGGCCTGACGCTGGACGAAATGGCGCGCGACGCCGGGGTCGGCCGTCGCACCGCCGAACGGATGCGCGACGCGGTGTTGGCGCTGTATCCCGCCGCCGAGGAGGTGTCGGACCCACCGACCAAGCGCTGGCGCATCCGCGGCGGACTGTCCGCCTTTGAACAGGCCCCGACGACCGGCGAGCTGGTCGAGCTGAGCAAGGCGGCGCTGGGGTTGCGGGCCTCGGGCGAACCCGGCCGGGCGGCGGCGCTGGAGGGGCTGGAGCGCAAGCTGAAGTCGGCCATGCGCTCGACGACGCTGAACCGGCTGGCCCCCGATCTGGAGGCCCTGGTCCGGGCCGAGACCATCGCGGTCCAGGCCGGGCCGCGGCCGTCGGCGGACGAGGCGGTGCTGGCCGAGATCCGCCAGGCGATCCTGGCGGGACAGCCGCTGGGCTTCATCTACAGCCGCCCCGGCGTGGAGGCGCGGCGGCGCAGCATGGCGCCGTGCGGGGTGATGTTCGGCCGCGCCAACTATCTGGTCGCCGCAGATCGGGAAAGTGGAAGGGTCCAGACCTTCCGCCTCGACCGGATGAGCGCCGTCCGGGCCGAGGACGGGGTCGCCGCCCCGCCCGCCGACTTCGACCTGCAGAGCTTCGCCAGCCAGTCGTTCGGCATCTATCAGGACGAGATCGAGGATGTGGTCCTGCGGGTGACGCCGGAGGGGGCGAACGAGGCGCGGGCCTGGCGCTGGCACCCCACCCAGACGCTCGAGGACCTGCCCGACGGATCGGTCCGGGTGCGCTTTACGGCCTCGGGCATGCGCGAACTGGCCTGGCACCTGTTCACCTGGGGCCATCAGGTCCGCATCCTCGCCCCCGACCGCCTCAAGACCGCCATGGCCGAGGCGCTCGACGCCGCGAAAGAGGCCCTAAATCCGACCGAAGCATGACCAAAGCATAAGGTGATGCTGGCCACGGCAACTCTAGGGTGCCGCGCATTGAAGAGAGGGACCTTCATGCGCACGCTGTCTGCCGCAACGGCTCTGGCCGCCATCCTGACGCTGGGCGCCTGCGCGCCGACCGCCCCGCTCGCCCCGGCCGTCCTCGCCGACGCCGACGCCCCCGACGCCGGCATCCCGGGTGCCGATGTGGCGGTCACGCGAGACGGCGACCAGTGGACGGTGGACTACACCTTCAGCGAGGACGCCCCCGTCTGGGCCTTCATCCGGTCGTCGCTGACGATGGAGGCGCGCCAGCCGTGGCGTCCGGCCGACTGGACCGTCGTCACCCCCGGGGTGGTGCTGGAGCGCGTCGGCCACCTCGACGTCCTGCGCACCCTCGACGGCGGACCGGTGCCCCGCCACGTCCGGCTGCAACTGGCCCCCCGCGCCCACAATCTCGAGGCCGACTATCCGGTGCTGGCCTTCACCGACGGGTCGGTTGCCCTGTTCTCGGGGGCCTTCGACGTCTTTGCCCTGCCGTCGCTGGACGTCGCCCGTGACCTGCCCGAGGACCTCAACGGTCAGGATCTCGACATCCGCAACGCCCGCATCACCTGGCAGGATCGCAGTGGCCCGGTGCTGGTCCAGGGCGAGCGCCAGCGTCGGGCCGTGACCGAGGACGGCACCCTCTACGTCCTGTTCGGCCAGACCCGCATGAAGGAGGCCGAGCGCATCGTCACCGTCGCCGACCCCCAGCTGCCCGCCTGGATCAGCGCCGCGATCGAAGGCTGGGCGCCCGGCGTGGCCGACTACTATGCCCGTCGCCTCGGCCCCGGCCAGACCGACCGCCCGACCATCATGGCCAGCTGGGGCGGGCCCACCCCGGGCCTTCAGAGCATGGGCGGCAGCGTCCTGTCCGGCCTGATCGTCATGAGCTTCGAGGGCATCGGCAATGCCGAGCGCTCCGATGAGTCGGCCGCCTATATCCAGTGGTTCATTGGCCATGAGAGCGCCCATTTCTGGCTGGGCCAGACCGTCCGCTACGAGCGCTCCCGCGATTCCTGGATCACCGAGGGCGGGGCCGACCTGATGGCCGTGCGCGCCACCAAGGCCCTCGCTCCCTCGTACGATGCGCTCGGCATGCTGCAGCAAGAGGTCGACGACTGCGCCGCTCACGCCGTCCGCCCGATCGAGGGCGCGGCCGCCCGCGGCGACCACCGGGCCTTCTATGCGTGCGGGGCCGTCTTTGCCCTGGTGGCCGAGCGCGCCCAGTTCCGCGCCACCGGCGGTGACTGGTTCGATTTCCTCAAGCCCCTGATCGACGCCAACCGGGCGGACGGCGTGCTGACGCGGGACGAGTGGCTGGACGCGCTGGACGCGGTGTCGGGCGATGCGTCGCTGAGGCGGGATATGGAGAGGCTGCTGGATGAGGGATCGCCGCAGGCCGCCGAGGTGGTCGCCGGACTGCTGGAGCGGTCCGGGGTGGCGCTGCGGCGCGAGGGCGGCAAGGTGGTGCTGGGACAGGCGAGCCCCGATTCAGCCTAGGCCCGGACTCTCAAGCACGACCATCGAGCGCGTTGGAGTAGGCTTCCATAATTTCGCCTTCGCGGCTCTCAGCGCGAATATCGACGATCACAATGTCCTTGAGCGACACAGTCGGATGCCAAGCATCCTGAATTGCGAACAGGATGGTCTCCGGCAGGGACTCGCCATCGTGCCAGGTCGTCATCACAAACTGATCGTCCGGCACTTCTTCGTATCCGGTCGCTTCTAGAAACGCCCAGTCAACACTGTCATCCCAAGAACCACAGGCCACGCCCCAAGCCATCATGTAGAGGCATCCGCTGCGAACCAGCCAGTTGCTGACAAGTGTTTGCCAATCGACCGAAACGTTCTCTCCCAGCAAGAGCACGGCCCTGAACGGACGGCGCGGTCCCAGCGAGGGCGGTTGTTGCCCGACTGGAAGATGTAGGTATGTCACGCCCATTTCGGACGCCTATCACAGGTTGGCGTTGCGCGCGCGGCCCCGGCGGACTGTACTGTGAGAGCGCGGCTCATGTCGCTGATGGATCGCCTTTCATCCCCCCGCGAACGGATACGGGCTCACCGACTTGGCCCAGTCGTCCACCACCAGCGGCCGGTCGATCGGCGCCGCCGCGCGTTCGGCGCAGGGGTGGCGGTGGCACAGGCGGCAGGCGGGGCCGATGGGGGTCACCTCGGGCGCGGCCAGGTCGAGGCCGCGAGCGTAGGTCAGGCGGTGGGCGTGTTTCAGCTCGCAGCCCAGGCCGATGGCCAGGTCCTGGCCCTCGGTGAAGGCGTCATGCCCCTGGCGATCCACGGTGCGGGCGAGGGTGAACCAGCGGCCGCCGTCAGGGGTCTCGATGATCTGGGTGACGACGCGGCCCGGTGTGCGGAAGGCGCTGTGCAGCCGCCAGCGCGGGCAGGCGCCGCCGAAGCGGGAGAAGGGGAAGGCGCCCGAGGCGAACCGCTTGGAGATGTTGCCGGCCTGATCGACCCGCATCAGGAAGAAGGGCACGCCGCGCGCCGTCGGCCGCGACAGGGTGGTCAGGCGGTGGGCGGCCTGTTCATAGCTGACGCCGAACCGGGCCTGCAGCCGGCCGAGGTCGTAGCCGGTCTGCTCCGCCGTCTGCTGGAACGGGCCGTAGGGCATCAGGATGGCGGCGGCGAGAGTGTTGGTCAGGGAGACCTTGAGCAGGCGGCGGGTGGGCTCGTCGGGCGCGGCGGCGGCCTCGGCCAGCGCCGTCAGCTCGGCGTCATGCTCTGACAGGGCCAGCTGGAAGGCGACGGCGAAGGCACGGGACGAGGGCCCCAGGGTCTCGGACAGCAGCAGGCGTTTGCGGTGCGGGTCGTAGCGGCGGGTCCATTCGACCATGACCTCGGCGGGCAGGGTGCGAACGCTGAGGCCGTGGCGGGATTGCAGGCGGTCGCGGACGCGGGTTTCGAACGGCTCGCCGGGGGCGTCGGCGGCCAGGGCCTCGCCGAGCGCTTCGCCGAGCGCGTCGAGTTCGGGGAAGTGGTTGCGGCGGGCCTGGATGTATTCACGGACCCAGTCCGACGGGCTGTCGTCCGCGTCGCCGGCGTCCGCGCCGTCGCGGGCGCGACGGTCGGCGAAGGCGCGGTACAGGCGCAGCAGGGCGTCGGCGGCGGCGGGCTGGTCCTCGGCCAGCTGGACGATCTCGTGGCGCGGGACGGCCAGGCCCTGGAACACCGGATCGGCGAAGGCCTCGGCGAGTTCGGCCTCGGATGCGGGGCCGGCCGACTGGCCGAGGGTGCGCAGATCGACGTCATAGGTGTCGGCAAGGCGAAGCAGCAACTGCGCCGAGACGGGCCGCTGATTGCGCTCGATATGGTTCAGATAGGAGGGGGAGACGCCCAGATCGACCGCCATGGCCGTCTGGGTCAGGGCCAGATCGCGACGCAGCCGCTTGAGGCGGCCTCCAAGGAACAGCTTGCGATCGGCGGCGGCGTCCATGCCTGCAGTAAGTCACAAAATGACTTAACGGTCTATGTCATATCGTGACTGAATGACACGAAAAAGAGGGTCTCTGATGTGTCAATCGTGACTGTCGCGTGTTCTGCTTCTCGAGACCCGCGGCGATGGCCGCCTTTCCGAGCCCGAGACCGACATGACCAGCTTCGCCCATCTCGTTCCGTCGCCCGTCGGCCGTTTCGACGGCATCGAACGTCCGTATACGCCGGAAGACGTCCTGCGCCTGCGCGGCTCGATCCCGATCACCCATACCCTGGCCGAGCGCGGCGCCAACCGGCTGTGGGAGCTGCTGCACGAGGAGCCCTTCATCAACGCCCTGGGCGCCGTCACCGGCAACCAGGCCATGCAGATGGTCCGCGCCGGCCTCAAGGCCATCTATCTGTCGGGCTGGCAGGTCGCCGCCGACGCCAACACCGCCGGCGCCATGTATCCGGACCAGTCGCTGTATCCGGCCAACGCCGCGCCGGAACTGTGCCGCCGCATCAACCGCACCCTGCAGCGCGCCGACCAGATCGAGCACGCCGAGGGCGGGGCCAAGCGCGACTGGTTCGTCCCCATCGTCGCCGACGCCGAGGCCGGCTTCGGCGGGCCGCTGAACAGCTTCGAGATCATGAAGGCCTTCATCGAGGCCGGCGCCGCGGGCGTGCATTTCGAGGACCAGCTGGCCTCCGAGAAGAAATGCGGCCACCTCGGCGGCAAGGTGCTGATCCCGACCCAGGCGCATGAGCGCAACCTGGTCGCCGCCCGCCTGGCCGCCGACGTCATGGGCGCCCCGACCCTGATCGTGGCCCGCACCGACGCCGAGAGCGCCCAGCTGATCACCTCGGACGTCGATGAGCGCGACCATCCCTTCATCGACCGCGAGAACCGGACGCCGGAGGGCTTTTTCCGGCTCAAGGCCGGGACGGGGCTGGACCACTGCATCGCGCGCGGCCTGTCCTATGCGAAACACGCCGACGTCCTGTGGTGGGAGACCTCGCACCCCGATCTGGACGACGCCCGCCGCTTCGCCGAGGCGGTGCACAGGGAGCACCCCGGCAAGCTGCTGGCCTACAACTGCTCGCCGTCGTTCAACTGGAAGGCCAAGCTGGACGACGCCACCATCGCCAAATTCCAGCGTGAGCTGGGGGCCATGGGCTACAAATTCCAGTTCGTGACCCTGGCCGGCTTCCACAGCCTGAACAACGGCATGTTCGAGCTGGCCAGCGGCTACCGCGACCGCGGCATGGCGGCCTATTCCGAGCTGCAGCAGCGCGAATTCTCCAATGAGGCGGCCGGCTACACCGCCACCCGCCACCAGCGCGAGGTCGGCACCGGCTATTTCGACCAGGTCGCCACCGTCATCTCGAGCGGCCAGTCCTCGACCACCGCCCTCAAGGATTCCACCGAGACCGCCCAGTTCGTGGCGGCCGAGTAAGGAGAGAGATCATGCAGCCCCTGAACAGCCCCACGGCCATCATCGACTTCTGCCTCGCCCCGCTGAACCTGGACACGGGAACCGAGGCCGAGCGCGAGGTGCGCCGCCGTCTCGAGCACGTCATCAAGACCTTCCGCGCCAAGGCGGCCCAGCCGGTCAGCGTCGACTTTTCGCGGATGCCGTCGCAGGTCATCAACGAGGCCGCGCACGGCTACGAATAGGTCAGGCGGCGAGTGACCTGCCCCGGGCATGGGGCAGGGTGGCCACCAGCTGCAGCAGGTCGGCCGCGTCGAACGGCTTGGCCAGGTGCCGATCGGCGCCGGCGGCTTCGGCCGAGGCGATGTGTTCGGCCAGGGCGTTGGCGGTCAGCATGACGATCGGCGTCCGGGCCAGACCCATCGCCGCTTCGTTCAGCCGGATTTCCCGGGTCGCGGTCAGGCCGTCCATGACCGGCATCTGCATGTCCATCAGCACGATGTCGAAATCGCCGTCACGGCAGGCCTGAACGGCTTCGGCGCCGTTCTCCACCGACGTCAGCTCGACGTTCGCCTGGGCCAGGATCATCTCGACGACCTTGCGGTTCACCGGATGGTCGTCGGCCAGCAGCACGCGGGTGGCCCCGACGCTGTCGTCCGGCCGGTCGGCGACGACCTCCGGGGCGGTTACGGGGGCTTCGGCGGCGTTGAAGGGGATGGTCAGGATGAAGGCCGAGCCGCCGCCGGGCTCGCTCTCGCAGTCCAGATCGCCGCCCATCATCTCGGCCAGTTGGCGCGAGATGGCGAGGCCGAGGCCGGAGCCGCCGAACCGCCGCGTGATGGCGCCATCGGCCTGTTCGAAACGGCTGAACAGTCGGTCGCGCGTCTCGCTGTCGAAGCCGATGCCGGTGTCCTCGATCGAGAAGCGAAGCTGGGGGGCGCCGGCCCGGTCCGGGCCGAGGGCGGCGGTCAGGCTGACGAAGCCCGTGTCGGTGAATTTGACCGCGTTGGACACCAGGTTGGTCAGGATCTGCTTGATGCGCACCACGTCGCCGGCGATCCAGCCGTCGGCCTCGGGCGTGACCTCGACGAAGAACTGCAGCCCCTTCACCTGGGCCGAGGTCTCATAGAGCTGGGCCGCCTCGCGGACGGCGCGTCCGAGATGGAAGACATCGCTGGACAGTTCCAGACGACCGGACTCCACGCGGGCGAGGTCGAGAATGTCGCTGAGCAGGACCTGCAGCGTATGGCCGGAGGAGTGGATCAGCTCCAGCATCTCTTCCTGCTGGGGCGAGAGGGGGGTCCTGGCCAGGGCCTGGGCCACGCCGATCACGCCGTTCAGGGGCGTGCGGATTTCGTGGCTCATATTGGCGAGGAACTGGCTCTTGGCGCTGTTGGCCGACTGGGCCACGTCGCGGGCCTCGGCCAGGGCGCGGGCGTCGTTCTTCAGGTCGGTGATGTCGGTGCAGACGGTGACGGTGCCGCCGGCCGCCGTGCGCCGGTCGGAAATCCGCAGCCAGCGGTCGCCGGTGATCCGCTGCTCCATGGTGTTGGTCAGCGCCTGGCGGGAATCGAGCCGTTCCTGGATCCACTCCGCTTGGCGTCCGCGGGCGTCGGCATAGAGATCCTCGTCCAGACCGACCTGAATGATCTCGCGGAAGGTCATTCCGGCCCTGAGGGTCGTGGACAGTTCGGGATTCACCTCGGCGTAGCGGTGGTTCCACAGGACCAGCCGATCCTCGGCGTCGTAGAAGGCCAGGCCATCCGGCATCGCGTCCAGCGCCTCGCGAATGCGGATCATGGCCGCTGACTGCGCGACCCAGCTCATCCAGCCGATCGCGGAGGCGGCGACAGCAATGATCATGACCATGGCCAGGATGACCGCTGTCATGACCGCGCCGGAGACGGTCCAGTCCGTCCCGGTTGCGCCGCCGGGCACGATGGTCATCGCGCACATGGCGGTCAGGTGCAGAAAGACGACCGAGAATGTGCAGCCCACCGCCGTGGCGATCCGGCGCAGCAGGCTGTTCCCGAAGAACACGCCGCTGGCGATGAAGGTCAGGACGACGCCGCCCATTATCGCCAGGGCGATCATCGAGGGTTGCCAGTGGATCAGGCCGTTGAACCGGAGGGCGGATATGCCGACGAAATGCATGCCGGCGACGCCCGCCAGCCCGATTGTTCCGGCAAGGATGCGATGGCGTCGGGTTGGGCGCGCCAGCACGATTCCGCAGGCCGCCGCGAAACTGCCCAGGGCGATGACGAAGGACCCGACGGTCGGCCATACGGCGTAACGGATCTCCACCCCCGGATCGTAGCCCTGAAGCCCGATATAGTGCGTCGTGAAGACCGCCAGTCCGGAAAGGAGCGACGCTATGACGATGATGGTCCGTCGCTTCGCGCCGACCCGCTGTCGGGCGATCGCGAGCATGTTCAGGGATGCTGTGATGCCCACTACGCAGATCAGCACCGCCGCCAGAAGCCAGCGGAAATCGTGCTCGACCGTCAATACGTGCAGGATGTGGTCCAAGAGGCGCCCCTTCGAGACGGCATCCTGGACTCAAGGGGTGAAGAAACCGTGGTCGCCGGACCGACGTTTGGTCAGGCGGTGGTGTCGGCCACGACGACTTCGAAGGCCCGGCCCATGACCTTGACCGGATTGATCTGGCGATCGCCGCGGCGCACCTCGAAATGCAGGTGCGGGCCGGTCGAACGGCCTGTCGAGCCGACAAGGCCGATACGCTCGCCGGCCTCGAGGCGGTCGCCGGAGGCCACGTCGAGGCGGCTGAGATGGCCATACAGGGTGGTCATGCCGTTCGGGTGGCGGATTTCGACGAACCGGCCGTAGCCCGCGGGCTCATAGCCGGTGCGCAGGACCGAACCCTCGGCCGAAACATAGACGCCGGTGCCGCTGGGCGCGGCGATATCCACGCCCGCGTGGTTGCGCGCGGCCTGTCCCGGCAGACGCCGCAGGCCGAAGGGCGAGTTGACCTCATGGCCGCGGACCGGGGCCTCGAAGGCGATCAGCCGCGTGACCGGGCCGGCCGGCTCGGCCACGGCGGTCATCGGCGGGGCCGCCGGTACGGCGAGGACGTCCGGGACCGCCGGATCAGCGGGATCGGCCAGGGGCGCGGCGGCCATGGCCAGCACGGCGACGCCGGCCAGGGCAGCGGCCTGGCCGGAATGGATGAGAAACGACCGGGCGGTCGGCAACAGGCGTCGCATGGCGGCGTCAGCTCCGTCTTCAGCTCAACGAGCGGGAGGGGGCGCCGGCGGCCGCAACGAGCGACACACTGCGGCCAGCGACCGGATGACGTCGTTCTAGGACTCCGTGGGGCGACTTTGGGGCGCCTGGGGGCGGCAGGTCGTCGCAGGCGGGAACAAAAAGGCGCGCGGCCCGAGAGCCGCGCGCCTCCTGTCTGCTGCGGGGTTGGGACCCTATTGCAGCGGCAAGCGGAAGGTGAGGGCGCCGACATGGCTGTTGGCGGAGTCGCCGAACCGGCCCCGATAGCCGAGCGTCATCCTGACCGGACCGAGATCGGCTTCGACCCCGGCGGAGGCGATCAGGGAGCCGCCGAACGGATCCTCGATGTCGCGGGCCAGGATCTGGGCCGGGTTGGCCGTGATGCCCGTGCGGACGGCGTCGCTGCTGTCGCCGAAATTATCGCGATAGCCGCCCTCGACGAAGAAGCTCATGTCGTCCCCGCCGCCTTCGGCCCGCAGCGAGACCTCGCCGCTGGCGGCCTGGACCGTGCGGTCCTCATAGGCGTACTGGGCCGCGGGGCCTTGTTCGATATAGCCGTTGACCTCGGTCGAGACGTAGTTGACCGCCACGCGGGGCGACAGGGCGATGCCGCCCATGTCGAACCACATGCCGCCCTGCAGGCGTCCGCCGATGCTGCCGCCCCGGGTCTCGCCGGTGTGGACGATCGGCGCCAGGGAGGTCAGGCGTACGATGTCGTCGTAGTGGTCGACCGACCCGCCCACCGTGGCGTTGATGAAATGCCCGCCCGAGCGCCAGCCGCCATAGACGTCGAAGGCATAGGTCTTGACGTCGAAGGTCATGGCTCCGGCCTCGACCTCGGCGGTGCGGTAGGTGCCCGCGAGGCCGAAACGCGCATTGGGCGACATGACGTGATCCAGCCCGACGCGGCCGCCCCAGCCGGTCGTGTCCGACGCGGCCACGGAGCCGCGGGCGTCGGTTTCGACGCTGTCGGCGATCGCGCCGAAGGTCAGCTGCGTTCCGGCCTGCCAGGCGTCGCGGCCGGACATGCCCTCGCTGGCGAGGTCCAGCAGGTCCTCGCGCTGGCGGAAGCCGGTTTCGGCCTGGACCGTCGATTGGGCGCCGATGTCGCCATAGTAGAGGTAGTCATTGGCCAGGCGGGCGATCAACTGGTGGCCGGCGGCGGTCGGGTGCACGCCGTCCCAGAACAGATAGGTGTTCGGGGTCGCGCAGACCGTGAAGCCGTTGAAGCAGGCGTCGGTCACATTGGTCAGGCCGAACCCGCCCGGATTCGCCGTCAGCGCCGCGCCGACCTTGTAGACGTCGAACAGGATGATGTTCGTGCCCGGGCGGGCTGCCGCGGTCGTCATCAGACCGGCGAGCAGGGCGCTGTTGAACGAGGTGCCGGCGAACTCCGCCAGGGGAGCGGCAGGCGTACCGCGAAACGCCGGCGCGTTGCCGAGGCTGGGAATGTTGCCGACGAGGATGGTGCCGGCGCCAGCGGCGGCGATGCTGTTGACGAGGAAGGTCATGTCAGCCGCCGCCGCCGAGATCACGGGAGCGATGGCGCCGGTCGGATTCGGCGAGGCGCCGGCGGCCGGCAGGCCCTGGAAGATGTTGTTGGCGCCGCCGAGGATGCTGACCAGGTCATTGGCGCCGAAGGTGCCGCCAGCGCCTGTATAGGCCAGCAGCTGGTTGCGCATGCCGGGCGGGAAGGCCGAGCTGTCGGTGCGCGCGCCACCGTAGGCGTAGTTGATGCTGCCCGTCACGGACGCGCCGGCGGCCGAGCGGCCGGCGTTGAAGCCCAGCAGTTCGGTGAACACGGCGCCGTTCGAGAACCGGCCCTGGAAATAGGGCGGGGAGGTCGGCTGGGTGTTGAACGTCGCGGCGTACAGATTGCCGTTGTCGCTCAGGCTGTCGCCGAACACGACCAGGCGGCCGTAGCTCTGGGCGCTGGCGGCCGAGGCGACCGCGCCGGCGGCGGCCACGGTCAGTGCGGCGAGCGCGGCATTGCGCAGGAAACGAGACATCGATGATCCTCCCTCGGCCGTCATGATGCGACCGTTGCGTCACACTGTGCGCGCGTTTCGCGGGCGCGCAAGATGCCGCCGGGGAAGGTTTCTAGTGCAACATGCGGAACCGCAGCGTTCCGGCCACACTCTTCAGGGCCCGGAGGGCTTCCGGATCGTAGTCCCGATCGACGTCGGTGATGACATAGCCGGTGGCTTCATCGGTCTTCAGATGTTGCCCGAGGATGTTGAGACCGGCCGCGGCGAGGGCCCGGTTCAGGTCGGCCAGGACCCCCGGCTGGTTGCGGTGGATGTGCAGGATGCGATGGGCCCCGTCGACCTCGGCCAGCTGCACATTGGGCAGATTGACGCAGAAGGTGGTGTCGCCGCGGTTCAGATAGGCCAGCAGCCGTTCGGCGGCGAATTCGCCGATGGCCTCCTGGGCCTCCTCGGTCGAGCCGCCGATATGCGGGGTCAGGATCACGTTCTTCAGGCCGCGCAGGGGGCTGTCGAAGGGGTCGGCGTTGGTCGCGGGTTCGTCGGGAAAGACGTCCAGCGCCGCGCCGGCGATTCGTCCGGACCCCATGGCCTGGGACAGGGCGCCGATGTCGACCACATGGCCGCGGGACAGGTTCAGCAGCAGGGCGCCCGGCTTCATCCGCGAGAGCTGCGCGGCGCCGATCAGGGCGGTGTTGGCGGCGCGGCCGTCGACATGCAGGCTGACCACGTCGCTCTCGGCCAGCAGGGCGTCCAGCGAGGCCATGCGGCGGGCGTTGCCGAGGGCCAGCCGCTCGGTCAGGTCATGGAAGATGACCCGCATGCCGAGGCCCTCGGCCAGCACCGACAGCTGCGAGCCGATGGCGCCGTAGCCGACGATGCCCAGGGTCTTGCCGCGCAGCTCGCGGGAACCGGTCGCGGACTTGTTCCACTCGCCGCGGTGCATGGCGGCGGACTTGTCGGCGACGTCGCGCAGCAGGGCGATGGTCAGGCCGACAGCCAGTTCGACCACCGACCGGGTATTGGAATAGGGGGCGTTGAACACCGCCACGCCTCGCCCGGCGGCGGCGTCGAGGTCGATCTGGTTGGTGCCGATGCAGAAGGCGGCGACGGCCATCAGCCGGTCCGCGGCCTCGAACACGCGGGCGCTGACCTGGGTCTTGGAGCGGACCCCGAGCACGTGGACGCCCTTGATCGCCTCGATCAGCGTGTCCTCGTCCAGCGCGCCCTTGCGTGACTCTACGGTGTAGCCGGCCTCTTCCAGCCGCTGGACGGCCGCGGGGTGGATGTTCTCGAGCAGCAGGATGCGGATGCGGCTGCGGGGATAGGACCAGCGGCCCGCCAGGCCCTCGGCGTGGAGGAATTCGTCCATCGACGGCGCCTCGGCGTCGGCGGCGGCGACCACCGTCTCGCGGCGGACGATCTCGGTGAAGGCGTGGAAGCGGTCAGCGGCGCCCCCCAGCTTGACCTCGGCGTCGGTCCAGCCGTCGCCGATCATGACCACGGGGCCCGGCAGGCCGAGGGCGCGGATGACGGCGGGCTTGCCGCCGGCTTCCGACAGGGGATTGGCCGCGTCGACGCCGGCGACCCGGCCCTCCGCGTCATAGACCAGATCGTTGCACAGCACCCGTTTCGTCGGGATGTGCAGATGGGCGGCGAGGGGGGCGATGATCTCCCGGAAGCCGCCCGACAGGATGACGATCCGGTCCGCGTTCTCGCGGAAGAAGCGCAGGTTGCGGCGCACCGAGGGCGTGCCCTCGTCGAGGATGCGGGCGGCCAGTTCGGCCACGTGGTCGCGGGTCAGCGGCAGCAGGGCGAGGCGGCGGCGCAGGGCCTCGCCGAAGGGCAGGTCGCCGGCCATGGCCTGATCGGTCAGGGCGGCGACCTCGGACCGGATCGCGGCGGCGTCGGGGGCCCCGGCCAGGGCGATGTCGGCCAGGGCCTCCAGCGTCTCGATGCGCACGAGGGTCGAATCGAAATCGAAGACGTAGGTGGTCGGGTCGGCCATGCCCCGACCTTGGCCGACCTTCGCAGTTGCAGCAACCGGTGAGTGGGCCGGTTCTAGAACTTGCCGAGGCTGCGGATGCGGCTGTCGGGACGGCGGACGTCCAGGGCAGCGGCGCCGATCGCCGCCGCGATGGTCGCCAGGGCCAGCAGGGCCCCGCCTTCCTTCGCATGGTCGCGGGCGTAATCGCCGGCGTCATGGGCGTAGCGTCGCGCCGTCTTGCCGTGTTTCTTCAACGCCTTGCGGGAAGAGTGTCGCGCATCGTGGACAAAGCGCCCGCCGCGATGGCGGGCGTCCTCACTGAGGTCGGCGGCGCGCTCGCCGGCCTCGGACAGGCTGTGACGGACGGTGTCGGCCAGGCCGCCGAAGCGGTCGCGCAGGCCGTCGGTGTCAATCCAGCCGCGCGGGTCGATCCGGCCGCGCAGGCGCTCATACCGCGTCGGTCCGCTGCGCTGATTCAGCAGCAGGGCGGCAATGCCGATTCCGGCGAGCACGGCGACGACGCCGCTGGTGATGCCGGGATGTTTGCGGACTTCGGCGAGGGCGGAGAACTGTCGGACCATGGGATAGTGAACCTCTTCGTGGAGGCCGTCTTCGCTCGGGTCATACAGCCCGTCGTCGTACGGCTCATAGGCGGAACTCCTGTCCCGCATCAGGGAGGGAGCGAACCGGGCGAAGAGTGGTTCCGCCACGCCCGGCAGGACCGAATAGAAGCTGGCGATCAAACGCCCGCCGCCGCCGACGGTGATCTCGCGGATCGGGTGGCTGGCGCAGTAGAGAATGGTGTCGGCCACGACATGGGTCGCATAGACCGGCTGGGGATTCTGGGTGGCGTAGCCGGTCAGGTTGCGGGCATGCTTGTTGTAGGGGCTGTCCACCGCCGCCGGCTTGACCAGGCTGACGGTGATCGGGGCCTGTTCCTGCATCAGCTCCATGCGCAAGGCGTTGGTGAAGCCCTTCACCGCGTGCTTCGAGGCGGAATAAACGCCCTGGATCGGCAGGGGGGCGTCGGACATGATCGAGCCGACATTGATGATCGCACCGCCCCCGTAGCGCTTGCGCAGATGCGCCGCCGCGACCAGCGAGCCGTTGACCACGCCCCAGTAGTTGGTCTCGAACAGTCGGCGCTGGTCGTCCAGACGGGTCGCGCTGATGGCCCCGTAGATCGAGACCCCGGCGTTGTTGATCCAGGTGTCGAAGCCGCCGAACAGGCGCACGCATTTGTCCGCCGCCTCGACCAGGGCGTCGTGATCGGCGACATCGGCGACTGCCCAGGCCGCCCGCGCGCCGGTGGCCTGCAGTTCCTCGCAGAGCGCCTTGAGGTCGCTCTCGCCGCGCGCGATCAGGAAGACGCAGGCTCCGGCCTTCGCCGCCCGCCGCGCCGTCGCCAGTCCGATGCCCGAGGTCGCGCCGGTGATGACGATGGACTGTTCGTTCAGGGGCTTGAGCGTCGCTTTGGTCATGAAACCGCCGGGTCGGTGTGTTCGGATCGGGCTGCTGGAACGGGGCGCAAACCCCGCCGGTTCCTGCTGTAGCACGCAGGCCTTACCATTCGCGATACGGACGCCTATCTGACGGCGCTTCCAATCACTCGCCGTTTTTCGAGGACTGCCCGTGACCGATCACGCGCACGACACAGCCGCCGCGCCCATAGACGACCTGGCCGCCGCCTTCCAGATCGAGGGCTGGCCCGTGCGCGGCCGCATCGTGCGGCTGGGCCAGACCATCGACGCCATCCTGTCGGCCCACGATTATCCCGAGCCGGTCGCGGCCCTGCTGGGCGAGGCCTGCGCGCTGGCGGCGCTGGTCGGCTCCAGCCTGAAGTTCGAAGGTCGGCTGATCGTCCAGGCCCAGGGCGACGGGCCGGTGCGCTACGTCGTGGCGGACTACGACACCAGCGGACATATGCGCGGCTATTGCCGGTTCGATGAAGAGGCGGTCGCCGCCGCCTCGCAGGGGTTCGCGCGTCCCGGCGCCCGGACGCTGCTGGGCCAGGGCGTCTTCGTCATGACCCTGGACCGCGGCGAGAATTTCGAGCGCACCCAGGGCATCACCCCCATCGAAGGCGAGAGCCTGTCGCTGGCGGCCGAACACTATTTCCAGCAGTCGGAGCAGATCCCGACGCGGGTGCGTCTGGCCGTGGGCTCGGTGGTCACCGACGAGGGTGTCGGCTGGCGCGCCGGCGGGGCGCTGATCCAGCTGATCGCCGGCGACGAGGCGCGCGGCTCGACCGAGGAGGCGTGGGACCGCTCGCGGGCCCTGTTCCACACCCTGGCCGACGACGAACTGCTGGACCCCACGATCACGCCGGAGACCCTGCTGTTCCGCCTGTTCCACGAGGACGGCGTGCGGCTGGAGGACGCGCGGACGCTGGTGGCGCAGTGCCGCTGTTCGCGCGAGCGGATCGCGGGCGTGCTGACCTCGTTCGATCCGGTCGAGCGGGCAGACATGGTCGAGGCGGACGGCAAGATCCGGGTGACCTGCGAATACTGCGCGACGGTCTATGAGCTGGAGCCGGACGAGATTGCGGCGGGCTGAGCCCTAACGGGTCATGCGGTCCGCCGCCTCGGCTTCGCGACTTGCAGCCGCGCCAGACTGACGCTGCATACGGAACGTTCCTGACCACCAGCCCGGAATGCTCCATTGGCCCTGAATGGTCAGGCCGTCCTTCGAAATCGCCCCGTCGTAGTGGATGGCTTCCTCGAATCCTTCGGGCGCGTCGCTGAATTTGACGAAGCGAAGGGCGCTGCCGTCGTGGCTGCCCTCGATGACAGACGGAATATGGACCGTGGCGTCGTACATCACGTCCGGCTCGGATGTCGTGCCCCGCACGATGCCGGCGGTATCTGTGACTTCGGCGATGAACGGTGTCGGCGGGCAATCGTCGAGAGGATTTTGGACCGGATCCACAGGATAGAAATAGACGCCGGTCCAACGGCCCGTGAGGTCGATGTCCGCCATCAGTACGCCAAGGCCAGCCCGTCCTTGCGCATCTCCGACGCCGCGCCATAGGTCCACGGGCCGCGCGCGTTCGCCTGACGCACCACGTTCTGATAGCCCCCGAACCCGCCGTTCGGCCCGCCCAGCACCCAGCCCATGGCCTGCAGCTGCGCCTTCGACGCCGCCGGCACGCCGGTCTCAAGATGCAGGACGCCGACGCCCTCGGCCGGATGGCCGGTGGGTTCGGACGAGCCCTCGTGCTGCCAGCGGGGCGCGTCGCCGGCCTCCTGCGGATCGAGGTCGTAATCGACCATGTTGATGATGATCTGGGCCTGGCCCTGCGGCTGCATCCCGCCGCCCATGACGCCCATGGCCATCCACGGCTCTCCGTCCTTGCAGGCGAAGCCCGGGATGATGGTGTGGAAGGGCCGTTTGCCCGGCGCATAGACGTTGGGGTGGCCGTCGCTGAGGTTGAACAGCTCGCCGCGATCCTGGAACATGAAGCCGAGGGTGCCGCCGTCGAGGCCGTCGGGGACCAGGCCTGAGCCCATGCCGCGGTAGTTGGACTGGATCCAGCTGACCATCATGCCGTCCCGGTCGGCGACGCTGAAATAGGTCGTGTCGCCCTGGGTCGGGGCGTCGCCGGGGAAGGCGCGGTCCATGACGCGGTCGGGCCGGATCAGGGCGGCGCGCTGGCGGGCGTAGGCCTTGGAGTTCAGCCATTCGACCGGCGTCCGGCTGAAGCGCTCGTCGGCGAACCATTTTGCCCGGTCCTCGAAGGCCAGCCGCTTGGCCTCGGCCTGATGGTGGATCGAGGCGGCGGACTGGAAGCCCATGCCCTTGAGGTCGAACTGTTCGCAGATGTTGAGGATCTGGTTGGTCGACAGGCCCTGGGTGTTGGGCCCCAGGCCATAGACCTCGACGCCACGATAGTCGGTGCGGATCGGCTCGACCCATTCGGTGCGGTGGGGGGCCATGTCGGCCTTCGTCATCCAGCCGCCGATGCGGCGGAAATAGCGTTCGATATGGTCGGCGATCGGCCCTTCATAGAAGGCGTCGCGGCCGCCCTCGGCGATCATCCGGTAGGTGCGGCCGAGGTCGGGATTGGCGAAGACCTCGCCCACGGCCGGGGTGCGGCCGTCGGGGGCGTAGACGCGCTTGCGGTTGTCGTTCTCCTCGATGATCGCGGACCGGCGGTCGAAATTGGCCATGTTGCGCTGCAGGTACCAGGCGATCAGCTGGGGCATGGGCACGCCCTCCTCGCACAGCTCGGCGACCGGCAGCAGGACCTCGGCCCACGGCAGCTTGCCGTAGCGCTGGTGGGCGCTCCACCAGGCGTCGACCGTGCCCGGGACATTGACCGTGACCGCGCCATAGGGCGGCAGATAGCCGTCCTCGGCCTTCCTGGACCGCGCGGTCTCCAGCGACAGGCCGCGGGGGCTGTTCCCCGACCCGTTGAAGCCGACGACCTTCCGCTGGGCCGGATCCCACATCATGCAGAAGGCGTCGCCGCCGATGCCGTTGGCGGTCGGCTCGAGGAAGCCGAGGGCGGCGTTGATGGCGATGGCCGCGTCGATGGCCGAGCCGCCGCGCCGCAGGGTGTCGATGCCGATCAGGGTGGCGCGCGGGTGCGCCGTGGCGGCGGCCCCATGCTGACCCCAGACGGTCGAGCGGCCGACGAACTGGACGCCGCTGTTGCGGTCGCCGGGACCGACGCCGGCGTAGGGGTTGGCGGGGGCGGCCTGGCGGGGAGGGCTGACGACGTTTGCAGGCGCTCCGGCGTTTGCGGCGCTTGCGCCCGCGAGCAGGGCCCCGGCGGGCAGTGTCGAGAGGAAGGTGCGGCGGCGCATGGCGGACTCCTGTCACAAGTCCGGCAGCCTAACCGCTTGGCGCCCGGTGGAAAGGACAAACCGTCCCGGAGCGGATGACGCCGGCTGCAATCAGGAGTATGCTGGCGGCGCACGGAGACATGGTCATGCTGTCGCTTCTGTTGATGCTGGTTTCGGACCCCCTGGCTGCGCCGCCGCCGCCGCCCCCGGCCTTGATGCCGCGCTTGCTGGAGCTCGGCCCGCAGACGCCCCGCGATTGCCGCGCCGGAGGCTTTCAGATGATCCAGAGGCCGCCCGCATCTGGCGAAAGCGCGCTGAACAATCTGATGTTCACTCCGGACCACGAAGTCCGACGTTACCTGCTGATCGAACGATCCGTCCGCGGATGCCCGGCGCCGATCTCCTACGCCGTTCCCTACCGCTCGGTCGTCAGCCCCCCAGATCCAGCGAATAGCCCGCCGAGCGAACCGTTCGGATCGGATTGACCGTCCCCTCGACGTTCAGGGCCTTGCGCAGGCGGCCGACGTGGACGTCCACCGTGCGGGCCTCGACATAGACGTCGCTGCCCCAGACGGCGTCCAGCAGCTGTTCGCGGCTGAACACCCGGCCGGGGTGCTGCATCAGGTGATCCAGCAGGCGGAACTCGGTCGGGCCGAGGTGGATCTCTTGCCCCGAGCGGCGGACCCGGTGGGCGACGCGGTCGATGACGATGTCGCCGTGGTTCAGCCGGTCGTCGGCCAGCCCGGGCCGGATACGGCGCAGCACGGCGCGGATGCGGGCGATCAGCTCGCTCATCGAGAAGGGCTTGGTCAGATAGTCGTCGGCGCCGGTGTCGAGGCCGCGGATGCGGTCGCTCTCCTCGCCGCGGGCGGTCAACATGATGATGGGCATGTTGCGGGTCTCGGGCCGTCCGCGAATGCGGCGGCAGACCTCGATGCCGGACAGTTTGGGCAGCATCCAGTCGAGCAGCACCAGGTCCGGCAGGCGCTCGTCGATCTGCAGCATTCCCTCCTCGCCATCGGAGGCGACGACGACGCGATAGCCCTCCTTCTCGAGATTGTACGAGAGCAAGGTCGCCAGGGCGTCCTCGTCTTCCATCACCAGAACATAGGGCTGCACGTCGGACTCTCCGGTTAGGCGGGCGTCGTCAGGTTGGGGATGTCTTCAGCGGCGTCAGGATTCCATCGCGGGCGCTCGCCCGTGAACTCCTGGCCGGTGATCTCGTAGTAGATGGTCTCGGCGATGTTGGTGGCGTGGTCGCCGATGCGCTCGAGGTTCTTGGCCATGAACAGCAGATGGGTGCCGGCCGTGATCGTGCGCGGATCGCCCATCATGTAGGTCAGCAGTTCGCGGAACAGGGCGTTGTAGTGCTCGTCGACCTCGTCGTCCGTGTTCCAGACGGCGATGGCGCGGTCGATCTCGGAGGCGGCGTAGGCGTCGAGTACGTCGCGCAGGCGCATGGAGACCAGCTTGCCCATGCGCTCGATCGAGCGCGTCAGCGGCTGCATCGGCTCGCCCTCGGCGAGGATCAGGCCGCGCTTGGCGATGTTCTTGGCCAGGTCGCCGGTGCGCTCCAGATCGACGGCCAGCTTCATGGCCGCCAGCGTGCGGCGCAGGTCCGAGGCGACCGGCTGGCGCAGGGCGATCAGGCGGATGGCCTTGCGCTCGATATCGCGATGCATGGCGTCCAGCCGCGCATCGCGGTCGATCACGGCGCGGGCCAGGGCGATGTCGCGGCGGGCGACGGAATCGACGGCGTCGGCCACCTGGGCCTCGGCCAGACCGCCCATGCGGGCGACCTCGGCCGTGAGCTGGTTCAGCTCGTCCCCATAGGCCTTGACGGTATGTTCGGGCATTCGCGCAGTCCTAGCCGAAACGGCCGGTAATATAGTCGAGCGTGCGCCGTTCGCGCGGATTGGTGAAGATGTCCTCGGTGTCGCCGGTCTCGACCAGCCGGCCCATGTGGAAGAAGGCGGTGCGCTGGCTGACCCGCGCGGCCTGGGCCATGGAGTGGGTCACGATGACGATGCAGTAGCGCTCGCGCAGCTCGTCGATCAGTTCCTCGATCTTGGCCGTGGCGATGGGGTCCAGGGCCGAGCAGGGCTCGTCCATCAGGATCACTTCGGGCTCGACGGCGATGGCGCGGGCGATGACCAGACGCTGCTGCTGGCCGCCGGACAGGCCGGTGCCGGGCGAGTGCAGGCGGTCGGCGACCTCTTCCCACAGGCCGGCGCGCTTCAGCGAGGCCTCGACGACGCCGTCGAGCTCGGACTTGGACGCGGCGAGGCCATGGATGCGGGGGCCGTAGGCGACGTTTTCGTAGATGGTCTTGGGGAAGGGATTCGGCTTCTGGAACACCATGCCGACGCGGGCGCGCAGCAGGACGGGATCGACCGACTTCGCGTTGACGTCCTCGCCGTCCATCTCGATCCGGCCCGTGACCTTGGCGCCGGGGATGGTGTCGTTCATGCGGTTCATGGTCCGCAGGAAGGTCGACTTGCCGCAGCCCGACGGGCCGATCAGGGCGGTGACGGTCTTGTCCGGAATGTCGAGCGTGACGTCGTACAGGGCCTGTTTGCCGCTGTAGAAGACCGAGACGTCGCGCGCAGCGATCTTGGTCGGTCCCATCGGCGTCGAATTGTGCACGACGGGCGGGGCCGACATGACCGGCGCACCGCCGGGCGAGCCGCCGCCCTCGGTTCCATCCGCTGCACGAAAGAGGTTGAATTTCATTCGGCTACCACCGGCGTTCAAAGCGCCGGCGCAGGAAGATGGCGGCGGCGTTCATGACGATCATGAAGGCGAGGAGGACAAGGATGGCCGCGGCCGTCCGTTCGTGGAAGGCGCGTTCCGAGGCGTTCTCCCAGATGTAGATCAGCGAGGGCAGGGCGCCGGTCGGCTCGCCGAGGGCGGTCGGAATGCCCGGAATGAAGCTGACCATGCCGATCAGCAGCAGGGGCGCCGTCTCGCCGAGGGCGTGGGCCATGGAGATGATGGCGCCGGTCATCACGCCGGGCATGGCCAGGGGCAGGGTGTGCTGGAACACCGTCTGGGTCCTGGACGCCCCCATGGCCAGGGCGGCCTCGCGGATCGAGGGCGGCACCGCCTTCAGCGACGAGCGGGTGGCGATGATGATGGTCGGCAGGGCCATCAGGGCGAGGACAAGACCCCCGACCAGCGGGCTGGCGCGCGGCAGGTGCATCCAGTTGATGAACAGGGCCAGACCCAGCAGGCCGTAGATGATCGACGGCACGGCGGCGAGGTTGTTGATATTGACCTCGATCAGGTCGGTGATCCGGCCGCGCGGCGCGAATTCTTCCAGATACAGGGCCGCGCCGACGCCCAGCGGAATGGCGATGAAGGCGGTGACCAGAAGCATCAGGGCCGAGCCGACCACGGCGCCGAGCACGCCGGCCAGCTCCGGCTCGGTCGAGTCGCCCTTGGTGAACAGGCCGCTGTTGAAGTGGGAGGCGACCTGGCCCGAGGCCTTCATCCGGTCGAGCCAGTCCAGCTGCACGTTCGACAGGCGGCGCTGGTCGGCGGGCGTGTCGCGCGACATCTCGCCCTTCAGATACAGGTCGGCGTCGTCGGACACCGGCGCCGCGATGGGCACGGTCTGGCCGATCAGGTCGGGCTGCCCGGCGATCCGTTCGGCGGCGACGAATTTCAGTTCCGAGGAGAACAGGCCGCGCATGGCCATCGCCTGGGTTCCGGCCTCGTCATCGACCACGCCGAAGCGCGCCAGCTGCTGCTCGGCGACCAGCAGTTCGAAATTGGTCCCCTGCGGATAGGCCCGGTCGACCCGCGCGGGATCCATATAGACCGGCACGGTCACGGTGTGGGCGTAGAAGGCGGTGTGGCCCTGTTCGAAGATGCGGCCCAGCAGGAGCAGCAGGAAGCCGACGGCCACGCCGATGGCCAGCAGGCCGTACAGCTTGAACCGGCCTTCGCGGGCATAGCGGCGCTTGAGGCCGGCGCGCAGACGTTCGGCGCGCATGTTCGGGGTGACGGGCGTCTCAGTCATACTGCTGCCGGTAGGTCTGGACGATGCGCTGGGCGACGACGTTGAGCAGGAGGGTGACCAGGAACAGGGTCAGGCCCAGGCCGAAGGCGGACAGGGTCTTGGTGCTGTTGAACTCCTGGTCGCCGGTCAGAAGGGTCACGATCTGGACGGTGACGGTGGTGACCGTATCGAGCGGGTTCAGGGTCAGGCGGGCGGCGAGACCGGCGGCCATGGTCACGATCATGGTCTCGCCGATGGCGCGCGACATGGCCAGCAGCATGGCCCCGGCCACGCCCGGCAGGGCGGCGGGCAACAGGACGCGCTTCACCGTTTCGGACTTGGTGGCCCCCATGGCGTAGGAGCCGTCGCGCAGGCTCTGCGGCACAGCGTTGATGATGTCGTCCGACAGGGAGCTGACGAAGGGGATCAGCATGATGCCCATGACCGCGCCCGCGACGAGGGCCATCTGGTTCTGGACCAGCATCAGGTACTGGCCCAGCCCGTCCAGCGGACCGCCGACCAGCATTGCGCCGATGCCGTTGAAGAACTCCCGGAACGCCGGGCCGACCGTGAGCGCCGCGAAGAAGCCGTAGACGACGGTGGGCACGCCGGCGAGAATCTCCAGCACCGGCTTGACCGTCGCCCGGAACACCGGACCGGCGTACTCGGCCAGATAGATGGCGGCGAACAGGCCGACCGGGGCGGCGACCAGCATGGCGATCATCATGATCAGGAAGGTGCCGGCGAACAGCGGCAGGGCGCCGAAGGCGCCGGTCGAACCGACCTGGTCGGCGCGGATCGCGGTTTGCGGGCTCCACTGGGTTCCGAACAGGAATTCCGCGACCGGAACGGCGGAGAAGAAGCGCAGGGAATCGTAGACCAGCGAGGCGATGATCCCGACGGTGGTCAGGATGGCCACGGCGGAACAGGCGAACAGCAGGCCGACGATCCAGCCCTCGACCCGGTTCCGGGCGCGCATGCCGGGCCGGATCTGGCTGAAGACGAACAGGGCGCCCAGCAGGGCGGCGAGAGCGGCGCCGACGATGCCGCCGAGATCGAGCATCCTGCCGATACGCGCGGCGCGCAGGCCCTCGTTGGGCAGCATCTCGGCATAGGGAGCGGGCCAGATCTGAACCGCCTGCTGGCCGGCGCCGACGGCGCGCGCGTCAGCGAAGAAGGCCTCGCGACGGAAGGGTTCGAGTTGCTGCACCGCCTCGGGCGCGCCGGACGCCGTGAGCTGGCGTTCGATGTTCGGAGAGATGAACGAGGCCGCCAGCAGGACGACCAGGGCGGGGACCGCGGTCCAGATCAGGGCGTAGGCGCCGTGCTGGGCCGGGCGCGAGTGGGGGCGCTCCTTGCCGGGCAGGGCCTGGCCGCGGCGACTCGCCAGCGTCCGGCCGCCGATATAGGCGGCGACGGCGGCGGCGATCAGAATCGGCAGGAAAAGCCAGGTCATGGGCGTCCGGGAAGGCAGAATCAGGCGTCCCGGTCGCCCGGCCCGCCCGGGGCGATAACTGCCCCCGAATGGTCAGCGGATTAAGACGACGACATGACACTTCTGTTACGCGGGTCCGCTTCGGTTCAGCGGGGTGTCACAAACCGGTTACTGGGGGCGGCGGGCCGCCACCGGAAAATAGGCCGTGAAGGTGGCGCCCATGCCCGGCGCGCTCTCAACCGTCAGTCCGCCGCGGTGCCGGTTGACGATGTGTTTGACGATGGCGAGGCCGAGGCCCGTGCCCTGGCGCTCGCCGCTCTTCTGGCCCTCGACCCGGTAGAAGCGCTCGGTCAGACGAGGCAGGTGCTCGCGCGCCATGCCGGGGCCGTGGTCGCGGACGGTGACGGCGGCGTAGCGCTGGCCGGCCTCGCGGTCCGGCGTGACCAGCGGCAACCGGGTGGCCCCGTCGCCGCGATTGCCGCCGGACCAGGGGGCGGCCGCCTCGTCGAGAGCGATGTCGGGCCGGATGACGATCTCGACCGCGCCGTCGGCGGGCGAATATTTGATGGCGTTGTCGACGAGGTTCTGGACCACCTGCAGAATCTCGTCGCGGTCGCCGTGAACGGGCGCGCTGATGTCACGGCCGTCCAGGCGGATGTCCAGGTTCCGGTCCGCCGACAGCACGCTGACGGCGTCGACGACGTCGGCCGCCGCGCGGGCGAGATCGACGCGCCCGGCCGGCGGAATGTGCTCGTTGAGCTCGATCCGGCTGAGCGACAGAAGGTCCGCGACCAGCCGGCTCATCCGGTCGGCCTGGGCCGCCATGATGTCGAGGAATTTGTCCCGCGCCTTGGGGTCGTCGCGGGCATGGCCCTTGAGCGTCTCGATGAAGCCGGACAGCGAGGCCAGCGGCGTCTTCAGCTCGTGGCTGGCGTTGGCCAGGAAGTCGACCCGCATCAGCTCCATGCGCCGCACCTCGGTCTCGTCGCGCAGGACGAGCAGGGCCAGCGGGTCCGGCGTCTCCGTGGGCAGGGGCCGGGTCACGGCGCGCCAGTGCCGGGTCTGGGCCCCGACGCCGGCATAGTCGGTGGTGTGGGTCAGGCCGCCGAACAGGGCCTCGTCCACCGCCTCCAGCACCGCCGGATCGCGCAGGACCGGGACCAGCAGCGACCCGGCGCGCTGGATGCGCAACAGGTCGCGCGCCGCGGCGTTGGCCAGGATGATCCGGCGCCCGGCGATATCATCAGGCTCACCGCCCGACACCACCAGTATCGGATCGGCCAGCGCCTCGAACACGCTCTCCAGAAGGGCGCCGTCCGGGTCGAAGCCCGGCGCCTCACGGGCTGGCTCGGGCCCGGCGACGGGCGGCGGGGTCCGGTTCAGCGTCCAGGTCGCCAGACCGACCGCGCCCGCCGCGCCCAGCAGCCAGATGGCGTTCTCGGGGTGAAGGACGGCGGCGCCGACCAGGGCCGCGATGGCTATGCCGGTCCCCGCGCCAACCGTCCACAAGCGTGAACTGGCGTGGGGCGTCACGGGGGAGGTGGAGACTTCGTGGGGCATTCACGCTTTCATCGGCCGCGCGACTCATTGCGACGAACATGACACGGAAATGATGACATCCGGGCGCCGAAGACGCAGCTTCGACTTGTCAAACGTCCTTTACACCCCTAATCCTGAGCGGAACGGACACGGGCAGGGAAGACATCATGACGGCGGCGTTGACGCTCGAACGGGTCAGCAAACGGTATGGCGACTTCCAGGCCGTGCGCGATCTCAGCTTCCAGGTGGAGAAGGGCACGATCTGCGGCTTCCTCGGCCCCAACGGGGCCGGCAAGACCTCGACGATTCGCATGATCCTGGGCCTGCAGGGCGCGAGCGCGGGCCGGATCGACATCCTCGGCGCCGACGACGGCCGCAAGGTGCGCGATCGCATCGGCTTCCTCCCGGAAGAGCGCGGCCTCTACAAGAAGATGACCCCGGTCGACGCCATCGCCTTCTTCGGCGCCCTGAAGGGCCTGCCGACGGGCGAGGGGCGCAAGCGGGCGCGCGAGATGCTGGACGCCCAGGGCCTGGGCGCCTCGAAGCGCAAGAAGATGAAGGAGCTGTCCAAGGGGATGGCCCAGAAGGTCCAGCTCATCGCCTCGGTGGTGCACCGGCCGGAGTTCGTGATTCTCGACGAACCGTTCTCGGGCCTGGATCCGGTCAACCAGCAGGGGCTGGAGGCGATGATCCGGCAGCTGGCGGCGGACGGGGCGACGGTGCTGTTCTCGACCCATGTGATGCAGCACGCCGAGCGGCTGTGCGACAAGGTGGTGTTGCTGGCCCGGGGCCAGAAGGCGTTCGAGGGCACGGTGACCGAGGCGCGGGCGACCTCGAAGCGGTTCCTCGAGCTGGAAGGCGCCATCGACACCGCCCAGGCCGCGGCCCTGCCGGGCGTCAGCGGCGTCGAGGTGGTCTCGGACCATGACGGCGTGCGCGTGCTCAAGGCCGCGCTGGGGCAGGGCGGCCGCGGTCAGGAGGCGCTGAAGGCGGCCTTTCTCGGCGGGCTGGACGTGCGCCGGTTCGAACTGCGCGAGCCCAGTCTGCACGACGCCTTCATCAGTCTGACCGGCGACAATCCCGATATCGACCAGTCGGTGAAGGCCGGCGCGGAGGCCGCCCGATGAAACGCATCCTGCTGATCGCGCGGCGCGAATACGCCGCCTACGCCAAGACGGTCGGGTTCTGGCTGTCGCTGCTGGCCTTTCCGATCTTCGGGGTGCTGGGCGGGATCCTGCCGACATTGATGATGTCCTCGGAGCCGACGCGCGAGGCCGTGGTCCTGGAACAGGGGCCGCAGGCCGAGGGGCTGGCGGCCGCCGTCCGGGATGTCCTGCAGTCCGAACGCGAGCGTCGCGCGGCGCGGCAGCAGGAGGCCGTCGCCGTCGCCGAGAAACAGGGCGGCCAGGCCGGGGCCAGCGCCGCCGGGCAGGCGCTGAACCGTCTCGGGGGATTGCGTCTGGAGATCGTGGACACGCCCGCTGACCTGGCCGCATCGGCGCCGGGCGAGGCGCGCGAGACCCTGGTGCGTCACTATCTGGGCGATGATGCGCCGGAAGCCGACCAGCTGGACTCCGTGGTGTTGCTGAACCGGGTCGACGGCAAGCCCTCGGCGGAGGTCTGGACCCGTCGGGCCACCGACGACACCGTTCAGGACTTCGTCCGCGACGCCCTGAAGGACATCAATCAGCGTGAGATATTCCTCAACGCGGGCATCAACCCGGGCGTCGTCGAGGAGACCCAGCGGTTCCGTCCGGACGTGACGGCCCTGTCGCCGAAATCGGTCACGGGCGGCGAGGTGTCGTTCCGCGACCGCCTGCCCGGCATCATCGGCGTGGTCTCCGGCTTCATCCTGTGGTCGCTGATCATCACCGGGGCCTCGATCCTTCTGAACAGCGTCATGGAGGAGAAGGCCAACAAGATCCTCGAGGTCCTGCTGTCCTCGGCCTCGGCCACCGAAATCCTGACCGGCAAGGTGCTGGGCGTGGCGATGCTGACCCTGACCGTGCTGCTGGTCTGGGGCGGGATCGGGGCCTTCGGCCTGATCGCGGGCCTGCCCGCCTATGCGGGCGATATCGCTGACGTCCTGCTTCAGGGCGGCATGATCGGCTATTTCATCGCCTACGCCGTCGGCGGCTATCTGATGTACGCCGTGCTGTTCGCGGCCATCGGGGCCTTCTGCGAGACGCCGCGCGACGCCCAGACGCTGATGGGGCCGATCATGATGATCCTGATGGTGCCGATCTTCGTGATGCTGATGGCGATCCGCACGCCGGACGCGCCGCTGGTGCAGTTCCTGTCCTGGGTGCCCTTCTTCACCCCCTTCCTGATGAGCGCCCGGGCGCCGTCCGAGCCGCCGATGATCGAGGTCGTCGGCACCATGGGCGGCATGTTCGTCTTCGCCCTGTTCATGGTGTGGTTCGCCGGGCGGGCGTTCCGCGCGGGGGCCCTGTCCGATGTGAAGCTGAGCTGGAAGAGCTTCGCCGGGGCCATCCGGGGCGGCGGGAAGTAGCCGGGTCGTCTCCTCCCCATCGAAGATGGGGAGGTGGCGCGGCGCATCTTCGCGCCGTGACGGAGGGGTGGTGCGCAACGATAGCGGCGCGGCGCCCCTCCACCCCGCTTCGCGCGGTCCCCCTCCCCATCGAAGATGGGGAGGAGACAAGGAAAAGGGCCGCTCCGGTTTCCCGGGGCGGCCCTTGATCGTTTCGTTCGGCTGTCGAGCGGGGTTTAGCCGCGGCTCGGGCCGCCCACGCCCGGAACCCGGGGCTTCGGCGGCGGCAGCAGGCCTTCGCGCTGCATGCGCTTGCGGGCCAGTTTGCGGGCGCGGCGCACGGCCTCGGCCTTCTGGCGGGCGCGCTTCTCCGAGGGCTTCTCGTAGTGAACGTGGCGCTTCATCTCGCGGAAGCTGCCTTCGCGCTGCATTTTCTTCTTGAGGGCCTTGAGCGCTTGATCGACGTTATTATCGCGAACGAAAATCTGTACCAGGTTGAACTCTCCTTTGGCCGCCCGCCGCGCACCTCGAAAGGGAGACGGGCAGACAAATAAAATCTCGGTCCGACAGACAGGGTCCGCGGATGAAGGCGGGCTGATACACGTTCGGCCCCGCCCTGTCCAGATCGTCGCGCCTCAATCTGAAGCCTCGAAACGCCCGTCCGACGGGGATATGCTGTCGCCATGACCGATGCGCCACACCTGTCGAACGACGCGCCCGAGGGCGACTGGGCCGACCGCATGGAGCAGACCGTGCTGGACGCCGCCCTCGGCCTTGCGCCCCGGCTGGGCTGGAACAGCCGGATGGTGCGGGCCGCCTGCGAGGCCTGCGGCCTGTCGCGGGGCGACGAGGAACTGCTGCTGCCCAACGGCGCGCGCGACCTGGCGGCGCTGCTGTCGCGGCGGCACGATGACCGGGCGTTGGCCGAACTGGCCGAGGTCGACGCGAAATCGCTGAAGATGCGCGAGCGAATCGCGGCGGCCGTATCAGCCCGGATGGAGGCGGGCGCCGCTGATCTGGACGCCACGCGCCGCTGCGCCGCCTTCCTGGCCCTGCCCACCAACGCCGATCTGGGGCTGAAGCTGGCGTGGGAGAGCGCCGACCATCTGTGGAACTGGGCCGGCGACACGGCCACCGACTGGAACCACTATTCCAAGCGCGCGATCCTGTCGGGCATCCTGATCCCGGCCCTGACCATGCGCTGGTTCGACGGCCGCGAGGCGGCGGAGGGGTTCGTCGCCGCCCGCATCGAGAACGTCATGGCCTTCGAGAAATGGAAGGCGGGCAAGGATTTCGACGCCCCGCTGAAGACGGCGGCGGATGTGCTGAGCCGGATACGGTACGGGGCGAAGGCTCCCCAATAGCGCCGCTCATCCCGGGTCACATGGCCGATCACGGGCCAGGTGTCCGCGCCCGGAGGGCGACGCCGCGAACGTCCGCCATGGGGGGGACGTGACCCCTCGGACTCCTCCAGGAACAGCCAACGTCCGTCCCTCGAAAGGTCGGACGGAACGGGAGCCGATCACCGTCCGCCTCGACCGGGTCATGGCGGGATGGGCCGTGGGGTTCAGCTCACCCGAACCCCGTAAGACTTCGCTTGCCCGGCGGCGCTGAATGGACTGAAACTCCGGTATGGCAGCGCTTGCAGACGCGATGAAACTGACCCTGGGGCTGCTGTTCAAAATGCAGGGCTGGCGGGTTCATGGGCCGCGACCGGCGCACCCGAAATTTGTGCTCATAGGGGCCCCGCCTACCAGCAACTGGGATTTCGTCTGTTTTCTTGGAGCCGCGGAAGCCCTGGATCTGGACCTCAGCTTCCTCGGCAAGTCATCCCTGTTCCGATGGCCCCTGGCCGGCGCCTTGCGCGATCTTGGCGGCGTCCCGGTTGACCGGTCCCAGGCCCTGGACATCGTCGGGACGATGGCGACCGAGTTTGCGCGTCGCGACAATTTCATCCTGACCATCGCACCCGAGGGATCCCGTGCCCGACGCGATCGGTGGAAGACGGGCTTCTACAATATCGCCGTGGCCGCCGAAGTTCCCATCGTCTGCGCTTCGATCGACTTCCCCCGCAAGCTGATTACGATCGGACCCACGATATGCCCCAGCGGCGACTATGAGGCCGATATGAAAGAGGTCGCCGTCTTCTACCAGGCGTCAGTCGGGAAGCATCCGGAACGCGCCTCGACCATCCTGCAGGAGACTTCATCCGCCAGGCTTTCTGAACTGAACCCGGTTTCGTAAACACCGGGACAAGGTGTTTTGGGTCCTGATCGCGCCTACCTTGGCCTCCAGCGCCCGACCCCAGGCCTGATCGAGGATTTCAGGTCCGGGGCGTCCCGCGCCCGGCCTTCAGACAGAGAAGACCACCATGCCGTTGCCTGATCCGGAGTCCCATGAAGCGCCCCGGGCGGAGGACTGGGCCGGCGAGATGGGGACCAGATGGCTGGCCAACATCGATCGCTTCGAGTCGATGATCGCGCCCATCGGCGAGGCCCTGCTGGCCCGGGCCGGTTTTCAGCCGGGGCAGCGCGTCATCGACATCGGGTGCGGCGGGGGCGCGACCAGTCTCGCCATCGCCTCGACGGTCGGTGCGTCGGGAAGCGTGGTCGGGATCGACATCTCGCCCGATCTGATCGCAAGGGCGACCGAGCGCGGGGTTGTCGCCGGGGCGCCGAACGCCCGTTTCGAATGCGCCGATGCGTCGCTGTACCAGGCTGAAACCCCCTTCGATCGCCTGTTCTCGCGGTTCGGGAGCATGTTTTTCCAGCAGCCCGGCCCGGCCTTCGCCAACCTGCATCGATGTCTGAAGCCGGGGGCACGCATCGATCTGGCGGTCTGGGGCCCGCCGCGCGACAATCCTTGGATGATGGAGGTGATGGGCGTGCTCCGCAGGCATGTTGATGTCCCGCCCGCCGTGCCGCGTGCCCCCGGTCCGTTCGCGTTCGAGGACCTCGACTATCTGAACGCGGTCCTGGCGGAGGGCGGATTTACCGGGACGGAGATCGTGGCCTGTTCGGTGCTTCAACCCTTCGGCGGCGCCGGGGCGACGCCGGAGGAGGCCGTCCGGTTCGTCTTCTCATCCCTTGCGGCCGGGCGCCTGCTGGAGGGCCAGCCTCGGGCCGTGCAGGATCGCGCCGGGGACGATCTGCTGTCGCTATTCACCGCCGGGCACAGGCCCGGTCAGGGTGTGATGATGGCCGGCTCGGCCTGGCTTGTCACCGCAAGGGCCTGAGGGGGTTTCAGCGTGAGCCGCTTCTATGATCGACAGATCCTGCCGCGTCTGATCGGCTGTGCCTGCGGGGCGAAGCCCATCCGCAGGCAGCGGGCGAAGATCGTGCCCCGCGCGCGCGGACGCGTGCTGGAGCTCGGCATTGGCGGCGGTCTGAACCTGGCCCTCTACGATCCCGACCGGGTGGAGAGCGTCACGGGCGTCGATCCCTCTGAAGGTCTGCGGCGCCTGGCCGGGGAAGCCCCTCGACCGGCAGGCCTGAGGGTCGAGATCGTCGCGGGACGGGCCGAGGCGCTGTCGTTCGACAGTCGGAGTTTCGACACGGTCGTCTGCACCTTCACGCTCTGCTCGGTCCAGAACCCGGCTGCGGTCCTGGCCGAGGCCCGCCGGGTGCTCAAGACGTCGGGAACCTTTCTCTACAGCGAGCATGGCCTGTCGCCCGATCCCGGGGTGCAGCGGTGGCAGCGGCGCATCGAGCCCTTCTGGCGCCCCTTGGCCGGTGGCTGTCACCTGACCCGTCCGGTAACCACCTCGATTGAAGCGGCTGGCCTCGTCATCGAGGCGGTCGAGACGATGTATCTGCCCGGGACTCCCCGTGCGTTCGGCTGGTGTGAATGGGGCGAGGCCCGCCCGGGCTGACGGTCCTTGAGCCACGGTCTCCCCGTCCGGCCGAAGATGAGACTGCGCCGGACGGAGTCGGGTCGCTCTCAGGACGGCCGTATCGGCGACCTCATACCAGGAGCTGATCACATCCGCCCGCGCGGTCTGCGGACTGGAACAGACCGAACGCGGCGAACGCCGCACCGCATCCGATCACAAGATGCCGAAAGACTCCCACTCCGAGTCCTTTTGGTTGAACGGCCCTCTGCACACCGGGACCTTCTCGGGACGATGACAGCCCAACGCCATGGTCGGTGACCTCAACAGCCCGGGCTGGCCCCTCGTCGAAGCCCTCTTCCGCCAGGGGACGATCTGGGCAAAGGTCAGGGGCAATCGTCAAGGTCTCCGGGCCAAAACAATCAGGACTACCATGCGCCACCTCAGCTCCTTGCTGGTCGCAGCCGTCATGCTGGTGGCTTCGGCCGCCCAGGCGCAGCAGTCCCGGTTCACGACCGGACCCGTCATCTCCGATTATGGCCCGGTCGCTGAGATCGAGAGCGCGGCGCCGGTTCCCCCCGAGACAGTTTTCAAGGTGGCCTTCGACGTTTCCGAAGCGGGGACGGCGGGCCAGATCAGCCGCCGGCTGGAATCCCCTGCTCGGTTCCCCAACATGCATGTGCGGGCGGGTGTTCCGCTGGAGAACATTCACCTCGTGATCGTGGTTCATGGCCCTGCGGCGCGTGATCTGATGATCGAACCGCGTCCCGGAGAAACGAACGCCAACGCCGGTCTGATCGCGGCGCTGGTAGCCAACGGGGTCGATATCGTCCTGTGCGGCCAAACCGCCGCCAATGCGGGAATCGAACCGGACAGCCTTCTGCCCGGCGTTCGCCTGTCACTGTCGGCCATGACCACGTTCGCGCTCCTTCAGCAGGACGGATACACTGTGAATCCGTTCTAGACTTCATCCTCATTCACTGCCGGAAGGGGCGTATCAGTCCAGGGTGCTGTCAGTCCAATGGCAACCAGTCTCGACGCTGGATGCAGCAGAAGGCCTGTTGTGCGCGTCCGGTTCGAGTTTCTGATCCTGAACGCGCCGTCCATAGGAGATTGCCCGGTGAAACGAGTTACGCTGATCGTCGCGGCAGCGTTGGCCGTGGCGGCTTGTGCGTCCGCGCCTGACACTGCCAGCAAGCCGGAAGCCCGCTCCTATCGCGTGAGCGAGAACGCGTCGGCCGACGTGGACGCTGCGTTGGCGCGGGCCAGTCAGTCGGGCAAACGGGTCCTGTTGGTGATGGGAGCCAACTGGTGCGGCGACAGCCGCGCCCTCGCTGGTTGGCTGGCCACCGATCGCTTCGTCGAACTGATCGAACGCAAGTACGAACTGGTCTTCGTGAACATCGGAATGCCAAGCAGCGGTGACGGACACAATCTGGGCATCGCCGCCCGGTTCGGCATTCAGGCGTTGCCGGGTCTGCCGAATGTGCTGGTGCTTACGGGTGACGGAGTTCTGGTGAACCCAACGACGGCAACCAGTTGGGGGAACGCCGGCAGTCGTACGGGCGACGCAATCCACGATGAGTTGGCGGCCCTGGCCGATCTGCGAGTCTGAACCTGTAAGACCCGCCGACCAGGCGACGGGGACTGCGGCAACGCTCTATCTGGCGGCAGGCTCCGAGAAGCCCACCGGCCGCCTGTCCGGACAGTGGATTCTCGCCCCGTATAAACGCGCCCCTTTGAACCCTCGACCCGACCTTCCGGCCCCCGCCCGCCGGCGCGAAACCACGCCCATCCGCGGCCCGCGTCCAATTCTGACGCCGCCGCGTGCATACTGTTCAAAGGCCCGTCGGGCCTTGATCTTTGACAGCTTGCATCCCCCCGCCGACGCCGCCCCAGGCGCGGTTCGCCCAACCCGTCCCCGCTGACGCGGATCGAAAATCGGCCGCCGGATTTTCTCGCGGGCAAGGCGATACTCTCGCCCCCTGACGGCCTCCGGGCGCCGTCGATCAGACCAGCGGCTTGACCCGGTTCACATGGCCCATCTTGCGGCCCGGTCGCGCCTCGGCCTTGCCGTAGAGGTGCAGTCGGGCGTCGGGCTTCGGCGCCAGGGTCTTCCACTGTTCGATCTCGTCGCCGAGCAGATTGGTCATCTCGACCCGGGCATGGGCCGTGGTCGGGCCCAGCGGCCAGCCGGCGATGGCGCGGATATGCTGTTCGAACTGGTCGCAGACGCAGCCGTCCTGGGTCCAGTGGCCGGTGTTGTGGACGCGCGGCGCGATCTCGTTGACCAGCAACCGGCCGTCCCCGAGGTCGAACAGTTCGACGCCGAGCACGCCGATGTAGTCGAGGCCTTCGAGGATGGCCTTCGCAATGGCCCGGGCGCGTTTCTCCGTCTTCGCATCGACGACGGCGGGGGCGAGGGTCGTCTTGAGGACGCCGCCCTTGTGGATGTTCTCGCCCAGCGGATAGACGGCGATCTTGCCGTCCCGGCCGCGGGCCGCGATCACCGACAGTTCGCGGACGAACGCGGCGCGGGCCTCGAGGATGGCGGGGCGTTCGCCGACGGCGGCCCAGGCGTCGGCGGCCATCTTCGCCGAGCGCACCCAGACCTGGCCCTTGCCGTCATAGCCGTCACGACGGGTCTTCAGCAGGGCGGGGGCGCCCAGACGCTCCAGCCCGGCCAGCAGGTCGTCGAGGCTGTCGACCGGGGCGAAGTCGACGGTCGGGGCGCCGACGCCGTTGAGAAAGGTCTTTTCGTCCACCCGGTCCTGGGCCACGGCGAGCGCCTTGGGGCCCGGCGAGACGACGGCGCCGCCCTCCACCAGACGGGCGACGGAGGCGGCCGGCACATTCTCGAATTCGAAGGTCACCGCCGCGCAGGTCTGGCCCAGCACGCCGAGCGCCGTCGGGTTGTCATAGGCGGCGACGATCTGGCCCTGGGAGACGCGGCCGGCGGGGCTGTTGTCCTCGGGGTCGAGGATGACGACGTTGAAGCCGAGGCGCGAGGCGGCCTGGCTGAGCATCCGTCCCAGCTGGCCGCCGCCGAGGATGCCGAGGGTCGATCCGGGGGGGAGGGGCGGGGCGGACACGGCGTCGGTCACTCAGTCCTCGACCGTTTCATGCACGGCCTCGGTCTGGGCCTCGCGGAAGGCTTGCAGCCGTCCGGCCAGAACCGGATCGGACAGGGCGAGGATCTGGGCGGCGAGGATGCCGGCGTTCTTCGCGCCCGGCTCGCCGATGGCCAGGGTCGCCACCGGGATGCCGCCGGGCATCTGGACGATCGACAGGAGGCTGTCCATGCCCTTGAGGGCTTTCGACTCGACCGGCACGCCGAGCACCGGCAGTTCGGTCATGGAGGCGGCCATGCCGGGCAGGTGGGCGGCGCCGCCGGCTCCGGCGATGATCACCTTGTAGCCCGCGGCGCGGGCCCCGGCGGCGAAGTCGAACAGGCGCTTGGGGGTACGGTGGGCGCTGACCACCCGGGCGTCCCACGCCACGCCCAGCCGGTCCAGGGCGTCGGCGGCGTGCTTCATCGTCGGCCAGTCCGAGCGGCTGCCCATGATGATGGCTACTGGTGGTGTCCCGGTCGTCATGAAGGCGCGCCCTTTTCGCGGGAAAGCGGCGCGATACAGGACTCGCGTTGCGCCCGCAACCGACGGCGTTAGGCTCACACGCAGCCGGACGTGTTGAGTCGCCGGCCGGGGAGCCTATTTCGCTCGTGACTGACGCGGCCCTTATCGACCCCCAAGCCGAGATCGAGCGCCTGCGCGCCGAGGTCGAGGCGCTGCGCCTGCGCGCCGAGGCGGCCGAGGCGGCGGCCGATCACGACGTGCTGACGCCGGCCCTGAACCGGCGCGGTTTCGTCGCCGCCATGCGCAGCGCCATGGCCTTCTGCCAGCGCCATGAGGTGCCGGCGGTGCTGCTGTATCTCGATCTGGACGGCTTCAAGGGCGTCAACGACACCCTGGGCCATGCGGCGGGCGACGCCGCCCTCGTCCAGGTCGCGGAGCTGATGCGGGCCAATCTGCGCGAGTCGGATGCGGTCGGCCGGCTGGGCGGCGACGAGTTCGGCCTGTTGATGCTGAACGCCGGTCTCGACGAGGGGCGCGACAAGGCCCGGCGTCTGGCGGCCGCGCTGGAGTCGGACGGGTTCCGGTGGGACGGCGAAAAGGCTCCGCTGGGCGGCTCGTTCGGCGTCCGCGCCTTCGCCGGACACACCGATCCGGAACTCTGGCTGGCCGAGGCCGACGCGGCCATGTGGGTCCGCAAGAAAGGCCGCTGACCCGTCGCTCAGGCGATGATGTCCGGCAGGATCCGGTCCTCGATCTTGGCGATCTCGTCCCGAAGCAACAGCTTCTTCCGCTTCAACCGGGCGATCATGAGCTGATCGGGAACGGGCATGTGGCCCAGCGCCTCGATCGAGGCGTCAAGGTCTGCGTGCTCAAGCTGGAGCACCTTGAGCCGGGCGTGCAACGCCAGCTCTTCCTCGGTCAGAAAAGGTTCGTCGTCGTTCATGTCGGGCCCTGCCAGGGGATCATACTGTGGGTCGCTTCAGGTCGGAAGGCGGTCGGCGAGCTGAACCAGACCGGCGCGCGGGGTCATCGGGGACCAGGCGCGGGCCGCGGCCACCAGCAGGGCGATCGGCGGCCCCGGCGGCCCGGACGGGGCCGGGGCGAGGGCTTCGAGCGCGGTCAGCAGACGGCGCTCGGCCTCCAGCTCCACCGCCTTGACCTGGGCCCGGACGGCTTCACGGGCCTCGTCGTCGAGATCAGGCGCGCGCGGTTTCAGCGCCCGGCGCACGGCGCGCAGCGGGGCGATGGCGGTCTCCTGCCAGGCCCGGGCGGTGTCGCCGGCGGCCTCCAGGGCGTCCTCGTCCGGGGCTCGGCCCTCGGCGGCGCACCAGGCCGCCCACAGCAGCAGGGGCACGTTCTGGCCGGCCGCGTCCTGAAGCTCCAGACAGGCGTCGGCGACCCCTTCGGCGGCATAGGCCCTCAGCGCCCAGTCCCACAGGCTCATTCGGCCGAAGGTCCCTTGAGGCCGTCCCAGCGCCGCACGGCGGACCAGTCGAGGCCAAACAGGTCGAGCGCCCGGCCGACAGACTGGTCGACCATCTCGGCGATCGACGCCGGCCGGGCGTAGAAGGCGGGCAGGGGCGGGGCTATGACGGCGCCCATCTCGGCGAGGGCGGTCATGGTGCGCAGGTGGCCCAGATGCAGGGGCGTCTCGCGCACCAGCAGCACCAGCGGCCGGCGCTCCTTCAGCACCACATCGGCGGCGCGTGTCAGGAGAGTCGAGGTCACGCCGGTGGCGATCTCGCTCATGGTGCGGACGGAGCAGGGGGCGATGATCATGCCCATGGTCCGGAACGATCCCGAGGCGATGGAGGCGCCGACATCGTTCAGCCGGTGCGACACATCGGCCCGCCCCATGAGGTCGTCGGCGGAAAGATCGGTCTCCTGCGACAGGGTCAGCAGGGCGGCGCGCGTGACGACCAGATGGCTCTCGACCCCGAGCTCGCGCAGGGCGTCCAGCACCCGTACACCGTAAGTCACGCCGGACGCTCCGGAAATTCCGACGATCAATCGGGCGGGCGTGGAGCCGGAAAGGTTCCGTACGGCTCCGTTCACATCTTCGGCCAATTCGGGCTCCAGGGTGGTCCGTGTCAGGACGGTCGGCAGTTCACTGGAATGTGATTCTACAGCCGGTCAGACCCGGCGCTGACTGTACTGGTCCCTTAGACATGGAGGCGCAAGCCATGACCATCGAAGCTCGTATCCGCGAACTGGGAAACCGTCACCGCAGCCTGGATGAAGTCATCCGGAGAGAGACGACTCACCCGTCGACGGACTCGCTTCGGGTAAGGGAGCTCAAGCAACAGAAGCTCCGGCTGAAGGAACAGATCACCAGCCTGGAGGCCCGAGCACATTAGCGACGGCCTCCCGCAATGACGACGACGGCCCCGGGATCGCTCCCGGGGCCGTTTTTTGTTGTCAAAGGGGTCTGGCTCAGTCCTTGGAGCCGAACACCGAGGCGGCCGTGGGCTCGGCGCCGCGGCGCTCGCGGGCTTCCGGGACGAATTCCTCCTCGGCGGGCTCGGCCGGGGCGTCGACGGGCTGGAGGGTGGCGCCGCCCTTCTTCGCGTCGTCCCTGGCCTTCTTGTCGGCGGCCTTCTTCACCAGTTCATCGAGGGCCAGCTGGCCGACGAGGCCCAGGGTCACCGGGTCAACCGGCTTGATGTTGGGGCTGTTCCAGTGGGTACGGTTTCGCACGCTCTCGATGGTCGATTTGGTCGTCCCCAGCATCTTGGCGATCTGGGCGTCGGTCACCTCGGGGTGGTTGCGCACGAACCACATGATCGCGTCCGGGCGATCCTGACGGCGCGAGACGGGCGTGTATTTCGGCGGCGCCTTGTGCACCTTGAGCAGTTCGGCGTGGCGGCTGACCACAGCCTGCATGCGGTAGGCGTCGTCATTCTGGGCCTTGTCCAGTTCCTCGCGGGTCAGCTGGCCGTTGACCAGCGGATCGGCGCCGCGGATGTCGCGGGCCACGTCGCCGTCGGCGATGCCGCGCACTTCCAGCGGATGCAGGCCGCAGAAGTCGGCGATCTGCTCGAAGGTCAGGGAGGTGTTGTCGACCAGCCAGACCGCGGTGGCCTTGGGCATCAGTATGTCGGTCATGGTGGTATTCCGGTGCTTGTTCGAGCCCGAAAACCGGGCTCTGGATACGACGGCGCCCGGCCTTTCGACCGGGCGTTGATGATGGCGATATAGTCCCATTCGCCGGAAAAGAAAACGGAACCCGACAAGACCATACAGCCAAGGTTCATCCTGACCGGGCAACAGTGGCTTCACAGGCGCGTTGTGCGTCGAGGACGACTTTTCCTGGGAGGGACTACCATGCTGATCGAAATGCTGGCCGCCGCGGCGGTCTTCTCCGGCGCCGGACAGGAGTTCGCTCCGCAAATTCCCGGTGGACCCGAGCGGGTCGCCCCGCGCGGTGACTATCGTTCCAGCTGCAGCGGGGAATATGTGAACCGCGGCCGGCTCTATGCCGACTGCCGCACCAATCGCGGACAGATCCGCGGCACCTCGATCGAGCTGAACCGCTGCGCGGACTACGAGATTCGCAACAACGACGGTCTGCTGGTCTGTGGCCCGCACCGCGGAGAGTATGAGGATCGCCCCGGCGGCGGTGGCGGCGGCTGGCCAGATCGTCCTGACCGTCCGGACCGGCCTGGCGGCGGCTGGGGAGGCGGCCGCCAGTCCGTCACCATCTTCCGGGACGCGAATTTCCGTGGAGCCTCGTTCCGCTTCGACAATGAAATGCCGAACCTCGCCAACACCGGCTTCAATGACACCATTTCGTCAATGCAGTTCCGCGGCGAATGGGAGGCCTGCACGGACGCCTATTATCGCGGCCACTGCCAGACCTTCCGGGATGATGTCCGGAACCTGCAGCGCTGGGGCATGAACGACCGCATCTCGTCGCTGCGCCCGGTTCGGCGCGGCGGTCGCTGGTAGGCTCAGACCGTCAGCACGATCTTGCCCACATGGCCGCCCGCCTCCAGCCGGAGGTGGGCGGTCGATGCCTGTTCCAGCGGGAAGGTCGCATCGACCGGCGGCCGGACCGCGCCCGACATGACCCACGGCCAGGCCGTGACTTCAACGGCGGCGATCAGCCGGGCCTTTTCGTCGGCGGGCCGGGCCCGCAGCGTCGAGCCGGTCAGGGTTATCCGTTTCATCATCAACCGGGCCAGATCGACCTCGGCCCGCGCACCGGACTGGGTGGCGATCACGACCCAGCGCCCGAACGGTTTCAGCACGGACTGATTGAGCGCGGCGTAGTCGGCCCCGACCATATCCAGAACCACGTCGACCCCGCCGAAAGCCCCGATCGCCGCCTCCATGTCGCCGGCGGTCGCGTCGAGGCTGAGATCAGCGCCGAGCAGGCGCGCGGCCTCGGCCTTTTCGGCCCCGCGCGAGGTGGCGATCACCCGCGCGCCGGCGCTCCTGGCCATCTGGATCGCCGTGACTCCGATGCCGCTGGTCGCGCCGTGGACCAGCAGGGTCTCGCCGGCCTTCAGTGCGCCGGCCTCGAAGACGTTGGCGAAGACGGTGCAGATCGTTTCGGGCAGGGCGGCGGCCTGGACGAAGTCCATGTGTGCTGGGATCGGCAGGGCGTGGCGGGCGTCCACCACGGCGACTTCTGCATAGCCGCCCCCGCCCAGGAGGGCGCAGACCCGGTCTCCGACCGACCAGCGCGCGACGCCGGCGCCGACCTGGTCGACCTCGCCCGCGACCTCGAGGCCCAGAACGTCAGAGGCCCCTGGTGGGGCCGGATAGCGGCCCAGCCGCTGCAGGATGTCCGGCCGGTTGATCCCGGCGGCCCGAACCCGGATGCGAATCTCGCCCGGTCCGGCGACGGGATCGGGACGTTCGGCGAGCGTCAGGGCCTCGGCGGGGCCGGAGCCGCCCTTGATCTCGACTATGCGCATTCGCCTGACCCGTTCTTGCAATCGTCCGTATCCGGGCGTTGAAATAGGTTGTCGCGTAACGAATGGCCACGAAGGAGGCGGCGATGTTCGAGGATCTGGAGCCCCGACCGGCGCGCGGCGCGCCGCTGATCGCCCTGACGCGCGAGGATCTCGACAGCTATTCGGTCGAGGATCTCACACAGCGGATCGCCGGGCTGCAGGCGGAGATCGACCGCTCCAACGCCGCCATTCAAGGCAAGTCCTCGCAACGCAATGCCGCCGACGCCATGTTCAATTTCCGTTCGTAACCCTGTCGCCCTCCGTCTGGCATGGCCGTTGCACTCGGTGGAAGCGCCGCGCCACGCCGTGCCGGTCGTGATACGGATGCGCCTGTCCCATGAGTCTGGTTGAGTTCATGCCTGTCGATGCCCCCATGCTTTCGCCAGTCGGCCGCAGCCGCGCCGCGGTTGTGGATGATTTCGCGCGGTCGGAACTGTTCGATCGCACCTTCCAGGAGGGGATGGAGCTGGTTGAGGAGACCGCCGCCTATCTGGACGGCGACGGGCGCCGCGAATCCAAGCTGCTGTCGCGGGCCACGGCCCTGGCCTATGCCGGCGAAAGCATGAAGCTGACCACCCGTCTGATGCAGATCGCCTCATGGCTGCTGGTTCAGCGGGCCGTGCGCGAGGGCGACATGACGGCCGAGGCGGCCTGCGAGCCGCGGTACCGGCTGGCTGATCGCGCGGCGGCGACCGAGGCGACCCATCCGGAACTGCCGATCGCCCTGATCGAATATATGGTGCGCACCGACAAGCTGTATGACCGGGTGCTGCATCTTGATCGCCGGATGTATCTCGACGCGCCTGAAGAGGACGCGGTCAATCCTGTCCAGAGCCAGCTGGACCGGTTGACGGCGGCGTTTCGAACCTGATCCGAGCCCTACGGCCCGACGTCGGTCGCGACCCGCGTGCCGTCGTCGACGGGGCGAGGCAGGCTGACGGCGATGCCGAGCGCGGCGGCCAGCTTTTCGTCGCGGCTGTAGACGTCCTCGCGGAAGGCGACCCGGCCCTGGCCGTCGACGAAGGCCGTCCAGTACAGCAGGCGGACGGTGATCTCGCGGCCGGTCTGGATGCGCCGCGTCTGGCGGCTGTCCTGGGCGGCGTCGAACTGCTCCAGCAGGGCGGGGTCGGGCGACAGAAGCAGACGGGCGAACTCGACCGCGTTCTGGACGCGGACGCAGCCGTGTGACCGGTGCCGGAAGGCGAGATTGAAGGCGGCTTTCGACGGCGTGTCGTGCAGGAAGATGGCGTAGCTGTCCCGCAGTTCGAACTTCACATAGCCGAGCGCGGCGGTCGGGCCGGCGCGCTGGATGACCGTGCCGTTCTGGATGTACATATTCTGGCTGGCCAGATAGCCGGGGCCGCGCGGCAGGATCTCGTTGCGGGCGATGCTGGCGGGCACATACCACGGCGGGTTGGCGACCACCGAGGCGAAGGGCTTCTCGAGGCTGGGCGTCTGGTTGGCGGCGGTGCCGACGACGACCCGATTGGAATGAACCGGACGACCGTCCTTCCAGTAGACCATGATGGCCGCGGCGGTGTTGACCTCGATCCGCTCGGGCGCGAGCTCGCGCTTCAGCCAGCGGCGGCGTTCCAGGTTGAGCGCGATCTGGCGGGCCCGGTCCTCGGCCGAAGCTGAGAGCGAACGCTGGGTTCCGGTGCCGATGCGGCCGTCAGCCGCGAGACCGTGACGGGTCTGGAAGCCGCGAACCGCGGTTTCGATCTCGGGGCCGTAGACGATGCCCATGGCGCCCAGCCGCGCGCCATCGGCGGCGGGGAGATCGCCTTCGGCCACCAGACGCTGGATCAGCGCGGGAATCCGGGCGTCGCTCATGCCCGGCTCGATGGTCGGACCCTGACGGAAGGTCGGCCAGCCGCCGTCGCGGATCAGGCGGCGATAGCGGATATAGCCGGCCGAAAGGTTCGAATAGCCGATGTCGGTCGGGGCCAACCCCTCGAACCAGTCCACCAGGCGGTCCTGGGCAAGGGCGTCGTTCAGCCCGAAGGGCAGATCGACGCGGTTCTTCTGCATCTCCCACAGATCCTCGACGGTCTCGGGGCGGACCCGGCCCTCGGCGAGCACGCGGCCATACCCCATGGCGGCCGCGGTGGTGCGCATCTCGGCGGCGTCGGACGCGGCGAGGGCGTCGAAATCGAAATAGTCGATCGGGGACAGGCCATGGCGTTCGGCCCGGGCGGCGGCGGTCTGCAGCGCACGCAGGCGCTCGGGGGTCCAGACCGGACGCCAGCCGTTCATCTCGTAGAAGGCGCGGACGTCGGGCTGGATCGTCGCCGGCAGTCGCGCCAACTGGTCGTTGAAGCTGTCATAGAAGGCGACAGCGCCCGGGTCGCGTGTCTGCGCCCCGGCCTTAAGGCCGATGGCCGACGCCACCGCTGATACGGCCGCGCCAAGTCCCAGTTGCCGTCGATTCATCGTCAAGGTCTCTTGGCCCGCTTCGACACGGGACCCTACGTCCACGCCCCCGAAGCCAACGCCGTCATGTTATCGGCGTTCCGGGCAAACAGAAAGGCGCCGGTCCCGTGGACCGGCGCCTTTGCCGTCATCTTGCCGGCGGGTGTGGCCCGAAAGCCCGGCCCGCGGAGCCGCCTACTTCTTGATGAAGCCGGCGAACTTGTTGTTGAAGCGCGAAACGCGGCCGCCGCGGTCCATCAGGTGGGCGTTGCCGCCCGTCCAGGCCGGGTGGGTCAGCGGATCGATGTCCAGGTTCAGCACGGCGCCTTCCTTCTGGTAGGTCGAGCGCGTCTGGTAGCTGGTGCCATCCGTCATCGTCACGGTGATGAAGTGGTAGTCGGGGTGCGTATCCGCCTTCATGGTCCTGGTCCGGTCTCTGCGCGATGACGATGCCGACCGTCGGAGCGCGAAAATGAGAAATCCCGCCATCTGGGGCGGGAATGAGCGGCGGCGTTTACACCGGGGGCCGTTCCGGGGCAAGAGGCGCGCGCCATGACAGATGCAACCGCCTATCCAGACGCCGCCGCCGCCGATATCCGCGGACGGCCGGGCGCCGGAGCCCTGCTGGCCGAACAGATGGGCGAGGCGGGTCAACGGCGGGAGCGCCGCCGCGATGTCCGGCCGCTGGCCCGGCTGTTCCCCTATGCCATGCGACACAAGGGTCATATGGCCATGGCCGCCGTCTGGCTGATCCTGTCCACTGCGGCCTCGCTGGGGCTGACGGCCGCGGCCCGGGGCGCGATCGACAAAGGATTCGAGAACGGCGGGGCGCAGCTGAACGTTTGGTTCCTGTTGCTGGGGGCCAACGCCCTGTTCCTGGGGTTGGCCACGGCGGTCCGCTACTATTTCGTCACCAAGACCGGGGAGCGGGTCGTGGCCGACCTGCGCAAGGGGCTGTTCGGGCGCATTCTGACGCTCGACCCCTCCTTCTACGCCTCGATGCGGACCGGGGAGGTGCTGTCGCGCCTGACCACGGACATCGCCCTGGTTGAAACCCTGTTGACCACCTCGGTGTCGTTCGCCCTGCGCAATTTCCTGACCCTGATCGGGGGGACGGCGCTGCTGTTCGTGGTGAGCCCGAAACTGACCGGACTCGTGCTGCTGGTGGTGCCGGTGCTGCTGGGGCCGATCTTCCTGTTCGGCCGCACGGTGCGCAAGCTGACCGTGGCCTCGCAGGACCGGTTCGCCAATGCCGTCGGCTTCGCCGGCGAGAGCGTCGACGCCATCGAGACGGTCCAGGCCTTCGGCCGCGAGGCCAGCGCCATCGCCCGCTTCGGCGCGGCGGTCGAGGCCGCGTTCGGGGTATCGCTGGTGCGGATGAAGGCGCGGGCCCTGATGACCGCCATGGTCATCGTGGTGATGTTCGGCGGCGTGACCCTGGTGCTGTGGCTGGGCGCGCAGGACGTGATCGCCGGCCGGATGACGCCGGGCGCGCTGCTGCAGTTCGTCCTGCTTGCCGTGTTTGTGGCCGGCGCGGTCGGGGCGCTGGGCGAGAGCTGGGGCGATGTGCAGAAGGCGGCGGGCGCCATGGAGCGGATCGACGAACTGATGCGCAGCGAGGCGGCCATTCGTCCGCCGGAGACGCCGGTGGTTCTTCCCGAGCCGCCGACGGGCGAGGTGTCGATGTCGGCGGTGCAGTTCTCCTATCCGGGACGGCCGGACCTGCCGGCGTTGAAGGGCTTTTCGCTGACGGTCAGGCCGGGCGAAACGGTGGCTCTGGTGGGGCCGTCGGGTGCGGGCAAGAGCACGGTCTTCCGGCTGTTGCTGCGGTTCTATGACCCGCAGTCGGGGATTGTTTCGGTGGACGGGGTGGACGTGCGGGCCGCCGATCCCGTGGCGGTGCGCGGACGTTTCGCCTGGGTGTCGCAGGAGGCGCCGCTGTTCTCGGGGTCGGCCAGCGAGAACATCCGCTTCGGTCGCGACGCCGCGTCTGACGAGGCGGTGCGCGAGGCCGCCGAGGAGGCCCAGGCCCTGGGCTTCGTCGAGGCCCTGCCCCAGGGGTTCGACACGCCCTTGGGCGAACGCGGCAAGAGCCTGTCGGGCGGTCAGCGCCAGCGGATGGCCATCGCCCGGGCCCTGGTGCGGGACGCGCCCATCCTGCTGCTGGACGAGGCGACCTCGGCGCTGGACGCCGAGAACGAGCGGCTGGTGCAGACGGCGCTGGACCTGGCCATGCAGGACCGGACCACCATCGTCATCGCCCACCGTCTGGCGACCGTGCTGCGCGCCGACCGGATCGTGGTGATGGAGGACGGCAAGGTCGTGCAGGAGGGCACGCACCAGTCGTTGATGGCCCAGGGCGGCCTCTACGCCCGGCTGGCCGAACTGCAGTTCCGGGCCGACTAGGTCAGCGCCGCGGCGATCCGGTCGGCGAGGGTGCGGAGGGCTTCCGGTTCCGCCATGGGGGCGTGGCCGTGGCCCTTCATCGGGCGTTCGGCCCAGCGCGGGACGATGTGGAAATGCAGGTGAAAGACCGTCTGGCCGCCGGCCTCGCCGTTGTACTGGAGGATCTGCAAGCCTTCGGGCGACAGGGCCTTTTCGACGGCGCGGGCGGTGCGCTGGACGGCGGCGGTCAGCCGGGCGAGGGCGTCAGGCTCGATCTCCAGCAGGGTGCGGGCGGTCGATGTTTTGGAGATCACCAGCACATGCCCCTCGGACTGGGGGAAGACGTCCATGAAGGCGAGGACGTGATCGTCCTCCCAGACCGTCACCGAGGGGATGTCGCCGCGCAGGATGCGGGCGAAGATGTTGTCGGGGTCGTAGGGGGCTTTCAGGGTCATGGGGGTCTCCGGACGCGTTCAGATCAGGCTAGCGACTGCGGCGGGAAGAGGGGATAGGGTTCCGGTCAAAAGGGAGTCGGCCATGCTGCGGTTTATCGTCCAGTTTCTCGTCACCTGCCTCGCCCTGTGGCTGGCGGAGCGGATCGTGCCGGGGGTGGGGTTCAACGACAGCACGACGCTGTTGCTGGCGGCGATCCTGCTGGGCGTGGCCAACGCCATCGTGCGGCCGATCCTGACCGTCGTGACCTTTCCCCTGACGATCATCACCTTCGGCCTGTTCCTGCTGGTGGTGAACGCCGCGGTGATCGGCCTGGTGGCCTGGCTGCTGGACGGGTTCGTGGTCGACGGCCTGTGGGCGGGCATAGGCGCGGCCATCGTCACCGGCGTGGTCAGCTGGATCGCCGGCTGGTTCATCGGCGACGGATCGCGGCGCGCCGACTGAGTCACTGGACGCCCTTCCGGAAGGGCGACAATTCGTCGGTCATGACCGCGATCTCCGCCTCCACCGCCGGCCGTTCGCCCTCGAGATAGCGGGCCACCGGCTCGCGCAGAGCCGGGTCGGCGATGAAATGGGCCGAATAGACCGGCGACGGCAGATAGCCGCGGGCGATCTTGTGCTCGCCCTGGGCCCCGGCCTCGACGCGCGACAGGCCCCGCGAGATCGCGAACTCGATGGCCTGATAATAGCAGAGCTCGAAATGGAGGAAGGGGACCTCCTCCAGCGCGCCCCACTGGCGGCCGTACAGGGCGTCGCGGCCGATCAGGTTGAGGGCGCCGGCGATGGCGACATCGTCGCGGAAGGCCATGACCAGGGCGATGCGGTCGGCCATGGTCGCGCCGAGGCGGGTGAAGAAGTCGCGCGTCAGATAGGGCCGGCCCCATTTGCGGGCGCCGGTGTCCATGTAGAAGCCGAAGAAGGCGTCCCAGTGGGCCTCCGTGATGTCGGCGCCGGTGAGGACGCGGATGTCGAGGCCGGCCTGCGCCTCGCGCCGTTCGCGGCGGATGGTCTTGCGCCGGTTGGAGGACAGGGCGGCGAGGAAGGCGTCGAAGGTCGCATAGCCGTCGTTGCGCCAGACGTACTGCATGTCCTGCCGCTGAAGCAGGCCGGCCGCGCCCATGGCGGTCCAGTCGTCGCGGGTTGGAAAGTTGACGTGCAGGGAGGACACGCCGAGCCGTTCGGTCAGGGCGATCGCGCCCTGCAGCAGGGCCTGGCGCACGGTGGGGGCGTTGGCGTCGGGGTGGGCGAGGAAGCGGGGCCCGGTGACGGGGGTGAAGGGGACGGCGGACAGCAGCTTGGGATAGTAGCGCCCGCCCGCCCGTTCGTAGGCGTCGGCCCAGCTGTGGTCGAAGACGTATTCGCCCTGGCTGTGGCCCTTGAGCCAGAGGGGCATGACGCCGAGGACGGCGCCGGTGTCGTCGCGCAGGGAGAGGTGGCGGCCGGCCCAGCCCTGCTGCGGGACGGCGCTGCCGGAGGCCTCGCAGGCGTCGAGGAAGTCGAAGCTGAGGAAGGGGTCGCCGGAGGAAGACGCGCAGGCGTCCCAGGCCTCGCGGCCTATGTCGGCGATGGTGTTGTGGACGTGGATCACCGTCTCCTCCCCATCGGAGATGGGGAGGGGGACCGCGAAGCGGTGGAGGGGTAGGCGGCGGCGTCGCAGTCGTGCGACGGACACAACCCCTCCGTCACGGCGCGAAGGCGCGCCGCGCCACCTCCCCATCGCTTCGCGACAGGGAGGAGACGGATCACCGCACCTCGACGATGGCGTCGACCTCGACGGCGAAGCCGAGGGGGAGTTTGTAGACGCCGACGGCGGAGCGGGCGTGACGGCCCTTGTCGCCGAAGACCTCGACCATCAGGTCCGAGCAGCCGTTGATGACGGCGGGAATGGCGGTGAAGTCGCCGGCGGCCTGGACGAAGCCGCCCAGTTTGACGATGCGGACGACGCGTTCGAGGTCGCCGTCGCAGGCGGCCGAGATCTGGGCCAGCAGATTGACGCCGCACATGCGGGCGCCTTTTGCGGCGTCCTCCGGCGAGACGTCGGCGCCGACCGTGCCCTTGAGGCCGCCCGCGGCGTCGTTCGACAGCTGGCCCGAGATGTGGACCAGGTTGCCGGTCTGGACGTACGGCACATAGTTGGCCACCGCCTTGGCGGGTTCCGGCAGGGTGATGCCGAGTTCGGCGAGGCGGGCGGCGACGGTCATGGGCGGGGCTCCTGAAGGTTCGGCGGCGGTTTAGCGCGGGGGAGGCGACTTGTCTTCTCCCGGTCGCGGAGGGGTGGTTGGTGGTTGGTGGTTGGTGATTGGTGATTGGTGATGGGCCGATCCGTGGCGAGGAGCGTCAGCCACC
>JAHKAM010000042.1 GCA_018826515.1 Alphaproteobacteria bacterium
CGCCACCGCGGCGTAGGGAGCCGGCGGCGCGGGCGGCAGGGGCGGCAACGGCGGCGGCGGCGGCGGCGCATAGGCCTCCTGCCCCACGAACCAGCCGCCGTCGAAGGCTGCGGGTGCGAACGGCGCGACCTCCGCGACCGCATCAACCCGGTCAGAAGTCGCGACCGGCGCGACCGGGGCGACGGCGTCGGCCGCTCCGGCAGAGTCGGCCGAAGCCGGCCCCGCCATCGGGGCGCCCGGCGCCTGGGACGCGGTCGGGGCGCGCGGCGTCAGTTCCAGCGCGGCGATCGGGGTGGCGACGCCGATCAGGGCGCCGACGGTCAGGGCCATGGCCAGCGGCCGGCGGCGAAGCGGAGCGGAGGTCTTCATGATGCAGGCGATCCTTCGGGTGAGGGTTTCGACGGGTCCCGCCATCCCGAGGGCGGCGGGCGGGGTGAAGTCAGAGGCGAGATCGACCAGGGCGCGGGCGTAGGCGTCGCGGTCGATCTCGCCGAGCGCGAGGGCGTCCGCCGCCTCCTCGCTGCGGGCCGACAGGGCGGCGTGGACCATCCAGACCAGCGGGTTGAACCAGAACAGGCCCAGGGCGAGCCGCGACAGGACCAGAAAGATCCAGTCGCCGCGCTTCAGATGGGCCAGTTCATGGGCCAGGACCGCGCAGGCGGCTTCAGGTCGGGCCAGCTGGTCCTCACCGATCAGCACCACACCGGGCGGAACGCCCCAGCTCAGCGGCGCGCCGACGGCGGATGATGAAATCAGTCGCGGCCGCCGCCCCGGCGCCAAACGCTCCAGCGCGGCGTTCCAGGCCGGGGCGCTCACAGCGCGACCGCGCCGCGTCCAGCGCCCCAGGGTCCAGACGCCGAGGGCGAACCGGCCGAGCACCAGCACGAGTCCCATGGCCCAGATCATCAGGGCGAAATCGCCCAGCGACGGACGGAGGATGGACCCGGACACGGCGACGCCCTCGACCGGCTCGACCGCGCCGGCCCAGACGACCGGCACGGGCGCGGGTCCGGAGCCCGCGGTCTCGACCGGCGGAAGCAGGGCCACCGACAGGGCCGGCGCCGTCGCCATGACCAGCGGCAGCAGGATCAGCAGACAGACCGTCGCGCGCAGGACATCGACGCGGTCCGTCGCGGGCCGGAAGTGGAGCGCGGCGGCCAGCGTCAGCCCCGCGCCGGCGATCAGCCCGGACTTGACCAGCAGTTCGAGCACCAGGGCGGCGCTCACGAACCGCGCTCCCGCGCCTGCTCGATCGCCCGTTCCAGCGCCGCGATCTCCTCCGGCTTCAACTTCTGGGTCAGGCCCAGAAGGGCTGTCGCCGCCGACACCGCCGATCCGGCGAAGAAGGTGTCGACGGTCCGGCGCAGCGCTCCGGCCGCCAGCGCCTGCGGGCGCTGGGTCGGGCGATACACAAGACCATCCTCGGCCGTCCGCCGTCCCACCAGCCCCTTGGTCTCCAGCCGCGCCAGCAGGGTGCGGACGGCGGAATCGCTGAGTGCGCCGGTCATGGCCGCGCGAACGGCCCCCGTCGTCCCCTCCTCGAGACGGCACAGAACCTCAAAGACCTCGCGTTCGCGTCTCGGCAGGGTTTCGATCATGGGAGCTCCCGAATGACGCACTACATTTGTAGCGCTACACTTGTAGCGAAACGAGGCGGGATTGAGGCGTCGATCATGAACTCGCGGTCAGGAAGGGGGCCAAACAGCAAAAAGCCCCGCCGGCGAACCGGGCGGGGCTTTCAGATCTTGGGTGCGGGAGCAGGATTTGAACCTGCGACCTTCAGGTTATGAGCCTGATGAGGTGAGCCGAGCCATATACGGCGAGGCGAACGGGCTGCTCCATCGCCGCGGACCGCAGAACAGCAAAAAGCCCCGCCGGTGAACCGGGCGGGGCTTTCAGATCTTGGGTGCGGGAGCAGGATTTGAACCTGCGACCTTCAGGTTATGAGCCTGACGAGCTACCGGGCTGCTCCATCCCGCGGCAAGAGCGGCGTTGTAAAGGAAGAGCTGTTCGAGAAGACACAATCATATATCCGTCTGGTAGACCCGGCGGCGACCTACTCTCCCGCGCCTTGAGACGAAGTACCATCGGCTCTGGAGGCCTTAACGACCGAGTTCGGAATGGGATCGGGTGGGGAACCTCCGACATAGCCACC
>JAHKAM010000006.1 GCA_018826515.1 Alphaproteobacteria bacterium
AGCAGCATGTCCGAGATCATCTTGGTGTGGACCGGATCGCCGACGAACACCGGCACGATGTGGCTGACCGAGTCCATCACCGGAATGCCGGCGGCGGCGAACCGGGCCTTCAGCGTCGCGGCCCGCTCCTGATGGGCCTCGCGCAGTTCCGGATGAGCCTTCAGATGCCGCACCGAGGCCAGGGCCCCCGCCGTCAGCGCCGGCGGCAGGCTGGTGGTGAAGATGAAGCCCGAGGCCCAGCTGCGCACCGCGTCGATGATCACCGCATCGGCGGCGATATAGCCGCCCATGACGCCGATGGCCTTGCCGAGGGTGCATTCGACGATGTCGATCCCGTCCAGCACCCCGTCGCGCTCGGCCACGCCCGCGCCGGTCGCGCCATAGAGGCCGACCGCATGGACTTCATCGAGATAGGTCAGGGCGTTGTATTTCCGGGCCAGGGCGATGGTGCCGGCCAGGTCGGCGATGTCGCCGTCCATGGAATAGACGCTCTCGAAGGCGATCAGCTTGGGCGCGTCCGCCGGCGCGGCGGCCAGCAGGGCCTCAAGGTGTTCCAGATCGTTGTGCGCGAAGATGTGCCGCTCGCAGCCGCCGTTGCGGATGCCGGCGATCATCGAGGCGTGGTTGAGGCTGTCGGAGAAGACGATCAGTCCCGGCAGGATGCGCTGCAGCGTGGTCAGGGTCGCCTCGTTGGCGACATAGCCGGAGGTGAACAGCAGCGCCGCCTCCTTCCGGTGCCAGCTGGCCAGTTCGGCCTCGAGGTCGACCGCCGAGCGGGTGGTGCCGGAGATGTTGCGGGTGCCGCCGGCGCCGGCCCCGACTTCGTCGATCTCGGCCTGCATGGCGTCCAGCACCGCCGGATGCTGGCCCATGCCCAGATAGTCGTTGGAGCACCAGACGATCACGTCCTGCTCCGACCCGTCCTCGCGGCGGCGGATCGCCCTGGGAAACTGGCCGCGCACGCGCTTGAGGTCGGCGAAGACGCGATAGCGCCCCTCGCCCTTGACCTGCTCCACGGCGGTCCCGAATGCGGCCTTGTAGTCGAACATCAGGAGGGAACCCGCAGTGAATGATCCTTCCTCGTCCCACTCCCGGGGGCCGGGGTCACCTCCGGTAAACCCCTGAGCCGTCTCGCCTACCGGGCCAGAATGGTCATACGGACAAGTTCCGACAGGCTGCGGGCCTGCATCTTTGTCATGACGTTGGCGCGATAGACCTCGACCGTGCGGGGGCTGATCTCGAGGTCAAAGGCGATGACCTTGTTGGCCTGACCGGCGACCAGACCCTCAAGCACCTGGCGCTCCCGTGTGGACAGGGAGGCGAGGCGGTCGCGCACCTCGGCGTCGTGTCCGTCGCGCTCAGCCGTTCCGATCTGGTCGGCCAGGGCGGAGCGGATCGAAGACAGCAGGGCTTCGTCGTCGAAGGGCTTTTCGATGAAGTCCTTGACCCCGGCGCGGACGGCTTCGATGGCCAGCGGTACGTCGGCGTGTCCGGTCATGACGATGACAGGATGACGTATGCCCATCTCCGACAGTCGACGGACCATCTCCAGTCCGTTCATGTCCGGCATGCGCACGTCGGTGACGATGCAGCCGGGGGCCAGGCTGTTCGCCTCGGCCAGCAGCTCGGCCGCCGATTCATAGGTTCTTGAGACCAGATCCGCCGTATCCAGAAGGAAGGCCAGCGAGTCCCGGATCGCGGGATCGTCGTCCACCACATGGACGATGGGCTCATTCGCCATCGTAAAGTTCCTCCTCGCCTACAGAACGCAGCGTAAAGCAAAACCGGGTGCCGCCGCCGGGATTTTGTTCAACCCAGATGCGACCGCTGTGCGACTCGATGATCGTCCGTGAGATCGACAGGCCCACGCCCATGCCGGTCCGCTTGGTGGTGACGAACGGCTGGAACAGCTGGTCGGCGATGTCGGGGCTGATGCCCGAGCCCGTGTCGACGACGGTGACCTGGGCGAGATCGTCATCGACGGGGTCAAGGCGCACCTCGAGAATCCGGCTTGTCGAGCCTTCCATCGCCTCGATCGCGTTACGGATCAGGTTCAGCACGACCTGCTGGATCTGGACCTTGTCGGCGAGCACGAGGTCGACCTCCGGCGAGAACCGGAACAGCACCCGGACGCCGTGTTCCTTCGCCCCGACCAGGGCCAGGGCGCTGGCTTCCTCAATCAGCTTGGGCAGGCTCTCCACCCGCCTTTCTGTCTCGCCGCGGGCGACGAAATCCCGCAGGCGGCGGATGATTTCTCCGGCTCTCAGCGCCTGTTCGCCGGCCTTCTGGATGGCGTCGCGGAGACGCTCCCGCGCGATCGTTTCCGCGTCCAGCAGGCGAAGCGAACCCTTCAGATAATTGGCCATGGCCGACAGAGGCTGGTTCAATTCGTGGGCCAGGGCAGACGCCATCTCGCCCATCGCCGTGAGGCGCGAAATGTGGACCAGCTCGGACTGCAGCTCCTGCAGCCGTTGCTCCGTCTGCTGACGTTCGCTCAGATCGCGGACGAAGCCGGTGAAGAAGCGCTGCTCGCCCGAGCTCATCTCCCCGACCGCCAGCTCCATGGGGAAGGTGGAGCCGTCCTTGCGTTCGCCGACCACGACGCGGCCAAAGCCGATGATCCGTCGCTCTCCGGTGGTCAGATAGCGGTCGAGGTAGCCGTCATGCTGTTCCCGATAGGGTCCGGGCATCAGCATGCTCACATTCTGTCCGATCGCCTCGGCGGCGCTCCAGCCGAACAGACGCTCGGCCGTCGGAGAGAAGGACTGCATGGTCCCACGCTCGGTGATGACCACCATGGCGTCGGGCACGGTGGCGAGGATGGACTGGAGGTGTGCTTCCCGCGCGCGCAGATCGCGGTTCACCGCCGCGGCGCGGGACCGCATGATCTGGAACGCCTCGCCGCCGGCGCTGACCACCGCGCCCAGCAACAGGAAGAGGATGATGTTGATCGTATCGCCCCCGACCAGCACGCCGGCCGACCAGGTGACGTAGAGGCCGCAGGCGAGGCCCAGCACCGTCGCCGCCAGGCCTGGAACGGCGCCGCCCAGGGCCGCGGCCACCACGATGGCGGGAACGAAATACAGAAGCGTCAGCCGGCCCTCCAGCGAGGGCTCCATGGCGAAACGCAGGCCCAGACCCCCCGCGGCGCCGATCACGGCCGCCGCCAGGCCGAAGCCGGTGTGCCGTGTCGCCAGCATCCAGGTCCAGGGGGTCGGAGTTCCCTGCGGGTCCTCCGCAATGATGGTCATGCTCGCCTCCGCAACATTCCGTAGGTGAAACTCCCGGATTTCGCCAGTGGCGGGCGCTGGCTACTCAACCGGCGATCGGGCCGCCGGCCCCAGTTCACCCCGCATACGGATTCCGCCATGACCGCTCCCCTCGTCGATCTGTCCGTCCACCACGCGCCGAAAGGCCTGTCGGACCGGATCGCCTTCGGTTTCGTCAAGGCCCTGCGCTTCTTCGCCGACACCTTCTTCGCCAAACGTTACGGCCACCGCGCCGTGGTGCTTGAGACGGTCGCCGCTGTGCCCGGCATGGTCGGGGCCACCCTGAATCACCTGAAGGCCCTGCGCCGGATGAAGGATGACAACGGCTGGATCCGCACCCTGATGGACGAGGCCGAGAACGAGCGGATGCACCTGATGACCTTCATCGAGGTGGCGCAGCCGACCCTGTTCGAACGCTTCATGGTCATCGCCGTGCAGTGGGTCTTCTACCTGTTCTTCTTCGGCCTCTATCTGGTGTCGGCGAAGACCGCGCACCGGGTAGTCGGCTATTTCGAGGAAGAAGCCGTCATCAGCTACACCCACTATCTGGCCGAGATCGACGACGGGCGCAGCCCGAACGTGGCCGCGCCGGCGATCGCCCTCCGCTACTGGAACCTGCCAGCCGACGCGACCCTGCGCGACGTGGTTCTGGTGGTCCGCGCCGATGAGGCCCATCACCGCGACGTCAACCATGGCTTCGCCAACGAACTGGCCGGCGCCGCGCCGATCCCGGTCTCGCCGTGCCCGGAACATGTCGAGCTCCAGCCCATCTGGAAGGCCGCGGCGTAACGGCGACCCCGGACGGATTCTCCCATGTCGCACCGTTCCCTGCCCGAGAGGTGGCGATCCCACGCCGCACGCAACCTGCCGCGCTACACCAGCTATCCGACGGCGGTGGCGTTTGAACCCGCCGCCGGGGAGGCGGAAGTACGAGGGTGGTTGAGTTCGACAAGACCTGACGAGACGATCTCGGCCTATGTTCACGTACCCTTCTGCAGGCGGCTTTGCTGGTACTGCGGCTGCCACACCAGCGTCGTCCATGACTACGACCGGGTACGCGCCTTCTTCGAAATCCTGAAACAGGAGGTCGATCTCTGGGCGGGAGCGATCGCGCCACACGCCGGGACCGCCCATCTGCATTTCGGCGGCGGCAGCCCGAACGCCCTGTCCCCTGAGGATTTCATCGTTCTCGTCCGTCACATGGCGGATCGCCTGATCCTGCGACCCGGCGCCGAGGTGGCGGCCGAACTGGACCCCGGCATGTTGTCCGACGCCTTCATCGATGCGGCGGGGGAGGCGGGCGTGACCCGCGCCAGCCTCGGGGTGCAAACGTTCGACCCGGACGTGCAGGCCCGGGTCAACCGCATCCAGCCATTCGATCTCGTCGCCGCCGCCAGCGACCGGTTGCGCAAGGTCGGGGTCGCGGCGATCAATTTCGACCTGATGTACGGCCTTCCCGGCCAGACGCCCGAGAATGTGACGGCCACGACCGAGGCGGCGGTGACGCTCAGGCCGGACCGGGTGGCCGTGTTCGGCTACGCCCATGTACCCTGGATGAAAAAACATCAGGTGATGATCAAGGAGGCTGATCTCGCCGATGGCGATGGTCGCTGGGAACAGGCCGAGGCCGCGGACGCCGTCCTGCGGTCGGCGGGCTATCTGAGGATCGGCCTGGATCACTACGCCCTGCCGGACGACACCCTGGCCTCGGCCGCCGCCTCGGGAACCCTGCGCCGGAATTTCCAGGGCTATACGACCGATCCGGCCCCGGTGCTGATCCCTGTGGGACCGTCGTCGATCGGCCGCTTCGGCGGAGGCTTTGTCCAGAACGCCGCCGCGACCGACGTTTGGGGCCGCGCCGTCGAGGCGGGCCTGTTGCCGGTGGCGCGCCGTCTCGGAGTCACCGCCGAAGACGACCTTCGCGCCGCCGTGATCGAACGGCTGATGTGCGACCTGACCGTCGATGTCGGCGCCGTCTGTGTGAGCCGAGGCTTCCCCCTGGACGCCCTGGATCCGGCGGTGGCCGCGGCCGCCGCGCTGGAGGCGGACGGGCTGAGCAGGGTTGAGGATCGAAGAGTGACCATTCCGGCGGAAGCCTATCGGCTGATGCGCGTCGTGGCGGCGTGTTTCGATGGTCATGCGCCGGCCGTCGCCCGTCGCCACGCCCGGGCGGTCTGAGGCGCCGAAACGGCGGGTACGGGGAATCCCCTAGGGGGCAGTCCCGAATATTCGCTCAGGCAGCGGGGACCTAGGTTGAGACACCAAATTTGCCTGGAGTCTCGCATGTCCGCTCTTAGCTACCGTGACCTTCCGGAAGCGGCCGCCCGAGCGCCCGCAGCGGCGACGGCATGCGATCTGTGCGGCGCCTTCGCCACCGCCACGGCGGCCCCGCGCTCGCCCTTCGCGCCGGGCGAGCTGCTGTTCCGGCAGGGGGACGCGGTGAGACTCGTGTACCGGCTGCTGAAAGGCGCGGTGATCAGCTACCGCCTGCTGAGCGACGGTCGCCGACAGGTGACCGGTTTTCATCTGCCCGGCGATTTTCTGGGCCTTGAAGCCGGCGTGGAACACGCGACCACAACGGAAGCGCTCAGCCGCGTCGATGCGCTGGCCATGGAGCGGACGGAACTGGCGGGGCGAGCGGCGACGGACGTCGGTCTGGCCCGGGCGCTGTGGCAGGTCACCGTCGGCGCCTTCCGTCGCAGTGAGGACCACGCCCTCATCCTGGCTCGTCAGGGCGCCACCGAGCGGGTCGCCGCCTTCCTTCTGGATTTTGATGACCGGATGGGTCGGCCGACAATCATCGATCTGCCGATGACCCGTCAGGACATCGCGGATCACGTCGGCCTGACCATCCATACGGTCTCGCGCACCCTGTCCCACCTTCAGGCCCAGGGCATGGTGGAGGCCCGGTCGTCCCGCCATGTGCGCTTGCTGCAGCGTCACCGACTCGAGGGTCTGTGCGCGTGACGGCAAGGACTGTCAGCGAGCCGGCGCGCCCGAGCGTCATCCTGGTGGATGACGACCCGGCGGTGAGTCATGCAATGCAGTTCTCGTTCGATCTGGAAGGCCTTGAGGTGCGCAGCTTTCGCGATGGTGAAAGCCTGCTCGCCGCCGGTGATCTTCCGCAAACGGGTTGCCTGATCCTGGACCATAATCTGCGCGGCATGGACGGTCTGACGCTTCTGGAGCGTCTGCGCGCCATGGGCGTTCGCCTGCCGGCGATCCTGATCACGACCAATCCGCGGGCGGTCTTGCGCGCACGCGCGACGGCGGCCGGGGTGCCGATCATCGAAAAGCCACTCCTGACGGACGCCCTGCTGACGGCTGCCCGCAAGGCCCTGGCTCGGCAGGCCTGACCTCCGGGGTCAGGCCGTCTGCAGAAGCGCCGGCCGGGGCCTGAGCAGAAAAAGGCCGGATCCGGCTGTTCCCAGCGCCGCGACCCACAGGCTTGCGGCCGCCACACAGCGCACGCAATGCCCCAGGGTGGGGCCGCACATGGCGGCGGTCATCGCCATGTGGTCGAGCGCGAGCAGGCTCGCGACTGCAGCCGCGCCTCCCAGCGAAAGGCCGAGGATGACCAGGGCGCCGCCCAGGATCTTCCGCTCGTGAATGTCTTGCATCTTCATCTCAGGTCTCCCTGACGCAAGGGACCCGAAAAATGCCTCACGAGCTTTGCGCCAGCGCAAGGCGGCCGCGGCAGGGTCCGGGCACGGAGAGGGCCTCTGCTCGAGGGGCCCATCCGAATGCCGATTACCGCCACGCCCGAATCCGATACCCCATCGGACGTCGTCGCCCTGTTTCTGTTCCTCGGGATCGCCGCAGTCCTCGCGCTGCTGGCGACCGGGCTGACCGACGACGCCGCATTCCGGTTTCACGGCTACATACTGATGGCCGCCTCGGTGCTCGCGCTGAGCGCCATGACCATCGGCGTCGCCCACGGCCGGTTCCGGTCGGACCCCAAACGCTACGAGGACGGCGTCATCCGCGCCGGCGTCATCGCCACCATGTTCTGGGGCGTCATCGGCATGACCGTCGGTGTGTTCATCGCCGCCCAGCTTTCATGGCCGGAGATCTTTTATTTCCCGGAGCATGGCTGGCTGAATTTCGGCCGGCTGCGCCCGCTGCATACCTCGGGCGTCATCTTCGCCTTCGGCGGCAACGCCCTGATCTGCACCTCCTTCTGGGTCGTGCAGCGCACCTGCAAGGCGCGGCTGGCCGGCGGGATCTGGCCCTGGTTCGTCTTCTGGGGCTACCAGCTGTTCATCGTCCTGGCCGCCACCGGCTACGTCTCGGGCATCACCCAGTCGCGCGAATACGCCGAGCCGGAATGGTACGTCGACATCTGGCTGACCATCGTCTGGGTCGCCTATCTGTTCGTGTTCCTCGGCACGATCTGGAAGCGGAAAGAGCCGCACATCTATGTGGCCAACTGGTTCTACCTGGCCTTCATCGTCACCGTCGCCCTGCTGCACCTGGTCAACAACGCCGCCGTGCCCGTGGGGCTGCTGGAGGCGCGCAGCTATTCGGCCTTCGGCGGGGTGCAGGATGCGCTGGTCCAGTGGTGGTACGGCCACAACGCCGTCGGCTTCTTCCTGACCGCCGGCTTCCTGGCGATGATGTACTATTTCGTGCCCAAGCGGGTCGAGCGGCCGGTCTATTCGTATCGCCTGTCGATCGTCCACTTCTGGTCGCTGATCTTCATCTACATCTGGGCCGGGCCGCACCACCTGCACTACACGGCCCTGCCGCAGTGGGCGCAGACCCTGGGCATGACCTTCTCGATCATGCTGTGGATGCCGTCCTGGGGCGGGATGATCAACGGCCTGATGACCCTGTCGGGGGCGTGGGACAAGCTGCGCACCGACCCGGTCGTCCGCATGATGGTCGTGGCCATCGCCTTCTACGGCATGTCGACCTTCGAGGGCCCGCTGATGTCCATCCGGACGGTCAACGCCCTGTCGCACTACACCGACTGGACCATCGGCCACGTCCACTCCGGCGCCCTGGGCTGGGTCGGCTTCATCAGCTTCGGCGCCATCTACTGCATGGTCCCGTGGCTGTGGAAGAAGGACCGGCTGTACTCCAACGCCCTCGTCGAATGGCATTTCTGGATCGCGACGACCGGCATCGTTCTCTACATCACCGCGATGTGGGTCTCCGGCATCATGGAAGGCCTGATGTGGCGCGAGTACACGCCCGACGGCTTCCTCGCGAACAGCTTCATCGAGACGGTGTCCGCCAAGCATATCCAGAATGTCATCCGCACGGTCGGCGGCCTGATGTTCCTGAGCGGCACGCTCATCATGTCCTACAACCTGTGGCGAACGATCCGCATGCCGTCCGTGCCGAACAGCGCGGCCGTCCCGGCGACGACGATCGAGCCGCACCTTCAGCCGGCCGCGTGAGGATCAGCATATGTGGAAACAGCATCACAGGTTCGAACGCCACTCGCTCTGGCTGGTCCTCGGGATCACCGTGGTGGTGTCGATTGGCGGCATCGTCGAGATCGCGCCCCTGTTCTGGGTCGAGAGCACCATCGAGGAGGTCGAGGGGGTCCGCCCGTACACCCCGCTCGAGCTGGCCGGCCGCGACATCTACATCGCCGAAGGCTGCTACGGCTGTCACTCGCAGATGGTCCGCCCCCTGCGCGATGAGGTCGAACGCTATGGCCACTACAGCCTGGCCGCGGAGAGCATGTACGACCACCCGTTCCAGTGGGGATCGAAGCGGACCGGTCCCGATCTGGCCCGTGTCGGCAACAAATATTCCAACGACTGGCATGTCGAACATCTGACCGACCCCCGCTCGGTGGTGCCCGAATCCAACATGCCGCCCTACCGGTTCCTGACGGAGCAGGACCTCGATGTGCATGCGATCCGCGCCAAGCTGAGCGCCATGCTTGCGGTCGGCGTGCCATACACGGCCGAGCAGATCGAAAACGCCGAGGCCGACCTGAACGCCCAGGTCGATCCCTATGCCAGCGAGACGTCTGATCTGCGCCGCCGCTATGGACCGCGCGTGGCCCAGGGCGATTTCGACGGCAATCCGGCGCGCCTGACCAAGATGGACGCCCTCATCGCCTATCTGCAGCAGCTCGGCACCCAGGTCGATTTCAGCACCTACCAGGCCGAAGACCCGGAGAACCTGCGATGAGCGGCCTCGATTACGAGACCGTGGCGAGGTTCGCCCAGCAGGGCGGCACCCTCTATTTCGCCGCCATCTTCATCGCCGGCGTCGTCTATGCGCTGCGCCCCAAACACCGCGAGACCTTCAAGCGGCTGTCCCACCTCCCGCTCGAGAAAGACGAGGGCGAAGATGTCTGAACGCGAGCGCGACGAACACTCCGGCACCGAGACGACCGGACACGAGTGGGACGGTATCAAGGAGCTGGACAACCCGCTGCCGCGCTGGTGGCTGTGGATCTTCTACGGCTGCATCGTGGTGGCGATCGTTTACTGGGTGCTGATGCCGGCCTGGCCCGGGCTGAACGGCTATACCCCCGGAGTGTTGAAGCAGTCCGACCGCGCCGACGTCGCCAGCGAGCTTCAGGCCCTGCAGGTGCAACGGGGCCGGGGCGAGGCCATGCTGGCCACCGCCTCGCTGCAGCAGATCGAATCCGATCCCGCGCTGCAGGCGCACGCCCTGTCTGTCGGCCAGTCGGTTTTCGGCGACAACTGCGCCACCTGCCACGGAGCGGGCGGCGGCGGGACGCGGGGCTATCCCAACCTCCGCGACGATGTCTGGCTGTGGGGCGGTTCGCTTGAAGAGATCGAACACACCCTGCGTGTCGGCGTGCGCTCGGCGCACCCGCAGGCCCGCACCTCGCAAATGCCGGCCTTCGGTCGCGAAAACATGCTGACGCCGGCGCAGGTATCCGACCTGACGGAATATGTGGTGGCCCTGTCCGGACGGCCCGCGGACGCCGCCGCGGTCGGTCGGGCGCAGCAACTCTATGCCGACAACTGCGCCGCCTGCCACACGCCGACCGGCGTTGGCGACCAGGCGCAGGGGGCGCCGAACCTGACCGACCGGGAATGGCTGTACGGGTCTGATCGAGACTCGATCCGCGGCCAGATCCACAACGGCCGCAACGGCGTCATGCCCAGCTGGGAGGGCCGTTTCTCGCCCGCCGTGATCAAGGCCCTGGCCGTCTACGTCCACGTCAACGCCGGCGGCGGCGCCGAGGTCCCCGGAGTCGTCGAACCCGCGCCATGACCATCATCATCGACCGCACCCGCGATCGCTCGAACGCGACCGGACCGGTCTCGATCGCCGAACGGCAGCGGGAGAAGGAGAAGCCCAAGGGCCTCTACAAGGCTCGCGTGCCGATCTATCCCAAACTGGTCCATGGCCGCTGGCGGTGGATCAAATGGGCCCTGCTGATCGTCATGCTGGCGATTTACTATATCACGCCCTGGATCCGCTGGGATCGCCCCGGCGCCCTGCCGGACCAGGCCGTGCTCGTCGATTTCGACGGCGGACGCTTCTACTTCTTCATGATCCAGCTGTGGCCGCAGGAGGTGTATTTCATCACCGGCCTGCTGGTGATCTCGGCGCTGGCGCTGTTTCTGGTGACCGCCCTGTTCGGCCGGCTGTGGTGCGGCTACGCCTGCCCCCAGACGGTGTGGACGGACCTCTACATCTACATCGAGCGACTGTTCGAGGGCGACCGCAACGCGCGGATGCGGCTGGACGCGGCGCCGATGTCATTCAACAAGCTGTGGCGCAAGACCGGCAAGCACGCCGTCTGGATCGGCGCGGCCTTCGGCACCGGCGGGGCGTGGATTTTCTACTTCCACGACGCGCCCGACCTGATCCGCACCTTCTGGGTCGGGACGGCGCCAATGACGGCCTATGTCTCGTGCGCCATCCTGACCTTCACCACCTACGTTTTCGCCGGCCATATGCGCGAGCAGGTCTGCACCTATATGTGCCCGTGGCCGCGGATCCAGGGCGCCATGCTGGACGACCAGTCGTTCCAGGTCACCTATCGCTACGACCGCGGCGAACCACGCGGGCCGCACAAGAAAGCCGAGTCCTGGGACGGTCGCGGCGACTGCATCGACTGCAACCAGTGTGTCGTGGTCTGCCCGATGGGCATCGATATCCGCGACGGGGCCCAGCTGGAGTGCATCAATTGCGGCCTGTGCATCGACGCCTGCAACGAGATCATGGACAAGGTCGGGCGCCCGCGCGGCCTGATCGCCTATGACACCGACGCGGCGGTGGCGGCGCGGAGCTGCGGTCAGAAGCCGGACCACAAGCTGATCCGGCCGCGGACCCTGTACTACGGCATCGCTCTCGCGGTCGTGGGGGGGCTTATGATCTGGGGCTTCAGCGTCCGGCCCCAGCTTGAGGTCCATGCGCTACGCGACCGAAACCCGGCTTTCGTTCGTCTCCACGACGGGGCGGTGCGCAATGGCTACACGCTGAAGATCGCCAACCATGGCTTTGAGCCGGCCACGGTCGAGATCCGCTACGCCGGGGTGCCGGGCGCCGTCCTCCGCAGCGCCGGCCGGCCGGTCGAGACCCCGCTCCGGGTCACCGTCGAGCCCAACCGCGTCACGCCCCTGCGGGTCTTCGTCACCGCCCCGGCCGACCAGGTCGGGAGCGGCAGTCAGGACGCCGCCTTCGAGATCCGCTCGGACGTCGAGAGCCGCACCGTACCCACCGCCTTTGAATATGGAGACCCCCAGTGATGTCCGCTCCGGCGCCGCCAACCCGAGCTTCCTTCACCGTCAAGGGCTGGCATGTGGCGGCTGGCGTCGTCGCGTTCTTCGCCGTGGTGATCGGGGTGGATTCCGTCTTTCTGACCCTGGCCTACCGCACCCATCCCGGTCAGGTTGCCCCGCGGCCCTATGAGGCCGGTCTGATCTACAATGCCGAGCTGGAGCGGCAGCGGGCGCAGGCCGCCCTCGGCTGGCGCGCCGCCGCCGAGGCCCGGGCCAACGGTCTCAGCGTGGTGATGCAGGATCGTGACGGCGCGCCTCTCCGGGGGCTGACGGTTACCGCCATCCTGCAGCGGCCCGCGACCGAACACGGCCGGAGCGAGTTGACCCTGACCGAGACAGCACCCGGCCGCTACGGCGTCGCAAAGGCTGACCTGTCAGGGGCCTGGGACACGCGCATTGAGGCCAGGGCGGAGTCCGGACCGGCCTTCATCGCCGAGCGGAGATTGACGTGGCCCTAGTCCTGGACGCCGCGAACGGCCCGGACATGTCGGCCTTTCTGCGCCGGTCCGACGACGGCCACGTGGCGCTTGATCTGCTGGTCACCGGAGCCCGTTGCGCCGGCTGTATATCGAAAATCGAGCGCGAGATGACGGGCCTTGCGGGCGTGGACAGCGCGCGACTGAACCTGTCCACCGGACGCCTGGTCCTCGGTCTGCGGGACGCCGGCGTCGAGCCGGGGCGGATCATCGCGGCCTTGGGCCGACTGGGCTATCCGGCTACGCCCTACGACCCCGCCGCCGCCCTGGTTCAGCACGACCGCGAAGGGCGTCGGCTGATCCTGGCCCTCGCGGTCGCGGGCTTCGGGGCGATGAACGCCATGATGTTCTCGGTCCCGATCTGGGCGGGGCTGTTCGACCAGGAACTGGGGCCTGCGACCCGGTCAATGATGATGTGGATGTCGGCGGTGGTCGGCGCGCCCTGCGCCATTTTCGCCGGCATGCCCTTCTTCCAGTCGGCCTGGCGCTCCCTGCGGGTCGGCAAGGCCAATATGGATGTGCCGATCTCGGTCGGCGTGATCCTGACACTTGCGATCAGCTTTTCCGAGACGATCCTGAACGGCCGGGACGCCTATTTCGACGCCGCCGTGTCGCTGTTGTTCCTGCTGCTGATCGGACGGTGGCTTGACCATGTGCTGAGAGCGAAGGCGCGCAGCGCCGCGGGCGATCTGCTGGCGCTTCAGGCGCCGGTGGCCTGCGTCATTGACCAGACCGGCCAGGAGCGTTCGGTCCCCCTGAGCAACATCCAGCCGGGCGACAGGCTGCGTGTCCGGCCGGGTGACCGCATCCCGGTAGACGCCACCCTGGAGGAGGGGGAGGGACTTCTCGACAACAGTCTTCTGACCGGCGAGAGCGCCCCCGAACGAGTCCGACCGGGAGCGCTGTGCCGGGCGGGAGCGGTCAACACCTCGGGGCTGCTGACGCTGCGGGCGCGGGCCCGCTCGGAAGACTCCAGTCTGGCCGCCATCGCCCGTCTGGTCGAGGCCGGGACCCAGTCGCGGTCGCGCTATGTTCGTCTCGCAGACCGCGCCGCCGCCCTCTATGTGCCGGTGGTGCACGCAGCCGCCTTGGCCACCTTCGCGGGAGGCTGGGCGCTCGGGCTGGATCCGCGCGAGGCGCTCATCCGGGCCGTGGCCGTGCTGATCGTGACCTGTCCGTGCGCCCTCGGCCTCGCTGTTCCCGCGGTGCAGGTCGTGGCTTCCGCCCGCCTTTTCCGTCGCGGTGTGCTGGTCAAGTCGGGCGCGGCGCTCGAACGCCTGGCCGAGATCGACCACGTCGTGTTCGACAAGACCGGCGTCTTGACTGAAGGCCGGCCCGCCCTGGTCGGCGCCTCGCCGACGATCATCGCGATGGCGGCGCCCCTGGCCCGGGCCTCTTCACACCCCATGGCGCGGGCCGTGGCCCGCGCGGCCGGGGAGGGGGCCTTGGCGACCGACGTCGTCGAGCATGCGGGATTGGGCGTCGAGGGGCTGATCGACGGACGCCGCGCGCGGCTGGGACGCGCCGCCTTTGTCGGCGTTCCGACGCTGCGATCGGGCGAAACAGAACTGTGGTTCGGCTTTGAGGGCGACCCGAAAGTGCGTCTGCAGTTTTCGGACGTGGTCCGCCCCGACGCCATGGAGACTATTGCGGCGCTCAAGGCGCGCGGGCTCACGGTCGAGATCCTCTCCGGCGATCAGACCGGGGCCGTGAAGGCAGTCGCCGCAACGGTCGGGGTGTCCGACTGGCGCGCCGGCCTGATGCCCGCGGAAAAGGCCGAGGCCATTGATCGTCTCGCCGCCGAAGGCCGCAAGGTTCTCATGATCGGGGACGGACTGAACGACGCCGCCGCCCTGGCCCGCGCCCACGCCGCCGTCGCCCCGGGCTCCGCGCTGGAGGCCAGCCAGAACGCCGCCGACCTCGTCCTCACGCACGACGCCCTGATGGCGGTCGTCGAGGCGATTGATGTCGCCCGGTCGGCGCGTCGGCGGGCGCTGGAGAATTTCGGCTTCGCCGCTCTCTACAATCTTGTCGCGGCTCCGGCCGCGATGATTGGTCTGGTCAATCCCTTCGTCGCCGCCCTCGCCATGTCGGGGTCGTCGCTGGTGGTGACGTTGAACGCCCTCAGGGTCAGGAACGCGCGATGAACATCATCCTGTTGCTGGCGCCGTTCTCGGTCCTGCTCGGACTGATGGCTGTCGGCGCCTTCGTCTGGAGCCTGCGCTCGGGGCAGTACGACGACATCCAGGGTGCGGCGGCCCGAATTCTCATCGACGACGTCGATGCGGACTCGCCTGGATCGGGGACGCCCCTCGCCGATGATGCGTCGGAGACCGATGATCAGCGGGTTGAGGCCCGACGCCAGGCCGCCCCGTAAGGACCGACGGCCAGACCAGTCCGCAGCCATCATTCCGGATAGTCCTCACGGATCCGGCCGGGGCCATTCGCCATAGTAGCGGTCGCCGGTGCGACGCTCGCGTTCGATCCCGGCGATATCGTGGGGAAAGCGAATCCCGGTCCACCAGGATCGCCGGTTGGTCCCTGGTTTCGTAGAAGGGCGCCCGGAGCGGACCTGCCGCAGGGCGCCGCGATGACCTCGGTTGAAGGTTCGGGGATCGCCATCAGGAAGCGGGTGAGGACACGCCTTCGCTGGCGACAGCGACAGGGGTTCGCAGGCCTGCGCCATGCGGCTCAAGGGTCAGTTCGTCGTGCTGGGCGCACAGACGGGTTGGACGCTGTTCAGGCGGATCCGGGTGTTGAGGATCAGCCGGCCGCGCTCAACGGCTGTGGTTGCCTGAGCCAGATGGCCAGAGCGCTCACCGACCCGGTCCAAACTGCAGTATGCATTGTATCGCGGAGCCAAAAAGATTCTTGGAGCAAAGTAATCGTACACAACTAGTCGCTATTCTATTTGCAATTACGTGTACGTAATTATGTTACGTTGTGACGTAATAGAGACATTGAGATATAAGTATTGTGCGCCTGTTGTAATCGAGGTGTTCCATGGCTCACGATGTCGGAGTTGCGGGATCGACGTGAGCATTCAGGCTCGGGTGTCATTCCGGCTGCCGTCAGACGGCAGCGGCATCGAACAGGGAAAGGACGTCCTTTGAAATATCTCAACAACCGTCAGAGTCTGTTGACCAGCACGCTGCTGACCGGGTGTGCACTGCTGGCAGTTTCCGCGCCGGCCGTGGCGCAGGACATTCCCCAGGACGGGGGACTTGATGACGTCATCATCACCGGCTCGCGGATTCCGCAGGCGAACCTGGTCACCACAAGCCCTGTCACCCAGGTGACCGGAGAAGACATTGATGGCGCGGGGGTGACGCGTGTCGAGGACTTGATCAACCAGCTTCCCCAGGCATTCGCCGCCCAGAACTCGACCGTGTCGAACGGGGCCACCGGCACCGCGACGGTCTCACTGCGCAACCTCGGTTCGTCGCGCACCCTGGTGCTGATCGACGGCCGCCGGATGGGCTACGGTTCGCCGAACGACGACGCCGCTGACCTGAACCAGATTCCGGAACAACTGGTCGAGCGCATCGAGGTCCTCACCGGCGGCGCCTCCGCCGTTTACGGTTCGGACGCCTTGGCCGGCGTCGTCAACTTCATCATGAAGAAGGACTTTGAAGGCCTGCAGATCGATGCCCAGTACGGCTTCTATCAGCACAACAACGACTATGACGGCGTGGGCAATGTCCGCGCGGAAGTCGCGCGCCGGGGTCTTACAAATCCGAGCCAGTTTGTTCTGCCCGAGGATGACGTTTCGGATGGCGAAAGCCGGTCTGTGAACATCATCATGGGCATTGCCGCCCCAGACGGGCGCGGCAACATCACCGCCTACGCCGGATACCGGAACAACAATCCTGTCCTTCAGCGCGATCGGGACTATTCCGCCTGTTCGATCGACGCGCCGGCCGCTGCCGCGCCGACGACCTTTACCTGCGGCGGATCGAGCACGTCCTTCCCCGGTCGCTTCACCGACTTCGCGGGCGGCTTCAACTCCACACTCGGCACGGGACGCACCTTCGTGCCGTTCAACGCCGCCACCGGAAACTACAACTACGGCCCGCTGAACTACTTCCAGCGGCCGGACGAGCGTTACACGCTCGGGGCGTTCGGTCGCTACGAACTGAATGACCGGGCCGAAGTTTTCGCCCAGCTGATGTTCTCGGACTATCAGTCGGTCGCGCAGATCGCCCCATCAGGCAATTTCTTCAGCACGGCTGACATCAACTGCGGCAACCCGCTGCTTGGCCCCCAACAGGCCGCGACCATCGGCTGTACGGCGGCGGACATCACTGCCGACAATCGCCGGTCCCTCTACATCGGTCGACGCAATGTTGAAGGCGGCGGCCGCCAGGACTCGCTGAACTACACCTCCTATCGCGGCGTCCTCGGCGTTCGGGGCGAGATCACCTCGGGCTGGAACTACGACATCGCCGCGCAGTTTTCGCGCGTCGCGATGGCCCGGACCTATCTGAACGACTTCTCCGTGACGCGTCTCGGTCGCGCCCTGGATGTGGTCGACACGGATCCCGGGGCCGGCGTCACCCCGACCTGCCGCTCGGTCGTCAACGGCACCGACCCGAACTGCGTGCCCTACGACATTTTCATCACGGGAGGGGTGACGCAGGCCGCCTTGGACTACCTGCAGATCCCGCTGATCCAGACGGGTGAAACGACCCAGCAGGTCGTGACGGCCGCCATCACGGGCGACACGGGCTGGTCGCTGCCCACTGCCTCCCGAACCGTTCAGGTCGCGTTCGGTCTCGAATACCGTCGGGACGCTCTCGATACGGTTACGGACGCAGCCTTCCAGACCGGCGACGGCGCCGGTCAGGGCGGACCCACGCTCGGTCTTGCGGGCGACACGGACGTCGCCGAAGTCTTCGGCGAGTTCCAGATCCCGCTCGCCGACGATCAGCCCTGGGCCTATTCGGCTTCGATCGACGGCGCCTATCGTCGTTCAGAGTACGAAAACTTCGGCACGGATACCTACAAGCTCGGCGCCGACTATGCGCCGATCGAGGACATCCGCTTCCGCGCCAGCTACTCGCGTGCTGTCCGGGCTCCGAACGCGATCGAGCTTTTCACGGCCCCCGGCTTCGCCCTGTTTGACGCGGATCGGGATCCTTGCGACGCAACTACGGGCGTCGCCCCGGCTTCCTGCTTTGGTACGAATCCGTGGCAGGTGAATGCCGTCCAGTCGACCAGCGGCGCCCTGCGTAGCCCCGCTGGTCAATACAGCCGCCTGAACAGTGGTACGGCGACCCTGCTCCCGGAAGAAAGCGACACCATCACCTATGGCGTCGTCTGGTCGCCGTCCTTCCTGACCGGGTTCAACGTCTCGATCGACTATTTCGATATCCAGATCGACAATGCGATCCAGCCGTTCAACCCGTTGAACACGCTGGACTCGTGCTACATCTCGGGCGATGCGGCGGCTTGTGCCCGCATCACGCGCAACTCGAATGGATCGCTGTGGACCGGCAGCGGCGTGGTCAGTGACCCGAACACCAACATCGGCGGATTCGGCACCACCGGTATCGATGTGAACGCCAACTACGGCTTCGATCTCGAAGACCTGGGCATGGCGAATATGGGCGCACTGCAACTCAGCTACGTTTCGACCATCCTGTCGGAACTCGTCACCGACAACGGTGACTCGGTCTACGACTGCGCCGGCTACTATGCGAACCAGTGCGGCGTTCCGAGTCCGGAATATCGCCACCGCGCCAGGGTCAACTGGGCGACGCCCTGGAATCTGGACCTCTCGGCGACCTGGCGTCATTACGGCGAGGTCGAGATCGCAGTCCTGAACCGCGCAAACGGCTCGCTGAACAATGGCGGGGCTCGTATCGATCGCTACCTTGATGCCGAGAACTACCTGGACCTCGGAGCCGTCTGGCAGGTCAGGGACACGGTTACGGTCCGCGCCGGGGTGAACAACGTCCTGGACAACGATCCCCAACTGTCCCGCAGCGTTGGTACGACCGGCAACGGAAATACCTACCCGCAAACGTATGACGCCATGGGGCGGTACGTCTTCTTCGGCATTACCGCCAACTTCTAGACCAGGCTCTTCAGAGCATCTTCGGGCGGCGGACCTCCGGGTCCGTCGCCCTTTTTGCATGCGGACGTCCATCCGGGCCACTTCACGGCGAAGAACGACGGCGAGCGCACACGAGCCGCCGCTGGCCCGGATTCCCTTTCCCGACAGAAGTTCCCGGGCTCGTTGTACTGGTACAGCGCCGACCCTTCCCTCCCTGCTCAAGGGCCGCGATCAAGGCGGGCGGCACTGCACCGTTTTGTTGGATGACATGAGCGCTACCCTTCTCAATCACCCGCTGCCAAACAGACTGCGCCCGCCCTGCGAGCCGATGCGGTATCGCGCGACGATCACAATCGATTTTACGGCGGCCGACGAGTTCGAAGCGCACGACGAAAAGGCCGCGATCGAAGCGGCGTTCGCTGCCATCCAGCGGGTCCACGAGTGCGCCCAGCTGGATTTCAGGCGGCGCAGGCCCCGGGCTCGTCCCCGGCCGGGCGCGCCGGGCGTGGTCATTGTGGCCTATGCGGATGATTGAAGGGCCGGAGCGGCGACGGAATAGCCTGTTGGCTTGCCTCGCGTTCCTTCGACAATGCGCCCCACGGATCACCGTCTCCGAGATGCTGGTGTTTCTCTATGTCGCCGAAAACGGAGGCATTCGGGTCAAGGAGTTGTCGGAGCTTATGGGCACCACGCCGGCAACGGCTTCGCGGGCCGCGCGCGCCCTGGTTTCCCCAGGTGATCTGGGGGCCCTTCCGCCGGGTCTGGGCTGGCTTGTCATGGCCTCCAACGAACGCGAAAAGATCTCGCGGCACCTGTACCTGACTCCGTCGGGCGTCGAGGTCGCTCAGCGATTGGACACATTGCTCGGACGCGCCCGGTTGATAGGCGTTGTGGCGGCGCCGACGCTCCGGAGCGTCTGACGTCGCGACATTCATTGTTCGGCGTCCTGCCGGCCCGGAACATTGCCTCCGGAACATGCTCCAACGCCTACAGCCCTATGCCGCGGCCGGTCCGGTTTCAGCGGAGGAGAATGTCTGGGCGCTTCTGTTCGAGCCGGCCCTGTCCGGCCGTGCGACGTGGCAAAGGTCAACGCGCCGTGACACGCCATACCGTCGGAACAGGGCCATCAGGTGATTGCGAACCGTGAAGTGCGACAGGCCCAGGATCCGGGCGATTTCCTTGTTGGCCAGGCCTTCCCCGAGAAGACCAAGAATCTGGACCTGACGCTCCGTAAGATCCATGCTCGCCAACGCGTCGCCGGTGGTTCCGGCCTCGGTCGCCCGACAGCGGCTCCACAGCCGCGTGAGGGTCTGGTGCAAGCGCTTTTCGGAGACAGGCTTGGTCAGGTAGTCTGCGGCCTGGAGGTCAAAAGCCTTCAGGGCGTGCTCGTGGTGCGCGGTGACAAGAACAAACTCCGGACGGCGTCCCCGCCACCGTTCAAGCGCCGCCAGGCCCGAGCGCCCCGGCATCTCAATATCGATGAATACGGCATCGAGTGGCAGTCTTGGGCCCTGCGCCAGGATCGCGTCTGCGCTTCCGCACTCCATAAGGATGGTCGAGGGTGGGCTGTTGATCCCGCCGAGAAGTCTGCGCAGCCGGGAACGCGCAATGGGCTCGTCGTCGACAATCGCGACGCGCAGGGCTGAGGCATTGGTCTGGTGCATGGGTCCGTCTCCAGACAGCACGGAGCAGCGCCTTGGCGCCGGGTCGCAAGCAAGACTCGATTGGCCGCGCAGTCCCGTCTGCGAACGACATGAAAATCGCTGCGGCCTGCGGAGATCAGGGAGTCCTTGCGAGTTTTCTGATCCTCGACAAATAGGTCCTGCCGACCCGTAGTTCGGTTCCGTCCGCAAGAACGGCGACAAGGGCGCCGAACGGCGCTGTCTTGAGCCGGGTGATCGCGTCCTTGCGCACGATTGAGCTGCGGTGGATCCGGACAAAGACGCCGGCGTCCAGTCGCCGCTCGAGACCGGCCAGGCTCTCGTGATGAAGAAAATTTCCGGCAGCGGTATGGATGCGAACATAATCGCGTTCCGCCTCAAACCGGATGACCCGTTCGGCCGGCACGCGGAGCACGTCGCCCCGGGTGCGCACCCAGAACGCCGTATCCGCGCCGCCGCCGGCGACCGCGCCGCTTCTCCGGAGCGTACGGACCGTCTCCAGCAGTTCATCGATCCGGTCCTGATTCGACCGGCTTTCGACCGCGAGCGCCGCCCTCTCGACAGCCGCGCGCAACCGGGCTGGCACGATCGGCTTTGTTACATAGTCGATCGCCTTGGCGTCGAAGGCGCGCAGGGCATGATCGTGGAATGCCGTCACAATCACGACGGCGGGCAGGGGCGGACACAAGGACTCGAGGAGAGCGAAACCGTCGCCTCCCGGCATCTGTATGTCGAGCAGCAAGATATCGGCGGGGCGAGCCAGCAGCGCGGCGCGCGCGGTGGTGATGTCAGCGGCTTCATCGATCTCCCCGACCTCCACACATTCTCGAACGAGCCGACTGGCGCGACGCCGGGCCAGGGGTTCATCATCGACGACCAGGACCCTGAGGCCACTCATTGCGGAACCCAGGGCAGATCCACCTGAGCGCGCCAGCGCCCGGCGCGAACCGGGCCGTAGGAGAAGCTGCCCTGCGCTCCGAACCGGGTGCGGATGCGCTCCGCTACATTTCTGAGGCCGATCCCGGCGCCTGATCGGTCGACCTTCGCCCGCGCGCGCGCGGGCATGTCATTCTCGATCGTCACAACCAACCGATCGTCCATGCGGGCTGCGGTGATGAGAATGCTCACCGGCCCGTTGGTGGCGCCTACGCCGTGCTTGATCGCGTTTTCGACCAGGGGCTGCAGCAGAAGACTCGGGATAAGGGCGTCGCCGAGCGCAGCCGGCACCTCAATGGTCAGATCCATCCGGTCGCTGAACCGTTCGCGTTCGATCAACAGATAGTCCTCCTGAAGCGCAAGTTCGTCGGAGAGACGGACATCCTGCACCGGATCAAGCGCCAAGGTCGCCCGCAGGAAGTCGGACAGGGACAGAACCATGCGGTTGGCCCGATCGGAGGCGCCTTCCTCGATCAGACCCGCGACCGAGTTAAGGGTGTTGAACAGAAAATGGGGGCTGACCTGATAGCGCAGGGCCTGCATCTGGGCGGCAAGCGCTTCCTCGCGGACGGCGGCGAGCTGGCGTTCGCGATCGCGGGCCTCGTCGCTGTAAATCTGGGCCACGGAAAGACAGGACCAGCCAAAGAACAGGGCGAGGCCCTCGATCATGGAGTAGCCGATGTAGACAGGATCGATCGGCACGGGCTCCGGATAGACAAAGGCCATGTGGATCAGATGGTCCACCAGGGTGAACATCGGAGTCGCCGTCACCGCCATGGCAAGACAAACCAGCACGCGGCGCCCGAAGGATTGGCGACGCAGCTGATACAGCAGGGCCGACATCCCGGTTGTGACGATCGCGCAGAAGCTCAGCAGGATCAGCTTGCCGAAGAAGGATTCGAGCGGATCGACGCCCGCCAGGCCCCAAAGAACCGTGTTGATGGCCAGGAAGCAGGCAAGATAGGCCGCCCCCAGTCGCCATGTGGCCTTCCACGCGCTGCTGGAGAAAAAGCTTCCGTCGGCGCCGACGATGCGGGTGAAGGTCATGCGCTATTCTCCGGTATTGGAGGCCTCCGCGTCGAGTGGCGCTCGTCGGCCCACAGTCCCCACTCGTCGAAATTGCCGGCCACTGGACCCGTCCGGGCAGCCACCCGGCGGGTCCGACATCTCATGCGCATTGAAACTGCCACGCCACCGAAATAGCCTCGGTATCTTTGCGGACGCCCTGAGATGGGTATGAGTCACCTCAGATGCGCCGCCGGCCTTTCAACGGACGGCTCATGACACCGCTTGCGCTTGATCGCTACTTCCCCTCGCGCGAGCTCGCCTTTCAGGTCGCCCGGATTGGCACGGCCTGTCTGTTTCTCGCCCACGCGGTCGTCCGTATCGTCAACAATACGATCCCCCAGTTCGCCGCCTTCCTGGCCAGCCAGGGCTTTCCGCAACCGACAGCGGTGGTCTGGGTCATAACGGGAGTGGAATTGATCGCTGCGCTCTGCCTCATTGTCCGGTTCCAGCTGCCTGTCGCGTGCGGAGCCCTTGCCTCGATCGCGATCGGTGGCATCGTGCTGATCCACAGCAAGTTCGGCTGGTTCGTCGGCGAGCACGGAACGGGCGGGAGCGAGTTCAGTGTCGCACTCCTTTTGTTGCTCTATCTCATCGCAAACGATGAACTGGCTTCGAGGGCGCTGGCTCGCGCCTGAAAACCAGCGGCCGGAGCCGCTGACCTGCATGGATCGTGGAAGCTCAGCCCGGAATCTCCTGCAGGTCCTGCGCCCGGGGACGGCGCATGTACCGGGTCATCCCCAAAAGGTCACGCGGCGTTCCGTATCCCGGCAGCGCCTGCTAGCTGCAAGGCTGCGAACCGAAGCGGACGGGATACAGGCGGGTGTCCTGAAGACCGGTTGAACGGAGTTTGGCATGAGGGCTTTGGGTCTCGCGATCCTGCTGCTGGCGGCGACGGTCGCTCCCGGGTGCTCGGATCGGGCCGATGCCCGGTCCTTGCGCAAGTCGGACACAACAGAGGGCGCCCCCTATGTGCTCGCTGGAACCCAGGTCTGGACGGTGCCGGATCCGGTGTCCGGCCGGGACTATGAGGTCTTCGTCAGTCTGCCGGCGAGTTACGAAGCAGAGCCGCAGCGCCGATATCCGGTGCTCTATGTGACGGACGCCGACTACGCCTTCCCCATCCTTCGCCAGATCGCGCGTAGAGTGAACCTCAACGGGCCGGTGATCGAGGAGTTCATCCTGGTCGGCCTGTCCTATTCACGGGGCGACACCGGTGGCGTCAGTCGCAACCGCGACTACACGCCCACGCCGAACGGCCCACGGAACGCGAGCGCTGCGGTCCATGGCGGGGGTGCGGCCTATCAGACCTATCTGAAGACCGAGGCCATTCCGTTCATAGAAAGCCGGTTCCGCGCCAATCCCGACCGTCGAATCCTGCTGGGCCATTCCTACGGCGGCCTGTTGGGCGCGCAGATATTGTTCACCGACCCGGGCCTGTTCCAGGCCTATGTGCTGGGTAGCCCGTCCTTCTGGTTCGACCGCCGTCACATCATGACGCTTGAGGCCGAGTACGCCCGAACTCACCGGGACCTGCCCGCTGATGTGTTCATGTACATCGGCAGCTACGAGGTTCCCGGCGCCAGCCCGCGCAACACGGGCAGCACCGACATGGTGGCCGATGTGCAGACCATGGAGCGTGTGCTGAAGTCCCGCGGCTATCCCGGCCTGCGCGTTCGATCGACCATTCTTGACGAGGAAGATCACCTGACGGTCGCACCCGTCGGCTTCACCCGAGCTCTGTTGGCGGTCCTTCCGGCGCAGCGCCAGGAGGGTGTCACAGGGGGATGATGGCGAGGCGCGTGCGCCATCGACGCCCTCCGTCATCCGAGGCCTTGGCAGTCGCCGCCGAGGGTCTGTGTGATCGGGCCGCCGCTATACCCGGGTTCGCGCGCGTCCGATCGCGATATCAGACAGGTCATCGGCCGGGCGGGGTCGGTCGCGACCTCAACGACCCAGGCGTCAACGGGGCCGACCGGCGTTTCCACGAACCGGGAGCCTTTGACGACTATCGAGAACTCGCCAAACCCCTTGTCGTATTGCCAGAAGGGGAGTGCAAACCGGCCCTCTTCGGACAGAGGCAGCGCTGCGACGTAAAGGCCCCATAGATTGCCCTCCCACACCGGAGAGGTGAGCGGGGCTGAATATCCCGAAACGTTTCAAAGGCAGTATGTCGTCATCACTGTCGGCGACAGGGTCCAGACCGTCGCGACCAGTCCGACCCAACCCGTGGCGCGACTGACGAAGGTCACGAAAGCCGACGCCGAGGCGAAGCGGGACGCGTGCAGCACCCAGACCAGCCCCGCGAGCACGGCCGTCGAGACCAGAAAGGCGGCGATCATCAGCAGACGCGGCAGCGAAAAGCCCAGCACAGCGCCGTCGATCGCGTGTCCGCAGATCAAACCATGCAGCCCATAGACGGTGCTGAAGGCCGCGAACCACGCCAGCGGGCCCGCGACGATGCGCAGAATGTCCGTCATGCGAAAAAGCCTGGCAGGTGGGCGACGACGAGCACCAGGGTTCCGACGGCGGCAAGATAGTCGATCCAGAGCCTCACCACGGAAAACTCCGCCCGTCTGGCCGGCGAGGTGAAGCCCCGCATGACCCTGGCCGTCAGGAAAGCAGCCATCAGCATCCCGAGCGCGGCATGGAACAGGGCATAGCCGCCCAGCACCAGCAGGGTGGCGCCATACGCATGACCGCCCGGCGTCGGCGTACGCAGGACGATCGCCGCCGCCGCGATGCCGAGCGCGAGCGCGCCTCCGAAGGTCAAGGCCAGCCAGAGCCTGACTTCGCCGCCCTCGCGATTGGCCCGTGCTGCCCGGCGGATCGTGACCACGGCGAGCGCGGCTCCCCCGACGCCGAGCGCGAACTCCACCGGAGACGCGGCGAACCAGGCCGCCGGGGGCCAGTTCGGCGCGACCGTCCACAGGAAGGCGAAACCGAACAGCAGAGATCCGAAGAAGGTGGCGTTGGCGGTCAGCAGGAAGACCGAGCCCCACCAGCTCGGGGAGCGGTCGACAACGGTCGCGTTGGGCAAGGAGAGGTCGTGGCCGATCGACCGCAGCGGCAAGTCCGTCTTGCGCCCGAGGGACCAGGCCCACCGCCAGGCCAGCACGGTCACGCCGATCACGGCGACCGGGACCGTCCAGTAGAATTTGAGCAGCAACGACAGGAAGAAGATCCCCGTCACGGCCGCCATCAGGATCGGGAGCCGGGTGTTGGTCGGATAGATGACGTGAAAGTCCGGCTTGCCCGTGGCGATGTCGACGGTCAGGGACTCGCGCCACCCATGGATCGGCTGCGCCAGATAGCCCTCGCCCCGCGCGAGACGAATGGCCAGATCGGGCTCGTCGGCAAGCGGCTCGCGGCTGGCGACGTGCGGCAGGCTGGCGAAATTATAGGCGGGCGGGGGAGTCATCATCGCCCATTCCAGCGTGCCCGCTCCCCACGGATTGCGCCGGGCGCGGCGGGCGGTCAGCGCCTGGAGGATGAGGTCGATGATCACCATGGCGATGCCGATGGCGAGCACGAAGCTGCCGATCGAGGAAATCAGGTTGATCGTGGTCCAGCCATCTTCCGGCAGATAGGTCGATATCCGCCGACGCTGTCCCAGCAGCCCCACCCAGTGCATCGCCATGAACGTCACATGGAAGCCGATGAAGATCAGGGCGAAGGCCAGCTCGCCGAGCCGGAAGAACCGCCGCCGTCCGCTGGCGTGGGGCAGCCAGTAGTAGAGCCCGGCGAGGATCGGGAAGACGAAGCCTCCGAACAGCACATAGTGCAGGTGGGCGGTGACGAAGGCCGTGTCATGCGCCTGCCAGTCGAACGGCACGACCGCAACCATCACCCCGGTCAGACCGCCGATGACGAAGGTGAAGAAGAAGCCGAGCAGGTGGAGCATGGGCAGCCGCAGGTTCGGGCGGCCTTTCCACATGGTGCCGATCCAGGCGAAGATTTGCACCCCCGTCGGCACCGCCACCAGGGTCGAGGCGGCCGAGAAGAAGGCCAGCCCCATGTGCGGAATGCCGGTGGTGAACATGTGGTGCACCCACAGTCCGAACGACAGGAAGGCCAGCGCCACCACGGACGCCACGATCCAGCCGTAGCCGAGTATGGTGGTGCGGCACATCACCGGGAGCACGGTGGAGATCACGCCCGCCGCGGGCAGGAAGATGATGTAGACCTCGGGGTGGCCGAACAGCCAGAACAGGTGTTGCCAGAGCAGGCTGTCGCCGCCCAGATCAGCCTGGAAGAACGGCAGACCGAAGGCCCGTTCCAGCTCCAGCAGGATGGAACCGAGGATCAAGGGCGGGAAGCCGGTCAGGATCATCAGCGCCGTCACGAGGGCGTACCAGCCGAAAATCGGCATCCTGGCCAGCGACATTCCGGGCGCGCGGTATTTGAGGATGGAGACGGTGATCTCGACCGCCGCGGCGATGGCCGAAATCTCCACGAAGGTGATGCCGATCAGCCAGAAGTCGGTGTTGATCCCCGGCGCGTAGATGGGGCCGGTGAGCGGCGGATACATGAACCAGCCGCCGTCCGGGGCGATGCCCAGGATCATCGACGCCAGCAGCATCGCGCCGCCGAAGACATAGCACCAGTAGCCGTAGGCGGTCAGACGCGGAAAGGCGAGATCGCGGGTCCCGAGCAGCTTTGGCAGGAGGTAGATCGCGAGCCCTTCGAAGGTCGGGATCGCGAACAGGAACATCATGATGGTCCCGTGCATCGTGAAGATCTGGTTGTAGATCTCCGGGCCGGCGAAGGCCGAGTGCGGGGTCGCCAGCTGTGCGCGGATCAGCATGGCGAGGACGCCGCCGACGAGGAAGAAGAAGAAGGCCGTGCCAAGGAACAGTTTGCCCAGGTCGGTGTGATTGACGGTCGAGAACAGGCCCCGCACCCCGGGTTCCGACGACCAGATGGCGGTCAGCCTGCGGTGACGCTCGAGCGTGTTCATCGGGCCTGGCCTGTCACAAAATTCTCCCAGCTGTCGGCGTCGTGGGCGACGACCGTGAAGGCGAAATGGTCATAGCCGGGGCCGCTGAACTCGGCGCTTCGGCCGGCGTAGGCGCCCGGCGCGTCCGCCTCGATGCGAAGGACGTTCACATGGCCGGGGATAGCGTCGATCTTGCCGGCGAGGCGCGGGACCCAGAAGCTGTGAATCACGTCCGCCGTGGTGACTGCGACGTCGACCGGACGGCCCGCCGGGAGGTGAAGGACGTTCTCGGTCGCCAGCCCGGGAACGTCCTCATAGGTGAAGGTCCACGCCATCCGTCGGGCCTCGGCGCCCACGCTGACGACGTCGGGGGCCGCGCGCGGCAGCAGGCGCTCGCCGACGACGAGCCCGTAGCCGAGCAGCGCCAGCAGGACGGCCACGGGAAAGGCGATGCCCAGTTTTATGATCCACAGGCGCTCGCGTCCGGCCTCGTCGGAGGCCGGCGTGCGCTGGCGAAAGGCAAACGCGATCAGCACCATCACGAGGCTGAAGATGAGGACCGCTCCGGCCAGCATCACCCACCATAGCGTGGCGATGTCGCGCGCCGCGGGACCGCCGGGATCGACGGTCGACAGGGCGCCTTCGCAACCGGCGAGCGCCAGCGCCGTTGTCGGAAGGACGAGACAACGGAAAAGCGAGGGGCGGTGTCTACGGAATCCAGCGAGGACGAAGCCGAGGAACTGATCGACCCGATCGCCGCGGCCCCGGGCTTCGGGAAGACGGAGTCGCGCGTCGCGGTGCTGGGGCACCCGGTGCATGCTATGAGCGTCGCCTTCCCCATCGCCCTGACCTTCTGCACCTTCGGGGCCGATGCGCTCTACTGGTGGACGGGCGACGTCTTCTGGGCGCGCGCCGCCCTGTGGGCCGCGGGCACCGGCTTCCTGTTCGGCATGCTGGCCGGCTTCTCCGGAACCGCGGAGTTGTTGCTGGTCTCCGGCATTCGGGCGCGCGCTCCGGCCTGGACGCATTTCATTATCGCCGTGACCCTGCTGGCGCTCCTCGGCGCCAACTGGGGTTATCGGCTCCATGGCTTCGAAGACGCAGTCCTGCCTTACGGGATTCTCCTGTCGGCTCTGTCCGTCGGGATGGTTTCGATCACGGGCTGGCATGGCGGGAAACTCGTTTTCGACTACCGGCTCGGGACGTCAAACAAGAGCTGACCGCCCCGGGTTTCCGTCAGCCAGTCCGGGAAGAGGATCCAGCCGAGCGTCGGCTTGGCAAGGACGAGAGTCAGGATCGCCAACGCCGACAGAAGCACCGCGGCGATCGGCAGGGATGGGTGCGGCGCCCGATGCTCGCCCGGCTCCTCGCCGATCTTCACCACGACATGGCCGATCCAGGCGTGGGCCAGAACCAGCAGCGCCACGAAGGCGAGCTTGGCGAAAAGCCACGGCGTGAACACCTCGCGCATGAAGATCAGCCAGGTCCCTGCGATCACCGCAACCACCGCCGCGGGGGTGACGCACATCGTATAGGTGAGGTGCGAGGCCTTCCGGATCATGCGGTATTCGTCGACCGGGATCTCCGGATCGTGCCGGGTCAGCATCAGCGGCAGGGCGATGAGGCCCCCGACCCAGATCACCAGTCCGATGATGTGCGCCGCCTTGAACAGCGGTATCGCGGGGGTGATCCAGTCGATCACGCGACGACACGATTCAGCCGGGCCCAGCCGCGCCGCGCGATGAGAGCGGCCGCGACGGCATAGGGGATGCCGGCCGGCGCCCACATGATCAGCCCGCCCAGGGCCTGATCCTCGAGGGACGTCAGCCCCCATGCCAGGGGCGCGATCGCGTGCGCCGCATAGAGGGACGTCGAGGCGAAGGTCAGAATCGCACCGAGCAGACCCATCTGGGCGAAGGCGGCGACCACGAAGAGCAACTGATCCACCGGCGAGCGCCCCTCGGCCAGAAGCGAACGCCAGAACAGGATGGCGCTGCCGAGCAGGGTCGACTGCATGACCCAGTAGAGCGGCACATTCGACAAGGCGGCGTCATAGGCGACGGGCAGATGCCAGACCCAGAGGGTGACCGTCGCGATGGCAAAGGGAATGACCAGACTGCCTGGGCGGCGTGCCGGAAAGGCCAGGGCGAGCAACGGCGCCGCGACCGCGATCAGCAGCACGTGATGGACCACCCGCGCCGAGAACAGTGCGGACGACAACGCGCACAGCGGGGAGACGAAGGCGACCGCGAGCACGGCGACGGCGGCCAGGCCTGCCTTCTCTTGCCGCACGACAACGGCCATCACCGCGAGGGCGGCGAGAAGCACGGGATCCAGATTGAAGCTGGCGGCGAGTTCACCGGGCGACGGAGCCGGGCCGCAGTAGGTCACGTTCATCGGACGCCTCTACCTTGGCGCGATCCGCCACACCGTGTTCGACAGGTCGTCGGCGACCAGCAGGATGCGCCGCTGCGGATCGAAGGTCACCCCGACCGGCCGCCCGCGAGCCCGGCCGTCGTCGGTCAGGAAGCCGGTGGCGAAATCGACGGGTTCGCCGTTCGGACGGCCGTTCACGAACGGCACCCAGACGACCTTGTAACCGGAGAGATCTTCCCGGTTCCAGCTGCCGTGCTCGCCGACAAACGCCCCCTGCGAGAAGGCTCCGCCGAAGCCTCCGTCCGTCACAAAGGAAAGGCCGAGCGCCGCTACATGGGAGCCAAGGGCGTAGTCGGGCGCGATCGCCCGGGCGACCAGTTCGGGCTTCTGCGGCCGCACGCGCGGGTCGACGTTCCGGCCCCAATAGCTGTAGGGCCAGCCATAGAAGGCGCCCTCGCGCACCGACGTCAGATAATCGGGGACCAGTTGTGGCCCGATTTCGTCCCGCTCGTTGACGACGGCCCACAGGGCGCTGGTCGTGGGTTCGATGGCGAGGGCTGTCGGATTGCGGATGCCCCGCGCGACGGTGCGGCGCGCGCCCGTCGTCCGATCTATGGCCCAGACCACCGCCCGCTCTTCCTCCACAGCCATGCCCCGCTCCCCGACGTTGCTGTTCGAGCCGATCCCGACATAGAGGGTCTGGCCGTCCGCACTGGCGGTCAGGGCCTTGGTCCAGTGGTGGTTGATGGCCGAGGGGAGTTGGGTGACCTCCCGGGGCGCGGCGGTGATCCGCGTCTGTCCCTCCCGGTAGGGGAAGCTGACCAGGGCGTCCTGGTTGGCGACGTAGAGCGTCCCCTCGACGAAGGCGAGGCCGTAGGGGGCGTTGAGGTTGTCGATGAAGACCGTGCGGAGCTCGGCATGCCCATCGCCATCCGCGTCACGCAACAGGGTGATGCGGTCGCCGCTTTCGACCTGGGTGTTGCCCTGCTTCTTGATGACGCCGGCAATGACGTCCTTGGGACGCAAGGCCGGCGCATTGCCGCCCCGTCCCTCCGCCACGAGGATATCGCCATTCGGCAGCACCAGTATCTGTCGTGGAATCCGGAAATCGGTGGCGAGGGCGGTCACCACGAAGCCGTCGGGTACCGTGGGGAGCTGGTCGCCCCAGCCTATCGGCTCCGCAATTCGCAAGGTCGGCGTCAGCGTTTCCCGAATTTCCGGCAGATCCGGACGCGGGCCGGTCTGATTGAGGTCAGGCTCGCCCTGGCCGCAGGCCGACAGGACCGTCAGCAGGATGGCGGCGCTCGTGACGGAACGGATCATTGGCCGACCTCCCGGCTGAAGACACGGGTATGGGCGATGAACGCCGCCGCCAAAGCCAGCAGCGCGCATAGAATGGAGAGAACGAGCCCCGTTGTTTCGACCGAGCTCCAGCCGTCCCGGCTGTGCTGGAAGGCGTTGACGAGGCCGAGCACAAGAAGCGCGGCGAGCAGGCCAGCGTAGACGGCATCACGCAGCCAAGGCCCGTTCCGGAGGCCGAGGATCAGTGAGACAGTCGCCCACGCAAGGACAAGTCCGGTGAAGACAAGGCCGCCCGCGATCAGCCAGGACGAGAAATTCGTCCACTGCAGTTCTTCGGTCCGCAGGTAGGCGATGTCCGTCACCAGGGCGGTCGTGAAAAGCGCGACCGGAAAGGCGAGAAGGATCGCATGAAGGGCGTTCGGCCCTGTGCTTCTGCCCAAGGTGTCCAGCATGACATTCTCCCAGTGACGCTCGGCTTGTCCTTGACCAACCCGCAGCTTCGCCGTTGGTTTCAACCGAACATGGCCGGAACTGTCGGACCGCGTCTCGACGCGCCGGGCTGTCAGGATCTGGCGACGGAAGGTTTGGCAGCAGCGGGGGCGCCGAGCTAGGCTCGGGCCATGAAGGCGGATCAGGCGATCGACACTCTGAGCGAGAAGGAACGGGAGGCGCTGCGTCTCCTGCTCGCTGGACATGATGCCAAGTCAAGCGCCCGGAAGCTGGGTGTTTCACACCATGCAGTCCACGATCGTCTGCGTCGCGCGCGATTGAAACTGGGGACCACCGGAAGCCGTCAGGCCGCCCTTCTGTTCAGCGAGTGGGAGAAGCCGACCCCCGATTCCGTTGTGCACGAACCATTCGGGGGTGAGGCGACCGTCCCCTTCTCCGAGGATCCTTCCAGCGCCGCGATGAAGCGACCGGGCCTATCCGGGTCGCAACGGCGCAACAGAGGATTGATCATCATGTCCGTCAGCATCCTTATCGTCGCGGCCGCCCTCGCGATCACCAGCCACGGAGCAGCGCCGTGGAATAATACGGAAGCCCCCGACGCCCGAGCGCCGGGCTCGGAGGCCGTCCTTGTTGGCCCCGCCCAAACGACGAGTACCGTTCGGCCAGTCGAAAACGTCGCGCCGGCCCGGGCGAGGTCGGCAACGGCCGCGCGCGAATTCATGGTTCTGGTCGACGCAGGCGAGGCGGCCGCGAGCTACGCGGTCGCAGCGTCGACATTTCGCGACGCCCACGGGTTTGATCTCTGGAGACTGGGCGTGGCGATCCGCGCGTCGGACGGCGGCGCGCAACGTCGGACCCTTGTTGGGGTCGAGCGTGACGGCGATCCCTCCAACCCCCTGCACGAGGCGCTGGAGATACTGACCTTCGACGCGCTCATGTTGAACGGCGAACGCAAAACCGAGCGGCTGGTCATGGCTTTGATCAATGGCCGTTGGCAGGTCGCGCAGATCGACGTGAAAGACGCCAACGAGGACTAACGGCGGAAGGGGCGGCGTGGAAGATCCGCCGCCCCTCCTCACATTGCCGCTCGCCGGTCCGTCGCGGCGCGGGCACACGCCGATCGCCGCGTCTCTGCGGGGCGTCCGACCCGGCGGCGTGAACCTGTCAGCACCCCTTCGAAATCACGCGCTGCGCGACCGTGAGGTCATCTTCAGGCGTGGGCATAAGCGACTGACGGCATTCAAGTTTTCGCGGCTGTCGTTCAAGTTTTTTGCGAACCGGCGTGATATCGCGGCCGAGGCGTCATCGCTAACGATCCGTTAATCGGGCGTGACGCGGGGCGGCATTCGTCATTGACGACCGGTTGTGACTGAAGGCGGGGGCTCCCGCCGAACCGGACTTTTTGGGTAGGACGGGCGGTGCACTGCGCTCCCGTTTTCAGGGGCGTTGAGTATGTCTGTTTCCAGGTCGCGTCGGTCCGCCGGCAACCGTTCCTCTGCGCGTGAAGTCAATGTCTCCGGCAAGTTGGTCCGCAAGGGGTTGCTGTGCAGCACCGCTCTGATCGCGGCGTCGCTGGCGGCGTCCGGGGCGATGGCGCAGACCTACAATCCAACCGGCGGCGGCGCGATCGTCATCGCCGGCGGCGGCGTCACGACCGACAACACAGGCGCAAGCGGCGGCTTCGGCAACGTCGGCGGCACCAGCTTCACGAGTACCGACGTCAACATCACGAACACGACGGGCGCCCCGACCACGAGCGCGATCGACTTCACGCGCTCGACCTTCTCTGGCGTCGGCGACGGAGGTCAGTTCGTCGGGACCAACACTCTTGTGGCCGCGAGCGGGGGTTCGGCGTTCAACTTCGTTTCCACGGGCGGGAACAACACCGGTATCGGCTTTAACGGCACGTTGAACGCGACGGGCCGGAACGGCATCGCCATCTCAACCAGCGGCGCCTGGTTCCACGGCGGCGCGGCCACGTTCAACCTGACGGCCCAGACCGCGGGTCAAGGCTCCGGACTTCTCGCGAACGCAGCCTCCTGCATTTGCGACAGCAGCTTCACCGGCGCGTTCAACGCCACAAATTTCCAGTATGGGGCGAACCTGACAGCGCCCGGAGGGATCAATTTCGCCACTGGCACGGGCGGAACCATTTCCGGTGTCGCCACGGGTGTCTCCGCCAACTCGAGCGGCGGTGCCATCACCCTGGCCATCGGCAGCTCGATCTCGGCCTCAGGCATGGGTATCAGCGCGATCAGCAGCGGGGTCGGGAGTGTCTCGGTAACGAGCAATGCAGCGATCGTCTCGGGCGGCACTGGGATCCATGCGTCCACAAGTGCGACAACCGGCAACGCCCTCAACCTGAACGCCGACGTCAGCGGTGTCGGGTTCGGGGTGCGCGCGGACGGGCAGGGCTACACCATCAGTGTCGGCGCCGGCGCCACCCTGACGGGGAGCGGTACGAATTCCCGCGCGCTGTTTGTTGGGTCGAGCGGCGGGGTGGTGGTCAACAACGGAACGATTCGTAACACGTCAGCGGACGCAGGCTCCGCCATCCAACTGACCGATGCCGCCGCCCTCACCAATTTCGGCTCGATCACCTCTGTCGGCGATACACTCGGTGTTGTCTCGTCAACTGGCCTGACGCTCAGCAACTCCGGGACGATCGCGGGCGCCCGGGGCGGCATTTGGGCCGGGGGGGTCGGAGTCGGCCAGGCTGCCTCGATTACGAACCTGGCCGGGGGGTCAATCACCGGCGGCGTGGACGGAACGGGGCCAGCGATCCTGCTGCGCAACGGTGGCCCGGGCCTGAACACGCTTGATCTTCGCCAGGGATCGATCACCGGCGGCATCGATTCGAGCCCCGTCGGCGCGACGACGGTATTGCTCGCGGGAACGATGACAGGGGACTATTCCGGCGCCGGTGCGAGTTCGACGGTCAGTTTCACGCTCGCGTCGACAGGCTCCATGACGGGCGCCGCTTTCGGCGCGGCGAACGACAGCTTCACCTGGCAGGGTGGTAGCTTCGGTTCGACCATAAACGGTGGCAGCGGGACCAACAGCTTCTTTAGCGCCCTCGGCATGGGCAGCGGCACGCTGAACCTTTCCAACATCACCAATTTCCAGACCCTGACCCACCAGTCGGGCACGGCAACCCTGACCGGTACCAGCGCGGCACCGTTCACCACGATCCTGGCCGGCACCGGCGTGCCCTCGGGCACCCTGATCTTCAACGGTACCAGCGGCCTGACCAGCGCCATCACGGTCAATGGTGCGGTCGTCCGTGCGGCGACGGCCGGTGGCTTCGGCACCGGCACCATCACCATGCTCGATCCGACCATCGAGTACGGAGCCACCGGCACCTATGCCAACAACATCCTGCTTTCCGTGGCCTCGCCCGCCAGCGCCGACCCCAGCACCTTCCGCGCCGATGCTGGAGTCACCGCGACCCTGAGCGGTTCGCTGACCCGTGGTGGCGGCGATACCGCCCAACCCGTGGTCATCGGCGGCCTCGGCACCATCGTTCTGACCAACAGCGCCAACAGCTGGACCGGTTCCACCACCGTCAACGCCGGAGCGACCCTGCAGGGGACGGCCGCGACGATCTCGGGCAGCAGCATCATCACCAACGGCGTGCTGCAGTATACCGCGACCGGCACGGTCAACCAGGCGATCAGCGGCACTGGTGCCCTGACCGCGTCCGGTGGAATGCTGACACTGACCGGAAGCAACAGCTGGTCCGGTCTGACGACCGTGAACAGCGGAGTCACGCTGAGCGGAACCACCGGTTCGATCGCCGGCGGCTCAATCGTCAACAACGGCACGCTGAACTACGTCAACACGACCGCGGGAACGGCCAGCCAGAACATTTCGGGCTCGGGTCAGATCAACGTCTCCGGCCTCGGCGCCGGGCAGGCGCTCATCTTCGCCGGTACTCTGACCAACGCCAACGGCATCGACATTCTGGACGGGTCGGCGATCGTGATCGCCGGCGACATGACCACGGCAAACGGCCCGGCGATCGCCTCCAACGCCGCCGGTATCAGCGTCACAAACCTGGGCGCCATGAGCGCCAACGCCGGCTCGCCCCTTGGCACGATCAATCTGGGCCTGGGCGGCACGATCATCAACGGGTCGGCCAGCAACAGCACGGCGTCGATCACGGGAGGCTACGCGGCGATCTACAACACCGGCGGCGCCTTGATCGTCACCAACTATGGCGCGCTGGACGCCACCGCCGGCTACGGCATCGTGGCCCAGGGCGGCAACGGGGCGTCGCCGACCAGCCTGACACTGGTGAACAGCGGACGTATCACCGGCGGGGATGTCGCTGTCGTCGCCAACGACACGACGACCAGCAACAGCATCACCAACACCTCGACCGGACTGATCCGCGGCGTCAACCAGGGCGCCGCCCTTCGCGGAACCTCGACCGTCAATAACAGCGGCGACATGGTCGGCGGCGTCAACGGCCTCTGGCTGATCGGCACGTCGACGACGAACCTGATCACCAACAGCGGCCGGATCGCCTCGGGTACGATCGCCGGCAACGTCCAGGGCGGCGCGATCACCGTCAGCGGCGGCAGCGCGATCGAACTCGCCGGAGGCACGGTCAACAATCTGGCGGGCGGCCAGATTCTCGGCAACACCGCCGGCATCAACTCTTCAGCGGGCAATCTGTCGGTCACCAACGGCGGCCAGATCAGCGGCGTCTCGGGCATTCGGGCGAGCGGCGGCGCGGCGACGATCGTCAACGCTGGAACCATCACCGGCAGCGGGACCACGGTCAGCACGGGGGGCATTGTCACCGCCGCCGGCGGCTCGATCACCAACCAGGCCGGCGGGCAGATCACCGGCGCGATCGGCGTCATGTCGGCCGGCGGAACGCTGGCGCTGACCAATTCCGGCACGATCACGGGCGCGAACCCGGGGTTGGCCGGCGTCAATGCGGTCGGGTCGGGCAGCGTGATCACCAACCACGGCACAATCCAGGGCGGCGCCCAGGCGGTCTTGCTGAACAACGGCGGTACGGTCCACAACCTCGGCGCCTCCAGCGTCCTCGGCACGACCAATACGGCTGCGCTGACCGATGCGTCGGGCATCTATTCCAACGGCGCGCTGACCCTGACCAACGAGGGCGCGATCAGCACCGCCAGCACGGGCGCGAGCCACGGCGTCCAGGTTCTGGGCGTGGCCGCGATCACGAACACCGGCTCCATCACGGCCGCGAACGGTTCCGGCGTCTTCTTCAACGGCGGCGGCAGCAGCCTCGTCAACGCGGGCACGATCACGGGCGGGGCCAGCGCGACCATCGGCTACGGCGTCCAGAACGCGGCCGCGAGCGGCCTGTCGACCATCACCAACCAGGCCGGCGGCGTGATCGGCGGCGGGGCGGGGTCGATCCTGCTCAGCGGCGCGGGCAATACCGACATCAATATGCTGGCCGGATCGACCACCAACGGCCAGATCCTGTCCACCAACAACGGCACGCACAACGTGGTCGTCGCGGGCGTCCTGAACGGCGCCTACAACGCCGCCACCGGCTCGGGCGTCGACAACATCACCCTGGCCTCGACCGGTTCGATGACCAGCGCCGCCCTCGGCGGCGGGAACGACACCTTCCTGTTCCAGGGCGGGACGTTCAGCGGCCTGATCGACGGCGGCTCGGGGACGGATGTCTTTAACGCGACCCTGGGCCTCGGCGGTGCGGCCAGCGTCAACGTCGCCAACATCACCTTGTTCGAAACCCAGAACGTCAATTCCGGCACGCTGACCCTCACCGGCGCGCGCGCCGGGGGCGCCGGCTGGATCGTCGCAACGGGCGCGGCGGCCATCGTCAGCGGCCAGCTGACCGGAAACACAACGGCCTTCACGCTCAATGACGGCGCCTCGCTGCAACTGACCTCGACCGGCGTGCTCAGCCGCAGCGCTGAAACCGTACGTCTGACGGGGGCTGGTGCACTGACCAACAGCGGCGTCATCTCCAGCACCTCGGGCAATACGGTCAGAGCTGATGCTGGTGGCTCCATCACCAACCAGGCTGGCGGCCAGATCAACGCGGTCGGCAACAATGTCGCGGGCATCTCTGCTCAGGGTGGCGCGACGACAGTGGTCAATGGCGGCTCCATCACCGGGGTCGGCACCGCCGTTTCCGGAATCTGGCAAACCGGCGGATCGTTGAACCTGACGAACGCCAGCGGCGGCGTCATCTCGTCTGCGGAAAGCCAGGGCATTCGCGTCACCAGCCTGCTGGAGACGGTCATCGTCAACAGCGGCACGATCACCGCCGCAGGCGGTGGCTATGGCTTCCTGACCAACGGCGGCGACGCGACCATCACCAACAATACCGGCGGCCTGATTGAGGCTACCGGGACCGGTGGCGCGATCCTTGGCAACGGTACCGGCACGCTGAACGTCACCAACAGCGGGACCATCCGCTCGTCCATCAACAGCAGCCAGGGCGTTCTGGGTATCTTCGGCCAAGGCGGTTCGTTCACCAATCTCTCAGGCGGTCAACTCACCGCTTTGGGAACTGGCCCGGCACTTGCGCTCGGCAGTGTGGCAGCCACCACCGTCGTTCTGGAGGCCGGTTCGACGGTCACCGGAACGATCAACTCGACCAGCAGCGGTAGCCGGACGGTCGTCATCGCCGGCACCCTGAACGGCGCCTACAACGCCTCAAGCGGCACGGGCGTCGACACCCTCACCCTGGCCTCGACCGGGTCTATGACCAGCGCCGCCCTCGGCGCCGGCAATGACACCTTCCTCTATCAGGGCGGGACGTTCAGCGGCCTGGTCGACGGGGGATCCCACACCGGCGCGGGCGATCTGTTCAGAAGCGCCCTGGGCGCCGGTTCGGCGTCCATCAGCCTGAACAACCTTTCGAATTTCGAGACCTACAGTCAGGAGTCGGGCAGCCTGACCCTGACCGGCGCGCGCAGCGGCGGCGTGGGCTGGCAGTTGCTGGGCGGGACCCTGACGCTGAACGGGTCGCTGACCAACACGGGCGTCGACGCGGCGGGCGTGCAAACGGCGGGCATCACGGTGCTGGGCGCGAACTCGACGGTCAACATCGGCGCGGGCGCGGTCCTGTGGGCCCAGACCCAGAACGGCGTCCAGGTTGGCTTTGTCGAGAACTTCACCCTCAACAACAGCGGCGCGATCGGCGGCGGGACCGGGTTCGCGGGCGTTCGTCTGAACCGCTCGGCGACCATCAACAACTTCGCCGGAGGCGTCATCACCTCGTCGGGCGTGGCGGGCGCCACCGGCATCAGCAACAGCGGCGCGGGCGTCGTGGTCAACAACTCCTCGGGGGCCACGATCACCGGCAACGCCGCCGGCATCGACAATGTGTTCGGCGTCGAGGCGACCGCCCCGGGCCTGACCGTCTTCAACAGCGGCTCGATCACCACCTTCGGCGCCAATACGGCTGCGATCCGGTCGGACAGCGGCGCGCTGGTTCTGAACAACAACGCGGGCGGGACGATCTCCGGGTTCGCAGGCGTGTCCGTCACGGGCGGCGCGGCGACGATCTACAACTCCGGGACGATTTCCGGCGGCGTCAGCTTCGGCGGCCCGGGACTGGTTTCCATCGCCAACTACGCCGGCGGCGTCATCGAGAGCAACGGAGCGGGCGGCGACGCCATCCGGCTGTATGGCTCCAACGCCGCCGACCTCTTCTTCCAGAACGGTTCGACGGTCACCGGCGACATCGACGCCTCGGCCCACACGGGCTTCATCCAGACCTATCTGCAGGGCGCGTTCAACGGCGCCTATGCCGGCGGTGCGGGTGACGACAACTTCAACCTTTACACCAGCGCGACCGGCGTCTTCAGCCTCGACGGCGGCGCCGGTACGAGCGACGCGGTCAATTTCGAGAGCACGGGCGACAGCACTCGCGGCGGCTCGATGACCAATTTCGAGGTCGCGCGCTTCAACGGCGCCGGCACGGTCACCCTGACCGGGACCAACACCGGCTTCCAGAACGTCTTCATCAACGCGGGCACGGTGTCCGTGTCCTCGGCCGCCAACATGGGCGGCGCGACCGGCGTTGTCGGTCTGGTCGGCGGCGTCCTGCAGACCACGGCCAGCTTCGATTCGAACCGCACCTACTACACGACGAGTTTCTCGGGCCAGCCGGGTCGCATCAACGTCGGCGCTGGCACGACCTTCGGCATCGCCGGCGGGCTGCAGGGCGACGGCGACCTGATGCTCGGCGGCGCGGGGACGCTGAACCTGCTGACGACCAACAGCGGCTTCAGCGGCGATATCTTTGTGGACGGCAGCGCCCTGCGCGCGGGGGCCGCGGGCGCCTTCGGGACCGGGACCATCCACCTGATCAACCCGACGCTGATCTATGGCGCGTCGGGCGCCTACGCCAACGACATCCTGCTCGAGGTCCAGGGCCCGGCGTCCGCCGATCCCTCGACCCTGAACGCGGAAGCCGGGGTGACGGCGGTTCTGACCGGCTCGATCACCCAGGGAGCCGGCATGGGCGTCGACCCCGTGCAGCCGCTGGTCATCGGCGGGGCCGGCGTGGTGGTCCTGACCAACACGGCCAACAGCTGGGCCGGAACCACCACCATCAACGCGGGCGCCACCCTGCAGGGCGCGACCGACACCATCTCCGGCTCGAACACCATCGCCAACGGCGTCCTGGCGTTGGGCCAGCCGCTGTCGGGCACGTTCAGCCAGAACGTCAGCGGCGCCGGCACGGTGCAGGTCTTCGGCCTGAACGCGGGCGAGACCCTGACCCTGTCGGGCGCCCTGACCAACGCCAACGGCGTCGTGGTGACCGACGCCAGCAGCCTGACCGTCACGGGCTCCATCGCCAGCAGCGTTCAGGGCGTCCAGCTCAACGCCGGCGGTTCCGTGACCAACAGCGGCGTCATTCATGGCGGCCTGGACCCGTTTGAACACGGCGTCTTCGCCGTGGCGGCGGGCTCTACGGTCCACAACCTGTCGGGCGGCGTGATCGACGGCTGGCGCGGCGTGGCCTTCAACGCCGCGGGCGCGGTGACCAACGCCGGCGCGATCCGCGGTCTCGGCGCGGAGGGCGTCAGCTTCTTCGGCGGCGCGGGCTCGGTCACCAACCTGGCCGGCGGGATCGTTTCCGGCCTCAACCACGGCGTCTACAGCGCCAGCGGCAGCTCGTTGACGGTGGTCAACTCCGGCCAGATCCGCGGCGGCCTCGGCGACCAGCAGCGAGGCGTCTACACCTTCGCGGCCAACAGCTCGGTGACCAACAATGCGGGTGGGCTGATCGACGGCTGGCGCGGCATCGAACTGGGCGCGGGCGCGACCGGAGGCGTCGTGAACAACGCGGGCGCGATCAACGGCGCCGCCCAGGGCGTGCTGTCGCTGGCCGCCGGGGCGTCGGTCGGCAATACCGGAACGATCAGCGCCTCGGCCGGCCAGGGGGTCTATCTGGACGCCGGCGGTTCGCTGACCAACAGCGGTGTGATCACGGGCGGCAACCACGCCTTCATCGGCGGCGGCGGCGTGTCCACCGTCGCCAACCTGGCCGGCGGCGTCATGACCGGCACGACCTTCAACGCCGTCTATACCGGCGGCGCGGGGTCCGTCATCACCAACGCCGGCGTGATGAACGGCGGCAATGCGGGCGTCTATACCGACGGCGCTGACACCAGCCTGACCAACAGCGGCGTGATCCGGGTGACCGGCACGACGGCGCCGACGGTGATCAGCGGCGTCTACATGAGCGGCGCCGGCTCCAGCGTGACCAACAGCGGCGTGATCGAGAGCGCCCTGACCGATGGCCGGGGCGTCTTCCTGTCCGGCGGCGCGGGCTCGGTCACCAACCAGTCGGGCGGCGTGATCTCCGGCAACGGCGCCGGCGCGGCGATCATCCTGACCGGTGCGGGCTACACCCTGGACCTGCAGACGGGTTCGTCGGTGAACGGCCTGATCGATGCCTCGACCAGCACGGGCGCCAATGCCCTGACCCTGGCCGGGACCCTGAACGGCGGCTACCTCGGCGGCGCGGGGGCGGATGACGTCACCCTGGTCGGCGGCGCCAGCCTGACCGGCATTCTGGTCGGCGGCGACGGCGTGGACAGCCTGGTGCTGGCGGGATCCGGCGACGGAACCCTGAACGCCTCCCTGACCGGCGGCTTCGAGTCGCGCACCCTGAACGGCACGGGGGCCTGGACCCTCAGCGGCACGGACGGCGACGTCAGCGACTGGACGCTGAACGCGGGCGAACTGCGCCTGACGGGCGGACAGGCGATCAACAATCTGGCGGGCATCATCGTCAACGCCGGCGCCACCCTGTCCGTGATCGACAGCGAGGCCATCGGCGCCCTGACCGGCACGGGCGCGGTCGTGATCAGCAATGCGCAGGCCCTGGTGGTCGGCGCGGACGACGGATCGAGCACCTTTGGCGGCGTGATCTCGGGCCTGGGCGGACTGCAGCATGTCGGCGCGGGGACCCTGACCCTGACCGGCGCCAACACCTATACCGGCCTGACCCTGGTCCAGGGCGGCACGCTCCGGCTGGGCGCGTCGGGCGTGATCGCCGATGTTTCGGACCTGACGGTCCTGACGGGCGCGACCCTTGACCTGCAGGGCTTCGACGAGACGGTTCGCACCCTGCTGCTGAACGGCACGCTGGCGGGGACCGGCACGCTGACGGCGGGCCAGTATCAGCTGGACGGCGCGACGGTGAACGCCAACCTCGGCGCGGGCGCCCTGTTCAACCTGGGCGGCGTCTCGACGCTGAGCGGAACGGCGGGCGCGGCCAGTGTGGTGGTGCAGGCCGGCACGCTGACCCTGGGCGCCTCGGATCGTCTGGCCGACACGGCCACCGTGGTGGTCAACAACGGCGCGACGTTCGACCTGGGCGCCTTCAACGACACGGTCGGCCTGCTGGGTCTGGCGGGTACGCTGAACGGCGCGGGGACCCTGACGGCGGGCCAGTATGTGCTGGACGGCGCAACCATCAACGCCAACCTGGGCGCGGGCGTCCTGATCCAGGCGGCGGGCGCGATCAGCACCCAGGGCTCGGGCCTGTCGACGCTGAACGGGACGAGTGCAGCGGGCGATGTGGTGGTCCAGACCGGCACGCTGGCTCTGGGCGCCTCGGACCGTCTGTCGGACACCGCCACCGTGGTGGTCAACAACGGCGCGACGCTGGATCTGAACGCCTTCAACGATACGATCGGCCTGCTGGGTCTGGCCGGCACGTTGAACGGCGCGGGAACCCTGACGGCGGGCCAGTACCAGCTGGACGGCGCGACGGTGAACGCCAACCTCGGCGCCGGAGACCTGCTCCAGGTTTCCGGTGCGTCCACGTTGAACGGGACGTCGGCCTCGGAAGCCGTCACCATCGCCGGCGGCACGCTGGCCCTGGGCGCTTCGGATCGTCTGGCCGATACGGCCACGGTCTCGGTGGCTTCGGGCGGAATCCTCGACCTCGGCGCTTTCAGCGACACGGTCGCCCTGGCGCTGCTGAACGGCACGCTGGCCGGGACCGGCACGCTGACCGCGGGCCAGTACCAGCTGGACGGCGCGACCGTGAACGCCAACCTCGGCGCCGGAGACCTGTTCAACACCGGCGGCGTCTCGACGCTGAACGGGACGGCGGGCGCGGCCAATGTGGTGGTTCAGGCCGGCACGCTGACGCTCGGCGCCTCGGATCGTCTGGCCGATACGGCTGCGGTCTCGGTGGCCTCGGGCGCGACGTTCGACCTCGGCGCCTTCAATGACACGGTCGCCCTGGCGCTGCTCAACGGCACGCTGGCCGGAACCGGCACGCTGACCGCGGGTCAGTACCAGCTGGACGGCGCGACCGTGAACGCCAACCTCGGCGCAGGCGACCTGTTCAACGTCGGTGGCGTCTCGACCCTCAACGGGCCGGCCGGCGCGGGCTTCGTCTCGGTGCAGGCCGGTACGCTCATGTTGGGCGCCTCGGATCGTCTGGCCGATACGGCCACGGTGGCGGTGGCGTCTGGCGCGACCTTCGACCTCGGCGCCTTCAACGACACGGTCGTCCTGGCGCTGCTGAACGGCACGCTGGCCGGGACCGGCACGCTGACCGCGGGCCAGTACCAGCTGGACGGCGCGACCGTGAACGCCAACCTCGGCGCCGGAGACCTGTTCAACACCGGCGGGGTCTCGACGCTGAACGGGACGGCGGGCGCCGGTCTCGTCTCGGTGCAGGCCGGCACGCTGACGCTCGGCGCCTCGGATCGCCTGGCCGATGCGGCCACGGTGGCGGTGGCGTCTGGCGCGACCTTCGCCCTCAACGGCTTCGACGAGCGCATCGGGGCCCTGTTCGGGACCGGCGACGTCGATGTCGGCCCAGGCCGACTGACCTTCGGTGGAAGCGAGTCCGGATTTGGCGGACGTCTGAGCGGCACGGGCACGCTGGTTCACACCGGCGGCCTGTTCACCCTGCTGGGCGACCATACGATCCGGACGATCAGCAACACCGGCGGCGAGCTGCGCTTCCTCGGCTCGACCACGGGCAATATGTCGATCTCGGGCGGCAGCCTGACGGGGGCCGGCACGATCGGCGGCGCCCTGACGGCCTCGAACGGGGCGATCCTGTCGCCCGGCCTGGCCGGGGTCCAGAACGGCATCGGCGGCTTCGCCGCCGGCAGCCTGACGCTGAACGGCGCCACCCTGGCCATCGATGTGCTGGGCCGTTCGGGCGGCAGCCTGATCGACCAGCTGCGCATCAACGGCACGGCGACCCTGACGGGCGGCCTGCTGTCGCCGACCTTCCAGGGCGGCGCGGCGGACTTCGACTTCTCGACCCGTTATCTGTTCCTGCAGGCCAACAATCTGGTGGGGACCTTCGCCAACGGCGGCGTCTTCACGGCGGCCGCCCAGGACGGGCTGTTCTGGCGGGTCCGCTACGACCTGGCGCCGAACGGCGCGGTGCTGGAGCTGCGCCAGCTGACCGATTTCGATCCGGGCGCGACCGGAACCGGAAACGAGCGGGAGGTGGGCCGGGCCCTGACCGGCGGACAACTGGAGGCGTCGGATGATTTCGCCGGCATTCTCAGCCTGCTGGCGGGCCTCGACGACGCCGGTCGGACGGCTGCGTTCAACAGCATCAGCGGCGAGCCGCTGGCCGGGATGACCACCTCGCTGCTGAGCGCGAGCAACAGCTTCCTGTCGGCGGTGCGCGACGGCGGCCTCGGCGCCCGTCAGGACGGCGGGGCGCTCAACTTCGCCGGCCAGATGGGCTTTGGCGGCGGGCGCGACAGCCTCATCGACCGGGTTGGCGCGGTCATCGGCGACTTCGATCCGACGGCGTCCACGGCGCGCGGCGGGGGCGGCTGGGTCGCCGCCTACGCCGCCGACCAGGCGCTGGAGGGCCAGCCCGGAACGGCGGATGTCGACACGCGCCTGAACGGCTTCGCCGGCGGCTATGGCGTTCGCAACGGCGCCTTCAGCCTCGGCGGGGCCGCGGGCGTCACCCAACTGGAGGGCGATGTCGTCGCCCGCCAGGCGGACTACGAAAGCGAACTGGCGCATGCCGCGGCCTATGTGGCCTTCGACGACGGCGTCTGGGCCGCGGACGTCACGGCCTCTGTCTATGGCGGAGACCTCGACAGCCGCCGCGG
>JAHKAM010000043.1 GCA_018826515.1 Alphaproteobacteria bacterium
GACCCCGCCCCCGAACCCGCCCCCGAGCCCGCCCCCGAGCCCGCCCCGGCGGAACCCGAGGCGCCGGTGACCCCGTTGGTCTCGGCCGCTCCCCTCCCCTCGCCCTTCCCGGCCATGGATCCGGAACTGGTCCTGACCCCGGCCACCGAGGCCGATTTCGTCGAGGCCGAGCGCCCGGTCTGGCCCTCGGACCAGCGCGCCCCGGCCCCCGCGCCGGAAGAGGTCGTCCTGTTCGAGGACGAGCCGACCCTGTCGGTGCTGCGCCACGAGGTCGAGCCCGCCGGCCCCCGCCGCTTCGACTGGAGCGAGACGGGCGCCTTCCTGATCATGGGCGGGGTCGGCCTCGCCGCCTGCGGGGCCTCGGCCGCCGCCTTCCGCCTCGCCGTCGAACAACCGTCGCCGATGGGCGAGACCACCGTCATCGCCTGGGCCCTGGCCCTGATCGGCGTCATCTGCGTCGGCGTGTCGTCGTGGAACCTCTATGTCCGCTGGGGCAAGCCGGACTGACAGTCCTCCCCCTCTCGCTTCACTCGGGGGGAGGAATGGTGCTAACCCCGCCGTCATGAGCATTCCCAACGCCCCCCAATCGATGGAATTCAATCTCGGCGAAAACGCCGACATGATCCGCGAAACCACCGCCCGCTGGGCGACCGACCGTCTGGCGCCCCTCGCCGCCGAGATTGACGAGACCAACGCCTTCAAGCGCGAGCTCTGGCCCGAGATGGGCGAACTGGGCCTGCACGGCATCACCGTCGAGGAAGAGTACGGCGGCCTTGGCCTCGGCTACCTCGAACACGTCGTGGCCATGGAGGAGGTCTCCCGCGCCTCGGCCTCGATCGGCCTGGCCTACGGGGCCCACTCCAACCTGTGCGTCAACCAGATCCGCCGCTGGGGCACCGAGGACCAGAAGCAGAAATACCTGCCCAAGCTGATCTCCGGCGAACACGTCGGGTCGCTGGCCATGTCCGAGGCCGGCTCGGGCTCGGACGTGATGTCGATGCGCACCCAGGCCCGCAAGGAGGGCGACCGTTACGTCCTGAACGGCACGAAATTCTGGATCACCAACGCCCCGCACGCCGAGACCCTGGTGGTCTACGCCCGCACCGGCGAGGGCAATGGCGGCGTCACCGCCTTCCTGATCGAGAAGGGGATGAAGGGCTTCAGCGTCTCGAAGAAGCTCGACAAGATGGGCATGCGCGGCTCCGACACCGCCGAACTGGTGTTCGAGGACTGCGAGGTCCCGGAAGAGAACGTCATGGGCCCCGTCGGCGGCGGCGCCGGCGTGCTGATGAGCGGCCTCGACTATGAGCGCGCCGTGCTGGCGGCCGGTCCGCTCGGCATCATGCAGGCGGCGCTGGACGTGGTCCTGCCCTACCTCCGCGAGCGCAAACAGTTCGGCAAGCCGATCGGCAGCTTCCAGCTGATGCAGGCCAAGGTCGCCGACATGTACGTCGCCCTCAACAGCGCCCGGGCCTATGTCTACGCCGTCGCCCGCGCCTGCGACCAGGGCAAGACCACCCGTTACGACGCCGCCGGGGCCATCCTGCTGGCCAGCGAGAACGCGGTGAAGGTCAGCCTCGAGGCCGTCCAGGCCCTGGGCGGCGCCGGCTACACCAAGGAATGGCCAGTCGAACGGCTGGTCCGCGACGCCAAACTCTATGACATCGGCGCGGGAACGAACGAGATCCGGCGGTTCCTGATCGGGCGGGAACTGCTGGGCTGATGCCCCTGCCCGCGCAGATCCTGATGATCGCGGGCATGGCGTCTATGTTTCTGTCCATGGGCGCCGCCTGTCTGGCAGCCCCGAAACTGAAGGCGTGGCTCAAACGGCAGACGCCGACGGTGGATGTGCCTGATTTCGACTTCGGCGATCAGCGCGGGACCGACCGCCTCATCTCGATGCTTTGGTCGGTGAGGATTCCGTCCGACCGTCCTCACCTCCGAAGGCTGGTGTTGGTCCATCGTGCGGGCCTCATCGCCATGCCTTGTCTTATGCTGGCTGGAGGCATTGCCGGCACGCTCCTGACCGGAGCCGACGGGTCGGTGGAAGACATCAACCGGGGTGTCCCGCCACGGGTCGTGGTCATTGTCGCGGGAGATTCGGAACCAGCGCCCTGACATGTCGGTTTGCTCCTTCGCAGAAAGGAGCTCCCCCATGCCCGCCAAATCCGCCGCCCAGCAAAAGGCCGCCGGCGCCGCCCTGTCGGCCAGGCGCGGCGACACGCCGAAGTCCGACCTCAAGGGCGCCTCGAAATCCATGGCCGGGTCCATGACCGAAAAGCAGCTCGAGGACTTCGCCGCCGCCAAACGCAAGGGCAAGCCCGAGCACGTCAAATCCTGAGCGGTCCTCCCGCCGGTCCGCCCGGGGATTGACGATTGTTAAGTGGCGCCCGCCTATCTACCTGCCTAGATCGAGATGCCCCCCGTCCGGACGCCCGTCGCCGATGCCTGACTACGACTATCAGAGCGACGCCCGCACCTTCTCCCAGGTGATCGAGGACATCGGCGTCAAGGACGAGCCCCGACTCTACCTCGGCGAACTGGTCAACGCCTTCGGCGAGCGCGGCTTCGGCGCCCTGATGCTGTTTTTCGGCTTGCTTAACATCGCCATCGGCATCATCCCGGGCACCACCACCATCCTCGGCGCGCCGCTGTTGCTGATGGGCCTGCAACTGGCGATCCGGCAGGATCAGCTGTGGCTGCCGAAATGGGCCCTGCGCCGCTGGATTGAGCGTGAGGCCTACCGCACCGGCGTGCAGAAGGTCCTGACCCGGTTCAAACAGGTCGAGCGCCTGTCGAAGCCGCGCCTTCCGATCATGACCAGCGAGGTGTCGGAGGTGTTGATCGGCATCGTCACCGTCCTGCTGGCCTTCATCCTCATCCTGCCGATCTGGGGCGGAAACCTGGTTCCCGCGCTGATCATCGCGACCTTCGGCTTCGGCCTGATGCAGCGCGACGGGATTGTGGTCCTGATCGGCTGGGCCGGGGTCGCCGGCGTCGGCCTGTTCATCTGGCTGGCGTGGGAGCTGGTCAGCCGCGCCTTCGGCCCGACCATCGCGTGGGTCGCGGCCCTGTTCTGAGGGCGCTGGAGTGGAGCGCCTCGCCGTCTGGCTGACCTGTCCGCGATGGTTGGTTCATCACCAAGGCCACGAAGAATCCACCAAGAACACGAAGGCCGAGGTGCGGATGGCGTCAGGGATGCCTGCCTCAGGCAATGCGGCGTACGCCGCGATCGCGACGCGCTGACGCGCGGCCCAACACGGCTCCGGTCCCTTCGTGCCCTTCGTGGATTCTTCGTGGCCTTGGTGATGAACCAACCGGCCCCGGATGCATCACGGAGACATCGAACGCGGCCCGCGAGACCCGCCTCCGGTCAGGCCGCCTGTTGGGCGCCCGGTCCTGGTCCCGGTCCCGGTCCCGCCAGTCCCTGCATGACCATCCGGTTGATGTCGATCAGGGCCTCGAAATCGTCCTCGCCGCGCATGATCGCCGACGAGTGACGGCTGACGAACAGGCTGATCGAGATGATCTGGGCCTTCAGCGCCGCAGCCATGGCGTTGTCGGGATCCGAGCAGTCGGTGGCGAGGGCCGTCCACAGCCGCCGGTTCCAGTCGAGGGCGTCGATCCGGGCGGCGATCTCGGACTTGTCGAGGGTCGCGGCGTGCATCAGCGCCCGGGTCACCTGCCCGAACAGCCGATACTCCATCTCGCGCGGGGTCTCAGCCCGTGTGGCCGCGGTCTTGTACGCCTGCAGCGACATTCGCCAGACCTTCCTCATATTCAACGAGTTTACGCGCCGCCATCAGCGCCTTGTAGTATTCGCGGGCCATCACATGGCGGGAGGCCGCCACGCAGTCGGCCAGAACCACGGGATTGCGCGACGCGCCCATGAACTCGCTCAGCCGCAGGGCGAATTCGTCATAGATCTTGGGCGCCGCCGCCTCGTCCAGGTACATCATCATGACCGGGAAATAGACGCGCTTGGCGGGGGTGTTGGCGTCCTCGGGCTGGAGAATGTCCTTCTCGCGCAGCACCGACGCCTTGTTCTGCAGGATCAGCACGCCCCGACGATCGCCGTTCTGGACGACGGCGCCGTTGAGGACGAATTTCTCGCCGGGCTTCAGAGACAGCTTGAGCGGCATTGGCGGGAGCGCCTCCTGACAGGCTCCCGGCGACGTTAGGTAGCCGGGACCAAACACTGATTAAACAGACGTGGTTAACCATCTCTTGTCCCCCGGGCCCGGAAGGGCCGGTCTGGCGGCCGATCACCCCGTCCGCCTCCCTCCCGCGGTGGAACGCCCGGCCCGCGCGGGGCGTTGATCCGTCGAAGCAGGAGGCGATGGAATGCCCGCGATCGACGGCTACACGGACGACCAGGCGCAGTCGGAAGTCTATGACGAAACCCATATCGACGATGAGGGCGACGGCGACATCCTCCCTGACGAGGCCGCAGCGGTGCTCGACGTCACGCAGATGGCCGGAGACGGGGACGAGGAAGCGTTCGACGAGGACGCCGACCCTGACCCGGACGAGATCCAGGGCGCCGCGGGCATCGAGGCCGAGGCCGACGCCCTGCTGGGCGTCGACGGCGAGCGTCTGACCGAGATCGACGGCGAAAGCGCCGGCCAGCGCGGCGCCGACGAGGTCGAGCTGGTCTACACCGGCCTGATGCGCAACGTCCGCGGCGCCCAGGCCAGCGCCGCCCACTGGGAGGCCAAACGCCTCTCGGACGACGACATCGCCGGCCTGGGCTACGGCCCGGACGGCGACGAGGATCACCCCGCGAAATAAGGAGGGCGATATGACCGCTCAAACCGACCAGACCAGATCGCCCGTCCGCGAGGACCGCGACCCCGACGCGCCTTACGCGAAGAAAGCCGAGCGCGAACACGGCAAGCCGGATCAACTGCGCCCGGACGACCGCAAGGCCGAAGACCGCCAGGAGGCCCTGCTGGACGAGGGTCTGGAAGAAACCTTTCCCGCCAGCGACCCGGTCGCGGCGAAGCGGATCACCTAGGATCGGCGAATCCGTCCCCTCCCCACGCAGTGGGGAGGGGGACCACGCGAAGCGTGGTGGAGGGGGGCCGCGCCGAGATCGTTGCTCACCGCCCCTCCGTCACGGCGCGAAGGCGCGCCGTGTCTCCTCCCCATCGCTGCGCGACAGGGAGGAGACACGGCTGACAATCCGCCGATCATCAGCACATCCCGCGCCGCCAACGCCCTGACTCCGTTCGCTTTTCAAAAATTACAGCGTCACGAACCATCCGCGCTCGGACCGCACCCATAATCGCTCCATCCCGTCGGTGGGGAGGGCGTCGGATCCAGCGCCTCGATGTCGGCGGGCTGTGGTCGAGCGATGAAGCCCGGGGGAAGGATACCTCGGGGGTCCTTGCGGTCGGTGACGGATGCCGCCTGCCTGCTCGCCGCGCGCCGAAGGAGCGGACCGCTGGCTCGCCATGTCCCTCCCGCGTCGCTGGCAGCAATGTCAGCGGCGGAGATCCGGTAAGGCCCCAAGGTAAAGGCCGCCAGCCGGAGGGCGCGTGGAAAACGGCTGCGCGGAGCGGCGCCGTCCCTTCCCGACCGTGACTTCACGGGCGGATCAGAAGGGCGGCCAACGTCAGGCTTCGTCGAAACGGTAACAACACAACAGCACCGGGCGAGGCCCGGCCGCTCCGCGCC
>JAHKAM010000007.1 GCA_018826515.1 Alphaproteobacteria bacterium
ACCGGCATCGTCTCACGCGGCGGCTCCATCATGGCCAAATGGTGCCTGTCGCATCACCGCGAGAGCTTCCTCTACGAACGCTTCGACGAGATCACCGAGATCATGAAGGCGTATGACATCGCCTATTCGCTCGGCGACGGCCTGCGCCCCGGCTCCATCGCCGACGCCAATGACGAGGCCCAGTTCGCCGAACTGCGCACCCTCGGCGAGCTGACGAAGATCGCCTGGGCGAAAGGCTGCCAGGTCATGATCGAGGGCCCCGGCCATGTGCCGATGCACAAGATCAAGGCGAACATGGATGAGCAGCTGAAGCACTGCCACGAGGCGCCCTTCTATACGCTCGGGCCCCTGACCACCGACATCGCCCCCGGCTATGACCACATCACATCAGCCATTGGTGCGGCCATGATCGGCTGGTTCGGCACGGCCATGCTCTGCTACGTCACGCCCAAGGAGCACCTCGGCCTGCCCGACCGTCAGGACGTCAAGGACGGCGTCATCACCTACAAGATCGCCGCCCACGCCGCCGACCTGGCCAAGGGGCATCCCGCGGCAAGGATGCACGACGACGCCCTCAGCCGCGCCCGGTTCGAGTTCCGCTGGGAAGACCAGTTCAACCTCGGCCTCGACCCCGAGACGGCCCGCAAATACCACGACGCCACCCTGCCGAAAGAGGCCCACAAGACCGCGCATTTCTGCAGCATGTGCGGCCCGAAATTCTGCTCGATGAAGATCAGCCAGGACATCCGCCGGGATGCGGCGGCCCAGAACGACGCGGGCGGTTCGCTGGCCGAGGCGGAGGCGGGGATGGCGGAGATGAGCGCGAAATTCCGGGCCGGGGGCGGGGCCATCGAGGTCAAGGTCTGAAAACACTACTGCAAAGCAACTAAGTCAAATTTCTGAATTGGTTGCCGTCGAAGAGACGGACTGTAAGCGCCGATGTGCGCTCGCGATCTAGTTCGAGCTGGATGCTCATCACGGTCTGGTCAATTGACCCAATTACATCCGACTGGAGTCCACTCTCAATCCAAGCCTTACGCAGCCTAAGATACGGTTTTTGACCGCACTTCTGAAGAGACAGCTCTAGGACAGCTGCGAAAAGTTCAGCGTTTGGCCAAGCGCACGCGAGAGTATTGTGCCAAGTCTCATCGTCGTTTGCTTGGATGAGGGCCACGAGAAGGAAGCGCCAAAACGCTTCTTGTTTGTCCCCGCTCCTTGCTACTCGAACCGCCATGTTAAAATTGGCGAGCGGGTCTAGGGGGTCTAGTTGCGACAGTTCCGCCCAAGGCCAATCGGCTAGAGGCACGCCGTCGAAGGCTCGGACCTTGGTGCCGAGATCATTCCTTCTGCGCTCTATGGCAGGCCCGTATCGGCGAGCAAGCCATTCGCAAAGCTGAGATCGTAGCTGACCCTCAAGATGCAGGCGGCGCTCAGTATCTGGCGGCAGGGTCGAAAAATGCCCGACCGCCTCAAGCACGGCTCCTGACATCATTAGGGCGTCGCCCAGCAGAAAAATGACTCGCGGCGACGTGGCTAGCGTGCCCGCGTAACGATAGATCTTTGCCGAAAGCGCAAATCGGCCCGCCAAGAACAGGACGCCGGCCAACTCAGACCAAAAATAATCGGTCTTATCGTATACAGATGATAGGTGTCTTGCCTTATTATAACAACTTACAGACTTGAAAAGTGTTTGTTCTCCGCGATAGTGATTACCTAGGGAGTAGCGTAGAGCAGACAACGATACGCCATCGGCGCCCGGAACAGATTTCAATGCGGCTTCCAGAATTCTAACAACAGCCCTCGATCGAACTTCCTTAGTCGCGGCACGGTGGATCGCAGACAATACTGTTACTAGATGTTCATCTTGTAGAGTATGAATATTGTTGAGCAAAGCTAGATCAGCAGCTGATGCAGGGTCAACTGCCACCGCAACGCAAGCCCTACTGGCAAGAGCTCGATGTGGGGCAACGATGCCACCCTCAAGCAAGGCCCGGGCGATACGAGCAGACTGGCTCCAAAGTCCAGTTTGGTACAAGAGATACACGACCCCATAGGCTATATGCGAAAGAACGCTTTCCTCGGTTTGCGAGTCATCAGCTACAGTCACTGAGGCGATCTTGCCAATAGAAATAGCGATTTCGTCCGCGCGGCAGGCAATCTCTACGGTAAGGAGGCTATCAGCGTCTGTGGTCCGTAGGAGGCCGCACTCGAGAGATACTAGGGCACTGATCCCATTTTGGAATGCGTCGTACCGATCTCCGTCGGCAGAGTTATTCGTCTTAAAGCCTATAGTGCTTAGCGGGGCTGTTGATCTTAAACGTGAAACAGACTTGAGCGTGCCTATGATCTCTTCCGGTTTGTTGACGCCCCATTGATCGGATTCATCGAATTTCAACGTTAGAGTTGACGCACCGTCTCGCGGTGGTGGGATCTCGAAATGCCATTTTATATACAGCGATTTATCGGCGTCGCAGTATCGAGCGATAAGGGTTGGTATTTCCAAGCTATGGAAATACTCGACTTGATCTAAATCTAGTGCGATTTTTCGGGCCTTAGACTGATCGTCAGTCGCCCGGAGTTGAACGTAAAATATTGCCCCGGTTGAGGCGCCGCTCTGGTGAAACACCTCAACCTCTAGATCGATACCGTAGTCACGGCTTCTCTCCCTGACGACCCATTGGTTAGGCATGGCGCGCCTGAAGGCATCGAACGAGATATCCTCCAGAACGTGAGATCGGGGTCTACTGGGCAAGATGGCGCTCAGAGTTGGGGCCGTCGTTGGCGTGGAGTATTGTGAGCATGCTCCGGACGTGCTGACCAGCAGAAGAGTACCTGGGCCCGACCTCGTCCTCCTCGTGGGTCCAACGGTGCCGGGCAGCGGTCTCCGAACGCGCATCGACAACTGACAGGAGTCTTCGGTCGGGCCGTTTCCAGCGTGCTTCGCATGGTCCCCCCCCCCGATGGTGGGAGAACTGATGGGTCACCCCTCCCCCGCCATCCCCCGCAACGCCTCCTCGAACACCCCCGCCGGCTGCCCGCCCGAGATCAGCCACTTCCCCTCCACCACCACGGCGGGCACGCCGTTGATCCCGCGCACAGCTCCCCTTCCCCTCGACGGGGAAGGGGTCGGGGGATGGGGTGAGGGCACGCTGCGTCCGGAGAGGGCGCGGGAGGCGTCGGCGCCCTTCGGAGGGCCGTCGCGAACCGCGTGCGTCCACCCCCTCCCAACCCTCCCCCGTCGAGGGGGAGGGCTTTCACCATCGCCACTTCCGGATGCAAGTCCTCGCGGCCCGCCTTCCACGGGCCTAACCTCCCCTCATGCCTGCGCTCGTCCTCCTCGCCGGCCCCAACGGCGCCGGGAAGACCACCTACATCGGCCGCTTCCTGAGGCGGCGGGCCGGGACCTTCGTCTTCGTCAATCCGGACGAGGTCGCGCGCGATCTGCCCGGGACCGGCCCCCAACGTGACCGCGCCGCCGGGCGGCGGGTGCTGGAGCGGCTGGACGCCCTGATCGCGGCGCGGGCCGACATCGTGCTGGAGACCACCTTGGCGACCCGCGCCCACGCCCGCCGCCTGCGCGCCTGTCGCGCCGCCGGTTACCGGATCGCCCTGATCTATCTGCGCCTGCCGGACGCCGAGGCCTCCATCGCCCGCGTCCGGGGTCGAGTCGAGCGCGGCGGTCACGGCATCCCCGAGGCGACCCTGCGCCGCCGCTTTCCGCTCAGCCTCGACTATCTGGAGACGGTCTACAAACCGCTCGCGGACGAGTGGGAGGTCTGGGCGAATGGCGACGAAGGCCCGGAACTGCTAGACTGGGGACCGCAATGACCCCTCTCTTCGACCGCGAAACCACGCTGAAGGCCCTCCGCGACGCCGCCTGGATCGCGCGGCACGGCACGCGCGAGGAACAGTCCGGCCGCTTCATTCCGCCCCCCGGCTGGAAGGGCCGCGTGGTCACGGCGACGGATGACGGGCTGTCGGAGCCGGAAAAGGGCGAGGCGGCGTAAGACTCCCCTTCCCCTCGACGGGGTGGAGGAGGGTCGCCGGAGGCGAGCCGGCGAACGGTCGGGGGATGGGGTGAGGGCACGCTGCGTCCAGACAGAGCGCGGGAGGCGTCGGCGCCCTTCGGCGGGCCGCACCGAACCGCGTGCCTCCACCCCCTCCCAACCCTCCCCCGTCGAGGGGGAGGGCTTTCACGCTCACCCCGTCAGCCGGTCCGGCACAACCTCCCAGCCATAGTAGACCAGCCCCGCCGCCAGCAGGGCGATGTTCAACCAGCGCCGGCGCACCACGATCAGCAGGCCGTAGCCGAGACAGAACTCCCAGGGCAGGCTGGCCAGCACCGATCCCACGGTCATCGCGCGCGCGTCCGGGACCTGCCCGCTCGCCCACTGGATCATGCCGACGGCCCAGAAGGCCATCAGGCCGAGGATCAGGCTGCCGAAGGTCAGGGCGCGGGTGCGGTCATAGTGGGCATACAGGTCGACCGGCCCCTCATCCGGGACGGGGTCGGGCAGGACGAAGGTCGCGGCCATGAAGGGCAGGATCAGCTTGCCGACCTGAAGCAACATCATCCCGACCGTCGTCTCGGTCAGGTCCCGCGCGCGCCACTGGCCCAGCCAGACCGAGATGATGACCAGCACGATGATCCCGGCCAGCAACAGCGGCTCGGGCGCCCAGCGCACCCGCCGCCCGGCCAGGGCCAGCCGACTGACCGTCGACGCCATATGCGCCAGCGCCAGGCCGAGAATGACGGCGGACAGGCCGAAGGTGAATTCGAACAATGACATCGGCGGCCCCTCGCGTGACGACCGACGTTCGGCGCGCGGGACGGTGGGGTCAAGCCGTGGCGGGCGCGGCATGCGCGACTGATCCTTCTCCCCTTGAGGGAGAAGGTGCCCCCGCAGGGGGCGGATGAGGGGTGAGACACCCATGCCTCCGTTTGGCGGAAGAGCGTCCAGGACGGGGGACGCGGCCGCGTACCCCTCATCCGGGCCTCCGGCCCACCTTCTCCCTCAAGGGGAGAAGGGTCAGGCTTCGGCGGCCATCCCCCGCAACGCCTCCTCGAACACCCCCGCCGGCTGCCCGCCCGAGATCAGCCATTTCCCCTCCACCACCACGGCGGGCACGCCGTTGATCCCGCGCGAGACCCACAGCGCCTCCGCCGCCCGCACCTCGGCCGCATAACGCCCCTCCGCCAGCACCGCCGCCGCCTCATCCCGGTCCAGCCCCGCCGCCGCCGCCGCCGTATCGGCCAGCACCCCGGCGTCCGTCATCGTCCGGCCCTCGGTGAAATGGGCCGTGAACAGCGCCGCCTTCAGCGCCCTCTGCTCGGCCACCCCGACCGTCCCCGCCCAGTGCAGCAGCCGGTGGGCGTCGAAGGTGTTCCAGATGCGGCTCTCCGGCCCCATCCGCATGTCGAACCCCGGCCACGCTTCCGCGGCCCGTTCGGTGATCATGGCCCGGTTGGCCGCCGACTGTGCGGGGGTCGAGCCGTATTTGCGGCCGATGTGTTCGACGATGTTCTCGCCCTCGGGCGGCATCTGCGGGTTCAGCTCGAACGGCTGGAAATGCACCTCGGCCGTGATCCCCTCGGCCTTCAGCGCCTCAAGGGCGGCTTCCAGCCCGCCCAGCCCCACCACGCACCAGGGGCAGACGATGTCGGAGACGAAGTCGATGTGCAGGGTCTTGGGCATGGGGTCGGTCTCCGTTGGCGCCTCATATAGGCGCGCCGCGGCGGCTCGCCTCAAGTGCGCGGGTTCGTCACCAAGGCCACCAAGGAGTCACCAAGGACACGAAGGGGCCGGCGGGCCCGCGGCTCCCGCAGGGAGACGCAATCAGATTGCGGGCAAGGGCCCGCCAAAGGGGCCGTCACCCGGCTCCCTCCGTGTCCTTCGTGCCCTTCTTGGTGTCCTTGGTGATGAACCAGCCGGCGGCAGACCTGCCCCGGCGCCCGACCTCAGGCCCCCGGCCGGGTCAGCTTGCGCTCGTGCGGGCGGTCGCGCAGGCGCAGCCACGGGGCCATGCCCCAGGCCGCCGGGGCCGAGATGACGAAGGTGGCGGCGATCATCCACCAGACGGCGGCCAGCATGTCCGAGGCGGCGACGGGCACGACCAGCAGGCCGATCATGCCGAGGCCGAACAGCACCGCCTGGATCATCGGCCAGATCAGGGCGGCGATGGCGAAACGGGTGCGCATGGGAACCTCCTGTGCTGCGACAGGACAACGGTCCGGGGTGCGGGGCCGTTCCCGAACAGTGTCTTCCCGCCCCGTATAATCCCGCCCCTTTCACCCCCCGATCGTACCCTCTCGCACCCCTTGCGCCGCCCCCGTCGGTCCCCAGCTATGAGGGGAGGCGCGGCGGGCCCGAATCCCCGCTGCGCCTGGGTCTTTGACAGTCCTGATCCCCCCAACGCGCCGCCGCGACAGGCCGTCGGTCCCGCCGAAAAATGCATCCGGGCCCCGGCGAATTTTTTCCCGGCCGGGGCGCCCTTTCGACCCCTGCGGCCTCAGTCCCGCTCGACGCACATCGCCACGCCCATGCCGCCGCCGATGCACAGGGTGGCCAGCCCCTTCTTCGCGTCCCGCCGCTGCATCTCGTGCAGCAGGGTGGTCAGGATGCGGGCGCCCGAGGCCCCGATCGGATGGCCGATGGCGATGGCGCCGCCATTGACGTTGACCTTGTCCGGGTCGAGGCCCAGCTCGCGCAGCACGCACAGGCTCTGGGCCGCGAAGGCCTCGTTGGACTCGACCAGATCGAGGTCGGCCACGGTCCAGCCGGCCTTCTCCAGCGCCTTGCGCGACGCCGGGATCGGCCCGGTCCCCATCACCGCCGGATCGACCCCCGCCGTCGCCGAGGACATGATCCGCGCCAACGGCTCCAGCCCCCGGGCCTTTGCATCCGCCGCGCTCATCAGCACCAGCGCCGCCGCCCCGTCGTTCAGCCCCGAGGCGTTGGCGGCGGTGACGCTGCCGTCCTTGGTGAAGGCCGGCTTCAGCCCCTGCATCGCCTCCAGCGTGGCTCCGTGGCGGATGAACTCGTCCTTGTCGACGACGACGTCCCCCTTGCGGCCCTTGATCGTCACCGGCGCGATCTCGTCGTCGAACCGCCCCGCCTTCTGCGCCGCCTCCGCCTTGTTCTGGCTGGCCACCGCAAAGGCGTCCTGGTCGCCCCGGCTGATGGCGAACCGGTCGGCGATGTTCTCGGCCGTCTGGCCCATGTGGTAGCCGTTGAAGGCGTCCCACAGGCCGTCGCTGATCATGGTGTCGACCAGTTTGACGTCGCCCATCTTCTGGCCGGTGCGAAGGGCCTGGGCGTGCGGCGCCTGGCTCATGCTCTCCTGGCCGCCGGCGACGACGATGCGCGCGTCGCCCAGCTGGATCTGCTGGGCCGCGATGGCCACCGCGCGCAGGCCCGAGCCGCAGATCTGGTTCAGGCTCCAGGCCGGGACCTCCTTGGGAACGCCCGCCCCCATGGAGGCCTGCCGCGCCGGCCCCTGCCCCGCCGCCGCCTGCAGCACATGGCCCAGGATGACCTCGTCGACCTCGTCCGGCTTGACCCCCGCCCGCTCCAGCGCCGCCCGGATGGCGACCTCGCCCAGCTGCGCCGCCGACAGGCTCGACAGCCCGCCGAGGAAGGAGCCGACCGGCGTGCGCGCGGCCGAGACGATGACGACGTCGATGGACATGAGACAATCCCCTGAAAGCGGTCACGGGCGAGGGAGCGCCCGGGCCATGGAAAACGAAACCTCTACGCCCCTGCCGGGCGTTAGGCCCCGGGAAACGAGTCGTGGCGTTTCTGCCGCATCCCGCCGCCTTCGTCACGCCTGACCGCCGCGTTCAGCGAATGGTCACCCGTCGCCCCCATGATGGCGGGAACAAACAAGAGCGAGAAGGGCTTGATGGGGCCATGCTCAAGAAACTGAAGAACGTCTTCGTGCAGGTCTGTGTCCCCGACGAGCTGGACATGGCCGAGCACTACCGGACCCCGGCGGAGAAGACCGCCGACCTGGTCGTGCACGTCGTCGGCCTGACCCTGGCGGCGGTGGGCGGGATCGTCCTCGCCGTGCTGGCCGCCATCTACGTCGGCGTCGGCGCGGTGATGGCCACGGCCGCCTACGCCCTGTGCCTGATCGCCATGCTGGCCGTCTCGACCGTCTACAACCAGACCCGCCCCTGCGCCGCCCGCCCGATCCTGCGCCGCATGGACGAGGCGGCCATCTTCCTGATGATCGCCGGCAGCTACACCCCGTTTACGACGCAGCGGTTCGAAGGCGCCTGGGCCATCGGCTTCACCCTTCTGGTCTGGACCGTCGCCCTGGCCGGGGTGGCCGTGAAACTGGTCGCGCCGCGCATTTCCGACGCCTTCTGGAGCGCCGTCTACATCGGCTTCGGCTGGCTGGCCGTGCTGGCCCTCAAGCCGCTGATCGACACCGTCCATCCGATCGCGCTGGGCCTGCTGGTGCTGGGCGGGCTGATCTATACCGCCGGGGTGTTCGTCTTCATCAGCCCGCAGGTGAAGTTCCGCCGCGCCATCTGGCACGGCTTCGTGGTCACGGGCGCCACCGTCCACTGGGCCGCCGTGCTGGTCGGGGTGGTTCTGGCGCCCGCCGCCATGAGCTGATTGCATGCGGCTTCGCGCTGCGGGATAGTGCGGCAGTGCAACAGGCGAGGGGTTTGGCGTGGCGGACAAGAAGGCCGGAGCGGGCGACACCGTCGTCATCAAGAAATACGCCAACCGGCGGCTCTACAACACGGCCACCAGCGCCTATGTGACGCTTGAGGACCTGGCGAAAATGGTCCGTGAAGGCACCGAGTTCGTGGTCTTCGACGCCAAGACCAATGACGATCTGACGCGCCAGATCCTGACCCAGATCATCTTCGAGGAAGAGAGCCGCGGCGAGGCCCTGTTGCCGGTCCAGTTCCTGCGCCAGCTGATCGGCTTCTACGGCGGCCAGATGCAGGGGGTCCTGCCCTCCTATCTGGAGATGTCGCTGGACAGCTTCAGCCGCCAGCAGGAGCAGATGCGCGGCCAGTTTTCCAAGGCCTTCGGGGCCGCGCCCGGCGCCGGCATTCTCGACGAGGCCGTCAAACGCAACATGGCCCTGTTCACCGACGCCATGAAGATGTGGCCGGGCTTCAACGCCCTGACGCCCGGTGGTCCGGCCGCCGGCGTCGCAACCGAACCCAGGGCCGCGCCCGCCGCCGATCCCCTGGACGAGATGCGCCGTCAGATGGACGAGATGCGCAGCCAGCTCGACAAGCTGTCGAAGGGCGGCTGACATGACCGATGAGGTTCGCCCCGTCGAGCCTGTCCGGCGTCACGGCGACCGACGCGCCGCTGACCGGCGGGCCGACGAGCGCCGCGCCGGCTCGACCTCACGCGCCCTCGTCCCGCTGGACTTCCCGGTCGAGGCTGCCGAGGCCCCGGCAAGACCTGCCCCGCCCGCCGATCCGGGCGCGGCGGTCTTCGCCGCCCAGATGATGGGCCAGTCCGGTCAGCGCCGCGGCCTGAAGGGCGGCCCGCCGGTGCTGGACGCGGCCCGCTCGGCCTATCTCGGTACCGAACACTCCGGCGCCGCCGAGCGCCGCCCCCAGCCGGGCAAGGCGAAAGACACCGACGTCTGAACCCGCGGCACGGTCCTTGCTGAACGGGAGGTCTTCAAGCCTCGTTCGGGACCGCCGCCATGCTGACCATACTGAGCCGCACCATCGACATCACCGTCGTGGCCCTGATCTTCGTCGGCTTTTCCTGATTTTCAAAGACCGGTTCTTCCTGCCCGAAGTGGGGAGGGAGAACGATGACGCATGACTCTTCACCGCTTCGGCTGAAGCGGTTGGGGAGGGCGCGGAGCGGCCGGGCCTCGCCCGGTGCTGTGGTGTTGTTACCGTTTCGACGAAGCAGACCGCCCCGCGCAGCCGTTTTCCACGCGCCCTCCGGCTGGCGGCGCTTGCTTCGGGCCTTACCGGATCTCCGCCGCGGACATTGCTGGCTGCGACGCGCGGCGGACATGAGACAGCGGTCCGCTCAAGAGGCGCGCGGCGAGCAAGCGGAAGGCCATCCATCGACCTCCGCGAGGACCCCCGAGGTATCCGTCCCCCGGGCTTCATCGCTCGACCACAACCCGCCGACATCGAGGCGTTGGATCCGACGCCCTCCCCACCGACGGGATGGGCAGGAGTCTGTCACGGGTCCCAGCCATGATGGCTGATGACGCTGTAAATCTTGAAAGGCGAGCAAAGTCATAGGGTTGTTGGCACAGGACATGCTGACAATCGGCGGATTGTAAGCAGTGGAGCGGCTCCGCCGCCTCACTGTTCGCGTAGCGAATGGGGAGGTGGCGCGGCTGCCGTCAGCCGGGGCCGAAGTCCATGTCCTTGCGGGCCGAGATGATGGTGACGATGAAGCCGGCCAGAACGTCCAGCATGACCATGGTCAGGATCAGGAAGAAGGTGGAGGTCGCGAAGCCGCGGAACAGCAGGAAGGCGACCAGACAGAAGACGAACAGGATCATCGACAGGGCGTGATTGACGATCGCCACCTTCTGGCTGGAGGTCGATTTCAGCAGTTCCACGAAGAGCAGGATCAGCGCCAGGAACAGGATCAGGTCGCCCGTGCCGACATTCCATCCGCTGCCCGACACCATGGGGATGGTGAACAGCGGATCGTGCAGGGCCTGCTCGGCCGCCGCCACGCCGCCGGTCCCGACCACGCCGGACAGCACCACAATGGCGTAGATCACCACCGGAATGAACAGCAAGGGGATGGCGATCAGCATGGCGGGCTCCATCGGCGAACAGCGCGCCTGACGGCCACGCTTGCCAGCCCTGCTTAGACCGGTTCGCCGCATCCCGCTACGCGCGCTCGCGCGTCAGGCGAGTGTCAGAATTCGCTGATCGCCCCGGGCCGGCGCGACCGCGACTTCAACCACATGACGCCAAGCAGGTCCGACAGCGACGCCATCAGCCGCCCCCAGTTGGTGTATTTCGACCGACCGGTCTCACGGTGGCGGTGGTCCACGTCGAGATAGAGGTTCTGATAGCCCTCGCGGATCATCAGGGCCGGCAGGTAGCGGTGCAGGTGATCGAAATACGGCAGGCGGAGGAAGATCTCGCGGCGGAAGGCCTTGAGCCCGCAGCCGGTGTCGTCGGCGTCATCGCCCAGCAGTCTGCGGCGGATGCGGTTGGCCCAGAGCGACGCCTGCCGCTTGGCCCCGGAATCCTGACGTTTGGCCCGCACGCCGCCGACCAGGGCCACCGTGGAGGGCGAGGCGGCCAGCAGGTCCGCCAGTTTCGGCGCGTCCGCCGGCGGGTTCTGGCCGTCGCCGTCGAGGGTCACCACGATCGCGCCGCGGGCCGCCAGAACGCCGGTGCGCACCGCCCGGCTCTGGCCCGCGTTGGATCCATGGCTGAGCACCCGCAGCGCCGGCAGTTCGGCCATCAGGCCCCGCAGTTCATCGAGCGTCCCGTCCCGCGAGGCGTCGTCGACAAAGACCATTTCATACGATCGGCCCTCGAAGGCGGCGGCGATCTCGCGCGCCAGCGGGCCGGCCGCGCCCTCTTCGTCATGCACCGGGACGACGACGGATATGTCGGGGATGGCTTCGTTCATACAGGCTGTCTAGCGGGTTTCCGGGACGGGCGGGAGGTGGGTCGCGCAAGACCGTCCACGCGCAAACAATGTCGCGGCCGCAAAGCCCGTGTTAGGTAGATGAACATGATGCGCCCCGATCTCGACCGATACATCGCCGGATGGCGCGGACCCCTGCTCGCCGCCCTTGTGGCGCTGCTGGCGGGCCTGCCCGCGCTGCTGCTGTTGCCGCCGCTGGATCGCGACGAGAGCCGGTACGCCCAGGCCACGTCCCAGATGCTGGAGACGGGCGACTACGTCGACATCCGGTTCCAGGACGATCCGCGCTGGAAGAAACCGGTCGGCATCTACTGGATGCAGGCTGCGGCGGTCGCCGTGACCTCGAGCGTCGAAAATCGCGACATCGCCCCCTACCGCATTCCCTCCATCCTCGGCGCCATGCTGGCCGCGGCCGCCTGCGCCTGGGCGGGCGCGGCGATGTTCGGCCAGAGGGCGGGCTTCCTGGCCGGGGCCATGCTGGGCGCCACCTTCCTCCTGTCCACCGAGGCCGGGATCGCCAAGACCGACGCCATGCTGTGCGGCGCGGTGACCCTGGCCATGGCGGGGCTGGCGCGAATCTATCTGGCGACCCGGGCCGGAGAGGCCCCGATCCGGCCGCACAAGCTGATGTTCTGGCTGGGGCTGGGACTGTCGATCCTGATCAAGGGGCCGATCGGTCTGATCGTCGTCGCTCCCGCCATGATCGCCCTGTCCGCGTGGGACCGCGACGTCAGCTGGCTGAAGCGGCTCGGCTGGGGCTGGGGTCTGCCGCTCGTCGCGCTGATCGTGGGGCCATGGGCGCTGGCCATCACCATCGCCACCGACGGCGGCTTCTGGCGCGAGGCCATCATGGGCGATCTGGCGCCCAAGGTCGCGGGCGGCGACGAGGGGCACGGCTCGCCGCCGGGGCTGTATCTGCTGATCGCCCCCCTGCTGTTCTTCCCCGCCGCCCTGCTGTTGCCCGCCGCCCTGTCGACGGGGTGGCATCGACGCGCCGAGCCGGCGATCCGCTTCCTGATCTGCTGGCTGGTTCCGGCCTGGCTGATCTTTGAGCTGACACCCACCAAATTGGCCCACTACACCCTGCCGACCTTCGGGGCCCTGGCCCTGCTGGCGGCCGCCGCCCTGACCCGGCCGGTGGGCCGGATCTCCCGTTACACCGGGGCCGGTCTGACGATCGCGGTGGGCGCGCTGCTGGCGGTCGCCTCGGTCTGGCTGCTGACCGAATACGGGCGGTCGACAGCCCAGACCTGGGCCACGATCACCATCGTCTTCGCCATCCTCGCCGGCCTGATCGGCGCCTTCCTGATGCTGCACCGGGCGGCGATGACGGCCGTGATCGCCTCGATCGCCCTTGGCGTCATCGCCCACGCCGCCCTGGCCGGCACGCTGCGCCAGCTGAGGCCGCTCTCGGTCGCGCCCCAGCTGGAGAAGGTGCTGCTGGCCGCCAACCTGCATCCGCGACAGGGCCGCGCGGGGCCGGTGGCCATCACCGGCTTCCATGAGCCCAGCTTCGTCTTCCTGACCGGCCGGGCCACCGAACTGACCGACGCCGCCGGCGCGGCCCGGGCCCTGACCGAGGGCCGGCCGGTCATCGTCGAGGCCCGCGACGCCGACGCCTTCCGTGAAGCCGCGGCGGAACTGGGCGTGACCGGCCGCGTGGTCGGCGAGGTCAACGGGCACAACTATTCCAAGGGCGACGACGTCAGCCTGACCGTCTATGCGCCGCCCGGCGGGCCGGTGGCGGAACCGGCGCCGTGAGCCGCGCGATCACCATCGTCGAGGTCGGTCCCCGCGACGGTCTGCAGAACGAAAAGGCCGTCCTGGAGCCCGCTGTCCGCATCGAGCTGGTGCGCCGGCTGGAAGCGGCCGGCGCCCGCCGCATCGAGGCTGTCAGCTTCGTCCATCCCAAATATGTGCCGCAGATGGCCGGGGCCGAAGCGGTCATGGCGGCGCTGCCGCATGAGGGCGGTCGCAGCCGGATCGGTCTGGTGCTGAACGGCAAGGGCTATGACCGGGCGCTGGGCACGTCGGTGGACGAGGTCAATGTGGCGATGTCCGCCACCGACGGCTTCGGGCTGAAGAACCAGGGCATGGGGGTGGACCAGCAGGTCTCCATGCTGTCGGACATCATGACCGGCCGCGCGAATTCCGAAGGCGGGCCGGGCGCCGGGCCGTCGCTGTCGGCGACCCTGTCCTGCGTCTGGGGCTGTCCCTTCGACGGCGAGGTCTCCGTCGACCAGATCGGCGATCTGGTCGGGCGGATCGCCGAACTGGGCGTCGCCGAGATCGCCCTGGCCGACACCATCGGGGCCGGCGATCCGTGGGCGGTGACCCGCAAGGTCGAGGCGGCCCGCGCCGCCGCGCCCGACGCCGTCCTGCGACTGCATTTCCACGACACGCGGAATACGGGCCTGGCCAACGCCCATGCCGGGATCGAGGCGGGCGTCACCGTCCTCGACGCCTCGGTCGGCGGCATCGGCGGCTGCCCCTTCGCCCCGGGGGCCACGGGCAATATCGCCACCGAGGACCTGGTCTATATGCTGGAGCGGGCGGGGTTCAGCACCGGCTATGACCTCGACGCCCTGATCGCCACCGCCCGATGGATCGGCGAGACGATCGGCCGCCCGGCGCCGAGCGCGCTGAGCCGGGCCGGCGGCTGGCCGAAGGGCTGACCAACGCTTTTCAGCGCGTGCTCAGGGTTTGCTCATGCCGCTCACGCGAGGGCGGCGGCAGGGTCCGGCTGTCGATGACGACCGGAGCGCGGACATGACTGTGACGAACGAAGACCTGGGCCAGCTGTGGAAGGCCTTGCGGATTCTGGGCTGGGGGGCGGTCGCCCTGATCCTGCTGGCCCCGGCGGTGGCCATGCGGTTCACCGACGAGGTCAACTGGACCGCCAGCGACTTCGTCTTCGCCGGCGTCCTGCTGATCGGCGGCGCGACCGTGATCGAGGTCGTCGCCTGGAAGGTGCGCAATCCGGCGGTCCGGATCGGCTTCGCCCTGTTCATGATCACCATCGTCGCCCTCGTGTGGATCGAGGGCGCCGTGGGGATTTTCCACTGATCCTCAGAGGTTCAGCAGCGCCGGGTCGCCGCCCTGGGCGGAGATGTTGTTGCTGATGGCCTTTTCGGAGGCGTAGCGGATCAGGCTGTACGGACCGCCGGCCTTGGGGCCGGTGCCGGACAGGCCCTCGCCGCCGAAGGGCTGGACGCCGACGACCGCGCCGGTGATCGAACGGTTGATGTAGACGTTGCCGGCGGGGACGAGACGGATGACCTCGCTGGCGAAGGCCTCGATGCGGCTGTGCACGCCGAGCGTCAGACCATAGCCGCGCGCCGCCAGCTTGCCGGCCACGTCCTTCAGGTTCGACGGATCGTAGCGATAGATGTGCAGGATGGGGCCGAAAACCTCCTTCTCGAGATAGTCGGGCGTCTTCACCTCGGCGATGGTCGGGGCGAACAGTTCGCCGCGCTCGCACCCGGCCGGGAGGGTGGCCTGGGCCAGGATCTTGCCTTCCCGGGACAGGCGTTTGACGTGGGCCTCCAGCATCTGGCGGGATTCCATGTCGATGACCGGGCCGATGTCGGTGGCCGGGTCGGACGGGTCGCCGACGACCTGGGCGGCGAGGGCGCCCTTGAGGCCCTCGATGATCTGGTCGGCGGAGTCCTTGGGCACATAGAGCATGCGCAGGGCCGAGCAGCGCTGGCCGGCCGAGCCGAAGGCCGACAGGATGACGTCGTCGATGACCTGTTCGCGCAGGGCCGTGGTGTCGACGAACATGCCGTTCAGCCCGCCGGTCTCGGCGATGAAGGGGATGATGGCGCCGGGGCGGGCAGCCAGCGAACGGTTGATCATGGCCGCCGTGTCGGTGCCGCCGGTGAAGGCGACGCCGTCGACGCCCGGATGGCTGACCAGCGCCGCGCCGACCGTTTCGCCCCGCCCGGGCGTGAGCGCCAGCAGATCGGGGTGCAGGCCGGACCTGTGGAACAGGCGCACGGCCTCGGCGGCGACCAGCGGGGTCTGTTCGGCGGGCTTGGCCAGCACGGCGTTGCCGGCGGCGAGGGCCGCGGCGATCTGGCCGGTGAAGATGGCCAGCGGGAAATTCCACGGGCTGATGCAGGCGAAGACGCCGCGGCCGTGCAGGACCAGCTGGTTGGTCTCGCCGACCGGACCCTGCAGGGTCTCGGGACCGCCGAAGTCGCGCTCGGCCAGCATGGCGTAGTAGCGGCAGAAGTCGGCGGCCTCGCGCACCTCGGCGACGCCGTCGTTCAGCGTCTTGCCGGCTTCACGGCTAAGCAGGGCGACGAGGCGATCCATGTCGGCCTCGAGCGCGTCGGCCATGGCGTTGAGGACGAGGGCGCGGCGGGCGCCGCCCTGACGATCCCAGAGAATCTGGGCCTTCGCCGCGGCGGCGGCGGCCGTGTCGATCTCGGTCTCGGTGGCTTCCGAGACGTGGCCGAGGACCTGGTTGATGTCGAAGGGATTGGTGACGTCCTGCGGGTTGGTGCCGGCGCGAAGGCTGCCGCCGATGATCGGGCCGGAGGTCAGTTTCTCGCGGTCGACCAGCTCCAGCGCCTGGGCGTGGCGTTCGCGATCCTCGCGCCGGCTGTAGTCGCGGCCGAGGGAGTTGTGCCTGTCGGTGTACATGTTCCTGGGCGCCGGGATTCTGGAGTGACGGTCGGGGTGGGCCTCGACCTGGAGGATGGGATCGGCCGCGACGGTCGCGGCGGGGACGCGTTCGTCGAGCAGGGCGTGGACGAAGGAGGAGTTGGCGCCGTTCTCGAGCAGCCGCCGCACCAGATAGGGCAGCAGCTCCTCGTGGCCGCCCACGGGGGCGTAGCCGCGCACCACGAAACGGTCGGCGGCCCAGAGGTCCTCGGCGGCCTCATAGAGGGCCTCGCCCATGCCGTGCAGGCGCTGGAACTCGACCCGTTCGCCGGCCCGGCGGGCCATGTGCTGGACGGCGGCGAGGGAGACGGCGTTGTGGGTGGCGAACTGGCCGTACAGGTGCGGGGCGGCGTCGATGATATCCCGGGCGCAGACCAGATAGTTGAGGTCGGTCGCGGCCTTGGTGGTGAAGACCGGATAGTCGGGACGACCCATGACCTGGCCGCGCTTGATCTCGGTGTCCCAGTAGGCGCCCTTGACCAGACGGACCATCAGGCGGCGGCCTGAGGCGCGGGCCAGTTCGGCGACGCGGGCGATGACCTCGGGCGCGCGCTTCTGATAGGCCTGGACCGCGAGGCCCAGCCCCTTCCATTCGCCCAGATCGGGGTCGTGGGCGAGGGCGTCGAGCAGCTTGAGCGACAGGGCCAGCCGGTCCGCCTCCTCGGCGTCCATGCAGAAATTGATGTCGTAGGAGGCGGCGATCAGGGCGAGGCGCTTCACCCGCGGATAGAGCTCGGCCCAGACGCGGGCCTCCTGCGTCGCTTCATAACGGGGCGACAGGGCCGACAGCTTGACCGAGACGCCGTGGCCGGTCATGGGCCCCTGCATCTCCTTGCGCTCGGGAATGGCCTTGCCGACGCCGTGGATGGCCTTGGCGTAAATGGTCTCATAGCGTTCGGCGTCGGCGACGGTGCGGGCGCCCTCGCCCAGCATGTCGAAACTGCACAGCCACTGTTCGCGGTTGGCCCGCTTCAGGGCGCCCTGGATGGTGCGGCCGACCACGAACTGCTCGCCCATCATGCGCACGGCGGCGGCCACGGCCTGGCGGATCACCGGCTCGCCCAGACGGCCGGCGACGCGGCGCAGGAAGCCGGGCAGGTCGCGGCGGGCGTCCTCGTCGACGTCGACCAGCTTGCCGGTCAGCATCAGGCCCCAGGTTGAGGCGTTGACGAACAGGTTCTCGGACTGGCCGAGGTGGGAGGCCCAGTCGGCGGAGCCGATCTTCTCGGCGATCAGCTTGTCGCGGGTGTCCTCGTCCGGGATGCGCAGCAGGGCCTCGGCCATGCACATCAGGGCCAGACCCTCGCGGGTGCCCAGGGAGAATTCCTGCAGGAAGCTCTCGACCACGCCTTCGGTCTTCTGGGTCTTGCGGGCCAGTTCAACCAGATCGATGGCCTGGGCCACGACGGCTTCGCGCTCGGCGCTGTCCAGCGGCACGCGCGCCAGCAGGCCCCGCACCACCTCGCCCTCATCGGCGTATTTGCGCTGGTCCAGGGCGTCCCAGTCCTGCGTCAGGGCGGGCGGAGAAAAAACGTGTGCGTCCATGAGCGGCGTCTAACGCCTTTTTCGGCAGAACGGGAGAGGGTTGCGGCGTCTCGCCAATCGCCGTCCGAGGCGCTAGAGGTTTTCCCCGATCAACGGCGGAGCCATTCGGCCCATATGCGCATCGTTCTGGCCACCGACGCCTGGGAGCCCCAGGTCAACGGCGTTGTCCGCACCCTGACCCGGACCATCGCGGAGTGCCGCGCCATGGGGCACGAGGTCGAGGTCATCGAGCCGAGCCAGTTCAAGACCATCCCGGCCCCGACCTATCCGGAAATCCGGCTGGCGCTGGGGGCTGAAGAAGAGATCCGCGAGCGGCTGCGGGCCTATGAGCCGGAGGCGGTCCATATCGCCACCGAGGGGCCGATCGGCATCGCCACTCGGCGCATCTGCGTCGAATGGAAACTGCCCTTCACGACCAGCTATCACACCAAATTCCCGGAATATATCTCGGCGCGTTTCCCCGTCCCGGTGCAGGTCGGCTACGCCTATATGAAGTGGTTCCACAAGCCGTCGGGCCGGCTGATGGTGGCCACGCCGACGCTGCGGGACGAGCTGCTGGAGCGCGGGTTTCGCAATGTCTCGCCCTGGTCGCGAGGCGTGGACACCGAACAGTTCAACCCGGACCTTGCGCGCATCTATGACGAGATGGGCGGCAAGGACTGGCCGCGGCCCTTCTTCCTCAATGTCGGCCGGGTGGCGGTCGAGAAGAATATCGAGGCCTTCCTCGAGACCGACCTGCCGGGGACGAAAATCGTGGTCGGCGACGGCCCGGCGCGGGCCGAGCTGGAATTGAAATATCCGGAGGCCAAATTCCTCGGCGCCCGGTTCGGCGAGGAGCTGGCGCGCTGTTTCCGCGACGCCGACGTCTTCGTCTTCCCCAGCTGGACCGACACCTTCGGCCTGGTGATCCTGGAAGCCATGGCCACGGGCACGCCGGTCGCGGCCTATCCGGCGCACGGGCCGATCGACATCATCCCCGGCTCCAACGCCGGCGCCATCAACGAAGACCTGCGCACAGCCTGTCTGGAAGCGCTGAAGTGCGACCGGGCCGCCGTGCGCGCCTATGCCGAGAAATTCAGCTGGCGGTCCTCGGCCGAGGAGTTCGTGCAGAACCTTCAGCCCTATCCCGAGCCCGAACGCGGCCGCTTCTGGCGGCGTCTGCGGCGGATCGCGCGGCTGCGGCGCAAGGCGGCGGCGTGATACCAGACGTCTCCCTCCCCTTCATGGGGAGGGTCGTCGGCGCGTAGCGGCGACGGGGTGGGGGCGCTTCGGCGAGACAAGCACCGGCGCTCTTGTCGCCGAGCCCTCCCCACCCGGTCGCTTCGCGACCACCCTCCCCCGGAGGGGGAGGGAGACCGCGGGGCCTGCCCCTATTCCGTCGGCGCCGTCATCACCGTCATGCCGGAAGCGACGGCTTGCTGGGCGGCGAGGTCGGCGGCCGGCAGCGGCACCAGACCGCGGTCCTGCAGATAGCCGCCGCGGCCGGCGGAGGCGTCGGACATGAACTCCCGGACGAACTGTTCCAGCCCCGGCGTCACACCGACGTGCTGCTTCTTGACGTAGATGAACATGGAGCGGGAGATCGGGTACTGGCCCGAGGCGATGGTCTCCAGCGTCGGCATGACGCCGTTGACGGCGTGCGCCTTCACCAGATTGTTGTTCTGCTCGAGGAAGGAATAGCCGAACACGCCGGTCGAACCGGGCGTGCGGGTCAGGGTCTGGACGATGGCGTTGTCGTTCTCGCCGGAATCGACCCAGGCGCCGTCCTCTCGCAGGGTGTGGGCCAGGGTCTCGAACCGGTCCTCGTCGCTCTCGGCCAGGGCGGCCAGGGCGGGGATGGCCTCGGCCGAGGGGGCCATGGCCAGCTCCAGCCAGGAATCGCGGGTGCCCGAGGTGGGCGGCGGGCCATAGACCTGGATGCGGGTCGCGGGCAGGCCCGGGTTCACCTGGTTCCAGGTGGCGTGCGGATTGGCGACGAAGGTCCCGTTCGGTCCCGGCACCTCCTTGGCGAGGGCCAGATAGAGGTCGTCGCCCGAGAAGCCGTAGTCGGGAGCGTTGCGGGCCGTGGCGATGACCAGGCCGTCGAAGCCGATCTTGATCTCGACGATATCGGTGACGCCGTTGGTGCGGCACAGTTCGAACTCCGACGCCTTCATCCGGCGCGAGGCGTTGGCGATGTCCGGCGTATTGGGGCCGATGCCCTGGCAGAAGGCCTGGATGCCGCCGCCGGTGCCCAGGGATTCAACGCGCGGCGCCGCGCCGCCCGAGGTGCGGTTGTAGTTCTCGGCCACCCGGGTGGCGAAGGGGAAGACGGTCGAGGAGCCGGCGGCCCAGATGCCGTCGCGCGCGGTCTGGTTGCCGGCGGACTGGTCATTGCCGCAGGCGCCCAGAGCGAGCAGGGCGACCGCCGAGGCGGCGGCGAGCAGGGTGCGGGTCATGATCAGTCTCCGGACAAGTGAGGTTCGGGGTGCTTAGATCAGAGGATTGTGACGGTTGGGCGAAGGGAGGGATCAGGGAGTAGGGAGCAGGGAGTAGGGAAAATCTGACCCAGGGGGAAACTCGATGTCCACCCTCACTCCCTGCCCCCAATTCCTACTGCCTACGCTCCTAGATGTGGATCGCATGCCCCAGCGCCCGCAGCGACGCCTCGTGGAAGGCCTCGCCCATGGTCGGGTGGACGTGGATGGTTCCGGCGACGTCTTCCAGCACCGCGCCCATCTCCAGCATCTGGGCGAAGCTGTTGCTGAGTTCCGAGACGTGCTGGCCCACGGCCTGGACGCCCAGCAGCCGGTGATCGGTCTTCGACGCCAGAACGCGGACGAAACCGCCGTCGTCGCCGGCCTCCAGCGCAAGCGCCCGGCCGATGGCCATGAGGGGGAAGACGGCGGTGATGACGTCGTCGCGGCCCTCGACGTCGAGCGGCGTCAGGCCGGCGGAGACGATCTCGGGCTCGGTGAAACAGACGGCGGCGATGGTGACGGGGTCGAAGCGCTTGTCATGGCCGGCGATGATCTCGGCGACGATCTCGCCCTGGGCCGAGCCCTTGTGGGCCAGCATGGGTTCGCCGGTCAGGTCGCCGACGGCCCAGACGTTTTTCATGCTGGTGGCGCAGCGGTCGTCGATCTTCACGAACGGCCCGGCCATGGCCACGCCCATGTTCTCGAGGCCCCAGCCTTTTGTGCGCGGGCGGCGGCCGACGGTGACCAGGACCTTGTCGGCCTTCAGCTTGAGGGCGGCGCCGTCCTTCGTGGTGACGTTGAGCTGGCCCTTCTCGAACGAGCCGGCTTTCGCGCCGAGGTAAAGGTCGACGCCGTGCTTCTCCAGCCATTTCTGCACCGGATCGGTCAGGACCTTGTCGTAGAGCGGCAGCAGGCGGTCGGCCATTTCGACGATGGCGACCTCGGCGCCGAGCTTGCGGAAGGCGATGCCGAGTTCGAGGCCGATGTAACCGCCGCCGACGACGACCAGCTTGCCCGGGACCTTGTCCAGCGACAGGGCCTCGGTCGAGGAGATGACGTCGCCGCCGAACTTCAGGAAGGGCAGTTCGACCGGCTCGGAGCCGGTGGCGAGGATGACGTGTTCGGCGCTGATGACGATGTCGCCGTCGGCGGTCTTCACCGTGCAGGTCTTGGCGTCGGAGAATTCGGCCCAGCCGTTGATGACCTTGACCTTGGCCTTCTTCAGCAGGCCCGCGACGCCGGCGTTCAGCTTGCGGACGATGCCGTCCTTCCACGCGGTGGTCTGGGCCAGGTCGATGGCGGGTTTGCTGGCTGTGATGCCGAGGGTCCCGCCGGCGGCGGCTTTCGCCACCGTCTCGAATTTCGAGGCGGCGTGGATGATGGCCTTGGAGGGGATGCAGCCGACGTTCAGGCAGGTGCCGCCGAGACCGTCGCCGCCGTCCACCAGCACGGTATCGAGGCCCAGCTGGCCGCAGCGGATGCCGGCGACATAGCCGCCGGTGCCGGCGCCGATGATCAGGACCTTGGTTTTGATGGTTTCTGCCATGGTTCTCAGTTCATCCAGAGGGTCGCGGGGTGCTCCAGCAGACCCTTGATGCGCTGCACGAAGACCGCCGCGTCGTGGCCGTCGACGATGCGGTGATCGAAGCTGGAGGACAGGTTCATCATCTTGCGGACGACCATCTGGCCGTCCTTCACGACCACCCGTTCGGCGATCTTGTTGGGGCCGACGATGGCGACCTCGGGGTGGTTGATGATCGGGGTGTGGATGACCCCGCCCAGCGTGCCCAGCGAGGTGATGGTGATGGTCGAGCCGGTCAGTTCGTCGCGCTTGGCCGAGCCGTCCTTGGCCGCGCCCGAGACGCGGCCGATCTCCAGCGCCGTGGCCCAAGGGTCGAGGGATTCGGCGTGGCGGACCACCGGGACCATCAGGCCGTTGGGCGTCTGGGCGGCGATGCCGATGTGGACGGCGGCGTGCGTCGTCAGGACGCCGGCCTCGTCGTCGTAGTGCGAGTTGATGGTCGGCTGGTCGCGCAGGGCGACGACCATGGCGCGGGCGATGAAGGGCAGGACATTCAGCTTGGGCTGGTCCTTGCGCTTCTTGGCATTGAGGTGGGCGCGAAGCTCCTCGAGGGCGGTGACGTCTATCTCCTCCACATAGGTGATGTGGGGGATGCGCCGGACGCTCTCGGCCATCTTCTCCGCGATCTTGCGACGGACGCCGATGATGCGGGTGTCCGTGGTTCCTTCGTGCCGCTCGTAGGCGGAGGCCGTCGATGTTCCGGACGCGGACGGAGTGCGGCCGCCGGATGAGACGTATGCGTCAAGGTCGCCGTGCTCGATCCGACCGGCGGGGCCGGAGCCGGGGACGAACTGGAGTTCGATGCCGAGATCGCGGGCGCGGTTGCGCACGGCGGGGGAGGCGAGCGGGCGTTCACCGCGTGCGGAGAGGGTGCGGGCGGGCGCCCCTCCACCAGCCTTCGGCTGGTCCCCCTCCCCACTGCGTGGGGAGGAGACGGACGCGGCGGTCGCCGTCGCCGTCTGTCCCCCTTTTAGGGGGACCGAAGCCTGCGGAGCAGGGTTCGAGGGGGGCGGCGCCTCACCACGATTGCCCTTGCCCTCGACCTGGAAGCTGACCAGAGGGCCGCCGACGGCGAGTTGCTGGCCCGCTTCGCCGTGCAGGGCGACGACGGTCCCGGCGACCGGCGAGGTCAGTTCGACCGTGGCCTTGTCGGTCATGATGTCGGCGACGATCTGGTCCTCGGCGACGATGTCGCCGACCTTGATGTGCCAGCCGACCAGTTCGGCTTCCGCGGTGCCTTCGCCGACGTCGGGGAGTTTGAAGACGAAATTGGCTGAACCCGCTGAGCCCTCCCCCTCGACGGGGGAGGGTTGGGTGGGGGTGGAGGCAGGCTGTTGTGATGCGGCTACGGAAAGCGCGGACGGAGCCTTTTGCGTCTCAACGGTGGCAGCGGGGCGAGCACCCCCATCCCCGACCCTTCCCCCGTCGAGGGGGAAGGGAGAAGAATTGCCTTCTCCCTCGACCTCGAATTCCACCAGCGGCGAGCCGACGGCCAGCTGCTGGCCCGGTTCGCCGTGGGCGGCCAGCACCTTGCCGGCGACGGGGCTGGTCAGTTCGACCGTGGCCTTGTCGGTCATGATGTCGGCGATGATCTGGTCCTCGGCGACCGTGTCGCCGACCTTCACATGCCAGGCGACCAGTTCGGCCTCGGCCGTGCCCTCGCCGACGTCGGGCAGTTTGAAGACGTAACGACCCATCTCAGCGCCCTCCGGTCATGACGGCCTTCAGGGCCGTGGCGACCCGTTCGGGTCCCGGGAAATATTCCCACTCGAAGGCGTGCGGATAGGGCGTGTCCCAGCCGGTCACCCGCGCGATCGGCGCCTCGAGATGATAGAAGCAGCGCTCCTGCACCAGGGCCGACAGCTCGCCGCCGAAGCCCGAGGTTTTCGGCGCTTCGTGGACGATGACGCAGCGGCCGGTCTTCTTCACGCTGGCCTCGATGGTCTCGATGTCCAGCGGCACGAGGGTGCGCAGGTCGATGACCTCGGCGTCGACCCCGGCGTGTTCGGCGCCGGCGAGGGAGACCCAGACCATGGTGCCGTAGCAGAGGATGGTGACGTCGGCGCCTTCCTTCATGATCCGCGCCTTGCCGATCGGCTCGACGTATTTGCCGGTCGGGACCTGGGCCAGCGCCTGCGTCTTCCACGGCGACACGGGCTTCTGGTGCCAGCCGTCGAAGGGGCCGTTGTAGAGGCGTTTGGGCTCGAAGAAGATGACCGGATCGTCGTCCTCGATCGCGGCCGTCAGCAGGCCCTTGGCGTCATAGGGGTTGGACGGGATGACGACCTTGAGGCCGGCGATGTGGGTGAACAGGCTCTCGGGCGACTGGCTGTGCGTCTGGCCGCCGAAGATGCCGCCGCCGTAGGGCGAGCGCACGGTGATCGGGCTGGTGAACTGGCCGGCCGAGCGATAGCGCAGCTTGGCCGCCTCGGAGACGATCTGGTCGTAGGCCGGATAGATGTAGTCGGCGAACTGGATCTCGACGACCGGGCGCAGGCCGTAGGCGCCCATGCCGATGGCGGCGGCGACGATGCCGCATTCGCTGATCGGGGCGTCGAAGCTGCGGGTCAGGCCGTGCTTCTGCTGCAGCTGGTCGGTGACGCGGAAGACGCCGCCGAAATAGCCGGCGTCCTCGCCGAAGCTGAGGACGTTCGGGTCCTCGGCCATCTTGACGTGCAGGGCCGAGTTCAGCGCCTGGATCATGTTCATCGGCTGGACGCCCGAGGTCGGGGCCTCCGACTTCGGGGCGTGGTTCTGGTCGACCATGTCGGGCTCGACGCCGTCGGTGCGGTCGGACTCGGTGAAGGTGGTTTGCTCGCTCATGGTCAGACCCCCACCTCGCGGCGCTGTTCGGTGATGCGCCAGTCCTCGGTCGCATAGACCTCCTCGAACATGGTCTTCACCGAGGGGCGCGACTGGCCGAGGGTGCCGATGGCCTCGGACTCCTTGCCGGCGGCGCGGACCTGGTCGACGGCCTCGGCCTCGGCGGCGGTCTGCTGCGCGTCGGACCATTCGCCCAGGGCGATCAGATGCTGTTTGAGGCGGGCGACCGGATCGCCCAGCGGCCATTTGTCGTGCTCGTCGGCGGGGCGGTAGCGGCTGGGGTCGTCCGAGGTCGAGTGCGGGGCGCCGCGGTAGGTGAACAGCTCGATGACCGTCGCGCCCTGGTTGGAGCGGGCGCGCTCCTCGGCCCACTGGGTCGCGGCCCAGACGGCGAGGAAGTCATTGCCGTCGACGCGCAGGGCCGGCAGGCCGTAGCCGATGGCCTTGGAGGCGAAGGTGGTCTCGAGCCCGCCGGCGATGCCCTGGAAGGAGCTGATGGCCCACTGGTTGTTGACGATGTTGAGGATGACCGGCGCGCGGTAGACGCTGGCGAAGGTCAGGGCGTTGTGGAAGTCGCCCTCGGCGGTGGCGCCGTCGCCGATCCAGGTGATGGCGATCTTGTCGTCGCCCTTGTAGGCGCTGGCCATGGCCCAGCCGACGGCCTGCGGCACCTGGGTGCCGAGATTGCCGCTGATGGTGAAGAAGCCAAAGTCCTTCGCCGAATACATGATCGGCAGCTGCCGGCCTTTGATCGGATCCGAGGCGTTGGAATAGATCTGGTTCATCATGGTCGCGAGCGGATAGCCGCGCGCGATCAGCAGGCCCTGCTGGCGATAGGTGGGGAAGCCCATGTCCTCGCGCGACAGGATCATGCCCTGGGCGACGGCGATGGCCTCCTCGCCCGTGCATTTCATGTAGAAGCTGGTCTTGCCCTGGCGGTGGGCGCGATGCATCCGGTCGTCGAAGGCGCGGGTCAGGATCATGGCCTTGAGCCCCTTGCGCAGGGTCTCGGCGTCGAGCTTCGGGTTCCACGGGCCAAGGGCGTGGCCGTCGTCGTCGAGCACCCGCACCAGCCGGAAGGCGTGGTCGCGCATGTCGAACGGCGCCGTCGAGACCTCGGGGCGTTCCACGACGCCGGCCGGGTCCAGCTTCAGATGGCTGAAGTCGGTGGGGTCGCCGGGCCGGCCCGAAGGCTCCGGCACGCGCAAAGACAAGGCTTGGCTATTGGGCTTCTTCATTCCGTCCCGTCCGGTTGATCCGACCGCGTTTCCTCGGCTGCGATTTAGCACGCTCTCCCAGACAAGGCTCGCCTGAATTTGACCTTGCACTGTGCGGATCGGAGGTATTTTATTGCGTCATAACTCGATCAGGAGAAACGCCTTGGCTGACGATCTGGATCCCGTCGACGCCCGCATTCTGGACATCCTGCAGCAGGACGCCGGATTGTCGGTGGCCGAGGTGGCGGACCGTGTCGGCCTGTCGGCCTCGCCGTGCTGGCGGCGCATCAAGAGACTGGAGGACACCGGCTTCATCCGCAAGCGGGTGACCCTGCTGGACGCGACCAAACTGGGTCTGGATTTCGAGGTCTATGCGATCGTCAAGCTGAGCCTGCCCTCGACCGAGAACCTCGACGCCTTCGAGACCGCGGTCTCGGCCTGGCCCGAGGTGGTGCAGTGCGCCACCATCACCGGGCGCGAGGACTATGTGCTGCGGATCATCACCTCGGACATGCACGCCTTCGACCAGTTCCTGCGTCACAAGCTGCTCAGCCTCGGCATCGTCTCGGACTGCGAGAGCCATATCGTCACCCGCGGCGTGAAGAATGTGACCGCCCTGCCCCTTGGCATCGTCACCCCGCACGTCGGTTGAGCCACATTACCAATCCTTGAGTTGGCGGAAGCCGCCGCGCCGGGGATAGTCGGGGCGACCCTTGGGGGAGGCTCGTCATGCGTATCGCTACCGTCATTCTGGCCGGCCTGCTGGCGCTTCCGGCCGCCGCGGCCGCGGCGCAGCAGGAGCCGGCGCCAGTCGCCAGCGCCACCGAATCCGATGTCCAGGCCTTCCGCCGCCTGCGGGCCGAGGGCGTAGCGGCGGCGGGCGCCCAGGACCTGCCCACCGCGGCGACGCGGCTGGCCGAAGCCGATGCGCGGATACCCAACCACCCCGGGCTGATCCTGTTGCGTGCGCGTGTCGCCGCCCTGTCCGGACAGACGGACGAGGCCCTGGCCCAGGTGAGGCGGTTTGCAAGGCTCGGCCTGGTCCACGACCTCGCCCGGGACCGGACCCTGTCGACCCTGTCCGCGGCGCCCGGTTTTGCGGCGGCGGTCGAGGCCCTGGAAGCCAATCAGGCGCCGGTCGGCGCCGACCGCCTGGCCGAGGTCGCCGGGATCGACGGATCGGTGATCGCCGAGAGTCTGGTCCGGGATGAGACACGGGGACGGTGGCTGGTTTCGCAGGTGCGCGGACGGACCATCGTCGCCATGGCCGATGACGGGACGGTGTCGGACTTCCTCGGCGCCGACCCGGACACCGGCGCCATTCTGGGCATGGCCGTGGACGCCGGATCCGGCGTCCTGTGGGCGGCGACCTCGCCCCTGCCCCCGGCTGTCCATGGGCTGCTCGCAGACGCCACGCGACCGGCTCCGGCCCTGCTGAAGATCGATCTGGCCACGGCGGCGGTGCTGGCGCGCCTCGCGCTGCCGGCCGGACCGCCCGAACGCGGCCCGGGCGATATCGTCCGCGCGGCTGACGGGACGATCTATGTGGCGGACTCCTTGACCGGCGACATACTGGTCCTGCCGTCCGGAGGGTCGGCGCTCGGGACCCTGCTGCCCGCCGGGACGCTGGGATCGCCGCAAGGGATGGTCGTCACGCCCGACGGGACGGCCCTGATCGTCGCCGACTATTCCTCCGGCCTGTGGCGGATCGACCGGACAACCGGGGCCGCTCGACGCCTGGCCGCCCCGGCCGACGCCAGTCTGATCGGCATCGACGGCCTGACCACAGACGGCGGCGTCCTCTACGGCTTCCAGAACGGCGTGGCGCCGCAGCGGGTGCTGACGCTGACGCTGACGCCGGACGCGGACTGGACCGCGATCGGCGCGGTCGAGGTGCTGGCCGCCAATCTGCCGATGATCGACGAGCCAACGACAGGGCTGGTCCGGAATCGCGAACTGGTGTTCGTTTCGCGTTCGCAGTGGAGCGATTTCGGCGGGGACGGGGCGCAGACGACGCCCACGCCCGCGCCGGCGATCATCGCAAGGCTGCCGCTGGACTGAACGGAGCCTGACATGATCGAGATGGTGATCGACGCCCGCCGCAAGGATCTGGGCGGGTTCGAGGTGGGACGGATCCTGCCCTTCCACGCCCGGCGCATGGTCGGGCCGTTCATCTTCCTGGACCAGATGGGACCGGCGGAGTTCGCGCCGGGGTCGGAGGCGATCAATGTGCGGCCCCACCCGCACATCGGCCTGTCGACCCTGACCTATCTGTTCGAGGGCGAGATCATGCACCGGGACAACACCGGCGCGACCCAGGCCATCCGCCCCGGCGAGGTCAACTGGATGACGGCCGGCAAGGGCATCGTCCATTCTGAACGCACCGATCCGCTGAAGAAATCCACGGGCGGCGCCATGCACGGGATGCAGGCCTGGATCGCCCTGCCGGAAGAGGCGGAAGAGACCGATCCGCGCTTCCATCACCACGGCGAGGCGGACCAGCCGGCCTATGAGAACGGCGGCCTGTTCGCGCGGCTGGTGGCGGGCGAGGCCTATGGCGCCAAGGCGGCCGTGCCGGTGTCGTCGCCGCTGTTCTATGTCCACTGGGAACTGGCCGAGGGGGTGCGCACGGCGCCGCCGCCCGGCAAGGGCGCGGGCGGCTATTCGGAACGGGCGCTGTATGTGGCCAAGGGCGAGATCGAGGTCGGCGACCGGACCTTCCACGAGGGCCAGATGATCGTGCTGGAGCCGACGGCCGAGCCGACCATCAAGGCGGTGAAGGCGTCGAGCGTCATGGTGCTGGGCGGCGAGCCGGTCGGGCCGCGCATCATCTGGTGGAATTTCGTCCATTCGAAACAGGAACGGATCGACCAGGCCAAGGCCGACTGGAAGGCGGGACGGATGACCTTGCCGACCGAGGACGACATCGAATTCATCCCCCTGCCTGACGTGCCGTCGACGCCCGAACCGACGCCGGCCGTGAAGCCGGAACCGACGCACCCGGTCTGACGCCGCCCGCCGAAGGTCTTGAATCGCAACCCGCGGACCCGATCTAGCGGGCATGACCGCTTTTTCCGTGCTCGACCTGTCGCCCATCGTCGAGGGCGGCGATGCCCGACGCGCCCTGCTGGAGACCACCGCCTTCGCGCAGGCGGCGGATCGGCTTGGATTCAAGCGGTTCTGGGTAGCCGAGCACCACAACATGCCCGGCATCGCCAGCGCCGCCACGGCGGTGGTGATCGGCCAGATCGCCGGGGCGACCGGGCGCATCCGCGTCGGTTCGGGCGGGATCATGCTGCCCAACCACGCGCCGCTGGTGATCGCGGAACAGTTCGGCACCCTGGAGGCCCTGCATCCCGGCCGCATCGACCTGGGCCTGGGCCGGGCGCCGGGCACGGATGGCGAGACGGCCCGCGCCCTGCGCCGCTATTTCGAGGCCGCCGACCAGTTCCCGCGCGACGTGATGGAGCTGCAGGCCTTCCTCGGCGATCCGGTCGAAGGTCAGCGGGTCACGGCCTGGCCGGGGGCGGGATCGAGGGTGCCGATCTGGCTGCTGGGCTCCAGCCTGTTCAGCGCCGAGCTGGCGGCCCAACTGGGCCTGCCCTTCGCCTTCGCCAGCCATTTCGCGCCCGAGCTGCTGATGCAGGCGCTGCAGACCTATCGCGCCGGGTTCCGGCCGTCGAAGGCGCTGGCGGAGCCGTATGCGATGGCGGCGATCAACGTCTTCGCGGCGGAGGACGACGCGGCGGCGCTGCGGCTGTCCACCTCGATGCAGCAGGCCTTCGCCGCCGTGGTCACGGGCAAGCCTGGCAAGGTGAAGCCGCCGGTCGACGACATCAACACCGTGCTGGACGCGCGCCAGCTGGCGGCGGTGCAGAGCCGGCTGACCTGGGCCGCGATCGGCGGACGCGAGACGGTGCGCGGCAAGCTGGCCGACTTCGTGGCCCGGACCGGCGTGGACGAGGTGATGGTCACCGGCATGGTGTTCGATATCGACGACCGGGTCCGCAGTCTGGAGATCACGGCGGAAGCGGTAGCCGGCCTCTAGGCCACGCCGGGCATCCGGAGGAACTCCAGCAGCCGCCGGTTCACCTCGTCCGGTCGCTCCTGCTGGATCCAGTGGCCGGCGCCGGGGACGACGACCTGCATGCGCAGATCGGTCGCCCAGTCCTTGAGGCCGGGCTCGTGCGCGCCGGCGTAGTGGCGCACCGGGTCGCGCTCACCGACCACGAAGGCGGCGGGGACGGTGATGCGGGCGTCCTGAAGATGGGCGGTCAGCGACCAGTTGCGGTCGAGGTTGCGGTACCAGTCGAGCGGCCCCCGGAAGCCGCCGGCCGAGAAGGCGGCGACATATTCGGCGAAATGGGCTTCGCTCATCCACGGCGGCAGGGTCGCATCGTCCGGAACGGTCGAGATGAAGGTCTCGCCCTCGGGGATGAAGCCGTTGGACTGGCGCGCGTCCGGCGTGGCGCCGTCATAGCCGTAGAAGGCCTTGCGCAGGGCCGTGGCGGGGTCCGCCTCGAAGACCGCGTGGGCGTCGTCGGCCTGGAAGCGGCTGATGTAGAGATCGCCCAGCCCCAGCCGTTTCGAGATCACCGCCATGGCCGCGGTCGGCGGGCCTTTCGGGCGGCGCGGCTGGAACGGCACCGACAGGCCGAAGACGGCGCGGAACAGATCGGGGCGGGTCAGGGCGCAGTGCCAGGCCACCGGCGCGCCCCAGTCGTGGCCGACGACGACGCAGGAGGTCTGGCCCAGCGCCCGCACCAGATCGACCATGTCGCCGACGAGATGGAGGATGGTGTGGGCCTCGCGGTCCTGCGGCTTGTCCGTGCCGCCGTAGCCGCGCATGTCGGGGGCGACGACGTGGAAGCCGGCGGCGGCGAGGGCCTCGACCTGGGCGCGCCAGCTGATGCCCAGTTCGGGAAAGCCGTGAATCAGCAGGACGAGGGGGCCGGAGCCCGCTTCAAGGATCTGCTGGTTGAGACCGTCGGTCTGGATGTGGCGGGTGTTCATCTCAAATCTCCGCTCATCCCGGCGAAAGCCGGGACCCAGTGCTTTGGGTGAAGAACTCTTGCCGATGAGACACGGAAAGAACGTCCTGAAACGCAAGCGTCAAGCTGGACAGAACCGGGTCCCGGCTTTCGCCGGGATGAGCGGATTACAAATTAGAGCGTTACGCCCGTTGTCCGCATGATCTCGGCGCGGAGTTCGGGCATGCCGTCGCCCTTCTCGGCCGAGGTGACGATCACGGCGGGATAGGCGGCGCCGCGCTTGGACACGCCCTTGAGGGTGGCCTCCTGGACCTTCTCGGCCTCGCCCTTCTTGAGCTTGTCGGCCTTGGTCAGGATGATCTGGTAGCTGACGGCGGCGAGGTCGAGGGCGTCCAGGGCCTCGTCATCGACCTTCTTCAGGCCGTGGCGGGCGTCGATCAGCAGATAGACCCGCTTCAGCGTGACCCGGCCGCGCAGATAGTCGCGGCCCAGGTCCTGGAATTTCTTCACCGTCGATTTCGACGCCTTGGCCCAGCCGTAGCCCGGCAGGTCGACCAGCCGCATCCGGCCGTCGAGGTCGAAGAAATTGACCTCGCGCGTGCGGCCCGGCTCGTTCGAGGCCCGGGCCAGTTTGTGCATGCCGACCAGGCCGTTGATCAGGCTGGACTTGCCGACGTTGGAGCGGCCGGCGAAGGCGACCTCGGGCAGGTCCGGGTCGGGCAGTTGCTCGATCTTGGCGCAGCCCATGACGAAGGTCGCGGGACGCGCGAACAGGATGCGCCCCTGCTCCAGCTCCTCGGGTGTGAAATCGTCCAACTCAGGCCTTCGCCTTCTTCATCCGCTCGATGAAGGTGTCGATCGGGTTCTCGGCCTTGAGCCGGTGCATGATCACATACTGCTGGATGATGGTGAGCACGTTGGACCAGCCCCAGTAGATCAGCAGGCCCGCGGGGAAGCCGGCCATGATGAAGGTGAAGATCACCGGCATGAAGGCGAAGATCTTGCGCTGCATCGGATCGGGCGCGGGCGGGCTCATGGCCATCTGCAGCCACATGGTCAGGCCGTAGACGATGGCCAGGACGCTGAGGCCGAGGGTGAAGCCCCCGCTGGTCCCGCTGGCCAGGAAGCTGCCGATGATGGGCGTCGCGCCGGGATCCCAGGGAATCAGGCCGAACAGGGTGAGAATATTGGTCGGATCGGGCGCCGACAGATCCTGCAGCCAGCCGAAGAAGGGCTGGTGCCGCATCTCGATGGTCACCGACAGCATCTTGTAGACGGCGTAGAAGACCGGAATCTGCAGCAGCAGGGGCAGACAGCCCGCCAGCGGATTGATCTTCTCCTTCTGATACAGCGCCATCAGCTCCTTCTGCTGGGCCGGCGGATCATCGGGATGCTTCTTCTTGATCTCCTCCATCCGGGGCGCGAGCACCCGCATCTTCGACATGCTCTCGTAGCTCTTGTTGGCCAGCGGGAACATGATGAGGCGCACGGTCAGGGTCAGGGCGAGGATGGCCAGGCCGAAATTGCCGAGGATGCCGTAGAAGAACTCGACCACGATGAAGATCGGCCGGGTCAGGAAGAACAGGAAGCCCCAGTCGATGGCGTAGATGAAGCGCGGCAGATCCAGCGCCTGCTCATAGGCTGACAGGATTTCCTTGCGCTTGGCGCCGGCGAACAGGCGGGTGGTCTCGGTGATCTGGGTGTTCGGCGCGATGGTGTGTTCGGCGCCCTGCATGATCACGGAATGGACGTTGAACTGCGGCCGCTCGGTGACGAGGAAGCCCGCCTCGATCCGCTCGTCCTGGGACGGGATGAGGGCCGCCATCCAGTACTTGTCGGTGATGCCCAGCCAGCCGCCGGTCGACTGGTGCTCCTGCACCGGCTTCTTGACCCAGGCGCCGTATTTCAGCTGTTCCGTGGAATAGGCCCCGTCCTCGCCGAAGGTGCCGATGGCCCCTTCATGCAGGATCTGGTTGCGCCCGAGATCGGCCGGCACGCCCTGACGCTCGAGACGGGCGTAGGGGCGGATCGTGATCGGCGTGGGGCTGAAGTTGGCGACCGTATCGGTCACCGCGAACATATACTGGTCGTCGATCGCGATGCGGCGGGTGAACCGCATCCCCGCGCCGTTGTCCCAGGTCAGGGTGATCGGCGTGGTCGGGGTCAGGGTCGCGCCCTGGGTGAGCCGCCAGGGCGTGGTCGGACCGGGGACGCCGCCGGGGACATTGGCGCCGTTCCAGCCGAACTGGGCCTGATAGCCGTGACGCATGCCTTCCGGGCGGAACAGCTCCACCGGCGGGGAGCCGGCTTCCAGCGTCTCGCGGTAGCGGGTCAGGAACAGGTCATCGATGCGGCTGCCGCGCAGCGACAGGGAACCGGTCAGGGTGGGGGTCTGGATCGGCACCCGCAGGCCGCCTTGGGCCAGGGCGGTGCGCCGGTCGGTGGTGAAGGTCGTCACGGGCGCGGCTGCCGCGGTCCCTGTGATCCCCGTCGCCGCCGCCGGCCCCTCCGCGGTCTGGGCGGCGGCCGCCTGCTGCGCGGCTCTCCGCTTCTCCGCCTGCGGCTCCATCACGAAGAAGCTGTAGGCGATCAGCATGATGCCGGCGATCACGACGAACAGGATCGTGTTGCGGCTATTGTCGTGTGGAGGCATGGAGATCAGCTATCCTGGCCGGCGGGCGCGGGGTGGGAAGGCGCGGACTTGGGCGCCGGTCGCGGGGTCGCGAGCCTTGTAAGCGCCGATTTCACATCGTCAAGCAAACGGTCCCAGGTACGGTCCGCCGTACCCATGCGGGCGACGAAGACATAGTCGCTGCCCGGGACCGCCAACAGGGGGACCGCGGCCCGGGCGGCTTCCCGCAGACGACGCTTGGCGCGGTTGCGGATCACGGCGTTGCCGACCTTGCGCGTGGCGGTGAAGCCCAGCCGCACCGTCGGGACGCCGTCCTTCCGGTCCAGCCGCTGAACCACGACCGCGCCGCGGGCCTCTGAAACGCCCTTCGCGGCCGCCAGAAACTGGGGCCGCGAAGTCATGCGTTCGATTCTGAAGAACTTGTCCATCAACCGCTCATCCCGGCGAAAGCCGGGACCCAGTGCTTTGGATGAACGGTCTCATCGATTCATGCTCAACGCCAATCCCGTGACACCAGCATCAAGCTGGACAGAACTGGGTCCCGGCTTTCGCCGGGATGAGCGGATATCTTTAGGCCGTCAGGCGCTTGCGGCCCTTGGCGCGACGCCGCGCGACGATCTTCTGACCGTTCTTGGTGGCCATCCGCGAACGGAAGCCGTGTCGGCGCTTGCGCACGAGTCGCGACGGCTGATAGGTCCGTTTCACGTTCGGCTCCTGGGACTGAAATCTAAAAGAGCGGCGGAAGGCGTCCGTCGCGGGAAGGGCGGGCGTATAAGCGGCAGGGCCCGAGGTGTCAACGCCGACGGCCCTTCTGCGGAGAGACAATGGACCGGTTCAAACGCTTTCTGCCCCTGATCGTGCTGGCCGGCGTCATCACCCTGATCTTCGCCATGGGCTGGAACCGCTATCTGTCGCTCGACACCCTGCGCGACCACGGCCAGACGTTCCGGGACTTCACCGCCGACAATTATCTCATAAGCCTGCTGATCCTGATGGCCCTGTTCGCGGTCCTGACGGCCAGCGTGGTGCCGGGCGTCTTCTTTCTCACCATCACGGCCGGCTTTCTGTTCGGGCCTTGGGTCGGCGGGATCTCGACCTCGATCGCGGCGACAGGGGGAGCCCTGGTCGTCTATGCCGTGGCCCGTAGCGCGCTCGGCGGGGCGCTGCGCCGCAAGGCCGCCCGCGACATGGGCCTGATGAAGACGATCTGCGACGCCATCGACCGGGACACCTTCTGGTATGTGCTCGCCTCCCGCCTGGCCGTGGTCGTGCCCTTCCACATGATCAATGTGGCGGCGGGAATCGTGGCGGTGCGTCTGGCGCCCTATACCGTGGCCACCGTGATCGGCCTGTTGCCGGCCCATATCATCTATTGCTGGATCGGCGCCCGGTTGAACGAGTTGCTGCGAACCAACCCGAACCCCGACTTTCAGGCGCTGTTCGGCCAGTTCTGGGCACCGATGGCCGGGGTGTTCGTGCTGGCGGTGGTGTTGCCGTTCGCGCTGAAGAGCCTTCAGAAGGCGCTCGGTCGCAAGGCGGCGCCATGAATGAGGCAGCGTTTGGCCCAAGCCTTGCGTTACGAGCGGCATGAACCGGCTTCAGCCCCTTCTTGGCCATGTGCGAAAAGGCCTGCGGGTACCCGCCGACTGGCGCGAGCGCCTGCGCTTCCACGCGCCCGACGCCCTCGCCTGGCGGCTGCTGCTGCTGACCTTCCTGTTCACGGTCGTGGTCGAGATCCTGATCGTCGTCCCCAGCGCGGCCAGCTTCCACGAACGCTGGCTGCTGGACCGGCTGCAGTCGGCGGAGCTGGCCTCGGTCGGGGTCGAGGCCCTGCCCTATTCGGCGGTAGAGGATGACGCCGCCGAACAGTTGCTGGCCATCGGCGGGGTGCAGGCGGTGGTGGTCGGCGACCAGGGCGTCCGCCGGCTGTTGCTGCAGGCTCCGAACCTGCCGCGGACGCCCGAGCTGATTGATCTTCGCCAGAGCCGGCCGGTGACGCGGATCGCCGATCCATGGCGCACCCTGGTCGGACACCCCGACCGGTCGATCCGGGTCCAGGCGCGACCGCGCTACCGGTCCGGCGACTTCATCGAAATTCTGGCCCCGGCCGAGCCGTTGAAAGTCGAGCTGCGCGCCTTTCTGCTCAGCAGCTTGCTGACCTCCCTGCTGATCTCGCTGGTGGCCGGCGGCCTGCTGTATGGCGGTCTGGCCCTGCTGGTGCTGCAGCCGCTGCGGCGGGTGACGCGCTCGATCGAGCATTTCGCCCTCGATCCGGAAGCCGAGGGCGATCCGCCCAGCGACCGCCATGACGAGATCGGGCGGGTGGAACGCGAACTGGCGCGGATGCAGGAGGAGGTGCGCGTCTCCCTGCGGTCCCGCGCCCGGCTGGTCGCTCTGGGCGAGGCCGTGGCCAAGATCAACCACGATCTGCGGAACATGCTGACCTCGGCCCAGATGGCCTCGGAGCGGCTGGCCGATTCCCCCGACCCCGAGGTGGCCAGGGTCCTGCCGCGACTGGAGCGGGCCCTGGGCCGCGCCGCCGCCCTGTCGCGGAATGTCCTGGAGTACGGCAAGAGCGAGGAGCCGCCGCCGCATCGGGTCCGCATCGCCCTGGCCCCCGCCATCGCGGCGGCGGCGGAGGACGCCGGACTGACGGCGGAGGGCGTGCGCCTGACCCGATCGGTGCCGGCCCGGCTGAGCATTCAGGCCGACGCCGATCAGCTGCATCGCGTACTGGTCAATCTGATGCGCAACGCCCGCCAGGCCATCGAGGGCGACGCAACACGCCGCGCAGGACTGAAGGGCGTGGTCCGCGTCGCCGCCTCGATCGAGGGAAGCGATTGCGTCATCCACATCGCCGACGACGGGCCGGGCATTCCGCCCCGGCTTTCGGAAAGTCTGTTCGAGCCCTTTGTCAGCGGCCGGACCTCTGAAGGGGCCGGCCTCGGCCTCGCCATCTCGCGCGAGCTGGCCGCCAGTCACGGCGGCGCCCTGACCCTGGTCGAGACCGGGCCGACCGGCACGACGTTCGCCCTGCGCCTGCCCCAGTAAGGTGGCGCCAAATCGCCCGATCGACGTTATCTCTGGTGCGGGCGGATAAAACCGCCCAGCTTCGCCGCACGCCCTTTATGTCCTGGAGGTCCCGATGACCCGCTTCGCCCCCGCCGCCCTGTCCGTACTGCTTCTGGTCGCCGCCCCGGCCCTCGCCCAGACGACGCGACCGCAGGCGCCGGTCGCTCGCACAACGCCCCAGCAGACCACCGCCCCGGCCGCGCCGGCCTCGAGCCCGGCGCCGGGCTCCGAGGAATGGCTGCGGCTGCGCGGCGAGAGCTACAGCGCCGCGCCCGAGGCCGAGCAGGATCCGGCCGAGGTCGCCGAGACCATGCGGCTGAACGCCGAGATCGCCGCGCGCAACGCCGCCGCTGAACGTCGCGAGACCGAAGGAACCGCCGCCTGGCAGGCCGAGCAGGACCGCTGGCGGGCCGAAACCGCCCGGCTGGAGACCCAGCGCGCCCAATGGGAAGCCGACGCCGCCGCCGCCGAGGCCGCGCGGCTCCGTTACGAACGCGAACGCGCCGCCTGGGCGGCGGAGGTCGCCGCCTGCGAGCGCTCGCCCCGGTCCTGCGTGACCCGCACGCCGGGATACTGAGCCACGGCCGGTAACCTTTCGTCCCCGACGCGCGTAGCCGCGGTCGGCGGCGTTGCGCCCCGCCCACGGTCATGAGACCGTCGGGTCTGGCGGCGCAGGCCCGGGGGATGACCATGACCGACATCGCCGATCCACCGATCCCACGCGGCGGGCGACACGCCGACCGACCCCTGGCCGGCGGTCGCACCGACACCTGGCGGCATCCGGCCTGGGTTCGGGTGACCCACTGGCTGAACGTCATCGCCGTGGTGGTGCTGATCATGAGCGGGCTCAACATCCTGCTGGCTCACCCGCACCTCTACTGGGGCATCCGCTCGACCTTCGCAGACCCCTGGGTCAGCATTCCGCCGATCCCGAACTGGCTGCTGATCCCCCAGGGGCGCAATCTGGCGGAGGCGCGGAACTACCATTTCCTGTTCGCCTGGATCTTCGTCCTGAACGGGCTGCTCTATCTGCTGCTGGGGCTGATCACCCGCCGTTTCGGCCGCCGGCTGTGGCCGACCGGCGCGGACCTGAAGGGCATCGGGCCCTCGGTGGCGGAGCACGCGCGCTTCCACTTCCCGACCGACGATCACGCCCGGACCTACAACGTCATCCAGAAGCTGACCTATCTGGCCATGATCCTGATCGTCCTGCCGATGATGCTGATCACCGGCCTGTCGATGTCGCCGGGCTTCAACGCCATCGGCGGGATACTGCTGGATCTGATGGGCGGGCGACAGTCGGCGCGGACGCTGCATTTCATCTCGGCGGCGCTGATCGTCGGCTTCATCGTCATCCACGTCGGCCTGGTGATCTGGACCGGCCTGTTCAACAATATGCGGTCGATGGTCACCGGCTGGTTCGTGATCGAGCCGCCGGGGTCGACGGCGGGCCCGAAAATCCGCCGCAAGCCGCCGTCCGATGCGGGAGACGCCTCATGAACCGCCGCCGCTGGTTGACCGGCGCTTTCGCCACCGCCGCGACCGCCCTGCTCGCCGCCTGCGGTCAGGCCGGGACCAGTCTGGCCGAACAGGCGCGGCGGATGGGCGAGGGCCTGACCCGCCGGACGCAACGGCTGTTGATCCCCCGCGACGCCCTGGCTCCGACCTACAGCCGGTCGGACATATCCCCGGACTTCAAGGCCAATGGCTCGGTCGATCCGGCGGCGTCCGATTATGTGGCGCTGAAGGCCGGCGACTTCGCCGACTATCGGCTGGTCATCGACGGCCTGGTCGAACGGCCCCTGTCCCTGAGCCTGGCCGAGCTGCGCGCCCGTCCGTCGCAAAGCCAGATCACCAAGCACGACTGCGTCGAGGGCTGGACCTCGATCGGCGAATGGACCGGGGTGCGGCTCGAGACCCTGCTGGACGAGGCCGGGCTGAAGCCCGAGGCGCGCTTCATCGTCTTCCACTGTTTCGACGCCCTGGATCAGCGCGAGGACGGCGACCGCTATTATGAGAGCATCGACCTGGTCGACGCCTTCCACCCCCAGACCATCCTCGCCTGGGCCATGAACGGCGAGACCCTGCCCGTGCCGCACGGCGCGCCGCTGCGTCTGCGGGTCGAGCGGCAGATCGGCTACAAACACGCCAAATACATCAGGCGGATCGAGGCGGTGGAGAGCTTCGCCCATATCGGGGGCGGCAAGGGCGGCTACTGGGAAGACCGGGGGTATGAGTGGTTCGCGGCCATCTGACCCGGCGCGGGCTGGGATTGGCGGCGGGGGCGGTCGCTCTGGGCGGGGCGACCGGCGCGCGGGCCCGTAGCCGATTTCACAGAGTGATGACGGCCAAGGGCGTGGCGTCGTTCGCGCGCGAGGACAATGGCGTCCTGGTCGCCCTCGGGATTCCCTATGGGGCGGACACGGGAACGAGACGGTTTCAGCCGCCTGTCCCCCCGCCGGCGTGGGGCGACACGGTTCTGCCCGGAACCTACGGCCCCGCCTCGCCACAGCGGGGCGCCGAGCCGAACCAGTCGGAAGACTGCCTGCGCCTGAACGTCTGGACCCCGACGCCTGATGCGGGACGGCGGCCGGTGATCGTCTATATCCACGGCGGCGCCTATGCGACCGGATCGGGGTCCAGCCCGTTGACGAACGGGGCACGGCTGGCCGCGCGCGGCGATGTCGTCGTCGTCACCGTCAACCACCGGCTGGGGCCTCTGGGCTATACCTCGCTGGCGCGGCTGGCGCCGGGGTTCGAGGACAGCGGCAATCTGGGGCAGCTGGATCTGGTGCTGGCGCTGCGGTGGGTGCGGGACAATATCGCGGCCTTCGGCGGCGATCCGGGCTGCGTCACCGTGGTCGGCCAGTCGGGCGGCGGGGCCAAGATCGCCACCCTGATGGCCATGCCCGCCGCCGCCGGCCTGTTCCACCGCGCCGTGACCATGAGCGGGCAGCAGGTGACCGCCTCCGGGCCGTTGAACGCCACGCGCCGGGCCGGGGTCTGGCTGGAGGCGCTGGGTCTGACCCCGGACCGGATCGACGAGGTCCGCACGATGCCGGTCGAGCGGCTGATCGAGGCGGCGGGGGCGACCGACCCCATCCTCGGCGGCTCGCTGTATTTCGGACCGGTGCTGGATGGACGCAGCCTGACCCGCCACCCGTTCTGGCCCGACGCCCCGGCGCAGTCGGCCCGGATCCCGATGATGATCGGCAATACCCGCGAGGAGACCCTGGCCTTCCTCGGCGGCGATCCGGCCAATGCGGGGCTGAGCTGGGAGACCCTGCCCGCCCGGCTGACGCCGTCACAGATGCGGATCGACGTGGCGCCGGAAGAGGTCGTGGCCTGGTACCGGACGAACCATCCGCGGATGACGCCGGACGAGGTGCTGATCCGGGCGACGACCGCCGCCCGCAGCTGGCGCGCCGCCGTGATCGAGGCGGAGATGCGGGCGGCGCAGGGTTCGCCCGCCTTCGTCTATCAGCTGGACTGGGCGAGCCGGATGCCCAATGGCCGGACCGGCGCCTACCACACCTCGGACATCCCCCTGATGCTGGACAATGTCGCGGCCGAGGGCTCGGGGGCGGTGGGTCCCGACGCCCAGACGATGGCCGACCGGATGAGCGACGCCCTGCTGGCCTTCGCCCGGACGGGCGACCCGAACCATCCGGGCCTGCCGGCGTGGACGCCTTATTCGCTGGCGCGGCGCGAGACCATGATCATGGACCTGCCGCCCCGGATGGAGGACGATCCGCGTGGAGACGAGCGGCGGTTCTTCGGGCGGATTCCATATTTGCAGCCGGGGACATGAGCCATGCGTGACATCTGCCTAATCGCGACGGCGCTGCTGGCCCTGTGGGGGCAGGCCGCCGCGGCCCAGGTTCCCGGCCCTCCAGACTGTGTCGGCAAGGTGAGCTGGATGGGTCCGCCGGCGCACCCGGCCATTCCGGCAACCGCCTTCGACAGCCCGGAGATCCTGCCGACTCGGTCGGACGACCCGGCCCTGGACGACCTGTTGCACCGCGCCGCCTCCGCCATGGGCGCGACCTCGATGGCCGCCGCGGTCGGTGATGCGCGCGGAGTCTGGAGCGGCCGCGTCGGCGAGACCGATCAACCGCTCTACTGGTGGGCCAGCGCCGGCAAGATGGCGACCGCGATCGCCATTCTGCAGATGGTCGAGGAGGGTCGCGTGGCGCTCGACGATCCCATCTCGCGCTGGATCGATGGCGTTCCCCTTGGTGACCGGATCACGCTGGCGATGCTGCTGGAGCACACCTCGGGCCTGTACAGCGCCAACGAGGAGGCGTCCGTGCGAGCCGATCCCCGTTTCCGCACGCTGGGGGAGTTGGTCGATGTCGCCGCAAGGGAAGGTTCCCTGTTCTGCCCCGGCCAGGCCTGGCGCTATTCCAACACCAACTACTGGCTGCTGGGCGGCGTGATCGAGCAGGTTGACGGCGTTCCGTTGGCCGAGTCGCTGACGCGACGCATCGTGCAGCGTGCCGAGCTGACCGGCTTCCGGATTCTTGCCCCGGACGACGCCCAAGCTGATCTTGTCCCCGCCGGAGAAGCGAATGCCGCGACGGGAGAGGTTCCGGCCAACCCCGCCTGGGTGGGCGCCGCCGGTCCGGTGGCGGCGACGCCGGAGGCCATGATCGCTTTCACAAGGGCCCTGCTATCCGGTCGTCTGCTGGATCGCGAGACGGTCGTTGGGCAGTTGGCCCGATCCTGGCCCATGTTCGGGCAACCGCAGTTCTACGGGCGGGGGCTGATGCTGTATGAACCGCCGGACCGTCCGGGCGTGATGTGGATCGGCCACAGCGGCGGCGCGCCCGGCGTTCGGACCGTCGTGGTCTGGTCGCCCACGGACCAGGCCTTTGCCTCCGTGGCGATCTCCGGACCCGGCAGCGCCGAGGCCGTCGCGAACCGACTGCTCCAGTTGCGGGCGGCGTCCCGCGGGATCCGGTAGGCGGACGCGGGCCGGCTCAGACCTCCGCGCCCTCGGTCCGCTTCTTCATCATGGCGTCGAAACTGCCCCAGACGCCTTCGGCGCCGTGCCAGGCGCCGGTGGTGGCGGCCTTGGAGTATTCGGTGGCGCGGGCCTCGAAGAAATTGGCGTGCTCGACGCCCGACAGCAGCGACTGCAGCCACGGCAGCGGGTTTTCCTTGACGCCGTAGACCTCGGGCAGATGCAGCTGGCGCAGGCGCCAGTCGGCGATGAAGCGGATGTATTGCTTGATGTCGTCGGGCGTCATGCCGTTGACCGGCCCCATCTCGAAGGCGAGGTCGATGAAACGGTCTTCCATATCGACCACGGTCTTGCAGCAGTCGACGATGTCATCGGCGACCTGGGGCGTGACCGCGCCGGTCTCCTTGTTGAAGGCATGGTACAGCTTGATGATGCCGTCGCAGTGCAGGCTCTCGTCGCGGACCGACCAGCTGACGATCTGGCCCATGCCCTTCATCTTGTTCTGGCGCGGGAAATTCATCAGCATCGCGAACGAGGCGAACAGCTGCAGCCCCTCGGAGAAGCCGCCGAACATGGCCAGGGTGCGGGCGACGTCGGCATGGGTGTCGATGCCGAACTTGCCCATGAAGTCATGCTTGTCGCGCATGGCCTCATATTCCATGAAGGCGCCGAACTCGCTCTCGGGCATGCCGATGGTTTCGAGCAGCAGGGCGTAGGCGGCGATGTGGATGGTCTCCATGTTGGCGAAGCTCGCCAGCATCATCTTGACCTCGGTCGGTTTGAACACCCGACCGTAGCGCTCCATGTAGTTGTCCTGGACCTCGATGTCGGCCTGGGTGAAGAAGCGGAAGATCTGGGTCAGCAGATTGCGCTCGTTGTCGGTCAGGTTGACCGCCCAGTCCTTCATGTCCTCGCCCAGCGGCACCTCTTCGGGCATCCAGTGGACCTGCTGCTGCTTCTTCCACATGTCGAACGCCCACGGGTAGCGGAAGGGCTTGTAGGCCGCCGAGGCGGTGAGCAGGCCGGGGGTGGAGGGCTTGATCGAGACGTGCGCGTTCATCGGTAAAACAGCTCTGACGGCGAATCCGGGATTGAGGATTCACCATGCGGGTGGATGGCCCCGGCGCCAAGCCGAAATACGGCTATATTGCGATCACTTTTTGCGCGACCGCTAGATATGGTAGGTGGGACGAAGGTCTCTGGGGATGCGGCTGGGGACAAGCCCAAGCCCTGTCTATGGCGGGGCGCACAGGTCTCGCGCGCGTCCAGGCGCGTGAAGCGCTAGTCTCGTCAGCGGAAAAGGAGGCCTCCATGACCTATACCGTCTATGGCGCGACGGGATCGGGCTCGGTCCCGGTCGAGGCGGCGCTGACCCTGATCGGCGCGCCCTATGCGGTGATCGAGGCGGCGACCTGGGAGGGCGAGGCCGAGCGCGACAAGGTCGCCCCGGTCAATCCGATGCGGCAGATCCCGGCCCTGGTTACGCCCGGCGGCGAGACCATCACCGAGAGCGCCGCCATCCTGATCTGGCTGGCGGAACAGCATCCCGAGGCGGCGCTGGCCCCGGAAGCCTGCGATCCGCGGCGGGCGCAGTTCCTGCGCTGGATGACCTTCGTGCCTGCGGCCGTCTATTCCATGTTCTGGGTCCGGGACGAGCCGTCGCGGCTGGCCGGTGACGACCCCGCCGCCCAGGAGACGATCAAGGCGCGCACCGCCGAACGCATCGCCGATTGCTGGGCGAAGATGGAAAGCCGGATCGCGCCCGACCGCTTCCTTCTGGGAGCGGAACCTACGGTGCTGGATCTCTATGTCGCCGTGGCCAGCCGCTGGACGCCGCACCGCAAGCGCTTCCATGAGGTCGCGCCGCGCATGGGCGAGGTGATGCGGCGCGTCGACGCCCTGCCCGAACTGGCGGATTTCTGGGCCGAACGGTTTCCGCTGGTGGGGCGCTACGGCAGCTAGGGCCGAGCGTCAGGCCGCTTCGGCCTCGAGCGCCGCCCGGACGGCGGGAAGGTCGCCGGACAGGGCCCGGTTGACCATTGTCAGCAGGCCGGCCTGGTTGATCGGCTTGGGCATATGGGCGTTCATGCCGGCGGCGAGGCAGCGGCCCACGTCCTCGGGCATGGCGTCCGCGGTCATGGCGACGATGGACAGGGCGTCGCCGGTCCCCGGCATGGCGCGGATGCGGCGCGTGGCCTCGAGTCCGTCCATGTTCGGCATACGCACGTCCATCAGCACCAGATCGAAGGGCTGTTCCGCCACGGCGTCGAGCGCCTGCTGACCGTCGCTGACCTCCACCACCTTGCAACCGAAGGCCTCGAGCATGATGCGGGCGACCTCCCGATTGACGGGGTGGTCGTCGACCACCAGCACGCAGGGGACGCGACCGGCGTCCTCGACCGGAGCGGGCTCGGCAATCTCCGCGGGCTGGCTTTCCTCGACGGCGTCGGCGACCCGTTCAAAGGGCAGGTGCAGGATGAAGGTCGAACCTTCGCCGAGACGGCTGTCGACGTCGATGCGACCGCCCATACGGCGCACCTGTCGCGCCGCAAGGGCCAGTCCAAGGCCGGCGCCCGAATGATTGCGGCGGATGGAGGCGTCGCCCTGGGCGAAGGCCTCGAACAGGTCCGGCAGGAAGGCGGGCTCAATGCCGCAGCCCGTGTCCGAGACCCGGATGCAGACGCCTTCGCCGGCGCGATCCAGCCGGATCACAACCTCGCCCTGTTCGGTGAATTTGACGGCGTTGGCGATCAGCGGGTGAAGGGCCTGGCGCAGGGCGCGCCGGTCGGCCGTGAACCGGGCCCGGGCCGGGAGGCGGTCATCGATGCTGAGTCTGAGTCCCCGCGCCTCGGCCGCGGCAAGGCTGGGCGTAACGGTTTCCCGCGCCACCGCGGCCAGATCGAGCGGTTCGTTCGTCAGGACGTCGTCGCCCCGGGCGAAGTCCAGGATGTCCTCGACCAGCATGAGCAGGCCATCGCTGGACTGCCGGATCTGGCGGGCCTGACGGACGGCCTCGGCGTCGAGGCCCGGACGACTGGCCAGGACGTCGGCGAAGCCGGCGACTCCGTTCAGCGGCGTGCGCATCTCGTGGCTCATCATGGCCAGGAAGCGGGAACGGGCGGCGGCGGCGTCCTCGGCCTTGCGGCGGGCCTCCTGGGCGGCGAGGGTGCGGGCGCGGAGGCGGGCCTCAAGCCGACGACGCTCCGTCATCACCGTCGAGATCGGCAGGATGGTGGCGACCATGGCGAGAAGATACAGATTATAGATCCCCAACCGCCGCAACATCGGCGAAACCGCCTCAAGTCCCGGAACCTCGGCCAGCCGGGTCAGATGCACGGGGCCATGGCCCGTCAGGGTCGCCACCCCGCTGATGGCGGCCACCAGGAAGACAGCGGCCGCGGTCTTGGTCGGTGAAAGCCGCAGGCAGATCAGCAGCATGGGCGGGAAGGTCAGGTAGGCGACGGACAGATCGTTCTGCCAGAAGACCGCCGTGGTCACGACCAGCATGAGGGCGAACAGGCCGACGGCCTCCGGCGCACTCGCGCGGGTCATGCCCTTGAAGCGATGCGCCCGCGCGATCAGGAGCAGGATCGGCGTGACCAGCAGAAGGCCCAGAAGTTCGACGATGAAAAAGGAATAGATGTTGAAGACGGCCGCGGTGGTGAGTCCGGTCTGACGCACCAGCATCACCACGGCGAAGCCGATGGTGGCGATCACGGCCACCGCGGGGACGGCGGAATAGCCGGCGAAGGCCAGAAGACGCTTCGGGCGCCGCATGTCGAGCGCGGCGCCGCAAACGCGACGGGCGAGGAAGGCGCAGAGGAAGGCCTCGCCCATGTTCATCAGCGCATTCAGCCAGAGCAGCATGCCGCCGTCGCCGCGAATGACGTTGCTGTACAGATTGATGGTGAAACAGGCGATCAGAACGGCCACCGCGGGCCGGCGATGCAACTGCAGCAGGGCGGCGGCGAGGATGCCGTTGGAGACCCAGACGGCGACGGCGTCGAAGGTCGCGACGCTCCAGTGGCCGATCAGCTGCGAGGCGGCGAAGAGCAGCACATAGAGCCAGGCGGGCGGGCCCGCGACGCGGCCTGCCTCATGCCTGAAAAGACGCCAATGTCCCCGCAACCGGTTCCCTCCGGCCATACCCGATATGGGGAGCGTTAACGGGAAGGCGTAAACAAATCGGTCGCCTTGGGACCCGACTGGTGTTCCGGGGGGCTCGCGGTCTGAAACGCCTCTCGAGGCCGGAAGCCGCGCCAGACCACCCAGAGCAGCAGGGCGGTGGCCACGCCGAGCACATCGGCGAGAAGGTCTCCCCAGCTGGGATCGCGTCCGACGTAGCCCTGAACGACCTCCACTCCCGCGCCCAGGGCGATCGCCAGCAGCGCGGCCCAGGTCCGGGGCAGGCGCCGAAACAGCACGCCGAGGCTCCACAGGATCAGGCCGAAGGCGATGAAATGGGCCGCCTTGTCCCAGATCAGGTTTTCGGAATCGATCGTCCCGCCGGGCGCCAGCATCAGGGCGACGAGGACGGCGAGCACAAAAGCGCCGGCGAGGCGAAGAGACAGGCGCATACGATTCAGGACTTTCCGGGAGACCCAGCTTCTATCAGCCGAGGAGCAGTATCCAAACCCCTGTGGCGGCGAAGCCGGCCGCCGCGGCCAGCCGGATCCAGGCCAGCGGCAGTCTTTTCGCGGCCGTCTCACCGAGCAGAACCGCCGGCCCGTTGACCAGCATCATGCCGAGGGTCGAGCCGGCCACGACCAGCGGCAGGTTCTGGAACTGGGCGGCCAGCATGGCCGTGGCCACCTGGGTCTTGTCGCCCATCTCGATCAGGAAGAAGGCGGCCGTGGTCGTCCAGAAGACGCCGGAAAAGGTCCGTTCGGTCCGGTCGGGGGCCTCGTCCATCCGATCCGGAATCAGGGCCCAGACGGCGAACCCCAGAAAGGCGACGCCCACGACCCAGCGTATCCAGTCCCCATCCATGAAACGGGCCAGCACCGAACCGGCCAGGGCCGCGAATCCGTGGTTGGCCAGGGTGGCGACCAGGATGCCCAGCAGAATGGGCAGCGGTCGCCGCCATGCCGCAGACAGCATGATGGCCAGCAGCATGGTCTTGTCGCCGATCTCCGCAAGGGCGACGAGGCCGGTCGATACCAGAAAGGCTTCCAAGGCGTCTTCATTCGCGGGGGTTCGGCGGACAGACCAGCGGCGTCGCAGCCGGCCCCCGCGTGGAAGCACCCTGCGAAGCCAGCGGTCTTGCCGTGACGCCTGGGGTCCTATCGCTCGCGCCGCGGGCGCTCGCTGCTTGAGGACCACGCCCTCAAGTCGCCGCGCACCGCGTGCGCGACATAGGGCCACAAGGATCTTTCCGCGCCATCCTCTCCGGGCGAGAGGAAGTGTGTTGACGCGAACCCCGCTGATCGGCGCGGGCGGCTACTCCCCGATGACGGCGGGCGGTGTATCCGGCCCGGGTTCGGGAGGCAAGGCGTCATCATGCAGGCCGGTATCGCGCACCGCCTGACGCCGGCCGATGGCGTAGGCGACCAGCCAAAGCGCGACGGCCCAGGCCGCGCCGGCGCACCAGCCCGCGAACACGTCGGAGGCCCAGTGAGCGCCGAGATAGACCCGGGTCAGGCCGATAAGAAGCGCCACCGTCATGGAGGCCGCCAGCACGAAGGCCTTCAGATGGGCGCGCGGGAAGGCCCGGGTCAGCATGACTCCCAGGCTGAGATAGAAAACGGCGGCCAGCAGGGCGTGGCCCGACGGGAAGCTGGCGTTCAGGGTTTCAACAGCCTGGTAGTCCGAAGGCGGACGGTCGCGCTGGAACACCGCCTTCAACCCTTCGCTGAGCGCGACGCCGCCGGCGAGACCGAGCACGAGCAGGAGGGCCGAGAGTCGTTTGCGCTGGATCAGCAGGAAGGCGATGGCGATCACCGCGAACAGGCCGAGGACCGAGATTCCGCCCAGCGAGGTCAGGTCGGCCGCCGCCTCCTCCAGCCACCAGGGGCCCCGGGGATCGCCCGCGACCGGCTGCATCCAGGCCAGCACCGCCTGATCGAAGGCCTGGCCGTCGGCCTCGGTGACATCGTCGGCCACCTCGACGAAGGCCAGCACGCCCAGGGCGATGACGAACAGGGCCGAGACCGCGGCGATTTCCGTCCGGGCGATCCGTAGCATCCGGCGCAAAAAGGTCAGGGTCCGTGAGGTGGTCATCGGTCCCAAACGGTCACGCTTATGGGACGTTCCCATCACGCGTTCGTGAAGGTCAGACCTCTCTCCTGTCACGCCCGCGTCGCGGCCTGTCCACAGGCTCATCCCCCGCCTTGATGACGATTCGGACAGAAAGTGATCGTCAACCCCGTTGACGGTTGGTTAGCCATCTGCGCCCCATATGTTGGCGTGAGGAACGTCCCGGCCACTAGATGATGTGGTTTTGGACGCGGGGTTCTCACAACGATCAGTTCAGGGGCGACAGCATTATGGCCGGCGGCGAAGCGTTGAAGACAGTGGAATTCCAGCCGGTTGCGGGCGGCGATACGGCGCAGCGCCCCCATCTTTCCGTGGTGCGCTCGCTGCAGCTCGACCGGAGCCGGGACGATCTGCTGACCGACTTCGGCAAGAAGACGCTGGAGGACCGCTATCTGCTGGCCGGCGAGAGCTATCAGGACATGTTCGCCCGCGTGGCCACGGCCTACGCCGACGACCACGATCACGCCCAGCGCGTCTATGACTACATGTCCAAACTCTGGTTCATGCCCTCGACGCCGGTGCTGTCGAACGGCGGCGCCGACCGCGGCCTGCCGATCAGCTGCTTCCTCAACGCCGTGGCCGACAGCCTGGACGGCATCCAGTCGGTGTGGAACGAGAACGTGGCCCTGGCCTCGAACGGCGGCGGCATCGGGACCTATTGGGGCGGCGTCCGGTCGATCGGCGAGAAGGTCAAGGGCGCGGGCCAGACCTCGGGCATCATCCCCTTCATCCGCGTGATGGACAGCCTGACGCTGGCGATCAGCCAGGGCTCGCTGCGCCGCGGCTCGGCGGCCGTGTACCTCGACGTCCACCATCCCGAGATCGAGGAGTTCCTCGAAATCCGCAAACCCTCGGGCGACTTCAACCGCAAGTCCCTGAACCTGCACCACGGCATCAATATCTCGGACGCCTTCATGGAGGCGGTTCGAGACGGCCGCACCTTCGACCTGCTGTCGCCCAAGGACCAGGCGGTGGTGAAGACCGTCGACGCCCGCGCCCTGTGGCAGAAGATCCTCGAGATCCGCCTGCAGACCGGCGAGCCCTATCTGATCTTCTCCGACACGGTGAACCGCCAGATGGCGCCGCACCAGCGCGAGCTGGGCCTGTCGGTCAAACAGTCCAACCTGTGCGCCGAGATCATGCTGCACACCGGCCGCGACCACCTCGGCGTCGACCGCACCGCCGTCTGCTGCCTGTCCTCGGTCAATGCCGAGATGTTCCTGGAGTGGCGCGAGGAGCCGAAATTCATCGAGGACGTGATGCGCTTCCTCGACAATGTGCTGGAAGACTTCATCCGCCGCGCCCCGCCGGCGATGGCCGCGGCCGTCTATTCCGCCAAGCGCGAACGCTCGGTCGGCCTCGGTCTGATGGGCTTCCACTCGTTCCTGCAGCAGCAGGGCGTGGCCTTCGAGTCCGCCATGGCCAAGTCGTGGAACATGCGGCTGTTCAAACACCTGCGCCGCGAGGCCGACAAGGCCAGCCGTGTCCTGGCCGAAGAGAAGGGCCCCTGCGAGGACGCCGCCGAGCGCGGCGTCATGGAGCGGTTCAGCCACAAGATGGCCATCGCCCCGACCGCCTCGATCTCGATCATCTGCGGCGGCACCAGCGCCGGCATCGAGCCGATCCCGGCCAACATCTACACCCACAAGACCCTGTCCGGCTCGTTCGCGGTCAAGAACCCCTATCTGGAGCGCATCCTCGGCGAGAAGGGCATCGACACCGAGGCCGTCTGGAGCTCCATCCTCGAGCACGAAGGCTCGGTCCAGCACCTCGAGGGCCTGAGCGACGACGAGAAGGCCATCTTCAAGACCGCCTTCGAACTGGACCAGCGCTGGATCGTCGAACTGTCGGCCGACCGCGCCCCGGAAATCTGCCAGGCCCAGTCGATCAACCTGTTCATCCCGGGCGACGTCAACAAATGGGACCTGCACATGCTGCACTGGTCGGCGTGGGAGAAGGGCGTGAAATCGCTCTACTATCTGCGCTCGAAATCGGTGCAGCGCGCCGCCTTCGCCGGCGCGGAGAACAAGATCGAGGAAGAGATCGATCCCAACCAGCCCGACCTCTTCAGCGCGGCGCGGACCGACTATGACGAGTGTCTCGCCTGTCAGTAGCCCTGTGACCCCGGAACCGCGTTCGGGGGTTGACGTTGGGAGGACGGAGCAGAAGTCTGTTGGCGAGACGGCCCGCATCGTGCAGGGTCGCATCCGTTAACGGATCGGGAGGACCGTTGATGCGTATGACGGTTGTTTCGTTCGGAGTGTTGGCGACTGCGGCCCTTGTGGCCCCGGCGTTTGCAGCCGACTCGTCGCCCGGAGCCCAGGCGGTCCTGTCCGACCCCTGGGTTGTCGTCCGCGAACCGCCGGCGACCGTCACCGACCTACTGACCCGCATCGATCGGGATGCCCGCTTCGCCGGGGCCGAGCGACGGGCCTATGGCCCCGAAGAGGGGTGGAGCGGCTATGCGCCGCCCGCACGCGAAAGCGCCTCGCCCTGGGTCGCCTCCAGCCGCGACGTGTGGTTCGAGAACAAGGCCTTCGACGACCGGCTGCGACTGCGCACCGAGGGTCCCGTGCGGCGCGCCGACGGCTCGCCCCTGCCGCCCGGACCGCTGGATCCGGCCGCCTATGAGGCGGAACACTACGACCTGACCTACACCCGCGGCTGGACCGAGACGCTCGGCCAGACGGCCTCCGGCCTCGATGTCACCCTGTCGCCCCATCTCGGCGTCGGGGTCGGCTCGCGCGGCGGCACGACCGAGGCCGGCGCCACCCTGCGCATCGGACCCGATCTCGACCGGCTGGTGCCGGATGGTGAGGACGCCTTCGGCCAGCGCCCCCGCTGGTATCTGTATGCGGCCGGTTCGGGGCGGGCGGTCGGCTACAACTGGGCCCGCGATCGCGACGGCCAGTTCGCCCGCTCGGGGGTCAGCCATGACTCCGGCGTCTTCATGGGCGACGCCTCGCTGGGCGTGGCCATGCGGCGCGGACCGGTGCAGAGCTCCATCGGGCTGATCTACCGCGAGATCGGCGTAGAGGGCCTGCGCGCCGGCCACGGCGTCGACACCGATGTCTCCGAAGGCGTCATTGCCTTCCAGCTGTCGATCAAGCCGGAGTAGGCGACAGGCAACAGGGAGTAGACAGGATCAGCCTTCTGGTCAGTCCGCCGCCAAGCGCCAGGTGTCAGGCGCCCAAGACTGAAGCCCTACTCCCTACTCCCTACTCCCTACTCCCTACTGCCTCCTCCCGCGCCACGCCCTCGCGACGGTCGTCCGCGCCGCCGTCCCAGCCCCAGCCGTTCGGACCCTCGCGCCAGATCCCGCCATGCAGGCCCGAGGTCTCGCTGTCGTTGGGGCGCAGGGTCACGCCGTGGGCCGCCAGCCCCGCGCGCAGATCGTCGGAGAACCGTTCGGTATCCGCGCCGAAGCCGTCGCCCCGCGCCACCAGATTGGGCAGGTCGAAGGCGGACTGCACCGGCAGGCCCCAGTCCAGAATCGCGATCAGCGCCCGGGCGTTATAGGCCAGGATCGAGGACCCGCCCGGCGAACCGAGGGCCCCGACCAGACGCCCTTCGCGATCGAGGATCAGAGTGGGCGACATCGACGACCGCGGCCGCTTGCCCGCCGCGGCCGCATTGGCCGCCGGCGCGCCGCCGTCCCGGGTCGGGGTGAACGAGAAATCCGTCAGCTGGTTGTTGAGGAAGAAGCCTGCCGCCATCCGCCCGGAGCCGAACACGCTTTCGACCGTGGTGGTCATGCTGACCGCATTGCCCCGGGCGTCGATGATGACGAAATGCGAGGTTCCCGCCGGCTCGTTCGTCGCATCGGGACCAGCCAGAACGCCGCCGGGCGGCGTTCCCGCCTCGGCCGCACCCGTCAGGCCCGGAGCGAGCGCCGCCCGCGCGGCCGTGTAGCCGGGATCCAGCAACCCCTGCACCGGCACCCGGACGAAGCCGGGATCGGCGACGTAGCGGTCGCGGTCGGCATACATCAGCCGTTGAAGCCGGGCGAAGGCGGTCCAGGCCGCGGCGCTGTCGGCGCCGAGGCTGATATCCGGCGTCCGCTCGGCCATGGCGAGCAGTTGCAGCACCGCCACCCCGCTGGAGGGCGGCGGCGGCACACAGACGACATAGATCCGGTAGGGGCGGCACAGGGCGCCCCGTTCGATCGGCTGATAGGCGGCGATGTCCTCGACCGTCAGGGCGCCCGGGCGCGGGTCCCCGGCCACTGTCGCCGCGATCTCCCGCGCGATCCGGCCGCGATAGAAGACTTCGGCCCCGCCCGCCGCCAGTTCGGCCACGGTCTCGGCATAGGCCGGATTGCGCAGCACGTCGCCGGCGACAAGGCGCTCGCCGTCCGCCCTTGTGAAATAGGCATTCGCCCAGCGCGTCCGCGCCTGTCCGCGCGTGGCGGCGATGAAGCCGGCCAGCCGGGGACTGACCACAAAGCCCTCGCGCGCCAGCCGTTCGGCGTCGCCGAACAGGGCGCTCCACGGCAGCCGTCCGTGCTCGGCCTGGGCCATGGCCAGCATGGCCACCGCCCCCGGCGCCCCGGTCGATCGCCCGCTCAACACCGCCTCGCCGAAGCCCAGCGGCCGTCCGTTGTCGAAAAACAGTTCGGGCGTCGCCGCCGAGGGCGCCGTCTCGCGCCCGTCATAGCTGGTGACCTCGCCGCTCGCGGCGTCGAACACCATCATGAAGGCGCCCCCGCCGAGGCCCGACGACTGGGGCTCGACCAGGCCCAGCACGGCCTGCACCGCCACGGCGGCGTCGACCGCCGAACCGCCCTCGCGCAGAACCCTGAGTCCCGCCTCGACGGCCAAAGGGTTGGCCGCCGACACGAAGGGACCGCGCGCCATCGGGGCCCGGACCGCCGCCCCCACTCCCGCTCCCGCGCCCGACCCGGGCGCCGCGCCGGCGCAACCCGCCAGGACCACGGCCGCGGCGACAACGGCGGCCGTGACGGCGCGCAGGGGCCGGGGCGGGAAGGCGATCATGGCGGACTCATTCAGGCGAACACGGGGAGGGCCGCCACCTTGGCCCGCCGCCCGCCCGAACGAAAGCCCTTCCGCCCTCGCCTCATCGGCACACAGTCTGGAACGATCACCGAAAACCCGTCCGACGGCCCTTGCCCCCCGCTCCGGCCTCCGCTAGATACCCGCCCTCGCCGTTCGCGGCCAAGCGCGCCCGTAGCTCAGCTGGATAGAGCATCAGACTACGAATCTGAGGGTCGGACGTTCGAATCGTTCCGGGCGCGCCACCGCGGTTCTAAACCGCGAACTCCGCCAGTGGCGGCAGAACTCCCGCCATCGCTGGACGCAGGATTCGCAACAGCTCGGTTCGCGACCCTATGATGCGCGCCTCCGGGGGCGTATGTGGTCCGGGCGTCCGCGCCGACCAGTCGCCCGCTGAAGTGCCCACTGGTGCAACAGCGGCACGACGGGCGCCGGTTGTCCGTGCAGCGACGGCTGCCGGGGAGGCAGCTTGCGCAAGTGCAAGTTGCATTCCTGAAGTGCTTTGATAAACAGGGACCAACACCTCCGCGAGCGTGATCTCGCGCCATGCAGACGCCCGAGCCCAATCGATTCCGTTTGAGACGCACGATCCGCTAAAAACCCCAAACTGGCTTTCATGTCCTCACCCGACGTCCTGATCATCGACGACGACGCGATCATTCGTCAGGTGGCGAAACTGCACCTTGAGCGGGCCGGATATTCCGTCAGTCTGGCCAGCGGCGGGACTGCGGGCCTGGCAGCCGCCAGGGCCCACCCCCCCCGCGTCATCTTGCTGGACTTCTCCATGCCAGACCTGTCCGGCGTCGATGTGCTGCGCGCGCTGAAGGCCAGTGAGACGACGGCGGCGATACCCGTTCTCATGATCACGGCCTGGCGGGCCGAGGCGGACCGCGCCGAGTCGGAGGCCCTCGGCGCGCGCTGGTTGTCGAAGCCGATCCTAGGCGACACGCTGATAGACGCCGTCAGGACGACTCTCCGGTGCGGCGCTGTCTAGATCCGGACCCGGGGCCGCACGATAGCGGGTGATGCATTGCCGCACGCCGGCCATCAGGGCGGTCTGCTCCGCCTCGGTGAACGTCCCGCTGACCGCGAGCATGGCGATCTTCACCATGGGGGTGAGCGTGCCCGGCAGCCAGATCGTGCTCTGCCTCACCGAGTCGGTCAGGTCACAAAGGGTGTGCAGGCACCGGGGCAAGAAGGGGCGCTCGATCGTAGCGCAATATCCCATCAGCCGGTCCGCAAGGGTGTAGATTTCGGCGAGATTCTCCGGGGATGGACGCTGTTCTCCCGTGCCCACGATCTCCGCGATTCTGCTCAATCCCTTATTGATGTCGAGCAGCGACTGTTCGCCGAGCGAGAGGAGATTGCTCTGAGCCTCGGATATGGCGTCTGCGATCTTTTTGCCCCCGGCGGCCCGGCATTTCAGTTCGAGGGAGGTCTGAACCTTGCGGATGAGCACCTGCTTCACAGGCTTACCCTCTGCGGCTTGAGAACGGCATCGATCGCATCCTGACTCAGATTGGGCTCCTTCGCCTCGCCCACGACCACCGACAGGTCCTCCTTGCGCCGCCCGCGGCCGCCGGCGGGCGGGCCGTCGAATTTCCAGCGCCGGTCCGGGCCGACGAAATCCTCTGCCTCGACAAAGGTCCGGCCGCCCTTGGCGACCCACAGGATGCGCTGCATCAGCACGGCCGGGGATGTGGGCTTGGAGATCACGAAACTGGCGCCGCTGTCGCGGGCGGTGTCGATCATGGCCATACTGGCATGCCCCGCGATGATGATCGCCGGCGCGTAGCGGTTCGGTTCGAGGCGGCTGCGCCTCAGCCAGCTGACGAGACTGAAGCCGCTTTCGTCGGCAAGGTTGGCGTCACTGAGGACAAGATCGAACGCCTCCAGCTGAAGCGCTCTTCGGGCTTCCTCCACGGTCTGGACACGAATGCTTCTTTCCACGCCGAAACCCATCAGCATCTGCCCGAGGATATCGAGCCCCTGGGCGTTGGAATCGACGCAGAGCGCCTTGACCGATCTGAGGTTGATCCGCCCCTGGGGGACGGGCGGGGCCGCGCTCACCACAGTTCCACCTCACCCGGCTTCGTCCCTTCGCTCGCAGGCTCCCGGCCGGTCAGACGGTCTGCCAGTCTCGACAACGAAATGGTGGCGGCCAGACGCCCGATGTCGTCCGTGGTGAGACCGGCGCCGTCGTCGGCCGCGGCCGATAGCCGGAGCAGGAAGCCGCTCATTTGCTCAAGGTGCTGGGTCAGGGCGTCGAATTGCTGCACGTCCGCGCCGCCGCCCCCGGTGAGCCTCGGCAGGACGGCGTTCTCGATGTGGCGCGAACAGGCCGCCCAGTCCGCGAGTTCAGACCCGAGGCGCGCCAGCACGACCGCCAGGTTGGGACGATCCACGGCGAACTCCAGGGGCGTCATCCAAAGAGCTCCAGCTCGCCGGCGGACGGCTCCGCGACGGGCCGCGTGATCACCCTTTCGCGGATCGCGATCGCAGGGTCGCGCACCAGCTGTTGCTGAACGCGTCCGGTGGCCGGCCAGTAGTGAATGCGCCGCGCCTGGTCGCCCCCCAGGCTCTCGGCGATGATCGGAATCCCCTCGTCCAGAAGGAAGCGGCGCACGAATACCGTGTTGCGCCCGCCGATGTCAGCGAGGGTCGAACTCATCCGGGCGCCGCCAAAGACCTTGGCCTCGAGACGGACGCGGGACGCTCCGAGTTGCAACAGCCCGTTGATCAGCAGCTCCATGGCCTGGACGCCGTATCGTCTGTCATCCGCGCCGCTGCCCGGGGCCTCGGGCAGGAGGAAGTGATTCATGCCGCCGACGCCGAGCGACGGGTCACGAATACAGGCCGATACGCATGACCCGAGGATGGTCGAGAAGACCAGGTCGTGACGGCTCGCCACCTCGAACGACCCCTGGCCGACATGAACGCGTACGTCCTCGTTGACCCCGCGCGCGGCAGAAGCGGCCTGGATCACGTCAGCGCTCCGAAGACTTCCTCGATCTTGCTGCGGAGGCTGCTCACCGTGAAGGGCTTGACCAGATAGTTGTTGACCCCGAACTGCTGGGCGCGGGCGACAAGGTCCGCGTCCGCGCGTCCGGTGAGCATGATGAAGGCGATCCCCTTCAACTGCGGCGTCATCCGCACTGCCCGCAACAACCCCAGACCATCGAGCCGGGGCATGTTGAAATCGGAGATGATCAGATTGATGCGTTTGGTCAGCAGCGCGCCGAGGGCGTCCTCGCCGTCGGCGGCCTCTTCGATCGTCGTGACGCCAATGTCTCGAAGACCATTGCGGACCAGTGACCGGATGGTCTGCTGATCATCGACAACGAGCACTTTCAGGTCAGTTGCAGCAGGCATCAGTGAACTCCAGCGCCTTCTCGCGCAGCGGCCCTCAGCACGGCCGGACCAATTCTTTCGAGGGGCAGTTGCCGCTCCACAGCGCCCATTTCGGCGGCGGCGCGCGGCATTCCAAAGACGACGCAGGTGGCTTCGTCCTGTCCGAAGGTGACGGCGCCGGCGTCGCGCATCGCGCGCAGGCCCTCGGCTCCATCGCGTCCCATGCCGGTCAGTATGGCCCCGATGGCCCGGCGGGCTCCCAGTCCGGCCACCGACTTGAACAGGACATCCACGGACGGCCTGTGGCCGCTGACCGGGTTACCCTCCTCCAGACGGCAGACCAGCCGGGCGCCGCTCCGGACCACCTTCAGATGGGTGGGGCCTCCCGGCGCGAGGTAGACGTGGCCGGGGAGCAGCGGCGCGCCATCGACGGCTTCCGTAACGCGGGGCGCGCAGGTGCGATCCATCCTGGCGGCGAAACTGGTGGTGAAATTCGCCGGCATATGCTGGGTGATCACCGTGGGCGGGCACGATGTGGGGAAGGTTCGCAGCACCGTGAGCAGGGCCTCGACCCCGCCCGTCGAGGCGCCGAACGCCACAACCTCGGCCGCCGCGGTGTAGGGAAAGTCCGCGACCGCCGGCGCCGCCGCGGCCCCGCCGTCCCTGACCCGGGCGCGCGCCGCGATGCGCACCTTTTCAACCAGCTGGGAGAATTCGCCGGTGTGGACTCCCGCGGGCTTGCCGACGCAGTCCACGGCCCCGAGTTCCAGCGCCTGGATGGTGGCCTCGGCGCCGCGTTGGGTGAGGGTCGAGACCATGACGACCGGCATCGGGCGCAGGCGCATCAGCCTTTCCAGAAAATCCAGACCGCTCATGTTCGGCATCTCGATGTCGAGCGTGACGACGTCCGGATTCAGCGCCTTTATCGCGGCGCGGGCCTCCAACGGGTCGCCGGCCTCGCCGACGACGCAGATGTCGGGATCCTCGGCGAGCTGACGCGCGATCAGCGCCCGCATCGTGGGGGAGTCATCGACGACCAGGACCTTGATCCGGCTACCCACGACGCGCCTCCCGGCGGTACGCCGTCAGGCCGTCGGGCGTCAGGCCGGGCGCGCTGGCCCGCTCGGAATGGCCGATGTACAGATGGCCGCCGTCCTTCAGGGCGTCCGCGAACCGCCCGAACAGGCGCGACTGGGTCGGGTCGTCGAAATAGATGGCGACGTTGCGGCAGAAGATGATGTCGAACTGTCCCCTTATCGGCCAGTCGGCCAGGAGGTTAAGGGTCCGGAAGGCGATCAGGGACTTGACCGCCGGCGACACGGTCCAGCCGGCGCCGGCGCGGACGAGATGCTTCGCCCGCACGCCGGCCGGGACGGGCTCGATATCGTCGGCGGAATAGGCCGCGGCGGCGGCCCGCTGCACGATCAGGGGGTCGATGTCCGAGGCCAGGATCCGGACATCGAGATTTCCCGCTTCCGGAAGCGCCTCAAGGACGGTCATGGCGATGGTGTAGGGTTCGTGCCCCGCCGAACAGCCCGCTGACCAGATCCGCACCCGGCCGCCCGCTCGCGCGGCGGCGGCCAGCGCCGGCATCCGCTTGTCGAGCAGATCCGCGAAATGGTGCGGCTCGCGATAGAAGCGGGTGACGTTCGTGGTGAGGGCGCTCAGCATCGCGCTGCGCTCGTCCTCCGCGTCCGGTCCGTCCAGCAGGGCCCGATAGGCGGCGAAATCGCGGAGCCCCAGCACCCGCAGCCGTTTCGCCAGGCGCGAGTACACCAGCGTCGCCTTGGCCTCCACGAGATGGATGCCAGAGACTTCGTACATCAGCGCGGCGACGGCGCCGAAATCGTCCCAGGTAAAGGGAAATTCGCCCGCGACGGCGATCTCGGCTGCCCTGCTGCGCGAGAGCGCGGCCGTCATGCGGCCTCCGGCATGGCGGTGTCCGGCAGCAGGCCGTCGAGGGCGACCAGGCTGATCATGCCGTCTTCCTGCGCGATCACCCCGCGGACGAAGGCCCGCACGGTGTCGCAGGCGATATCCGGCGTCTGCTGGATCGACTCTTCCGCCACGGTCAGGATGTCGGAGACGGCCTCGACGAGCAGCCCCACCGTCTTGCTGCCGATGCGGGCGACGATGATGACGTGGCGGGCCGAAGGACTGGTGGGCCCAAAGCCGAGGCGGGCGCCGAGGTCGACGATCGGCAGCACCGTGCCGCGCAGGTTGATGACGCCCTTCACATAGGCCGGGGACTGGGGCAACGGCGTCGCCGGCGCCCATCCACGGATCTCGCGCACATATCGGATGTCGACACAGAACTCCTGGCCGCCGATACGAAAGGCGATCAGTTCACGGGCTTGGTCGGTGTTGGTGGCGGACATGGTTCAGCTCGCTTGTGCAAGGGGTGCGGGTCGGGGCGCGGCCTGCCGACGGCGGGCGATAACGCCGTCGACGTCGAGAATCAGGGCCACCCGGCCGTCGCCGAGAATCGTCGCGGCGGCGATGCCCGGGACCTGGTCGTAGTTCTGCTCCAGACTCTTGATGACGACCTGGCGCTGGCCCTGGATGCCGTCGACCCGAAGGGCGGCGAGGCCGCCGAGATCGCTCTCCACCAGCAGGGTCACGCCGGCGCCGGAGGCCGGGTCGCTGTCGAAATCCAGGGCCGTGGCCACGTCGATCAGGGGCACATGGCTGCCGCGGACGGAGAGAACCGCGCCATCGGGTCCGAGGCCGCGGATGTCGGCGGCCTTGGGCTGGAGGGTTTCCACGATGACGGTGATCGGGACGACCAGGGTCTGTGAGCCCACGCTGACGACCATGCCGTCGAGCACCGCAAGGGTTAGCGGCAGGCTGAGGGTGAACGTCGAGCCCTTGCCGGGGATCGAGGTGATGGTGATCCGGCCGCCCAATGCCTGGATCGACCGTTTGACAACGTCCATGCCGACGCCGCGGCCCGAAATGTCCGACACTTCCGAGGCGGTGGAGAAGCCGGGAGCGAAGATCAGGTTGTCCACTTCCTCGTCGCTCAGCACCGCGTCGGGTTCGATCAGGCCGCGTTCGGCGGCGATCGCCTTGACGCGTGCGCGATCGATGCCCCGACCGTCGTCCGCGACCTCGATGACGATGCGACCGGAGCGATGCTGGGCCGAGAGCCGGATCACACCCTCACGGGGCTTGCCGGCCGCCACGCGGTCGTCCGGCGCTTCCAGGCCATGGTCGATGGCGTTGCGGATCATGTGCGTCAGCGGATCGGAGAGCCGCTCGATCACCGTCTTGTCGACCTCGGTGCCCTCGCCGTCCGTGACCAGGCGCACCGACTTGCCGGTCATCCCGGCCACCTCGCGGATCAGACGCGGCATGCGCTGGAAGACGGACTTCACCGGCTGGGCGCGGATCGCCATGACGCTGTCCTGGATTTCCCGGGTCAGCTGTTCCAGATCGTCGAGGCCGAGCGCGATATTGCCCGAGCGGACGATTCCCGCCTCGTGCACCTGCTGGGCCAGCATCGCCTGGTTGATGACCAGCTCCCCGACCAGGTCGATCAGCCGGTCCACCCGCTCGAGGTCGACCCGGATGGTGGTCTGGACGATGTTTTCGCCGGCGGTGGGCGCATTGGCCCGCGCCGCGGCCTTCGGGGCGGTCGAGGACTGGGGCTCGGGGAACGAGGGCGCGGCCACGGTCTGCGCCGCGGCGGCCCCGTCCTCGGGAGACGCCTCTCCGCCGCGCGCGAGGGCGAGCAGGGCGGCGAGCGACAGCCCCTCTTCGCCCGGCGAGCCTTCCGGCGCGAGCGGCGCGCTGTCGAGGTCGGCCGGCTCGGGGCCCTCCGCATCGGCCGGGGCATGGACCGCATGCACCTGAAGATCGCAGTCCCCGTCGACAAACTCGAAGACTTCTCGGACCTGGTCCTCATGGACGCCCGCGTCCAGGTTGACGGTCCAGCTGAGCCAGGCGTCGCCCGTGTTCAGCCCGTCGAGGTCCGGCACCGCATCGCTGTTCAGGGTCACGTCGACCGGCCCGAGGCGCGCCAGCTCGCGGATCAGGTTCATCGCATCGTTTGCGTTCCGGTAGAGGCCGGGGTGGGGACGGAACTCGATGGTCCAGCCGATCACGGTCGGGGTGAGCGCGGACAGGCTGGTCATGGGCGGGGACGCCGACGGAGCCGCGCCGTCATCATCCGAAGCATCCAGCGAGACCAGCATGGGGGAGAAGCCGAAATCGGGCTCGCCGGCGTCCGAGGGTTCCTCCACCCCGCAATAGGCCTCGAGCGCCTTGATCAGGTCGGCGTCCCCCTCTTCGCCGGGGTCGTTTCCGGCCTTGGCCGCGGCGACGTGGTCCGCCAGGCGATCCGCCGCCCTCAGCATCACCGCCACGAGGGGCGGATCCGCGTCCAGCCCGCCATTCCGGACGCCGTCGAGCGTGGTTTCGAAGACGTGCGCGAACCGGACCAGGGACTCCAGACCGAAGGCGCCGGCCCCGCCCTTCACGGAGTGGACGGCGCGAAACACGGCGTTGACCGTCTCGGCATCCCCCTCTCCGGCCTGCAGGGCGAGAAGGCCGGACTCGAGGTCCGCGAGGAGTTCCTCACATTCCTGGAAGAAGGTCGCCTTGATGGATTCCATCGAGTCCAAAATACAATCCTCAGGCTGCGACGCGGCGAACGGCGTCGACGAGTTTCACCGGGTCGAAAGGCTTGACGATCCATCCGGTGGCCCCGGCGTCCCGCGCACGCTGCTTCTTCTCGGCGTCGCTTTCGGTGGTCAGGACCAGGATGGGCGTGGCGCGGCGACGGTCGTCACGGCGCACGGCCTCGATGAAGCCGAACCCGTCCATGTTCGGCATGTTGATGTCGGTGATGATCACGTCGGGCTCCGACTGGGCCAGCACCTCCAGACCGTGCACCCCGTCCACCGCCTGGATGACCTCGAATTTCGCGTCGACCAGCGCCAGCCGAAGCATGTCTCGCATGGTGCGGGAATCGTCGACCGTGAGGATGACCTTGATCGTCATTGTCCTTGCGCTCCGTTCAGCGAGGCGGCGGGGAAACCGAGCCGCTCGACCGCGGTGGTCAGGTTGAAGGATGGGTCGATCACGCGCAGTCGGAAGCCGTCAGCGGACCAGGTCTGGAATGCGGAGATCAGCAGCTGCAAGCCCTGGCCGCCGATGCGGTCGACCATGGAGCCATCGAGGTCGAGGTCTGAACCGCGCCGCTCCCGGAGGGCGGAAAGGAGCCCCTCAAGCGACGTCGAGTCGAGCCGGCCCGGCAGGACCAGGGGCTGATCCGCCATCAGAACTCCTCCCAGCTTTCGGAGGTCTGCACCGCCGCCGCGGCGGCGCCGCCGCCGGCCGCACGCCGGGGCGCGGCATAGCGGTTGGCGAAGTCGGCGATGCGGGAGTTCGCCGCCCGGATCGGCGCGGCCGCGGCGCG
>JAHKAM010000044.1 GCA_018826515.1 Alphaproteobacteria bacterium
CACCGCATAGGTGACCGGCAGCAGCTTCCACAGCCCGCCCATTTTCCGCATGTCCTGCTCGTGATGCATGCCGTGGATCACCGAGCCGGCGCCCAGGAACAGCAGGGCCTTGAAGAAGGCGTGGGTGAACAGGTGGAACATCGCCGCCTGGTAGGCGCCGACGCCTGCCGCGAAGAACATGTAGCCCAGCTGCGAACAGGTCGAATAGGCGATGACCCGCTTGATGTCGTTCTGGGCCAGGCCGACGGTCGCCGCGAACAGAGCGGTGACCGCGCCGGTCAGGGCGATGATGGCCGAGGCGACCGGGGCGTATTCATAGATCGGCGACAGCAGGCAGACCATATAGACGCCGACGGTGACCGTGGTCGCCGCGTGGATCAGGGCCGAGACCGGGGTCGGGCCCTCCATGGCGTCGGGCAGCCAGGTGTGCAGGAAGAACTGGGCCGACTTGCCCATGGCCCCGACGAACAGCAGGGCGCCGGCGAGATCGAGCGCCGACCAGGTGTGGCCGAGGAAATTCCAGCCGGTCCCGGCGCGGTCCGCGATCATCGGGAACAGCTCGGCGAACTGGATGGTGCCGAACATCCAGAACACGGTCAGGATGCCGAGGGCGAAGCCGAAGTCGCCGACCCGGTTGACCACGAAGGCCTTGATGGCGGCGGCGCTGGCGGTGGACTTCTTGTACCAGAAGCCGATCAGCAAATAGGACGCCAGCCCCACCCCTTCCCAGCCGAAGAACAGCTGCATGAAGTCGGCGGCGGTGACCAGCGCCAGCATGGCGAAGGTGAACAGCGACAGATAGGCGAAGAACCGCGGCTTGTCGGGATCCTCGGACATATAGCCCCAGGAATACAGGTGCACGAGCGAGGACACGCTGGTGACCACGACCAGCATGACCGCCGACAGGGCGTCGATGCGGATCGACCAGACCGACTGGAAATCGCCGACGTTGATGAAGGGGAACAGCTCGACCGTGAAGGCCTCGAGCCCGCCCCAGGTCCACTGGCTGAAGATGATCCAGGCCACGGCGCAGGAGAAGAACAGCAGGCCGGTGGTGATGGTCTTGGAGACCAGGTCGCCGAGCCGCCGGCCGCTCAGGCCGACGATGACGGCGCCGAGCAGCGGGGCGAAAACGCCGAGGGTGACGAGAAGCGCGAGATCCACGGTCAGCCCTTCATCACGGAGGCGTCGTCAACCGCGATGTCGCCGCGGTTGCGGAAGAAGGTCACCAGAATGGCCAGGCCGATGGCGGCCTCGGCCGCGGCGACGGTCAGGACGAACATGGCCATGATCTGCCCCTGCACGTCGTTGAGATAGGCCGAGAAGGCGACGAAATTGATGTTCACGGCCAGCAGGATCAGCTCGACCGACATCAGGATGATGATGACGTTCTTGCGGTTCACGAAGATGCCGAAGACGCCGATGGTGAACAGCATCGCGCCCACCGCCAGATAGTGCTGCAGGGTGATGTCCATCAGACCAGATCCTCGGGAGTGACGCCGGCGCCGGTGGTCACGGACTTGACCTCCATGGCCGTCTTCGCATCGCGGCCGACCTGGCGGGCGATGTTCTGACGCTTGATTCCGGGCTTGTGGCGCAGGGTCAGGACGATCGCCCCGATCATGGCGATCAGCAGCACGATTCCCGCCGCCTGGAAGATGTAGACATAGTCCGTGTACAGAACACGACCGATGGCCTCGACATTGCTCATGTCCGCCGTCGCGGCGACCGGCCCGGCGGCGTCAGCGGCCGCGCCGCCGCTGACCACGGCCAGCGAGATCATGATCATCTCGGCCAGCAGGATCCCCGCCACGATCATCGCCAGCGGCAGATAGCGGGCATAGCCCTCGCGCAGCTTCACGAAGTCGACGTCCAGCATCATGACGACGAACAGGAACAGCACCGCCACGGCGCCGACGTAGACGACGACCAGCAGCATGGCCAGGAACTCCGCCCCGAGCAGGACGAACAGCCCCGCCGACGAGAAGAAGGCCAGGATCAGCCACAGCACGCTGTGCACGGGGTTCTTCGCCGTGACGACTAACAGGCCGCCCAGCACGGCCACCGTGGCCAGCAGATAGAAGGCTATGCCTTGCAACATCGGAGGCCTCGGCCCCTTTCGGTTCGTGGAAAGCGACCCCGCTCGGAATCGCCGTCCTGTTTCAGCGTGTGCGCCTTAACGGTAAGGCGCGTCGAGTTCCAGATTCTTCGCGATCAGTCGTTCCCAGCGGTCGCCGTTCGCGAGCAGCCGGTCCTTGTCGTAGAGCAGCTCTTCCCGCGTCTCGACGGTGAACTCCGAGTTCGGCCCCTCGACGATGGCGTCGACCGGGCAGGCCTCGGCGCACAGGCCGCAGTAGATGCATTTGACCATGTCGATGTCGTAGCGGGTCGTGCGGCGGCTGCCGTCGGCGCGCGGTTCGGCCTCGATGGTGATCGCCTGGGCCGGGCAGATGGCCTCGCACAGCTTGCAGGCGATGCAGCGCTCCTCGCCGTTCGCATAGCGGCGCAGGGCGTGCTCGCCCCGGAACCGCGGCGACTGCGGATTGCGCTCGAACGGATAGTTCACCGTGGCCTTGGGCCGGGCCATGTATTTCAGCGACAGGCCGACGGCGCCGATCACGTCGATCAGCAACGCGCCCTTCGCGGCCTGGACGAGACGGTTCATCATGACGGGCTGGCTCCGGTACGCGGGCACTCGCGGGCGTAACGCTCGCTCTGTTGGTCCATGGCTTCACAGCGGCGCAGGCGTTCGGCCTCCTGCCGCTCGATCCGTTCCTGGCGTTGCTGCCACTGCCAGGCCGAGACAGGCTCGGGCTCGTAGGGGGCGCAGGCGGCGACAGACGACAACAGCAGGCCGGACAGGATCAGAATGCGGATCATGCGCCCACCGCGAACACGCGCCAGGCGGCGACAATGACGACCGCGACCAGCGAGGTCGGCAGGAAGATCTTCCAGCCCAGACGCATCAGCTGGTCATAGCGGTAGCGGGGCACAAAGGCCTTCACCAGGGCGATCATGCAGAACCAGAAGACGGTCTTGCCGAGGAAGGTGGCCAGATAGATGCCCTGCTCCAGCCAGCCCGGCAGGCTGTCCAGCCAGGCCTGCGGCACGCCCGGGTTCCACCCGCCGAAGAACAGCAGGGTGATCATGGCGCACATGAAGACGATGTTGGCGTATTCGCCGATCATGAACAGCAGATACGGCGTCGAGCTGTATTCGACCTGATAGCCGGCCACGAGCTCGGACTCGGCCTCGGGCAGGTCGAACGGCGGGCGGTTCGTCTCGGCCAGGGCCGAGACGAAGAAGATGATCGACATCGGGAACAGGATGACCAGCAGCGGCCAGGTCCCCGCCCCGCCGCCGAAGGCGAACCAGTTCCAGAACATGCCCTGTTGCTGGGTCACAATCGAGGTCAGGTTCATCGTCCCGGCCAGCAGGATGACGTTGATGATCACCAGGCCGATGGAGACCTCATAGGAGACCATCTGAGCCGCGCTGCGCAGCGAGCCGAGGAACGGATACTTCGAGTTCGAAGCCCAGCCGCCCATGATGATGCCGTACACGCCCAGCGAGCTGATCGCGAAGATGTAGAGGATGCCGACGTTCAGGTCGGAGATGACCCAGCCCGGCGCGAAGGGAATGGCCGCCCAGGCGATGAAGGCGAGGATGAAGGTCAGCAGCGGCGCCAGCAGGAACACGACCTTGTCGGCGCCGGCCGGGACGATGATTTCCTTGAGCACGAATTTGAAGAAGTCGGCGAACGACTGCAGCAGGCCGAACGGCCCGACCACGTTCGGACCCTTGCGCATCTGCACGCCGGCCCAGATCTTCCGGTCGGCCAGCAGCAGGAAGGCCAGCGAGATCAGGATGCCGACGGTGACGAGCAGGATCCCGCCGATGGTGGCGAGCGTCCAGCCGAGCGGGGTGGTCCAGAAATCCATCGGTCCTTACTCCGCCGCCATCGCGACCGGGGCGATCCGCAAGGCGGACAGCTCGGCCATGGTCACGCTGGCGCGCGTGATCGGGTTGTTCAGATAGGGGTCGCGCACCGACGAGCGGAAGGCGACGTCGCCGAGGTCGCCCTTCTTGCCCAGCGAGGCCACGTCGAAGCTCGCGGACGGCGCCAGCCAGTCGATCCGGCCGAACGTCGGATGGTCCGCCATCAGTTTCGCGCGCAGGGCGTCGAGCGTGTCGTACGGCAGGGTCTGGCCGACCATGGCCGACAGGGCGCGCAGGATGGCCCAGTCCTCCTTGGCCTGTCCCTTGGGGAAGACGACCCGTTCGGCCAGTTGCACCCTGCCCTCGGTGTTGACGTAGAGGCCCGATTTCTCGGTATAGGCCGCGCCCGGCAGGATCACATCCGCCCCGTGCGCGCCCCGATCGCCGTGGCTGCCCAGATAGACGCGGAAAGCGTCCGAGCCGGTCGGATCGACCTCGTCGGCGCCCAGCAGGAACAGCACGTCCAGCGCCCCCGGCTTGAGCATTTCGCCGGCCGTCTTGCCGCCGGCCGTCGGCACGAAGCCCATGTCCAGACCGGCGACGCGCGAGGCGGCCGTGTGCAGCACATTGAACCCGTTCCAGCCATCCACGACCGCGCCGACCTTCTTCGCCAGGGCGCCGATCGCGTTCAGCACCGCCGGCCCGGTCTCGCCCGACAGGGCCCCGCCGCCGACGATGATCGCCGGCCGCTCGGCTTGGGTCAGGGCGTCCATCGCCGCCTTGGGCAGCTTGGACAGCGTCTTCGATCCCGCGCCCAGATAGCTGTATTGATAGGTCAAATCGGCCTGATCGCCGATCAGTCCGATCTCGCTCGTCCCCGCCACCCAGCTCTTGCGCAGTCGGGTGTTCAGCAGCGGCGCCTCGGTGCGCGGATTGGCGCCCACGATCAGCACGGCGTCCGCCGCTTCGATCCCGGCCAGACCCGAGTTGAACAGCCAGCTTTCGCGCGGGCCATAACCGAGGGCAGAGCCGTCCTGACGGCAGTCGGTATTGGCCGAGCCCAGCGCCCGGAACAGGTCCAGCGCCGCCTTCATCGATTCCGCGTCCTGCAGGTCGCCGGCGATCACGCCGATCCGGTCGGCGGCCGCCGCGTTCAGCTTCGCCGCCACCAGACCCAGGGCCTCGTCCCACGAGGCGACGCGCAGCCTGCCGTTCTCGCGCACATAGGGCTTGTCCAGCCGCTGGCGTTGCAACCCGTCGACGGCGTAGCGGCTGATGTCGGACAGCCACTCCTCATTGATGCCCTCGTTGACGCGCGGCAGGATGCGCATCACCTCGGCGCCCTTGGCGTCGGCGCGGATGTTCGAGCCCAGGGCGTCCATCACGTCGATGGTCTCGGTCTTCTTCAGCTCCCACGGGCGGTAGTGGTACTGCCACGGACGGTGGGTCAGGGCGCCGACCGGGCACAGGTCGTTCACGTTGCCCGAGAGCTCGCTGTCGACCGCCTTCTCCAGATAGGTGGTGATCTCGGCGTCCTCACCGCGCGAGATCATGCCGATGTCGGGCACGCCCGCCACTTCCGTCACGAACCGCACGCAGCGGGTGCACTGGATGCACCGCGTCATGAAGGTCTTGATGGTCGGGCCCATGTTCTTTTCTTCGACCGCGCGCTTGTTCTCCGCATAGCGGGAGCCGTCGCGGCCGTAGCCCATGGCCTGGTCCTGCAGGTCGCACTCGCCGCCCTGGTCGCAGATCGGGCAGTCCAGCGGGTGGTTGATGAGCAGGAACTCCATCACCCCTTCGCGCGCCTTCCTGACCATCGGCGTATCGGTGAAGATCTCCTGGCCCTCGGCGGCCGGCAGGGCGCAACTCGCCTGCGGCTTCGGCGGTCCGGGCTTCACCTCGACCAGGCACATGCGGCAGTTGCCGGCGATCGACAGCCGCTCATGGTAGCAGAAGCGCGGAATTTCCTCGCCAGCGCGCTCGGCGACCTGGAGCACGGTCATCCCGGGCTCGAACTCGACCTCTACGCCATTGACTTTCGCGATGGGCATTCGCCGCGACCTCTGCGTTTCTCTAAGCGGACCGGATCAGAACCAGGACTTGTTCCCCGCGACATAGTCGCGGTGGAAGTCGCCGTCTGATTTGAGCAGGTAGATGATGAATTCGATGAAGGCGATGACGTACACGATCCCCGGCAGGATGCCGAAAGTGATCCAGCCGACCGTAGACCCCACCAGCATCAGGATCCCGGCCGTGGTCTTGCCGAGATAGAATTTGTGGATGCCGAACGAGCCGAGGATCACGGCCAGCAAGGCCGCGACGATCCGGTTCTTGTCGCCCGACAGGTTCAGCGGCGCGCCGCTGGTGATGTAGATGTTGGTCGCCACGCCGTCGGCGATCTCGAAATCGACCTGCTGACCGGTGAAGGCCTCGCGCGCGCCGCCCATCAGGCCGCCGCGCGTGAAGGTGTAGCGGACGCCGTCGTCGCCGCTGATCAGGCCGGAGCCGGTGTAGTCGTCGTAGCTGAGAACCTTGCCGCGCATCAGCCCTGCCCCTGTTCTTCCACGACCGAGCCGTCCGGCAGGGTCGTGGTGATGGCCACCGTCTCGCCGTCCAGCACGAACCGGGTGACCGGATCGCCAGCCTGGTTCATCCAGCGGCCTTCTTCGGCGCTGGCCGCATCGACCGACCGCCAGGTAATCAGGTCGCCATCGACCCGACACTGGGCCCGGCGGCGGCCGCCGTCGACCGGGGCGCGCCACGAGGCGTTGACGACGCGGCCTTCGACCCCGTCGAGCTGGATGTCGGTCGTCTTCTGGCCGTGGATCGCAGCCAGTCCAGCCTGGCAGACCCGTTGCAGCTGGCCGGCTGTCAGCTCGGCCGGCGCGCTGACCTCCGCGTCGGAGGCCGGGCTCGCCGCCGAAACCTGCTCCGCCGGCGTCGGCGCAGCCGGCTCCGTCCGCTCGCCGCAGGCGGCGAGGGTCAGTCCGGTCAGCGCGATGACGGCGGCTGCGCGCATCCCCTACTCCGCCGCGATCGCATGGCCGGCGAAATTCGCGCGGCGGCTGCGGTAGGAGGCGATGCGTTCCTCGATCTCGTGACGGAAGTGGCGGATCAGACCCTGCACCGGCCAGGCGGCGGCGTCGCCGAGGGCGCAGATGGTGTGGCCCTCGATCTGGGTCGAAACCTCCAGCAGCATGTCGATCTCGGACGGATCGGCCTCGCCGACCGCCATCCGCTCCAGCACCCGCCACATCCAGCCCGTGCCCTCGCGGCACGGCGTGCACTGGCCGCAGCTCTCGTGCTTGTAGAAATAGCTGATGCGGGCGATGGCGCGGACCAGATCGGTCGACTGGTCCATGACGATCACCGCCGCCGTGCCGAGACCCGAACGCATGTCGCGCAGGCTGTCGAAATCCATCAACGCGGTTTCGCTCATCTCGCGCGTGATCAGCGGCACCGACGAGCCGCCGGGGATGATGGCCTTCAGATTGTCCCAACCGCCGCGCACGCCGCCGCAATGGTCTTCCAGCAGCTGACGCAGCGGGATCGACATCGCCTCCTCGACGTTGCACGGCCGGTTCACATGGCCGCTGATCGACATGATCTTGGTGCCGGTGTTGTTCGGCCGGCCGAAGCCCGCGAACCACTCGGCCCCGCGCCGCAGGATGGTGCCGACCACCGCGATCGACTCGACGTTGTTCACCGTGGTCGGACAGCCGTACAGGCCGGCGCCGGCCGGGAACGGCGGCTTCAGTCGCGGCTGGCCCTTCTTGCCCTCCAGCGACTCCAGCAGCGCCGTCTCCTCGCCGCAGATATAGGCGCCGGCGCCGTGGTGGATAAAGACGTCGAAATCCCAACCGTGGACGTTGTTCTTGCCGATCAGCTTCGCCTCATAGGCCTGCTTGACCGCCGCCTCCATGCGCTCGCGTTCCAGCACATATTCGCCGCGCAGATAGATGTAACAGGCGTGCGCCTGCATCGCGAAGCTGGCGATCAGGCAACCCTCGATCAGCAGCTGCGGATCGTGGCGCATGATCTCCCGGTCCTTGCAGGTGCCGGGCTCGGACTCGTCGGCGTTGACGACCAGATAGTGCGGGCGGTCCTTCACCTCCTTGGGCATGAAGGACCACTTCAGTCCGGTCGAGAATCCGGCGCCGCCGCGTCCGCGCAGGCCCGAGTTCTTGACGTTGGAGATGATCCAGTCCCGCCCGAGGTCGAGCATGTCCTTCGTCGCGTTCCACGCGCCGCGCGACTTCGCCCCCTCCAGCGTCCAGTCATGGAAGCCGTAGAGGTTGGTGAAGATGCGGTCCTTGTCTTCGAGGATGCCGACCATGGTTCAGTTCGTCTCCCGCATGCGTTGGCGGTGATAGCGGGTGCGCAGGAAGATGGCGGCCAGCATCAGGGCCCAGCCGAACGCCAGGGCGGCATAGCCGGCCCACTGCACCATCGGTCCGGCGGCGCCGGCATAACCGGCAGCCCAGACGGCGATGGCCCCGAGAATGACCAGGGCAAACCCGGCCAGCCGCTGGCTGCGGCCAACGGTGCGCAACTCGAGTCGATAGCGCGCCACCGCTTCGTCATCTGACAGATCAGGGCCAGTCATCCGCGACCCGCCTTGCGGTTCTTCAGCCAGGCCGCGAGTCCGAGCATCATGAACATCACGCCGACGCCCACGAAGGCCATCTGCTCGCCAAGCCACGCGGCCAGACAGAACATCAGGCCTGCCGCGAGCCACAGCAGGGGCGCCAGTCTGTTGATGTCTTTGGGTTTGACCGTCACGCCGTCACCGGATTGCTGTTGGGCAGCTTGCGGATCTTCTTGGCCGCCGAACCGTCATAGATCTTGGGATCGGTCAGGGTCAGGGCCCCGCCTTCCGGCTCAGAGCTGGTGCGGCCGACGCGGCTGCCCGGCTTCGGCTTCTTGCCGGCGGCGAAGTCGTCGATGATCTGCGCCATGCTGTCGGCGGTCAGATCCTCGAAATAATAGTCGTTGATCTGGGCCATCGGCGCATTGGCGCAGGCGCCCAGGCATTCGACTTCCTGCCAGGTAAAGCGGCCGTCGGCGCTCAGCACGTCCTTGGGCCCGATCTTCTTCTTGCAGACATCCATCAGCTCGCCCGCCCCGCGCAGCATGCAGGGCGTGGTGCCGCAGACCTGGATCAGGGCGACCGAGCCGACCGGCTCCAGCATGAACATCGTGTAGAAGGTCGCGACCTCCAGCACCCGGATGTAGGGCATGCCCAGCAGCTCGGCGATGGCGCGCAGCGCCGGCTCGGGGCACCAGCCCTCCTGCTTCTGCACCAGCCACAGGATCGGGATCACCGCCGACTGGCGACGATCGGCCGGATATTTGGCGATCCACCAGTCGCATTTCGCCTTCGTCGCCTTCGAGAAGGCGAACGAGGCCGGCTGTTCCTTGGCGAGACGACGAACGCTCATCAGACTTCCAACTCCGAGGCGACGATCCCCTCGCCCATCATCTTCTTGCGCAGCGTCAGAATCCGGTGTGCGCCTTGCCGGGTCAGCAGGATGTTGTGCTGATAGGTTTCGCCGCTCATGTCGGTGGACGAATAGGCGACCACGGACCAGCCCTGCCGCACCAGATCGCTCAGGGGTTTGTCGCTCATCGCGTCCTCCCCATCCAGCGGCCCAGGCGTTCACTCCACACGGCGCGCCCGGCATTCCCGAGATCACGCGACAGCCACGACATCGGCGGCAGGAACCGCACGGCCATCTGGCCCGCGAAGATCGCGCCGCTCATCCAGACCAGCGAGCGCAGATTGGCTTCCCAGAAGCCCCGGCCCTCTTCCAGATAGCCCAGCCGGTAGGCGCCGCGCACGAACGTCACGCCCGCCAGACCCGGTGCCGCGACGACAGCGCTGGCCAGAACGAATTTCAGCCCGCCCATGACGGCCCGCCGCCGGGGCGAGAAGATCGTCTGCAAGATCAGGGCGAAGGTCAGCAGGCCGGCGAAGGCGATGGCCTGCATCTGGGTGAAGATCGGATCGACCGCGAAGGCGCTCATTGGGCCGGCCCCGGCGCAACCGGCGTCCTCTGGAACGGCAGATAGTCTGCGCGGGTGATCAGGCAGTTCTGCACGCGATAGATGACGACCCCGCGCGCGAGTTCGCGTGCACTCGAGACCGCCTCATCATCGATGACGTACTCGCCGGAGACGATGCGGGTCTGGATCACCACCTCGGCCGGCCCCCTTGCGGCGAAGGCCCGGGCATAGCGCGCCTGAATGGCCTCGCGTCCGCTGAAGGTCACCACACCCGGGTGGTCGGTCATTACCGCCTCGGCGGCATAGTGGGACGCGAACGCCTCCGCGTCACGCGCGCGCCATGCGGCGAGCTGCTGGTCGATGACGGCGGCGGGATCGCAGTCGAACATCACCGGTCCACTTCCCCGAACACGATGTCGAGCGAGCCCAGGATGGCCGAAACGTCCGCCAGCATGTGGCCGCGGTTCATCCAGTCCATGGCCTGCAGCGAGCGGAAGCCGGGAGCCGAGATCTTGACGCGATAGGGTTTGTTGGTGCCGTCCGAGACCAGATAGATGCCGAATTCGCCCTTGGGCGCCTCGACCGAGGCATAGACCTCGCCTTCGGGCGTGCGGAAGCCCTCGGTGTAGAGTTTGAAGTGGTGGATCAGGGCTTCCATCGACCGCTTCATCTCGCCGCGCCGCGGCGGGACGATCTTGTTGTCCTCGACCATCACCGGCTCGCCGGGGCAGTTGCGCAGCTTGTGGATGCACTGCTCCATGATGTGCACCGACTGCTTCATCTCCTCGATGCGGCAGAGATAGCGGTCCCAGCAGTCGCCGTTCTTGCCGACGGCGATGTCGAACTCGAGGTCGGCGTAGCATTCGTAGGGCTGCGACTTGCGCAGGTCCCACGGGATGTCCGAACCGCGCAGCATCACCCCGGTGAAGCCCCAGTCCAGAGCCTGCTGTTTCGACACCACGCCGATGTCGACGTTGCGCTGTTTGAAGATGCGGTTCTCGGTGACGAGGGACTCGATGTCCTTCAGGGCGGCCGGGAACTCCCGGCACCAGCGGCCGATGTCGTCGATAAGGTCCATCGGCAGGTCCTGGTGGACGCCGCCGGGTCGGAAATAGTTGGCGTGCAGACGGGCGCCCGAGGCGCGCTCGTAGAACACCATCAGCTTCTCGCGTTCCTCGAAGCCCCACAGCGGCGGCGTCAGGGCCCCGACGTCCATGGCCTGGGTGGTCACGTTCAGCAGGTGCGAGAGAATGCGGCCGATCTCGGAATACAGCACCCGGATCAGCTGGGCCCGGTACGGCACGTCGACGCCCAGCAGCTTCTCGATGGCCAGGCAGAAGGCGTGCTCCTGGTTCATCGGCGCGACATAGTCGAGACGGTCCAGATAGGGCACGTTCTGAAGGTAGGTGCGGGCCTCCATCAGCTTCTCGGTCCCGCGGTGCAGCAGGCCGATGTGCGGGTCGACGCGCGTCACCAGCTCGCCGTCCAGCTCCAGCACCAGACGCAGAACGCCGTGCGCGGCCGGGTGTTGGGGTCCGAAATTGATCGTGAATTTGCGCTCGTCCATCGCACGGGCGTGGTCGGTCAGACCGTCGTCGAATACGTCCGTGGCGCCGATCGGAAGCGGTTTGTCGTGGCCGTCAGCCATCAGCGGAATCCTCGTCGTGCGAGCGCGACTTGCGGGTCAGCGCCACCACCCAGCCAAGGGCCAGCGTCAGCACGCCCATGCCCGAGACGGCGGCCGTCGAAAGCTCCCAGTTGCCCGTCAGCACCGCCAGCGCCAGCGGCGTCGACAGCAGCACCGCCGAGGCGCCCAGCAGCGCGCTCTGCAGTTCGCCCGGCGTCAGCCTGCGGATGCCGGCGCCCACGGCCAGACAGACCACCGCGATCATGATGGCCACGCCCAGCGTCTGCAGCTGCTGCGCCGGAATGTCCGGCGCGCGCGTGAACCAGCCGGTCAGCCGCGCGCCGAGGGTGAACAGAAACGCCGTCGAGAACGTCACCAGAAAGAAGGACGACGCCGAACGGATAGCTGTGCGATTCAGGGCCATGGATCATCCCGCCTTCTCATCGCCGGGCAGGACGGGCAGCGGATAGTCCGCGCCTTCCCAGGGCGACAGGAAATCAAAGTTCCGGAACTCTTGGGTCAGTTTGACGGGTTCATACACAACCCGCTTCTGCTCCTCGTCGTAACGCACTTCGACATACCCGGTCATCGGGAAGTCCTTGCGGAGCGGATGCCCCTGGAAGCCATAGTCGGTCAGCAGCCGCCGCAGGTCGGGGTGACCCGAGAACAGCATGCCGTACATGTCGAACGCTTCGCGCTCGAACCAGTCGGCGCAGGGGAAGACCCCCACGGCGCTGGGCACGGGCTGGACCTCGTCCGTCGTCAGCTTGACCCGCACGCGCGCGTTCCGGGTCATCGACAGCAGGTGATAGACCACCTCGAACCGCTCGGCCCGGTCGGGGAAATCGACCCCGCACAGATCCAGCAGCTGATGGAAGCCGAACCGCTCCTTCAGGGCGGTCAGCACCGCGATGATGTTATCGCGGTCGGTCATCAGCGTCAGTTCGCCAAAGGCGATCTGCGCCTCGACGCCCAGCGTCCCGACCATCTCGGCGCCCAGCGGCGTCAGGGCGGTTTCCATTTCCGCGATACGGGCGAGCGCGCTCATCGGTCGATCGTCCCGGTGCGGCGGATCTTCTTCTGCAGCTGCAGCAGTCCGTACAACAGCGCCTCCGCCGTCGGCGGGCACCCGGGCACATAGACGTCCACCGGCACGACCCGGTCGCAGCCGCGAACGACGCTGTAGCTGTAGTGATAATAGCCGCCGCCGTTGGCGCAGCTGCCCATGGACAGCACATAGCGCGGGTCCGGCATCTGGTCGTAGACCTTGCGCAGGGCCGGGGCCATCTTGTTGGTCAGGGTGCCGGCCACGATCATCAGGTCGGACTGGCGCGGGCTGGCGCGCGGGGCCATACCGAACCGCTCCATGTCGAAGCGCGGCATGGAGGCCTGCATCATCTCGACGGCGCAGCACGCGAGCCCGAACGTCATCCACATCAGCGAACCCGTCCGGGCCCAGTTGATGACGTCGTCCAGCGAGGTGGTGATGAAGCCGCGCTCACCCAGTTCGGCGTTCACGGCCTCGAAGAATTTGTCGTGGATGGCCGGATCATAGCCCTCCACCGACGAGCGGGCGCCGGTGTTGAACATGGTGGTGCTCATCGGCGTCGCCAGACGCGAGGACGCCGGCCCCGCGGGCGAGCCGCCCTGGTTGCCGACCCCGATCAGCGGGACGGTGTTGGTCGTCACTCCCATTCGAGCGCGCCCTTCTTCCATTCGTAGATGAACCCGACGGTCAGCACGCCGAGGAAGACCATCATCGACCAGAAGGCGAACACCATGCCCGCGCGCGACAGGTCGAACATCGACACCGCCCACGGGAACAGGAAGGCCACCTCCAGATCGAAGATGATGAAGAGGATCGAGACCAGATAGAAGCGCACGTCGAACTTCATGCGCGCATCGTCAAAGGCGTTGAAGCCGCACTCATAGGCCGACAGCTTCTCGCTGTCCGGGTTCTTGGGGGCCAGCACCCAGGCCGCCAGCATGAAACCGAGGCCGAGCACAGCCGCGATCCCGAGAAAGATCACGATCGGCAGATATTCGAGCAGGAATGCATTCATCCGGAAGGGACCTTGTCCGCGTCAAAGGGAGGGGCGGATTCGGCGCTTTCTAGCCCTGGAACCGCGCCCGTTCAAACCCATGTGACGAAAGGTTTTTATTGAGAATGGTTCGCAGCATTTCCGGGCCCACGACACGGCTCCCCGGCGGCCGGAGATACGATCGAAAAACTGTCGCAAGCCGTCGCTTCGTCGCTTGACAGTGCGAGCCCCCCCCGCCTAAACGACGCCCCTCGCCGCGCAGCACTGCTTCGCGTCGGGAATATGCGGGTGTAGCTCAGTTGGTTAGAGTGCCGGCCTGTCACGCCGGAGGTCGCGGGTTCGAGTCCCGTCACTCGCGCCATTCCCTTTGATGTCGAAATCAGGGAATGGCGCGCGCCCCGCCGATGCGAACCGGCTCCCCGTCAGCGCAGAGTCAGCACCGCATCCTCGGCCGCCAACGCCTGTTCGCGCCCCTCCGGCCCCGCCGTGATCTGCACGAAGGTGAAACCGCGCGCCGCCAGTTCATCCAGCAGCCCCGGCAAGGCCTGGATCATCTGCGGACGTGTCTCGTGCAGGATCAGCACACCGCCCCGATTGCGCTCCATGGCGCTGACGGTGGTCCGCGAGATCGTGCCGGCGGAATAGCCGCGCCAGTCTCCCGTACCCGCCTCGGCCGAGACGACGATGATTCCGCGTCGATTCAGCCAGTCCGCCATAAAGGGCCCCTCGCCGAGGCCGGGGAAACGGAACATCGGCTCCAGCCGGGCGCGGTCCGCTGCCGGGGCGTCAGACAGGGCGTCCTCGAGCGCGCCATAACTCCGGCGCACCTCACGGACCTGCGCATCGTGGGACCAGTAGCGCAGACGGGTCGGGTGCGACCAGCTGTGGCTGGCGACGTTGTGGCCCCGGCGAGCGACCTCGCGAACCTGTTCGGGGTGCATCCGCGCGTACTGCCCGACGAAGAAGAAGGTCGCCTTGATCCCGCGCTCGTCGAGGATGTCCAGCACCCGGTTGTTGTAAAGCGGGCTGGGGCCGTCATCGAAGGTCAGGGCGATGGCCTTGGTCGGCAGCGGCGTCCGGACATGCTGGATCGCGCCATAGCGCCCCGGCCGAAGGGCCAGGGCGACCTGCCCCGGTGGCACGCTCACTGTGGCGACCGGGGTCGCCTCGCTGCTCTCCGCGGGCGCGCGGGGCAGCCAGACGGCGAAAACAGCCGTCGCGGCGATCAGGAACAGACGCACACCCCCCCCCCGAGGCTTCAGACCCTCACGCTAGCGTCGCGGCGAAACCCCGCGAGGCCGCGCAACCCGTGGGGGAGATCGATGTCTAGGGAGTGCGGCCCGCGATCAGGACATTCTGGACCCGACGCCCCAGCGGATCGCGCGCCTGCCATGTCTGGCCGATCTCGGCCTCGACCACATCGGTGCAGAAGCGCGGAACCAGCATATAGGGCCGCATATTGGTCAGGCAGACCCTGTCGCCGTTCACGCTCCAGCGGGCCGCCAGGCGGCGGCCGTCGGAGAACTGGGCCGCATAGGTGCCGTCCCGGTTGAACCAGTGCTTGACCCAGCCCCCATCCGGATAGCGGGACACCACCGTGTTGCCGAATACCGAATCCATCTCGGCCCGAACCGGACCCGCGGCCAGAGACGCGACAGCCAAGGTCGCGACGGCAAGCGTTCGCAGCATAAATAGCCCCTCACTCAACCCTTCCCGGCGCGGACTATTAACAATCGGTTAGGGAATGCCAAGCCCCGTCTCCCGGCACACGAATAGTTGACTCTGAGGTGGGGACTTCTATATCCGGCCCACGTTCGGAACAGGACTTGGCGAATTCGCGCCGCCCGCTCGCCCAGAGACAGGGCGGTTCCGCGACACCGCTCGACGACCCGATGCGCGGGCCGTCCTTACCAGTCCCAAGGACCTATGACCGAATTCTCAATGCTGGGCCTCTCGCCCACGACTCTCAAGGCCGTCGCCGACACCGGCTACACCACCGCCACCCCGATCCAGGCCTCCGCCATCCCGGTCGCTCTCGCCGGCCGCGACGTGCTCGGGATCGCCCAGACGGGAACCGGCAAGACCGCCGCCTTCACCCTGCCGATGATCGACCGGCTGGCCTCGGGCCGGGCCAAGGCCCGCATGCCGCGCGCCCTCGTCCTGGCCCCGACCCGCGAACTGGCCGACCAGGTCGCCTCCTCGTTCGAGAAATACGCCAAGGGCACCAAGCTCAGCTGGGCGCTGCTGATCGGCGGCGTCTCCATGGGCGACCAGGTGACCCTGCTGAACAAGGGCGTGGACGTCCTGATCGCCACCCCCGGCCGCCTGCTGGACCTGTTCGAGCGCGGCAAGGTCATGCTCAACGGCGTCGAGATCATGGTCATCGACGAAGCCGACCGCATGCTGGACATGGGCTTCATTCCCGACATCGAGCGCATCTTCAAACTGACGCCGCCGCGCCGCCAGACCCTGTTCTTCTCGGCCACCATGCCGCCCGAGATCACCCGTCTGACGACCCAGTTCCTCAAGGACCCGACGCGCCTGGAGGCCTCGCGCCCGGCCATGACGGCCGAGACCATCACCCAGTATCTGGTTCGCATCCCGACCAGCGATCCCAAGGCCAAACGCGCCGCGCTGCGCGCCCTCATCGGCCGCGCCGACGTCAGGAACGGCATCGTCTTCTGCAATCGCAAATCCGAAGTCGACGTCGTCGCCAAGTCGCTGAAGCAGCACGGTTTCGACGCCGCGCCGATCCATGGCGACCTCGACCAGTCGCTGCGCATGAAAACCCTCGCCGCCTTCCGCTCGGGCGAGCTGAAGCTGCTGGTCGCCTCCGACGTCGCCGCCCGCGGCCTCGACATTCCGGACGTCAGCCACGTCTTCAACTACGACGTCTCGCATCACGCCGACGACTACGTCCACCGCATCGGCCGCACCGGCCGCGCCGGCAAGCTGGGCCAGACCTTCATGATCGTAACGCCGGGCGACGACCGCTCGCTCGACAAGGTCCTGAAGCTGATCAAGATGGACCCCGAGGAACTGGTGCTCGACGGCCTCGACTTCTCGGCCGGCAAGACGCCGCCGCGTCGCGATTCGGATCGTCCCGAAAGACCGCCCGCCCGGGGTCGCGGACGCGGCTCGCGCCAGACCTCGCCGGAGGCCCCGACCGAAACGTCAGACGTCGCCGCGCCCCGCGCGGCCGCCGAACCGGCGCCGGTGGAAGCCACGGTTGAAACGCCTGCGATCGACAGCGCGGCGACCGACGCCAAGCCGCGCCGGACCCGCAGTCGCCGCGGCGCCAAGCCGGCCGCCGCCGCCGCTGCCGAGGTCGCGGAGCCCGCACCCACCCCCGCCGCCAGGGCCGCGCCATCTGAAACCCGGCCCACGCCGGCGACCTCCGACCGGCCCGTCCAGGAGACGCACCTGCGGCAGTCGGATCGACGCGGCGACAGCGCGGCCCAGGAATCGCAGCGTTCCAACGGCCGACCGTTCGGCGAAGGCGACATTCCCGCCTTCCTGCGCCGTCCCGTCTCGCTCAAGGGCTGAGAATTCCCGAAAATCGACGGTCAGCGAACCGGATTTAACCCGTCGTTACGGAACCCCGAATAGCCTTGCCGGCGGTAAGCGGTCGCTCGGGGCGGCCCGTCGGGGAATTCGTATGGCGGCTCAGCTCGAAACCACTCTTCGGGGACCTGAAGCCTACGGTCTGGCTCGTCGGGTCATCGAGGCGATGGAAGGGGCCGGAGTCTGGCCGACCCCGCTGAATTTCGAGATCTGGGTCCACTACCTCGGCGATCCCGAAGGACCGCTCGGCCGTGAGATCAAACGCATCCTCGCAGCCTCCGAGCCTTTCACCGAGGCCACGGCCGACATGCTGGCCGCTGAATATCTGCCGCGCGGCCGTTTGACCGAAGAGATCCGCGACGCCGGCCGGGTGCTGGACCGCGAATTGTCCAGCGTGTCAGAGGCCATCGCGAATGCTCACAAATCGCAGGCCGCCTACGGACAGACCCTGGACAAGGCCGCCACCAGCATCGAGACCGCCGGCGACGGCGCCGGTCTGCAGGCCATCGTTTCGGGCCTCACCAACGCCACCCGCAAGGTCCAACGCGAGAATGAGACGCTGGAGAAGCGCCTCGACGCCTCGACCCGCGAGGTCGCCCGTCTGCGCGAACACCTCGAACAGGTCCGCCGCGACGCCATGACCGACGCCCTGACCAATCTGGCCAATCGCAAGGCATTCGACGAACACCTGGAAGCCGCCTGCGCCCGCGCCGAGGCCGAGGGCGGCGCGCTGACCCTGGCCGTGCTCGATATCGACCATTTCAAACGGTTCAACGACACCTGGGGCCATCAAACCGGCGATCAGGTGCTGCGCTATGTGGCCAGCGTGATGGCCCGGGTGGCCGGCGCGCCGCGCATCGCCGCCCGCTACGGCGGGGAGGAGTTCGCCATGATTTTCCCGCTGGAATCCCTCAGCCAGGTCGAGAATGCGCTTGAAGCCGTCCGCAAGGAGATCGCCTCCCGTTCGCTGCGCCGGCGTTCGACCGATGATGAGCTGGGCGCGGTGACCCTCTCGGCCGGCTTCGCCCAACGGCGACCGGGCGAAACCGCCTCGGCCCTGCTCGATCGCGCCGACGCGGCCCTCTATGCGTCCAAACATGCGGGCCGAAATCGCGTCACCTGCGCCGACCGCCTCCCCGAGGCCGCCTGAAACCTTCCGCCCGCGCCGTTTCGCGGCATAGTGGACTGATGCGCAGTCTCGCCTTCAACGTCGCCTACTGGCTCCTGTCGATCGTCTACGCCTCGGCCGCGGCCTTCGCGGCCCTCGCGCCCGGTCGCGGGGCCACCAGCTGGATCATCCGCCGCTATGTGAAGCGGATGGTCCAGGCGATGCGCCTTCTCGCCGGCATCCGGATCGAGACGCGGGGCAAGGAGCGCCTGCCGACGGGCGCCTTCATCATCGCCTCCAAACACCAGAGCTGGGGCGACGGCTTCGCCACCTATGACCAGTTCGACGACCTCGCCTTCGTCACGGGCGACCATCTGGAGAAGTTTCCGCTCCTGGGCACGGTGCTGCGCAAACTGGGGGCCATCGTCGTCAACAACTGCGGCGGCCGCGAAGCCCGTGAGGCGCTCAAGCACCGTTCCTCCGACGCCCATGCCGCGGGCCGGAAAATCCTGATCTATCCGGAAGGCAATCTGGCGAAGGTGGGAGAGAAGTTCCGCTACCGCTCCGGCGTCTGGCACATGTACCGTGACTTCGACATGCCGGTCGTGCCCCTCGCCACCAACCTGGGTCTGTTCTGGCCGCAGGAGGCATTCCGCAAGAACCCGGGGACCGCCACCCTTGAGTTTCTCGACCCCATTCCGACGGGACTGGGCAAGGAGGAATTTCTCGCCCGGCTAGAGGCTGCCGTGGAGGGCCGGACCGCGGAACTGGTCGCCGAAGCCACGGGTCGGCCCGTCACGCCGGCGGTGCGGGTGCTGGCGCCCGACGAAGCCGCCCGCGCCGCCCGCGCGCCCGCCTGACGTTCTCGTTCAGTCGGCGTCCAGCGCCTTCGCGGGAACGATAGTGACGCTCTCGCCACAGCCGCAGGCATCGGTCTGGTTCGGGTTCCGGAACACGAATTTCGACGCCAGCTTCGTCGTTTCATAGTCGATCTCGGACCCGATCAGGAACAGGATCGACTTGGGATCGACCACGACGGTCGCGCCCTTGTCGGTCACGACCTCGTCCAGCGGACCGATCTCATCGGCGAAGGCGAAGGTGTATTCCTGCCCCGCGCAGCCCGCGTTCTTCAGCCCGACGCGCAGCGCCTTGTGGCCGCCCGCCTCGGTCAGGGCGCGCACCCGTTCCGCCGCCGCCTCGGTCAGGGTGACGACGGCCGGGCGAGGCCGGCGCGTGCGCGGGGTGGTCTGAAGCTCGGTCATCGACGGTCCATCAGAACATGTTCAGGGCCAGCTTGGCCTCGTCGCTCATCTTCGACGCGTCCCACGGCGGATCGAACGTCAGTTCGGCCCGCGCCGAGCGCACGCCATCGACCTTCTTCACGGCCTCCTCGACCCAGATCGGCATTTCGCCGGCCACGGGGCAGCCCGGGGCGGTCAGGGTCATCTCGACCACCACGTCGCGGTCGTCGGACAGGTCGACCTTGTAGATCAGTCCCAGCTCATAGATGTCGACCGGGATCTCCGGGTCGAACACCGATTTGAGGGCCTCGATGATGTCGTCCGTCATCCGGTCGATCTCGGCCTGGGCCAGGGCGCTCTTCTGGGGCGCGTCCCAGGCTTCGGCGAAGGCCGCGTTGTCGGTCATCGGGGGCGTCGGGTCGCTCATGCGAAAAACTCACGGGCCTTAATCAGGGCGTCGGCGAAGGCGTCGGCGTCCTCTGGGGTGTTATATAGGGCGAAGCTGGCCCGCGCGCTCGACGTCAGGCCGAAACGCCGCGACAGCGGTTCGGCGCAATGCAGGCCGGCCCGTACGGCGACGCCGTAGCGGTCCATCACCTGCGCGATGTCATGGGCATGGGCGCCGTCGACGGTGAAGGTGAAGATCGCGCCCTTGCCGTCCGCCGTGCCGATCTCGGTCAACCAGTTGCGGCCGTCCAGCCGCGTCCGCACCCGGTCCATCAGCGTCTGCTCGTGAGCCCGCACCGCATCGGGGTCGATCTGGCCCAGCCATTCGATCGCGGCGCCGAGGCCGATCGCCTCAAGGATCGGCGGCGTGCCCGCCTCGAACCGGTGCGGGATGTCGGCGTAGGTGACCGCGTCCTCGGTCACCATGGCGATCATCTCGCCGCCGCCCTGGTACGGCGGCAGGGCCTCCAGCGCGGCGCGTCTGCCATACAGGCCGCCGATGCCGGTGGGGCCGAACAGCTTGTGGCCGGTGAAGACATAGAAGTCGCAGTCCAGCGCCTGGACATCGGGGCTGCAGTGCACCGCCCCCTGACAGCCGTCGACGAGGATCAGCGCGCCCGCCGCATGGGCCAGCGCGGCGATGGCTCGCACGTCGTTCACGGTGCCGAGCACGTTCGACATATGGGTGACGGCCACCAGCCGCGTCCTCGGCCCGATCAGGTCTGCCATGGCGGCCATATCCAGCGCGCCATCGTCCAGGACCGGCGCCCACTTCAGCACCGCCCCCCGCGCCCGCAGCATGTGCCAGGGCACGATATTGGCGTGGTGCTCCATCTGGGTGACGACGATCTCGTCGCCGGGCTGGATCGTCTGCCCGATCCCGGCGGCCACGAGGTTGATCGCCTCGGTCCCGCCCTTGGTCCAGACGACGTTGTCCGGCGTTTCCGCGTTGAGAAACCGCGCCATGCTCTCGCGCGCCTGTTCGAAGGCCTCGGTCGTCTCATTGGCCAGGGTGTGCAGGCCGCGGTGGACGTTGGCGTAACTGCCCTCCATCGCCGCCGTCAGGGCGTCGATCACCGCCCGCGGCTTCTGCGCCGAGGCGGCCGAGTCCAGATAGACCAGCGGCCGGCCGTTCACCTGCCGCGACAGGATCGGGAACTGCGCCCGGACGGCGTAGGGATCGAAGGTTCTCACAGGCGAGCCGTCAGCCATTCCCGCACCACCTCCCGCGCGCCTTCATGGTCGATCCGGTCGACCACCTCGATCAGGAAGGCCTGCGTCAGCAGGGCCCGCGCCTCGTCGGCCGCGATGCCGCGCTGCTGCATGTAGAACAGGGCGCTCTCGTCCAGATTGCCGATCGTATTGCCGTGCGCGCACTGCACGTCGTCGGCGTAGATCTCCAGTTCGGGCTTGGCGTCCACCTCGGCCCGTTCGCCGAGGATCAGGGCATGGTGGCCCATGCGCGCATCTGTCCCGTCCGCCCCGCGCTCGACCACGATCTTGCCCTGGAAGACCCCGCGCGCGGTGTCGCGCACCACGCCCTTGGTCAGCTGACTGGTCAGCCCATCAACCGCCACGTGGTCAACCACCGAGGTCAGGTCGGTCTGCCGGTCCCCCGACAGCACATAGACGCCGTCCAGCCGCACATCGGCGCCCTGCGCCTTGTGCGTTACCTGGGTCTCCATCCGCTGCAGCTTCGCCCCGGTCGTCAGTATGGTCTGGCGATAGACGCCGCCCGGCTCGACCCGCACCTGGGCCTGGCTGATCGATAGGGCGTCGGCGGGTTCGTCGGCCAGCACGATCCGCGTCACCTCGGCGCCGCGCGCCACATCCAGCTCCAGCCGGTTGTGCGCGACATAGGCCGAGCCATGGCCCTCATGCGTTTCCAGCAGCAGCAGCTTCGCCCCGGCCCGCGCCGACAACCGCGCGGTCATGGCGTGGCCGGTCCCCTCGGCCTTGGAGATCAGACGCAGACGCACCGTCTGTGCGCCACAGGCCATTAGTTGGGTTTCGTTCACGGCCCGGCCATTGACGAACACCATGGCCTCGCCGCCCAGGGCCTCGAACGGCCCGCCGCCGACCAGCGGAACCGGGGCGGACGGCGAAGGCGGCGGCGCCTCGCGCAGCCAGCGCCGCAGGTCGGAGTATTTCCACGCCTCGACCCGCCTGGAGGGAAAGCTGGAAGCGTCCTTCAGATCAATGAGCGGCAAGGCGTTCACGCCGGCTCCAGCGCATATTTGTCGTAGCCCTCGGCCTCGAGCTGGTGCGCCAGTTCCGGCCCGCCGGACGCCACGATCCGCCCGGCGGCCAACACGTGCACCCGGTCCGGTTTGATGTAGTCCAGCAGCCGCTGATAGTGGGTGATCACCAGCATGGCGCGGTCGGGCGAGCGCAGGGCATTGACCCCGTCCGCCACGATCCGCAGGGCGTCGATGTCCAGCCCGGAATCCGTCTCGTCGAGGATCAGCAGCGACGGCTCCAGCAGGGCCATCTGCAGGATCTCCATCCGCTTCTTCTCGCCGCCCGAGAAGCCGACGTTGAGCGGCCGCTTCAGCATGTCGAAATCCATCTTCAGCGCCGTCGACGCCGCCCGGACCAGCTTCAGGAAGTTCGGGGCCGAGACCTCGTCCTCGCCGCGCGCGCGCCTCTGGGCGTTCAGCGCCGTGCGCACGAAGGTCAGGGCCGGGACGCCGGGAATCTCGATCGGATACTGGAACGACAGGAAGACGCCCTTCGCCGCCCGCTCGGCGGGTTCGAGGACCAGCAGATCCTCGCCCTTCCACGACACGGACCCATCGGTCGCCGCATAGCCGGGCCGTCCGGCCACGGCATAGCCCAGCGTCGACTTGCCGGCCCCGTTCGGCCCCATGATGGCGTGCACCTCGCCCGCCGGAACGTCGAGCGTCAGGCCCTTGAGTATCGGCTTGTCGCTGACGGAGACGTGGAGGTTGTTGATCTTGAGCATTGTTTCTTCTTGATTATCCAACAGAGCCTTCGAGGCTGATCGCCACCAGCTTCTGCGCCTCGACGGCGAACTCCATCGGCAGCTTCTGCATCACGTCACGGACGAAGCCGTTGACCAGAAGGGCGACGGCCTCCTCCTGCGACAGGCCGCGCTGCTGGGCATAGAACAGCTGGTCGTCCGACAGGCGCGTCGTCGTCGCCTCATGCTCCAGCTGGGCCGAGCCGTTGCGGGCCTCGATATAGGGCACGGTGTGCGAGCCGCAGTCCTTGCCGATCAGCAGACTGTCGCACTGGGTGAAGTTGCGCACCCCGGTCGCCTTGGGATGCACCGACACCAGGCCGCGATAGGTCGAATCCGACTTCCCGGCCGAGACCGCCTTGGCGATGATCCGGCTCTTCGAGTTCTTGCCCAGATGGATCATCTTGGTGCCGGTGTCGGCCTGCTGATGTCCGTTGGTGATGGCGATCGAATAGAATTCGCCCGAGCTCTCCTCGCCCTTGAGAATGCAGGACGGATATTTCCACGTCACGGCCGAGCCGGTCTCGACCTGGGTCCACGACACCTTCGACCGGTCGCCGCGGCAGTCGGCCCGCTTGGTGACGAAATTGTAGATGCCGCCCTTGCCCTCGGCGTCGCCGGGGTACCAGTTCTGCACCGTCGAATATTTGATCTCGGCGTCGTCCAGCGCGACCAGCTCGACCACCGCCGCATGCAGCTGGTTCTCGTCGCGCATCGGGGCCGTGCAGCCCTCCAGATAGGAGCAGTAGCTGCCCTTGTCGGCGATGATCAGGGTGCGCTCGAACTGGCCCGTCTGGCTGGCGTTGATGCGGAAATAGGTCGACAGCTCCATCGGGCAGCGCACGCCCGGCGGGATGTAGACGAACGATCCGTCGCTGAAGACCGCGCTGTTCAGGGCCGCGAAATAGTTGTCCGAGACCGGCACCACCGAGCCCAGATATTTGCGTACCAGCTCGGGATGTTCGCGCAAGGCCTCGGAAATCGGCATGAAGATCACCCCGACCTTGGCGAGTTCGGCCTTGAAGGTGGTGACCACGCTGACGCTGTCGAACACCGCGTCCACCGCGTATCGCGGCGCGCCCTCGACCCCCGCCAGTACTTCCTGCTCCTTCAGCGGGATGCCCAGCTTGGCGTAGATGGCGAGGATCTCCGGATCGACCTCGTCCAGCGACTTCAGGCCGGCCTTCTCCTTGGGCGCGGCGTAGTAGAACAGCGCCTGGTAATCGACCGGCTTGTATTTCACCGACGCCCAGGTGGGCTCCTCCATCGCCTGCCAACGCTCATAGGCGGCCAGACGCCATTCCAGCATCCATTCCGGCTCGCCCTTCTTCTCGGAGATGAAGCGCACGATGTCGGCGTTCAGACCGCGCGGCGCATATTCCGTGTCGATGTCCGAGGTGAAGCCGTGCTCGTACTTCTCCAGTGCGGCGACAGCGTCGATGGTCTTCTGGACAGCAGCCATCAGGCGTCGACCTTCCCGCGCGCGGCGGCCCGCTGGCGCTGTTTGGCATAGGCCTCGACCCAGGCGGCGGCGAACCGCTTCCAGTCGTCCTCGACCGTGCCCCAGCCGCCCGAAATGCGGATTCCGCCGGTGGCCATGTCGATCCGGCCGGTGGCCACAATGGCCCGCGACGGCTTGGTCTTGCCCGAGGAACAGGCCGAACCGGCCGAGACCATCAGCCCCATCAGGTCCAGCGTGATCAGCTGTTGCGGACTCTCCCAGTCGGGCACGGCCATGAACAGGGTATTGGGCAGGCGCTCGGCGCCCTCGCCGATGATCGTCGCGCCGGCTGCCTTGACGACGGCCTCGGCCGCGTCGCGCCAGGCCGCATGCGCCATCGCGGTGGGCAGATCGCGCGCGGCGCAAACGGCGGAAGCGCCGAAGCCGGTGATCCCCGGCACATTCTCGGTCCCGGCCCGCAGGCCCCGCTCCTGCCCCGCGCCGTGCAGGATGCGCACCGCCTCGCGACCCTCGGCCATGACCAGCGCGCCGACGCCCTGCGGCCCGCCCAGCTTGTGCGCCGACAGGGTCAGGCTGTCCGCCTTCAGCGTCCGGATATCGACCGGGATCTTGCCTGCCGACTGGATGGCGTCGACATGCAGCCAGCCGCCGGCCGAGCGCACCAGCCGCGCCGCCTCGGCGATCGGCTGGATGACGCCGCTCTCGTTGTTGGCGTGATGGATGGCCACCACCGCCCGGCCCGGCTGTCCCAGCAACTGCCGCAGCTTGTTCAGGTCCACGACGCCGCGCGCATCGACCGGCAACATCTTGACCGGCTTGCCCGAGGCCGTCGCCGCCTCGGCCACGCACGGATGTTCCGTCGCCCCGACGATCAGCCGTTCGCAGCCGGCCGAGATCGCGCTGAGGATCGCCTGGGCGTTGGATTCCGTGCCCCCGCTCGAGAATACCACCGCCGTCGGATCGGCCCCGACCAGATCGGCCACCTGCGCCCGCGCCGTCTCGATCCTCGCCCGGGCGCGCCGCCCGGCCGCATGCACCGCCGACGGATTGCCGTTGTCGGCCAGCGCCCTGGCCATCACGTCCTGCACTTCCGGCCGGACCAGACCCGAGGCGTTGTAGTCAAGGTACACGGGACTCACGCTGCGACTCCTACCTCGGGCGCCGCGGGACGGCGCCGCGCCCCGGTGCGGTTCATGACCACATCCTCCAGCGACACCCCCGCCAGATAACGATGGATCTCGTCGCCGAGATCTTCCCACAGATTGTGGGTGATGCAGCGCTCGCCGGCCATCATGCAGCCCTTGGGCGAGGAGTGGCCGATGCAGCGGGTCGCGCGGATGGGCTCGTCGACGGCCAGCACGATCTCGGCCACCACGGTCTCGTGCGCGCCCTTGGCCAGCCGGTAGCCGCCGCCCGGGCCCCGCACGCTCTGCACCAGACCGTTCTTGCGCAGCCGGGCGAACAGCTGCTCCAGATAGCTCAGCGAAATCTCCTGACGCGTCGCGATCTCCGCCAGCGACACCGCCCGGACCACGCCGTCGGCCTGTCCGTTCCGGGCCAGATCGGCCATCGCCATCACGGCGTATCGTCCCTTGGTCGACAGACGCATCGCACACCTTCAAAAATCGCGCGCTTTTCGAGGGTCCTGTGCTAGAACCCGCGCCTTCGCAAAGGCGGCGGCGCGCAGGCGGGACTTAGAAAGTCCTACCACTGCGGTCAAGTATTACGCAGATGCGAAACGACAGTTGAACACGGAATTCGTCGCCCATGCCCGAAGTCATCCTGCCCGGCGCCTCCGGCCGTATCGAAGGCCGCTACTCCCCGGGCAAGCGCCCGAACGCGCCGATCGCCCTGATCCTGCATCCGCACCCCAAGGCGAACGGGCATATGAACAACCCGGTCACCGTGACCCTGTACCAGCTGTTCCAGAAGCGCGGCTTCGCCACCCTCCGCTACAACAGCCGCGGCGTCGGCAAGTCGCAGGGCGAATTCGACAGCGGCATCGGCGAACTGGCCGACGCGGCCACCGCCCTCGACTGGCTCCAGTCCAACAACCCCGGCGCCTCCCAGACCTGGGTCGCCGGCTATCAGTTCGGCGCCTATATCGGCATGCAGTTGCTGATGCGCCGTCCCGAGACCGACGGCTTCATCTCGGTCTCGCCGCCCTCGAACATGTACGATTTCAGCTTCCTGGCCCCCTGCCCGGCCTCGGGTCTGTTCCTGCACGGCACCAACGACACCGTCGTCCCTCCGGTCGAGGTCGAGCGCGTGGTCAACAAGCTGCGCACCCAGAAGGGCATCATCATCGACTACGAGCTGGAAGAGGGCGCAACCCACTTCTGGCAGGACCACATCGATGCGGTCGAACGCCGCGTCGGCGCCTACCTGGACAAGCGGCTGGAAGAAAAACCGGCTTAAGGCACCGCGTCGCGCAACCCATTCTTTCGTCATCCTCCGGCAAGCCGCGCCTTCGCGGCGCAGACCGGGGGACCCAGCGGCGCGCGAGAGCGCGAACCTGTTGAGAGCACGGTTGGGTGACCCATCGCCTTCGCTACGCTTCGGCGCCGCTGGGTCCCCCGGTCTCGCTACGCTCGCCGGAGGATGACGAAAGCATAGGCGCTCAGTACAGCAAATACGGCCGCCGCAGCTCCACCCAAGCCGCTTCATCCGCCGCCGCCGGCCCGTCCAGATCCTCCGGCGTCGCCGCCGGGTCGTCGACCCATTCCCGCAACCCCGGTCCGCCGTTGATCACGTCAATGGCCAGTTTCCCGAACTCGTATTCATACGGGAAGTCTCGCCACAGCTCGTAATCCGGATACAGCCGCCGGATCGCCTTGAAGGCCAGGGCCTGCACCCGCCACGGCTTGAAGGCCGCGTGGTCGTAGTTCGGCCCGGCCACATGGATCTGGACCCCGTTGCACAGCACGCCCGCATGTTTGTGGAAGGTCGGCTCGAACCAGCAGTCGCGCAGGTCGCAGCCCTTCACCCAGTCCGGCGCCGTCGCCCGCATCTCGCCGATCACCGCCCGGGCATCGATCCCCGGCGCCCCGAACAGCTCCAGCGGCCGGGTCGTGCCGCGCCCCTCCGACAGCATCGTCCCCTCCAGCATGACCGTGCCGGCGTAGGCCCGGGCCATGGACAGGTTCGGCGCATTGGGGCTGGGGTTGATCCATTCCCGTTCCAGCAACGGCCAGCCGAAGCCGGGCCCCGCCTCAGGCGCCCAGCCCTCCATCTCGATGACCCGGTACTCCAGATCCAGTTGCAGCCGGTCGATGAACCACAGCCCCAGCTCGCCCAGGGTCATGCCGTGCCGCATCGGCATCGGCCCGGCCCCGACGAAACTCTCCCAGCCCTCCAGCAGGGTCAGCCCCTCGACAAGCCGTCCCGCCGGATTGGGCCGGTCCAGCACCCAGACCGCCTTGCCATGCTCGGCCGCCGCCTCGAGCACGTACCGCAGGGTCGTGATGAAGGTGTAGATGCGGCAGCCGAGGTCCTGCATGTCGACCAGCAGGACGTCGAACGTCCCCATCGACTGACCCGTCGGCCGCCGCACCTCGCCGTACAGGCTGAACACCGGAATGCCGTGCAGCGGATCGGTGAAGTCCGGCGACTCCATCATATTGTCCTGCAGGTCGCCCCGCATGCCGTGCTGCGGCCCGAAGGCGGCGGTCAGGGTGATGTCGGGACAGGCCGCCAGCGCATCCAGCGAATGCGTCAGATCCGCCGTCACCGAGGCCGGATGCCCCAGCAGGGCGACGCGCCGGCCCTTCAGGGCGGCGCGCAGGTCGGGCTCGGAGATCAGGCGGTCGATGCCGAATTTCATGGCAGGTCCAGAATGAAGGAGTCGGGATGGTGGAAGTCAGGGCGGGTCGAAGGATGAGCGAGAGCCCAATAACTCATCTCGCCGTCGACGGATTCGATCACGGCCGAAAGGCCCAGCCTGAGAGCGCCATGCGGCAGCTCGATGCGCGCCTCCAGGGCCACCATGTCGGACGCGCCGTCGAGCCCCTCCACGGTTGCGACCTCGTCCGCCCTCCGCATGCCGGCGCGGGGGCCGTCAAAGCGGTATGAGGCCCACCGGCCGGACGGCGACAGATTGTATTCGACGTAGCCGTCGTCGGTGGTGACGAAGGCCTCGAAGCAGGTGTGTCGCCACAGGTCGTCGGCCCGTCCCTGATCCGCCTCAACGGGCCACATGATCCGGTCGACCTCGCCTTCGACGACGAACCGGAGCCAGAGCAGCAGGCCGTCGCGCTCAAACTGGACCTTTACGTCGGCCACGCTTGGCGAGCCCGAGTCAGAATGAGCATGGAGCGACACCGTCCGCATCTTAGCCTCCCAAGTCGCCGGCGATCTGTTCCAACATCTCAGCACCGGTGGTCGAGCGCGAGATCAGGCAGGGATCACTCCACTCATTCTGGAACACAAATAGCTCTCCACCGAATGACACGTCAGCGGACATGACGTGCCACCTCCGGCGTATCGGCCCATAGCGCTTTCGAATAGCCTCGCGAACCGCCTTGGCATCTCTGGAGTCGAACTCCAGCGAGACCCCTCCGTCGGACAGGTTGAGGATCGAAACAGCCACGGCGTCGACGGCTCCTTGGGCGGGATGCAACGACCGTGCTACACGCCCCTTCCCTCCCAAGCCAAGCCTGATCAGATGACCGAGCCCGCCTTCCAGTCCGACTTCCTGCGCACCCTGCAGGCGCGCGGCTACATCCATCAGATCACCCACCCGGCCGAGCTCGACGCCGCGGCCGCCGCCGGCGTGGTCGCGGGCTACATCGGCTTCGACGCCACCGCCCCCTCGCTGCACGTTGGCAGCCTGATCCAGATCATGATGCTGCGCCGCCTGCAGCAGGCCGGCGGCAAGCCCATCGTCCTGATGGGCGGCGGCACCACCAAGGTCGGCGACCCGACCGGCAAGGACGCCTCGCGCCCCCAGCTGACCGACGAGACCATCCAGTCCAACATCGCCTCCATCAAGACGGTGTTCGAGAAATTCCTCACCTTCGGCGACGACCCGACCGACGCCGTCATGCTCGACAATGACGCCTGGCTGTCGACCTACGGCTATGTCGAATTCCTGCGCGAATACGGCACGCATTTCACCATCAACCGGATGCTGGCCTTCGACTCGGTGAAGCTGCGGCTGGAACGCGAACAGCCGATGACCTTCCTCGAGTTCAACTACATGCTGATGCAGTCAGTGGACTTCCTCGAGCTGAACCGGGCCCTGAACTGCACCCTGCAGATGGGCGGCTCGGACCAGTGGGGCAATATCGTCTCGGGCGTCGATCTGGTCCGTCGCGTGGACCACAAGGCCGCCTTCGGCCTGACCACCCCCCTGCTGACGACCGCCTCGGGCGGCAAGATGGGCAAGACCGCCCAGGGCGCCGTCTGGCTCAATGCCGAACAGCTGAGCCCGTATGACTACTGGCAGTTCTGGCGCAACGTCGACGACGCCGACGTCGGCAAATTCCTGCGCCTGTTCACCGACCTGCCGCTGGACGAGATCGCCCGGCTCGAGGCGCTGGAAGGCGCCGGCATCAACGACGCCAAGATCCGGCTGGCTACAGAGGCTACCACGCTCCTGCATGGCGAGACGGAAGCGCTGGCTGCCCAGCTGACGGCAAAGCTGGCTTTCGAGGATGGCAAGACATCGGCAGGCCTGCCCACCGTCGAACTGCCGCGCGACGAGGTCATCGGCGCCATGATCGCCGCCGTCACGACGAAGGCCGGCCTGACCACCTCCAACGGCGAGGCCCGTCGCCTCGCCCAGGGCGGCGGCCTGCGTCTCAACGACGAACCCGTCGCCGACGGCGCCCGCCTGATCGAGGCCGCCGACATCAACGCCGACGGCGTGCTGAAACTGGCCGCCGGCAAGAAGAAGATCGTGCTGGTCAAACCAATCTAGGTTCCGCTCATCCCGGCGAAAGCCGGGACCCAGTGCTTTGGGCGATGGGTGGCGGAGCGGATCGAGCCGACGATAGTCCTGAGCGCTGGCGTCGGGCTGGACAGAACTGGGTCCCGGCTTTCGCCGGGATGAGCGGAGAATAGGAATGCCGGCCATCACCGAAGGCTCGAAAGCCCCCGCGTTCGACATGGCCACGGCCGGCGGCGACCGCGTGTCCCTCGCCGCCCTCAAGGGCCGAAAGGTCGTGCTCTATTTCTATCCCAAGGCCGATACCCCCGGCTGCACCACCGAGGGCCAGGACTTTTCCGCCCTCATCGCGGAGTTCGACCAGGCCGGCACCACCGTCATCGGGGTCTCCCGCGACCCGGTGAAGAAACTCGAGCGCTTCAAGGCCAAACACGACCTCAAGGTCCTCCTCGCTTCCGACGAGGCCGAAGACGTCACCGAAGCCTGGGGCGTCTGGGTCCAGAAGAAGCTCTACGGTCGGGAATACATGGGCGTCGAGCGCGCCACCTTCCTGATCGACGGCGACGGCCTTGTCCGCCGCGTCTGGCGCAAGGTCTCGGTCAAGGGCCATGCGCCAGAGGTCCTGGCCGCGGCCCAATCCATCTGACGACGGATCGATTGACGCCGACCAGATTGAAACCGGCGTTTCAAAGTCCCGTCCGGGGCCTGTTCAGATTCGCGACACCGGCCGCCAGATTCGCGAACTCGCCTGACAAGCGAACAATGGCGATGAATACCGCCGTTATTCGCGCGAAGACCGGGCAAGGTGGTTAACAAGTCGTGAACAGACTTGTGCCCAAGCTGCACCATGGCGCATATATCCTCCTCGTACGTGGGGGCGTTGCGTGATGACCGAACGAGAACCGACTGTCAGGCGGTCTCTGATGGGAAAATGGTTTCCGACCCGATATCTGTATCTGCGCGATGGCGATGACGTCCGCGCCTGGGCCCTGACGCCCGGGAAACAGGCGGTCGGCGCCGTCGCCGCGGTTTTGTTCGGCGGTTGGACCCTGGCGGCGTCCGGAAGCATGGTCTTCGACATGGTGGCCCAGAGCCAGACGGACCGCACCGTCGCCCGTGCCCGCGCGGCCTCCGAACGCATGAACGCCGACCTGCAGGCCCGGCTGGACAGCGCCGTGGTTCGCATGACCGCCACGACCGGATCGCTCGACGAAATGGCCCAGACGGTCGAGCGCCGGCATGCGGCCCTGACCCAGGTCATGGGCATGTTCCGCGGCGTCGAAGGCGCCGAGCAGGCCCTTCGCCCTGCCCCGGCCCTCAATCCTGACCGGTCCTCGCCGGTGCAGCGCATGATCGCCGTGCGCATGGATCAGGAGCGGCTGATCGCCCGCGCCGAAAACGAGGCCCAGACCCGCGCCGAACGGCTGCGCCTGGCCTTCCGCCTCGCCGGCCTGAACCCCGCCGCCTACACGCCTCATGACGCGGCGCTGGGCGGGCCGCTGGTCGAGGCTCGCGATCCCCGCGCCCTGGCCGCCGTGCTCGATGTCGATGAAGCCTTCGCCGTCCGCATCCGCAACGCCGCCGACAATCTGTCGGATATGCGCTCGCTGGCCGACGCCGCCGAAAGCATGCCGTTCCGCCGCCCGACCGCGGCGCGGACCACCTCAGGCTTCGGCGTCCGTTTCGATCCTTTCAACGGCCGCCCCGCCCTGCATCAGGGCCAGGACTTCGCCGCCCCGCTGAACTCGCCCATCCACGCTCCGGCTCCCGGAATCGTGTCTTTCGTCGGCGTTCGTTCAGGGTATGGCAACACCGTTGAGATAGATCATGGACGCGGTTTCAAGACGCGCTACGCCCACCTGAACGCCACGGCGGTCCAGCCCGGCCAGAGGATCAAGCTCGGCCAGCGTATCGGCGCCATGGGAACCACAGGACGCTCCACCGGCGTCCACCTGCACTACGAAGTGTGGATGGACGGTCGCCCACAAAACCCCGCCCGCTTCATGAGAGCCGGAGACCAACTTGTTCAACAAGACTAAATCCCCCGCCCCGTCCCCCCAGGGTCGCGCCGACAATGGTTCGTCCATTCCGCCGCTGCCCGACCTGCCCACGCCCGGCGGTTCCACGGCCGCTCCGGCGCGCGCCGCCGCCCCGTCGGCGGCCAGCGCCCGCGGCCTGTCCACCCTGTCCTCGGACCTCCAGTTCGAGGGCGGCATCACCGGCGGCGGCGACCTGCAGATCGACGGCTCGATCAAGGGCGACGTCCGCGTCGGCCGTCTGATCGTCGGAGAGACGGGCGCCGTCGAGGGCAATGTCTCCGCCGACTATATCGAGGTGCGCGGTCGCGTCGTCGGCGGCATCTCCGGCAAACAGGTCAAGCTCATCGCCACCGCCTATGTCGACGGCGACATTACTGCCGAGCAGATGTCGATCGACATCGGCGCCTATTTCCAGGGCCGCGTCCTGCAGGGCCGCCGCGAGGCCCCGGCTCCCACGCCGGCCCCGCGTCCGGCCGCGCCCGAACCGGCGCCGCAGATCATCGACATGAAGGCTCCGTCCTGACCCCTCAGGCGTGAAAGACAAAAGGCCCCGGAGCGGTCCGGGGCCTTTTTCTATTCGACCGTCGATCCGCGCGTCTCGCCGACCCGCGCCGCCAGGGCCGCGCCCATGAACAGGTCCAGGTCGCCGTCCAGCACGCCCTGGGTGTCCGAGGTCTCGACGTTGGTCCGCAGGTCCTTGACCATCTGGTACGGCTGCAGAACGTAGGAGCGGATCTGGTGGCCCCAGCCGATGTCGGTCTTGGCGTCGGCCACGGCCTGGGCCGCCGCCTCGCGCCGCTGCAGCTCCAGTTCGTACAGACGGGCGCGCAGCATCTTCCACGCCTGTTCGCGGTTCTGGTGCTGCGACCGGCCGGCCTGGCAGGCCACCACCGTATTGGTCGGGATGTGCGTCAGACGCACCGCCGAGTCGGTCTTGTTGATGTGCTGCCCGCCCGAGCCCGAGGCGCGGTAGGTGTCGGTGCGCACGTCGGACGGGTTGATGTCGATCTCGATCGCGTCGTCCACCACCGGCGACACCCCGATCGAGGCGAAGGACGTGTGCCGCTTGGCCGCCGCGTCATAGGGACTGATGCGCACCAGCCGGTGCACGCCGGATTCCGACTTCAGCCAGCCATAGGCGTTGGGTCCGCTGATCAGGATGGTGGCTGATTTGATGCCCGCCTGGTCGCCCGATTCCTCGGCCTCCAGCTCGACTTCATAGCCATGCGCCCTGGCCCAGCGCGAATACATCCGCAGCAGCATCCCGGCCCAGTCGCAGGACTCGGTCCCGCCGGCGCCGGAGTTAACCTCCAGATAGGCGTCATTGCCGTCGGCCTCGCCGGACAGCAGGGCCTCCAGCTCGGCGCGGGCGGCGCGGTCCTTGACGGCCTTCAGCGAGGCGCGCGCCTCTTCCAGCGTCGCCTCGTCGCCCTCTTCGTCGGCCATTTCCGAGAGCATCACGCCCTCTTCCAGCCCCGTCTCCATCTCGCGGACGGTATTGATCTGGGCCTCGAGCCGCGAGCGGTCGCGCGACACGATCTGCGCCGCCTCGGGGTTGTCCCACAGCGTCGGGTCCTCGACCCGCGCGTTCAGTTCATCCAGTTTTCGAAGCGCGACATCCCAGTCAAAGACGCCTCCTGAGCAGAGCGATGCTCTGCTCGATGTCGGCCTTCATGGCCTCGACATCCGGTCTCATCGCGAACTCCTGCGATACCAAAGTGAGGCGCGGACATAGGCCGCGCCGGGGTGGGTGGCTAGTGGTTAGTGGCTAGTGGCTAGTGGTTAGTGATTGCCGCGTCACTGTCGGCGGAAGAGCGGCGCGGCCCGCGCGGCCCCACAGGCGCCGGCCAGCCACTAACCACTAACCACTAGCCACTCAGTAGAGCCCGCTCAGATCCTCCGCCGGTTCCTTCTTCGGTGGCGGCGGGGTGGCCGGGGGCGGCGGCGCGGTCGGCGGCGGCGCCTGTCCGGTCGCCTCCTCCCGCTCGCGACGGACGAGCTCATTGTAGTTCTGCGGCCCGGTCGGGATTTCCTGGGCCGGGGCCCGCTCTTCCTCGCGGCGGCGTTCCGTACCGGGGCGGAAGGCCTCCTCGATGCCGTTGATGGTGCGGAAGATCGCATTGCGCGGCCGGACGAACGGCCGGGCCGGACGCTCGCGCAGGGCGACCTGCATGAACTCGGTGAACACCGGCACCGGGCCGGTCGCGCCGGTCTCGCCCGAGCCGAGCGGACGGTTGTCGTCGAAGCCTATGAAGACCCCGACCACGATGTCGGACGAGAAGCCGACGAACCAGGCCGAGCGATATTCATTGGTCGTCCCGGTCTTGCCGCCGACCCAGCGGCCCAGGCTGCGGGCGCTGGCGCCGGTGCCGCGCTGGATCACGCCCTCCAGCATCGAGCTGATCTGGTAGGCGGTGATCGGGTCGATGACCTGGGTCCCGCGCAGTTCCAGCCGCGGCGACTCCTGACCGCTGAAGGCCCGGCCGCAGTCGCGGCAGCGGCGCTGGTCGGCGCGGAAGATGGTGTCGCCGTCGCGGTCCTGGACCATTTCGATGAGGTAGGGATCGACCCGTCGCCCGCCGTTGACGAAGGCGGCGTACGCGGCCGTCAGCCGGTAGGGCGTGGTCTCCCCCGCCCCCAGCGACACCGACAGATTGGGCTGCAGGTTCTCGGCAACGCCCATCCGGCGGGCCAGATCGACGACATTGGTCATGCCGACGTCCTGCGCCATCCGCACGGTCATCACGTTGCGCGACAGTTCGAGGCCACGCCGAAGCGACTGCGGCCCGTAATATTCGCGACTGTAGTTCTCCGGGGTCCAGCGTTCGCCGTTGCGGCCGCCGGCGAAACTGATCGGGGCGTCCAGCACGATCGAGGCCGGCGTATAGTCCCCCTCCAGCGCCGCGGCGTAGACAAAGGGCTTGAAGGCCGAGCCCGGCTGGCGGTTCGCCTGGGTGGCGCGGTTGAAGCTGGACAGGGCGTAGGAATAGCCCCCGACCATGGCCAGCACCCGACCCGACTGCGGCTCGATCGCCACCAGGGCGCCGTTGACGGCCGGCACCTGCTTCAGGGCGTACTGGCCGCCGCGCGGCTCGACGAAGATCAGATCGCCGCGCCGCAGCTGGCGATTGGCGTTGGCCCAGGCCGCGTCGGCGGTGATCAGGGTCCCCGAACGGTTGTCGCGGGCGGTGCGGATGCGGACGGTGTTGCCGCTGACCGACTCGACCGCCGCCGCCTCCCAGGCCCGGCGCTCCGGCGGCCGCTGGCCGCGCACGGCGGTCTCGCGCCAGCCCTCGGCGAAATCGGTCGTGCCCCACGGCCCGCGCCAGCCGTGGCGGCGATCATAGTTCTCCAGCCCCCGCATCAGGGCGTCGCGCGCCGCCGACTGCAGGGTCGGATCCAGCGTCGTGCGCATATAGTAGCCGCCGCGGTTGACCTCTTCCTGGCCGAACTGGGCGATCGCCCGGCGGCGCGCTTCCTCCACGAAGAAGTCGGCGTCGGCGTACTGGGCGCGGCGCGGCGCGTCCTGGGTGGTCAACGGCCGGGCAAGGGCGGCTGTCAACTGGGCGTCGTCGATGAAGCCGTTCTGGCGCATCTCGCCCAGCACCCAGTTGCGTCGGCCGACCGCGGCCTCGGGGTGGCGTTTCGGATGATAGTTGTTCGGCCCCTTGGGCAGGGCCGCAAGGAAGGCGGCCTCATCCGGCGTCAGCTGGCTCAGCGACTTGCCGAAATAGTTGTAGGCCGCCGCCGCCACGCCATAGGAGCGATAGCCGAGGAAGATCTCGTTCAGATACAGTTCGAGAATCTGCTGTTTGGTCAGCGTCGCTTCCAGCCGGTTGGCGAGGATCGCTTCCTTCACCTTGCGGTTGATGCTGGTCTCATTGGTCAGCAGGACGTTCTTGGCCACCTGCTGGGTGATGGTCGAGCCGCCCTCCAGCCGCCGTCCCGTCGCGGCGTTGAAGATGTTCTTGAACATGGCCCGCCCGAGGCCGCCCACATCGATGCCGCCGTGGTTGAAGAAGTTGCGGTCCTCGGCCGCCAGAAACGCCTGGATCACCGGCAGGGGGATCTGCTCATAGGGCACATAGATGCGCCGCTCGTCCGAGAATTCGCCGATCAGCGTCCCGTCGCCGGCATAGACCCGCGTCGCCGTCGCCGGCCGGTAGTCGGCCAGCTCGGACGCGTCGGGCAGGTCATGGAACAGCCAGGCCGCATAGACGGCCACGATCAGCCCGGCCAGGGCGATCCCGCCCAGCAGGGCCACGCCCGCCATCACGAACCAGCGTTCGGCAATCTTCAACCTGAATACTCCGAATGGCGGCCCCGAGCGACCGGTTTAGCCCGCGTCGGGAGCATTCGCCAGAGCCCCGATGACACCCCCCGCGCGACGGTCCAGCTCCTGTCGCGCGGCGGCCACGACATCGGCGTCCATATCTCCCTGCCCGGCCATCCAGCGCAGATAGTCGTCCGGCGGCTCGGCCCACGGCCGCCCGCGATGCTTGCCGAACGGAATGCGGTCCAGACGCCTCGGTTCGTTGGTCCAGGCCAGCATCTGCTCGACTGTGGCGACCTTCAGCATGTCGATCAGCAGATGCGCCGTCACCCAGGCGTCCGGCCCCGCCCGGTGGGCCGGATCGGCCAGCGCCGGGTCCAGCCTCAGGCCGCGCCAGTACCGCAGCACCTGATTCGAATGCCCCGGCGCCTCGGGCCAGACGTTCTTCGCCGACCGCACGGTGCAGATCCATGGCAGGCCGCCATGCGCCGTATCGGCGATGAACCCCCGCTCAAACCGCGCCGAATGCGCCACCATCACATCAGCGGGCGTCGCCAGGAACATCTCGCGCAGACGGTACTCATCGCAGTGTGGATCGTCGTCGCAGAAATGCTCTGGTGTCAGATGATGCACCGCCATGGCGTGAAACGAGATCTCGCCCCGCGGCCGGAACAGTTTCGTCACCGGCGGCGCCGCCACCCATCCGCCCGCCCCGTCGGGCAGGACGTCGACAATTCCGACCTCGAGAATTTCCGAGGATCGGTCTCCGCCGGAGGTTTCGAGATCGACGACACGAAGGCGCATGGGGCGGAGATAGGGTGTTTGGGGGCCGAGAGCGAGGCTCGGCCCAAGTCCGGCGCCCACGCGCGCAACGCTGCAGGCCCGGCCGCCCTACGGGGCCATCCGCTGCCGGAAGGTCAGCGCCCCGGAAGAAAATCGGCCATGAACGGGCCTGCGGAAGACCCGCGCTCGCAGGGAGACCCGCACATGGGGGCGAGTGTCAGCGGCCGCACGCTGCACATCCGATGCCGAAGCCCGACCACGGGCCGGCTCGCTGGCCAGCAAGTCCCACCTCACCTGATCGCGGATCCAACACTGCTGATTGTGAAGACAGATGCGCTTCCCGCACGTGGCCATTTCCACGCATAAAACATAATCAACAAAAGAATCACTACCTCTACAGCAGCTCCAATCATCATATGAATCCACGCTTCACCGGATAAGTTGAACAACGTATAGGGGATATAAACAGTCGCGACTATTATGTTTGTCCAGCGATTTACTTTCGCTGACAATACGATTGATAGGCAAATCATTAGCGCCGGTATCATCACAGATACGAGACCCGCTACAAGGAATGTTTGGCTGATATCAAATACAAACACTTTGCCCGACATCATCTCTTCAAGTGATCCCGGCATATACAAGTGGAAGTAGTCCACATAGATGTATAGAAACATGAAACTCGTCCACAGAGATGCAATTTTCAGCCTCACATTTATCTTGATTTCCTCGAGCGCGCTTTGGCTTGTTTTCTGCGCTTTCATGTTTTTACTCTCTTGTGGTTAGGGGCGGGGGCGCAGGCTGTGCCCGACCGGACCAGAGACGGCCGCCGCAAGACAACAGACCGCGGGGTCGGTCATCGCTTCCGTCCAGCCTCACGGAGGCGGGCGACGGTTAACTGCCGATCGATGAGGCGGATTGGCTGTCACTCGGCAGGGCCTGCCAGGGCACGGCGGGTTCGCCCACCTCCGACGCACGCCGTTTGCGCGCCACGATGAAGGGACGCCGGTCATTGCCCCTGGACGCATGGTTTTCTGTGGCGAGGATGTCGAAATCGGCTGAGCTGACAAGCCTGCAAAGCTCAGCCTGCCTGAAGACGCTGACATAGGGCGCCCTGCCGATCGCGCGCATGCCCGGCAACAGGACAAGACCCAGAAGCGGGTTCATATCTCCGAGACAGGGCGTCTTGGTAATGAACAGGCCACCCGGGGCAAGCAGGGCATGGATTCGCCGGAGCGTCCCCGGCACGTCGCGGACCATGTGGAGGTAGTTGAACCCCAGAACCGCATGGTACCGCCCGATTTCGAACATCGAGGCCTCGGCGGTCCCGACCTGAAAGGCAAGGGCCGGAATAGCACTGGCCGCCTGCTTCTCCCTGGCGATCGCGATCATTCCGGCGGAAAGGTCCGTCGCCAGATAACTCTGCACATCGCCGGCGATGTGCAGCGCGGTGCTCCCGGTCCCGCAGCCCAGTTCGAGGACCTGGTCGTCCGCTTTCAGCAGCGCCCGGGTCCGCGCCAGGGTGCGCTCATAGCCGCCCTGATCTGCAATGACGTCCCTGGCGTACTTGGGCGAGATCCTGTCCCAGAACCGCGCGTCGCTGGCTGTACTCATGCTGGAGTGCTCCTGTGCGAGAGCAATTAGCATATGCGTATATCGGGTAAATTGCCGAAATGTGTAACCGTGATATACGCACCTGCATGAAGACCATGGACTGGAACCATATCCGCGCATTTCATGCGACCGCCATTGCCGGATCCCTGTCGGCCGCCGCGCGCCAGCTCGGTCTGACCCAACCCACCTTGTCGCGGCAGGTTGTGGCGCTTGAGTCCGATCTGGACGTGACCCTGTTTGAACGGCGGGGCCGCAAGCTGATCCTGACCCAGACCGGGCTGGAACTCCTCGATCACATCCGCATCATGGGGGACGCGGCGGATATGCTCGCTGTCGCCGCCAGCGGACGAGCGCAGGAGATCAGCGGGCGGGTGTGCATCTCTGCCACTGACACCTTCGCGGCCTATATTCTTCCCGAGATCGTGGGGCGCATCAGATCAGAAGCGCCGCAGATCACGATCGCGATCGTCGCCTCCAATGCGTTCAGCGATCTACATCGTGGGGAAGCGGACATCGCCATCCGCAATGTCCGCCCTGATCGCCCCGGTCTGGTCGGCCGGCATATCCGGGATTCCGACGCGGGATTCTTCGCCTCCGGGGACTGGGTCGCCCGCAACGGCCTGCCCAACGGTCCTGCCGATCTCGCCAACGCGGCCATGATGGGCTTCGATGACCCTCAATTCGCCAGTCACCTGCGTGAGATCGGCATCCCGATCACCACCGACGATCTGAGAATCGTATCGGAATCGTCTCTGGTGGTCTGGGAAATGGCCAAACGCGGGATGGGCGCGGCCGTGATGATCTACGAAGTGGCTGAGCGGACGCCGGGAATGGTGAATCTCCTGCCCGACATGGCCCCGATTCCGGTGCCGATCTGGCTGGTCACCCATCAGGAACTGGAATCCAGCCCCCGCATAAGATTGGTCCAGGCAATCATGGCCGAAGAACTGGCCCGGATATAGTTCAGGGTCCCGCCAGCCCGCCCCGCTCCCCGCGCGAGCGTCCCGCCGGGGGTGGGGTTCGCTGAACATCAGGAAGCCTTCAGGGTTGCCCCGCCGCCCCGCCGTTCGCCGCCATCTGCAACGACCCCGCCGGCTCACGGAAATAGCGGTCGATCCCGTCAGCCACGGCGCGCATCAGGCGGCGGCGGGCGCGACTGTCGGTGAGCAGCCGTTCGTCCTCGGGATTGGTGATGAACCCCATCTCCAGCAGGACAGCCGGCACATCCGGCGCCAGAAGCACGGCCAGGCCGGCGTCGCGGTGGCTGCGGCGCAGCATCGGATGGTCTGCGCCCTCCAGCTCGCCCAGCAGGGTGCGGGCCAGCTGGGCCGAACGGTTCTGGGTCGCGCGCTGGGTCATGTCCAGCAGGATGCGGTCCACCGAAGGGTCGCGCCCCGGCAGGTTCAGACTGCGATGCCAGTTCTCGCCGCGGGTGAACTCGCGTACGGCCCGGCCGGCGCCCTGTTCGGACAGGGTGTAGACGCTCGCCCCGCGGGTCGCCGGATCGGCCCCGGCGTCGGCGTGCAGGCTGATGAAAAGGTCGGCGTCGGCCTGACGGGCGATAGCCACGCGGCGATACAGAGCGACATAGGCGTCGGTCTCGCGCGTCAGACGCACCCGGTAACGGCCGGTCCGCTCCAGTTCGCGCTTCAGGTCCAGGGCCGCGGCCAGGGTGACGGCGCTCTCGCGGGCCTCCGCGCCCTGGGCGCCGGGGTCGCGACCCCCGTGGCCGGCGTCGATGAAGATCAGCGGCCGCCCGGCGGGCCGCTCGGCC
>JAHKAM010000045.1 GCA_018826515.1 Alphaproteobacteria bacterium
CGCCCGCCGCGCCGGCGTCCGCCCCGGTCCACCTCGCGCCGCCTCCGGCCCCCGCGCCCCGCCCGCGCGCCACGCCGGACTATCTGCCCGATCCGGGCGGTCGCGGTCAGGCCGTGCCCGCCGAGATGATCTACGCTCCGGCCCCGACGCCCGCTCCCGCCGCCGGTCCGGCCGAGCCGTTCGACCCGATGGCGCCGCGCCGTGACGCCCCGATCTTCCGCATGCAGCAGGACGCGCCCGGTGTCGCTCCGCAGCCCGCCCCTCCCGTCGTCCAGCCCGCCGCCGCGGCTCCCGCGCCCGGCCCCGCGCCGCGCCGCGTCGCCGAGGTCAGCAACAGCGGCGAGCGTCCGCCGTCGCAGGGCGGCCGGTACTATTCGGTCCATCGCCAGAACGGCCGCCAGCCCGACGCCCTGGCCATGCCCGACCCGACCTATGTCGACGCCCTGGTCGTGAACATGCCCGAGACCATCGCCTCCCAGGATCTGGCCGCGCCCGAACAGGGACCGACCCTGATCCGCGACGCCCAGGGCCGGGTCCGCCCCGCCCCCGCCGCCTCTGACGGAGACCACCAGTGACAGCCGGGTCGTCGCCCTCGCGCCTGCCCGAACTGATCGCCATGGCCGAAGAAGGGTCGAGTGAGAAACGTCGGGCCCTGCTGCGTGAACTGACCGATCATTTCTTCGGCTCGACGGCGCGTTCCGCCACCGAGGACGCTCTCTACGGATCGGTTCTGGCCAGTCTCGCGACCGAGATGGAGACGGCCGTCCGCGCCGAACTTTCGGCGCGGTTCGCCACGACGCCGGACGCGCCCCACGCCCTGATCCGCCGTCTCGCCAATGACGAGGCCGCCGTCGCCGGCGCGGTGCTGGCTGCCTCGCCCGTGCTGACCGACGAGGATCTGCTGGGCGTGGTGCGCAAACACGGCCAGGACCATCTGCGCGCCGTCTCGGCCCGCCCGTCGGTGTCCGAAGCGGTGTCCGAGGTGATCGTCGAACGCGGCGACGACGAGACCCTCGGGACCCTGCTCCGCAACGACGGCGCCCGGCTGTCGCGCAAATCGTCGGAGGCCGCCGTCGAGCGGGCCCGGGTCAATCCCGCCCTGCATGAGGCGACGGTCTCACGGGCCGGCCTTCCGGCCGATCTGCTCAATGACATGTATTTCGTGGTCGAGGCCCGTCTCCGGACCCGCATCCTCGAACAGAACGCCCGCCTGGATCCGGCCCTGCTGGAAAGCGCCCTGGCCGCCGGACGCGCCCGCATCGCCACCGACGACGGCGCCCTGCCCGCCGACTACGCCGAATGCTCGGCCTATGTCGAAGAACTGAAGGCGGCCGGCCAGTTGTCGCCGCAGATGCTGGCGCGCTTCCTGCGTTCGGGAGGCACGACATCCTTCCTGATCGCCCTGGCCCAGTTGTCGGACATCGACTTCCACACCGCGCGCCAGATCGTCGATCGCCGCGAACTGGACGCCCTGGCCGTGGTCTGCAAGGCCGCGGACCTCGATCGGGCCCTGTTCCTGACCTACGCCGTGGTGCTGCTCAACGACGACGGCGACGCCATGGCCAAGGCCCATTCCTACGCCCGGATGTACGCCGAACTGAGCCGCGACGCCGCGCTCAGGACCCTGCGCTTCTGGCGCATGCGCCGCGGGGCCGCGGCCGCGTAGCGGCGGGTGGCTAGTGGCTAGTGGCTAGTGGTTCGTGATTGCCGCTCCACGGCTGGCGGAAGGGCGGCGCCGTCAGCACCATCGCGCAGGCGGCGGCCAGCCACTAACCACTAGCCACTCAACCAACCCCGAACAGCAAAACGCCCGCCCCCATCGCTGGGGGCGGGCGCTTCCCGAACGACGTCCGGATTACTTCTTGGTGCGGGCGGCGGCGGCGCGGGCGGGCTTACGGCCGCCCTGGCCCAGACCCATCTGCTTGGCGAGATCCGAACGCGCCTTGGCGTAGTTCGGGGCGACCATCGGATAGTCTTTCGCCAGACCCCATTTCGCCCGGTATTCCTCGGGGCTCATATTGTATTTGGTGCGCAGGTGACGCTTCAGCGATTTGAACTTGCGGCCGTCTTCCAGGCAGATCAGGAAGTCCGGAGTGATCGACTTGCGAACCGGAACCGCCGGCTCCTTGAGCTCGGGCTCCGGCTCGACCGCGCCGGTCGAGACCTGGGTCAGGGCTGCGTGGATGCTGGAAATCAGGCCCGGCACTTCGACCGCCTGGACATTGTTATTGCCGACATAGGCCGACACGATGTCCGCGGTCATTTCGAGGATTTGGGCGTTGTCTTCCATGGGGCGGCCTCACCTTGTACGATTGTTCTTCGACTGAATCAGCCGTTCGCGAGATCAATAGATTTGTTCTTTTCTGAAAGCAACATCAGGACCCGCGCCCTCAAATGCGCCCCTGGACTGCTTGCGGGTTCACTATAAACGGCGCGATGGAAACAGGTCCCGCCGTCAGCGGCCGAAGTTTTCCGCCAGCGCCAGCATGGCTGCGCGTTCCGGCGCCGAGAAATCGTCCAGTCCTTCTTCCTCGCCATCCCGGATGGCCCTGAGCAGGGCCGGCGTCAGGGCCGAGGACAGCGACCAGTTCCAGTAACGCAGCACAGTCTGCGCCCGGTCGACCGCCAGCATGTCGTAGGTGATCTGAACCCGCTCCCAGGCGGGATGGACCGAGCCATCGTCGGCGGTCTCGGGCCGACGCATGGAGCGCCAGAGATTGGCGAGGTCGCCCTTGCCCAGCCCCGTCGCCTTGCACAGGATCGCCAGCGGCTCGCCGCCGGGATCGCCCATGATCTTGGCCCCGGTCACCGGCTTGACCCCCGACAGATAGGCAATCTCGGTCGCCACCTCGCGGTTCAGCCCGCCCTTGGCCGCGGCCGCCACGGCCTCTTCCAGTCCGCCATAGGGGCTCTTGGCGATAGCCGCCCGGTTCCTCTGGCGGCGCTCGATGAACTGCAGGGCCTTGCGCGACACAGGGTCCTGCCAGTTCTCGGCCGCGGCCATGGCGAAGACGTCTTCCGACACCTCCTGCATGACTTCGCGCGAGACGGCGAACCGCTGCAGGATCGTGCGGCGGTCCTCGGCTCCGCTCCACCAGAACATCACATAGGCCCCCGAGGGCCGGAGCTCGGGCCGTTTGAGCGCCGGACCGCAAAGCTGACTTTCCTGCCGGCTCAGACTGACGACGCCTTCAATGGCCGTCTGGCTCAGCCGCGCCGTGCTGTTCCGCAGGACGGCCTCGATGACATGGCTCTCGCCGAAACTCAGCAGGGTCTCGGTGACGACTTCCGACAGGCTCCGCCGGCTGGCCATCAGGAAGCGATGGGTCGGGGTCGCGTCCCGCGCGCAGGCCACCAGATCGGCGTCCGACAGCGAGGCGCACTGTTCGATCAGCAGCCCTGCGATCTCCGGATCGTCGCGTAGCAGCATCCGCGCCAGGGCGTTCGGCAGTTCGGCCAGCGGCGCCAGGCGCGCAGCCACCCGGCGGCGGTCCTCCGGCGCCGCCAGCCGCAGCATTTCGACCAGCAGATCGCCGGTCACGGCGCGCTCGAACGCGTTGATCCGGCTGGCGGGCAGGGACACGACGTCGGCCAGGCGCTTCAGCAGCGCATGGCGCGCGCGAAAGCCGCCTTCGGGGGCGGCGTCCTCTGGACTGATCGCGGGCTCGGACATTTCGGCGACAGGCTACCGCCGCGTCGGTTAACCGGCTGTGACGGTCAGGCCCGGCCCTACAACCCCTCGAACAGCGCCGTCGACAGGTAGCGCTCGGCGAAGCTGGGAATGATGGCGACGATGGTCTTGCCTGCGTTCTCGTCCATCGCCGCCTGGCGGAAGGCCGCAACCAGGGCCGCGCCCGACGAGATGCCGACCGGGATGCCCTCCGTCCGCGCGGCCTTGCGGGCCATGGCGAAGGCGTCCTCATTGGACACCTGTTCGACCCCGTCGATCACCGACCGGTCGACGATCGAGGGAATGAAGCCCGCCCCGATGCCCTGGATCTTGTGCGGTCCCGGCTCCCCGCCCGACAGCACCGGCGAGGCCGTCGGCTCGACCGCGATCATCCGCAGGGACGGCTTCCGGGCCTTCAGGGCCTGTCCGACGCCGGTGATGGTGCCGCCGGTGCCGACCCCGGCGATGACGATGTCGACGGCGCCCGCGGTGTCGTTCCAGATTTCCTCGGCCGTCGAGACGCGGTGGATGGCCGGGTTGGCCGGGTTGTCGAACTGGGCCGGGATAACGGCGTCGGGCGTCCGTTCCTTCAGCTCCATGGCCATGGCGATGGCCCCCTTCATGCCCTTCTCGGCCGGGGTCAGCACCAGTTCGGCCCCCAGCAGGGCCAGCATCTTCCGCCGCTCGATCGACATGCTCTCCGGCATGACCAGGATCAGCCGGTACCCCTTGGCCGCCGCCACGAAGGCCAGGGCGATGCCGGTGTTGCCGCTGGTCGGCTCGATCAGCACGGTGTCCGGTCCGATGTGCCCCGCCTGTTCCAGCGCCTCGATCATCGCCACCCCGATCCGGTCCTTGACCGAGGCCATCGGGTTGAAGAACTCCAGCTTGGCCAGCACCGTGGCCTTGGGCTTCATCTCGGCCGACAGCCGCGGCAGCCCGACCAGCGGCGTATCCCCGATGGTGTCGAGGATGGAGTCGAAGACCTTGCCCCGCCCGGCTTTCAGGTGGCGGGAGGCATCGTAGGGGGTGGTCGTCATGGCGGGGCTCCGGAAGCAGTGGGCCAAGAGATAAGGCTTGCGACTGAACCGCAAGGGCGGGACCCCGGAATAATCTCGCGTTCCCGCGCCGACATCGCCCTTTCACCCCTCGTTAACCACGATGGCGCATCCCTGAACCCCTGTTCCGGGGTCTTCCAGTTGCACGCTCTCACCGCCGCCGTTGAAGCGATCGATCCGCTGGTCGTGACCGGCAAGGTCGCGGGCGTGAATGGTCTGCTGATCGAGTCCCGGGGCGGGCTGTCCCGCCTCTCCGTCGGGGCCCGGGCCGAGATCGACCGCCGCCACCTGTCGCCCCTGCCCGCCGAGGTCGTCGGCTTCCGCGACGCCAAGGCCCTGCTGATGCCCTTCGGCCCGGTCGAGGGCGTCGCCCCCGGGGCCGACATCCGCATCGTCTCTTCCGCCGCCAGCGTCCGCCCGACCACCGCCTGGCTGGGCCGGATCATCGACGCCTTCGGCCAGCCCATCGACGGCAAGGGGCCCCTGCCCGTCGGCCCGGCCGCCTATCCCCTGCGCGCGCCCCCGCCCCCGGCCCATTCGCGTGGACGCGTCGGCGAGCGGCTGGACCTCGGCGTCCGCGCCATGGACGTCTTCACCACCACCTGCCGCGGCCAGCGCCTCGGCATCTTCGCCGGCTCCGGCGTCGGCAAGTCGGTGCTGCTGTCGATGCTGGCGCGGCAGGCCAGTTGCGATGTCGTCGTCGTCGGCCTGATCGGCGAACGGGGCCGTGAGGTGCGCGAATTCGTCGAGGAGACCCTCGGCGAGGAGGGCCTGCGCCGCGCCATCGTGGTGGTCGCGACCTCGGACGAGCCGGCGCTGAAGCGCCGCCAGGCCGCCTTTATGACCATGGCCATCTGCGAATATCTGCGCGACCAGGACCTCGAGGTCCTGTGCCTGATGGACTCGGTCACCCGCTTCGCCATGGCCCAGCGCGAGATCGGCCTGGCCGCCGGCGAGCCGCCGACCACCAAGGGCTACACTCCCACCGTCTTCACCGAACTGCCCAAACTGCTGGAGCGCGCCGGGCCCGGCCCGGTCCGGCCCGACGGCACCACGGCCGGTCCGATCACCGCCATGTTCACCGTACTGGTCGACGGCGGCGACCATGACGAGCCCATCGCCGACGCCGTCCGAGGCATCCTCGACGGCCACATCGTCATGGACCGCAAGATCGCCGAGCGCGGCCGCTTCCCGGCCATCGACGTGCTGAAATCCGTCAGTCGCACCCTGCCCGCCTGCCAGACCCCGCCCGAGCGCGAGCTGAACAAGCGCGCCCGCCAGTGCCTGTCGGACTACGGCAATATGGAAGAGCTGATCCGGATCGGGGCCTATCGGGCCGGGGCCGATCCCATGGTCGACCGCGCCATCGCCCTGAACCCGGCGCTGGAGGCCTTCCTCGGCCAGGACAAGGACGATCACACCGGTCTTTCCGATTCCTTTACCCGACTGGAAGCAATTCTGAATCAAGGCATGATCCAGTGACCGGAGAGTATCGATGACCGCCTGGGCCCAATCGCTGATCCGCATCTCCAGCTACGAGGTCGAGACGCTGCAGAAGCGTCTGGCCGAGATCACGGCCCGCCGCGCCTCCGCCGAGATGCGTCTCGCCGTACTCGAGGCCGAGGCCGAGATCGAGCAGGAACGCGCCCGCGAGGACGCCGACGCCGCCATGATGCTGCAGGCCTATCTGAACGGCTGGAAGATACGAAAGGGCGCGGCCGAGGCCGACGTCGTCGTCATCGACGCCGAGGAAGAAGGCGCGCGCGACGCCCTGACCGGCGCCTTCGAGGAACTGAAGAAGTTCGAACACGTCGCCGAGATGACCCGGCTCAACGCCGTCATCGCCGCCGGCAAGCGCGAAACTGCCGCCTTCGACGAACTGGGCCTGAGGCGCCGTGCGGGCTGATCCGCCCGGGCTGAACCGCCGCGCCCTTCTCGTCGCGCCGATCGGCCTCGCCGCCTGCGACCGCTTCGCCTCCGCCCGGACGACCCGGGGACCGCTCGCCCCGCCGCTGAAGGACCTCGCCCCCTTCCCCTTCGGCGCCACGGGCATGACCTGGCAGCTCGACCAGGCCGACTGGGTCGAACAGACCCTGCGCCACTGCTCCCAGCTGACGCCCGAATGGGAACAGAAGATGGAGCGCACCCTCGGTCCCGGCTTCACCTACGACTTCGAACCGTCCGACCGGGTCGTCGCCTTCGCCCGCGACAACGGCCTGCGCGTCCACGGCCATACGGTCATCTGGTACTCCCAGGGCGCGGACGTCTTCGATGACGCGAAACTGTCCCGCGCCCGGTTCGGCGCCGAATACGACCGCTACATCACCGCCTTCGTCGGCCGCTACCGGGGCCGGATGGCGGGCTGGGACGTGGTCAATGAGCCGGTGGCCGAGGACGGCGACGGCCTGCGCGACTGCCACTGGAGCCGCGCCCTGGGCATGGACGGCTACATGGTCCGCGCCTTCGAACAGGCCAGGGCCGCCGACCCGGACGCCGTCCTGTTCCTCAACGAGTACAATCTCGAGAACATCCCCCGGAAGGGTGCGACCTTTCTGAAGCTGGTCGAACGCCTGCTCAGGCTCGGCGCCCCCATCGGCGGGATCGGGACCCAGTCCCATCTCGATATCGAAATCCCGGCGGGTCAGATCACCGCCTTGATGCGCGACGCGGCCTCGCTGGGCCTGCCGATCCACGTCTCGGAGCTGGACTTCCCGATGGAGCGCGACGGCGGCCGGATGCCCGACCTCCGTTCCGCCGCCCAGAAGCGCGCCCAACAGGTCGCGCGCGTCGGCGAACTGGCGGAAGCCTTCATGGCCCTGCCGGAACGCCAGCGCTACGCCTTCACCACCTGGGGTCTGCGCGACAGCGACAGCTGGCTGGTCCGCGAGGAAGGCAAGAACCGCCCCGACGAGAGCGCCCTGCTGCTGGATGCACAGGGCCGGCCCAATCCGGCCTATCAGGCGGTGGCGGAGGCCTTCGCCTCCTGAGGCCTCACCCGAACCGGCCTCAGACCACCCGCTTGACCTCTGTGTAGTCACCCGTGGTGTTGAGCGTGATGGTCACCGGCTCGCCGGTGCGATTGCGCCAGAACCAGCCGTGGCTGCCCGTGAAGGCGGCGACGAGTTCACCTTCGACCCGTTGTTCCGAACCCTTGCCATAGCCGTGGTAGGGCGTGCCCGGACGGTCGGCGTGGGTGTCGAAATTTACCGCGCCGCCGCTGCTGGACCAGGTGAAACTCACCCGTGCACCGTCCTCCATCACCAGCTTGATCTCGGCGCCCTGATCGGGTGCGAGGGTGATCACGGTTTCGTCCGACCGTTGGCCGATCGGAGCAGAGGTCGTTCCGGCGATTGTGACCGGCGCCGTGGCGGCGACGGCGGCAGGGGCGGACACCGCCGCAGCCAGCCCCGCCTCTTCCGCCTCGGCCTCGTCGGCGAGTTGCATCTTGATTCGCCCCATCTCGGTCAGACCAAGCAGGGAGCCGACCCGGGTCGGATCGACGCCGTAGTCGGCGGGCAGGACGACGGTGACGAGCAGCGCCGAGGCGATGACCACCGCGATGCCGGTCGACTTCAGCAGCCTGGCGGTCGAGGGCAGTTCGGAAGCGTCGGGCCTGTTGGCGTTATACATGGTCAGGTCTCCGGTCAGGCGACGAAGAAGCCGACGAGCTGATAGCCCGCCAGAATGAAGCCGAGGGTCATGACGACCACATTGGCGGTGTAGGCGTGACGCCAGAAGCTGGACGACCTCCGCCAGAAGCCCATGACGATCAGGATGGCCCCGAGCGCCAGAAGCTGGCCGATCTCGACCCCGACGTTGAAGGCCAGCAGATTGCCGATCAGGCCGTCGGGGGACATGTTGAAGTCCTGCAGCTTGGTCGCCAGGCCGAAGCCGTGGAACAGGCCGAACACAAGGGTCGCGGCCCTGGTGTCCGGCTGGAAGCCAAACCAGCGCTGATACGCTCCCATGTTGTCGAGCGCCTTGTAGACGACCGACAGGCCGATGATGGCGTCCACCAGATAGCTGGACACGCTGATGTCGGTCAGCACGCCCAGCAGCAGGGTCGAGGAGTGGCCGACGGCGAACAGGGTCACATAGAGGCTGATGTCCTTCATCCGGTAGAGGAAGAAGATCACGCCCAGCAGGAACAGCAGGTGGTCGTAGCCGGTGACCATATGCTTGGCCCCCAGATACAGGAACGGCCAGAACAGGAAGCCCGAGGTCTCCTGGATATAACCCTTGTCCCCGTCGGCGACGCCGTGGGCGAAGGCGGCCGTGAGCAGGCCGTTCAGGAACAGGATCAGCAGCCCGAGCAGAAGGACGCCGGCGGGCGTCCTGAGCCAGGCGGCCCATCGATGGGTCGCGGCGATCATGCTTCGCTCCGGTTGAAGACGGTCTTCCGTGGCGGGACGAGGGTCATGGCGCCGCGGTCGCCGCAACCCCGGCCGCGCCCAGGCTGGCCAACAGCGCTTCCACCGACGCCTCCACCTTCGCCACGTCCCGTCCCCGCACCACCAGATGGGTCCCCATCTCCCCCACCGACCCGTGTCCGAAGGGATAGCTTCCGAAGCTGACCTGGCGTTCGGCCCGCGCGGCCGCCGTCAGCATCTCCGCCACATCCCCCTCGCCCACGCCCGTGACCCGGATCGTCCGCGCATGCACCACCGCCCCGGTGCGCAGCCGCGGGGCCACGTCCTCCAGCATGGCCGTCATGATCTTCGGCACGCCCGCCAGAACGAAGACATTGCCGATCTGGAAGCCCGGCGCATCGGTGACCGGATTGGCGATCAGCGTCCCGCCCTGTGGAATCCGCGCCATCCGCCGCCGCGCCACATTGAAGTCGTCGCCATAGCGCCGCGCCAGGATGGCCAGGGCTTCCGGATGCTCGGGCAGGGCCACGCCGAGCGCTGTCGCCACCGCATCGGCGGTGATGTCGTCATGCGTCGGCCCGATGCCGCCGGTGGTGAAGACATAGTCGTGGCCGGCCCGCAGGGCGTTCAGGCTGTCGACGATCTGCGCCTTGCGGTCGCCCACCGTGCGCGCCTCCATCAGGTCGATCCCCAGCGCCGCCAGGAACCGGGCGATGGTGTTCAGATTGGTGTCCTGCGTCCGGCCGGACAGGACCTCGTCGCCGATGATCAGGACGGCGGCGGTGGGGGAGGATTCGGTCATTCCTCCACGCTAGACTGCCGAAGGCGCGCGGTCATCGTGTCGCCTTGAGCATCTGTGCTATGATCGCCATCTGAACCGAGCCTGCCGCCGCCCGAAAGCCCCCCGATGTACGAGACCCCCGAACTGGACAGCGACGCCTTCGTCCGCACCCACGAGATCCGCGTCTACGAAGGCGACGAGGCTTGGGAGGGCATGCGCGCCGCCGGCCGTCTGGTGGCCGAAGCCCTCGACATGATCACCCCCTTCGCCGTCCCCGGCGTGACCACGGGCGAAATCGACGACCGCATCCGCGAGTTCACCCTCGACCACGGCGCCCTGCCCGCCTGCCTCGGCTACAAGGGGTATGAAAAGACCGTCTGCACCTCGATCAACCACGTCGTCTGCCACGGCATCCCCGGCGACCGGGTGCTGAAGGACGGCGACATCGTCAACATCGACCACACCGTCATCGTCGACGGCTGGCACGGCGACTCCAGCCGGATGTATGCGATCGGCGAGATCAACGCCCGCGCCCGCAAGCTGATCGACGTCACCTATGACTCGCTCGCCGCCGGCCTGGCCCAGGTCAAGCCGGGGAACACCTTCGGCGATATCGGCTACGCCATCCAGCAGGTGGTCGAGGCCGCCCGCATGTCGGTGGTGCGCGACTTCTGCGGCCACGGCATCGGCCGTCTGTTCCACGACAGCCCCAACGTCCTGCACTACGGCCGCCGCGGCGAGGGCGCGACGCTCAAGGAAGGCATGTTCTTCACCGTCGAGCCGATGGTCAATCTGGGCAAGCCGCATGTGAAGGTCCTGTCCGACGGCTGGACCGCCGTGACCCGCGACAAGTCCCTGTCATCCCAGTGCGAGCACACCGTGGGCGTCACCGCTGACGGCGTGGAGCTGTTCAGCGCCAGTCCGGCGGGGCTGTTCCGACCGAAATTCTAGGATAGGCTGCGCACCCCACAGGGGGGGGCGCATGCTCGAACCGTCGCCTGAAAAGCCGAAGGCTCCCCATCACGCGGGCCACCGCGAGCGCCTGCGCGACCGCGCCCGCGGCGCCGGCATCCATCATCTGCCCGACTATGAGCTGCTCGAACTCTTCCTGTTCCGCAGCCAGCCCCAGGGCGACGTCAAGCCGATCGCCAAGGCCCTGCTGGCCCGGTTCGGTTCGTTGGCGGCGGTCCTCGCCGCCCCGGTCGAGGACCTCATGACCGTACGGGCCGAGGACGCCCGCGGCCGGTCGAAAGGCGTCGGCGCCGAAACCGCGCTGGACCTCGCCGCCCTGCACGAGGTCGCGCGCCGGGTTCTCAAGGAAGAAGCGAGCCAGCGAACCGTCATCTCGTCCTGGACCGCCCTGGTGGCCTACGTCCGCCTTTCGCTGCAGCATGAGGCGCGCGAGCAGTTCCGGGTCCTGTATCTCGACAACCGCAACCAGTTGATCCTCGACGAAATCCAGAATCGCGGCACGGTCGACCACGCCCCGGTCTATCCGCGCGAGGTGGTGCGCCGGGCGCTGGAGCTGTCGGCCAAGTCGATGATCATCGTCCACAACCATCCGTCCGGCGACCCGACCCCGTCCCGGCCCGACATCGACATGACGCGTCAGGTCATCGAGGCCGCCCGCGCCCTCGGCATCAGCGTCCACGACCACCTGATCGTCGGCCGCGACGGCGTGGCCAGTTTCAAACAGCTGGGGCTGATGTGAGCGGCCCCTCGCGCCGGACACTGCTGGCCGCCGCCCCGGTCGCGGTCCTCGCCGGCGGCGCTTCGGCCCGGACCGCCGCCCCCGCCGTCATGGTCTCGACCTGGGACTTCGGCGCGGCCGCCAATGCCGCCGGGATCGCGGCGCGGGCCAACGGCGGCTCGGCGCTGGACATGGTCGAGGCCGGCGGACGCGTGGCCGAGGCCGACGAATCCAACAGCTCGGTCGGCCTGGGCGGCCTGCCCGACCGCGACGGCCGGGTCACCCTGGACGCCTGTATCATGGGCTGGAACGGCGACATCGGCGCGGTCTGCGCGCTGGAGGACATCGTCCACGCCGTCTCGGTGGCGCGGCGGGTGATGGAGCGGACGCCCCACACCATGCTGGTCGGCGAGGGCGCGCGGACCTTCGCCCTCGAACAGGGGTTCGAGGCGCAGAACCTGCTGACGCCCCGCGCCGAGGCGGCCTGGCGCGAGTGGCTGAATACGGCGAACTACGCCCCGCGTCCCAACAGCGAGAACGCCGACTGGCGATCCATGCCGGGCGGACCGAACAACCACGACACCATCGGCCTGCTGGCCATCGGCGCGGATCAGCGCATGGCCGGCGCCTGCACCACCTCGGGCATGGCCTTCAAGATGCGCGGCCGGGTGGGCGACAGCCCGCTGATCGGCGCCGGCCTCTATGTCGATGACGCGGTCGGCGGGGCGACCGCCACCGGCGTGGGAGAGGACGTCGTCCGCGTCGCGGGCGCCCATGCCGTGGTCGAGGCCATGCGCCACGGCCTCGACCCGACCGCCGCCTGCCGCAGCGTGATCGAACGGCTGGCCCGGCTCCGGGGGACCAGGGTGGCCGGTTCCCAGGTCGCCGTGCTGGCCCTCGACAAGACCGGGCGCGCCGGCGCCTTCGCCCTCCAGCCCGGCTTCACCTATGCTGTCACCGACGCCGCCGGCCGGACCAGGATCGAACGCGCCGCCGCCCTGTTCGAGGCCCCATGACCATCCTGATCACCGAACGCCTGACCCTGAGCCCGATGCAGGCCTCCGACCTGCCGGACCTGATCGCGCTCTGGGCCGACCCGGCCTTCGCCACCGCCATCTTCCCCGCCCCCCTGTCGTCCGAGGACGTCTGGTTCCGGCTGCTGCGCGACATCGGCCACTGGGAGGCGCTCGGCTTCGGCAACTGGGCGATCCGGGAGACCGCGACCGGGGACTATGTCGGCAGCGTCGGCGTGCTGGACTATCACCGCATTCTCGAACCCGCCCTGGACGCGCCCGAACTGGGCTGGGGCGTGGCGCCGCGCTTTCAGGGCAAGGGCATGGCCTTCGAGGCCCTGTCCGCCGCTCTGGCCTGGTGCGACGAAACCCTCAACGCCTCCCGCACGGTCTGCATGATCTCGCCCGCCAACGCCGCGTCGCACGCCCTGGCGAAGCGGGCGGGCTACACGGCCTATGCCGAGACGACCTACAAGGACGCCCCCGTGGTGCTGCTCGAACGGAGGGCGGCGTAGCCCCCGTCTCCTCCCCCACCGGGGGAGGGGGACCACGCGCAGCGTGGTGGA
>JAHKAM010000046.1 GCA_018826515.1 Alphaproteobacteria bacterium
ATGCCGATACGCGCCGCCCGCCGGCGGCCGAGCCCGCGCCGTCCGCCCCGGCTCACGTGCAGGCGGAGACCGCGGCCGGCGGCCTCAGGCCGGCCCTGTCGCCCGGCGCGACCGCCCCCCTGGACATGCAGCCGATCGACGCCGTGCCGGTGGTGGACTCGCATGTGGAAGAGGCGGTATCCGCCTCGCATGGCTGACACCCCCGCAACGCCCACCGTCCTGCTTCCCGAAGCCGAGGTTCAGCGAATCGTCGCCGACCTGGCCGCGCAGATCGCTCCGGTGATCGATGACGAGACGGTGGCGGCGGTGCTGCTGACAGGCGGCCTGTGGTTCGCCGCCGACCTGACCCGCGCCCTGTCGCGCCTCGGCCGCAACGTCCGTTTCGACGCACTCTGGCTGGCCTCATATGGCGATGAGCAGACGAGCCGGGGCCGGATCGACGTCTATGCGGACTTCCAGCGCTCCATCGAGGGGCGGCGGGTTTTGATCATCGACGACGTCTTCGACACCGGACTGTCGCTCGCTGAAGCGGTGCGGATCGCGACGGAGAAGGGCGCGTCGGAGGTCCTGACGGTGGTCTTCGCCAAAAAGCCCTGGCCCCTGCCGCGTGCGCCGGAGCCGGACTTCGTCGGCTGGGACGCGCCGAACCGGTTCCTCGTCGGCTACGGACTGGATCACGCGGGCGCGCTACGCGGTCTGCCGGACGTGTGCGCGCTGGATTGACCCGTCGTCTCCTCCCCATCGCGGCGCGACAGGGAGGTGACAGCTACAGCCAGTCGGCTCGGGGTTCGCGTTCCCACATCTCGTCATACGACGGCCGCTTCCGCACCACCGCCCACCGCTCGCCATCGACCAGCACCTCCGGGACCAGCGGCCGCGAATTGTACTCGCTGGCCAGCACCGCGCCATAGGCGCCGGCGCCCATGAAGGCGACGAGGTCCCCGGCCTGCATGGGCGGCAGCCGCCGGTCGCGGGCGAAGACGTCGGTGGATTCGCAGATCGGGCCCACGAGGTCGTACAGTCTCGCCTCGCCTTGGCGCGGCCGCACCGGGACCAGATCGTGGAAGGCGTCGTAGAGGGCCGGGCGCATCAGGTCGTTCATGCCGGCGTCCAGCACCAGGAAGCGGCGGCCGTCGCCCCGCTCATTGACCTGGATCACCCGGCTCAGCAGCACCCCGGCGTTGGCGGCCAGCAGGCGGCCGGGCTCGAACGCCGCCTCGACCTCCAGACCGTCCAGCACCCGCGCGGCCATGGCGACATAGGCCTCGATCGACGGCAGGTCCGACTGGCCGTGATAGGGCACGCCCAGCCCGCCGCCGAGGTCGAGCCGCGTCACGGACAGACCCGCCGCGCGCAACTCCAGCGTCATGGTCCGCAAGGCGCGGAAGGCGGACTCCAGCGGCTCCAGCGTGGTGATCTGGCTCCCGATGTGACAGGCCAGACCGACCGGCGTCACATGCGGCGACAGGCTGGCGCGGGCGTAGAGGGCGTGGGCCTCGTCGGCCGGCACGCCGAATTTGTCCGTCGCCCCGCCGGTGGTGATCCGGGCATGGCCGCCCGCGCCCACCGCCGGATTGACCCGGATCGCGATCTCCGGCCGCGCGTCTTTCGACGACGCCACCGCAATCAGCCGATCCAGTTCGACGGCGCTCTCGACGTTGATCTGGCGGACGCCGGCCTCGATGGCGAAGGCCAGTTCGGCATCGCTCTTGCCGACCCCGGAGAAGACGATGCGGTTCGCCGGAATCCCGGCCTTGAGCGCCCGCCGGATTTCGCCCTCGGACACCGTGTCAGCCCCGCAGCCCAGTCGGGCCAGGGTGGCCAGCACCGACAGATTGGAGTTGGCCTTCACCGCAAAGGCGATCAGGGCCTCTCCCAAGGCCGACGGATGAGCCGCGACCGCCTCGGCCAGAAGACCGTAGTGCCGGGTCAGGGTCGCGCTGGAATAGACATAGGCCGGCGTGCCCACCGCATCGGCGAGCGCCTCCAGCGGCACGCCCTCGGCTTGAAGCGCGCCGTCGATCCGGTCGAAATGGTGCAAGGCAGGCCTAGCCGGGGTTGGAGCCCGAACCGCCATAGGGGTTCGAGCTGGGGCCGCCGTCGATCGGCATCTGGCTGGGCGGACGATTGATGGTGGCGGGCTCGGGCAGGCTGGGCGCGCGCGCGTCGCGCGGCGCGCGCTCGGTCTGCCGGGCCGGCGGGGCGTCCAGATCGGCCATGCGGCCGCAGCCGGCGGCGGAGACGGCGATCAGGGCGGCGACGCCCATGACAATGATCTTCTTCATCCCAATCCCCTTACGCGAGACGCGTCTTCCACTCGGCGATGCGCGCGCGGACCTGTTCCGGCGCCGTGCCCCCGAAGCTCTGGCGGCTGGCGCAGGAGGCCTCGGGAGTGAGCACCTTGTAAACCGCTTCCGTGACGCCTGCCTCAAGCGATTGCAGTTCGGACAGCGGCAGTTGCGACAAATCCACGCCCATGGCCTCGGCCCGCTTCACCGCCGCGCCCGTGACATGGTGGGCCTTGCGGAACGGCAGGTTCAGCTCGCGCACCAGCCAGTCGGCGAGGTCGGTGGCCGTGGAGAAGCCCGATCCGGCGGCTTCGCGCATCCGCTCCGTGTTCGGCTGCAGGGCCGAGACCATGGCCGTCATGGCCCCCAGCGCCAGGGTCAGGGCGTCGAAGGCCTCGAACACCGGCGGCTTGTCCTCCTGCATGTCCTTGGAATAGGCCAGCGGCAGGCCCTTCATCACCGTCGACAGTGCGACCAGTGAGCCCATGATCCGGCCCGTCTTGGCCCGCACGAGTTCGGCGGCGTCGGGGTTGCGCTTCTGCGGCATGATCGAACTGCCGGTGGTCAGGTCGTCGGGCAGGGTCACGAAACCGAACTGCGGCGTCATCCACACCACGATCTCCTCGGCCAGCCGCGACAGGTGGCCAGAGCAGATCGAGGCGGCGGCCAGGCTTTCGAGCGCGAAGTCGCGGTCGGACACGGCGTCCAGCGAATTGCCCATCGGCCGGTCGAAGCCCAGCTCGGCCGCGGTCATGTGGCGGTCGATGGGAAAGGGCGAGCCGGCCAGGGCGGCGGCGCCCAGCGGGTTCTCGTTCATCCGTGTCCGGGCGTCGGCGAAGCGCCCGGCGTCGCGGCCGAACATCTCAACATAGGCCATCAGGTGATGGCCGAAGGTCACCGGCTGGGCCGGCTGCAGATGGGTGAACCCCGGCATCAGGTCGCCGGCGTGCTGTTCGGCGCGGACCAGCAGGGCCGACTGAAGCCCCTTGAGCTGTTCGACGGCGGCGTCACAGGCGGCGCGGACCCACAGGCGGAAATCGGTGGCCACCTGGTCGTTACGGCTGCGCGCCGTATGCAACCGCCCCGAGGGCTCTCCGATCAGCTCGGCCAGCCGCGCCTCCACATTCATGTGGATGTCCTCGAACTGGTCGCGGAACGGGAAGGAGCCGTCGCGGATATCGGCCTCGATCGCATCCAGCCCGCCCAGTATGGCCTCGGCGTCCGCTGCGGTGATGATCTCCTGCGCCGCCAGCATGCGGCAATGGGCCCGCGATCCGGCCAGATCCTGGGCCCACAGTCGCCGGTCCACGCCGATGGAGACATTGATCGCCTGCATGATATCGGCCGGCCGCGCCGAGAAGCGCCCGCCCCACATGTCTTGACCTTCCGCGTTCGGAGAAGGCTTAACTGTCGCAACGGGGGCGGAAGGCTTGGTCATGAAGGGCTCGAAGGCGGCGGGGATAGCGATCGCGGGCGCGCTGGCAGTCGGCATGATCGTCGGCGCGGGCCTGCTATACGCCAATCGCGACGCCTTCTTCAAAGCCGCAACGCCCGAGGCGGCGGCCAAAAGCGAGCTGGCCCGCTTCGCCACCGGCTCCCTGACCCGGCTGGAGACGCCCGCCGCCACCCCGATGGCCCCCGACTATGTGTTCAAGACCCGCGACGGCGCCGACGCCCGCTTCGCCGATTTCCGCGGCAAGGTGGTGGTGGTCAACATCTGGGCCATGTGGTGCGCCCCCTGCCGCACGGAGATGCCGACTCTCGCGCGTCTGGACGAAGCCTATCCGGACAGCGAGCTGATGGTCCTTCCCATCAACGTCGACGCCACCGAGGACGGACTGGCCGACGCGCGCAGCTTCATCGACGTCCACGAACCCCTGCCGCTTTACAGCGACACGAAATTCCAGCTGCCCTTCCTGCTGCCCCAGCAGGAAAAAATGCCACAGACCGTATTGCTCGACCGGCGCGGGCGCATTCGCGCGTCCTTCGCCGGCGAGGCGGACTGGGCCAGCCCCGAGGCGCGGGCCCTGATCGACGCGCTTCTTGCCGAGCCGGCCTGACGGCCTATTCGGCCGGGACCCGCTCCTCCGTCGCCGGATCGACCGCGCCGGGACGACCCTGTGCGGCTGCCTCGGCCTGGTTCTCCTCGAGATGCGACGCGACATTGCCGGCGCCCTCCTCGACCGCCCGCGCCGCCTTCATGGCGCCGGACTCGATGACTTCTCCGGCCTCGGCCGCGACCTCTCCGGCCCTGTCCGCCGCGACCTCGGCGTCAGCCTCGGCAGCCTCCTGCTCGGCGGGGGTGCAGGCGGCGGAGCCCAGCGCCAGGGCGGCGACAGCGGCGAGTGTGAAGGTCTGGATGCGCATGAGAAATCCCCGTTCAGCGTTGAACCTTGGCGGTGAACGCGGGGCGGGGAGAGGGGTTGCGGCGAGCCTGCCCCCTACGGTGTCGCGGACAGGGTTGCGGAGAGCTCACGATCGTCGATCGTCACCTGACTCCCAAGGCGCGCCTCCACAATCAATGCGCCAATCCTCAGAATATCAAACTGGCCGGTCGCTGCGGGCCAGCGGATGGTCCCGGCGGGTGAAGAAAAATCCACGGCTTGCCCGTCCGTCGGGATCGCTCCCAGTTCGAATCGGGCTGATGAAGTCATTTCGGAGCCTTCGGGTTGATAGCTCCCGCTCGCGAATCCGATCCTCACTTCGACGTGGCCGCCCGCATTACCCAGCGCCGGTCGGTTGATGCGGGCGATCTTCGGCGTGACCGTAAATTCCTCCGGGGATACCGCCGAGACCTCGAACCCGAAGACGGCATCGGCAGCCCCGTAGGTGCGACCCCTGCGCAGGACCAGACACAGCCTGTCGCCGGCAACCGGCCTCACCTGCATTTGGGCGTTTCTCGCGGCATAAGATTGAAACGGAGCAGGTCGCCGCATTGTGGAAACGGATTGAGGCGTCGAGCTGTAGCTCAGCGCATGCGCGCCATCTCGCTGCGGCCTGTTGAAGTCGCAGGCACTCTTTTCGCCCTTCGGCCACAGGACCATCGACGTGTAGATCGGAGGCGCAGACGGCGTCGTCGCGCAACCGGAAAGGGCGACTCCGCACCACATCAGCCCTGCCAAAGTGCAACGCATCATCGGAGGTCCTTGAAATGGCCGCCCGACATGCGAGCGGCCATACCAAATCAGGCGCAGCCTTCCCATACCAGTACGCATTTGCGAGTGATCGGGCTATTGTCGCCCTGAAGGCTGAAGCCGCCCGGCATAGTCGCGGAAGGCCCAAGGACCGCGAAGAAGCCGACACAGCGTAGCCGCCCGCGGCGAGCCAGGGCATCGATATGCGGGCCGCCCCTGTTTCGGTCGCCCATCAACTTCTATTGGTAAAATGGTGGCTGGAGGCGGGCTCGAACCGCCGACCTGTGGGTTATGAATCCACCGCTCTAACCAGCTGAGCTACCCAGCCCCGTTTGACGATCGCGTCGCGCGAGTCCCGGCGGGAACTGGTCTGTCCGCCGGAAGAGCGGTGCCTATATAGGCGGGCGCCGGCGGTTTCAAGCCGCCTTCACGCCGTCGTCGGACCGGGGCGATGCGTCGCATGCGGGTGACGCGGCGCGACGGGAACGGCTAGGCTGCGACGTTCATTCGTTTCGCGTCCGATTCCAGGGGTTTCCCATGCGCCTCCTCGCTCTCGCCGTCTCCGTTTCCGTCGTAACCCTGGCCGCGGCCTGCGGGGCCAACGGGCAGGACGGCGCCCAGGCCGGCGATCCGCTGGAAACCCGCCCCGCCAATGCGCCCGGTCAACAGCCCGCCTTCGCCGGCCAGACGCGGGCGCCGGCGGTGCGCACAGAGGCGGCGCTGGCGCACACGGTGGTGGCCTCCGGGCTGGTGGAGCCGTGGGGACTGGCCCTGCTGCCGGACGGCCGCTGGCTGGTGACCGAACGGCCCGGTCGCCTGCGCATCATCACCGCCGAAGGCGCGATCGGCGAGCCGATCGCCGGCCTGCCGGCCGTCGACCCCCAGGGCCAGGGGGGGCTGCTGGATGTGGTGATCGGCCCGACCTTCGCCGGAGACCGGCTGATATACTGGAGCTACGCCGAGCCCCGTGACGGCGGCAACGGCACCGCCGTGGCGCGTGGCCGGCTGTCGGACGACGGGGCCCGGGTCGGGAACGTCGAGGTGATCTTCCGCGCCCTGCCGACCTATGAGGGACGGCTGCACTACGGCTCGTCGCTCGCCTTCTCCCCCGACGGCAAACTGTTCATCACGCTCGGCGAGCGCTCGGATGCCGCGATGCGGCCCCAGGCCCAGGATCTCGGCTCGCACATGGGCAAGACCATCCGCATCAACGCCGACGGCTCCGTCCCGGCCGACAACCCCTTCGTCGGCCGCGAGGGCGCCCTGCCGGAGATCTGGTCGCTGGGCCACCGCAACGTGCAGGGGATCGCCATCGCCGGGAACGGCGACGTCTGGACGGTCGAGCACGGCACGCGCGGCGGGGACGAGGTCAACCTGGACCGGGCGGGCCTCAACTACGGCTGGCCCGACGTGGCCTATGGCGTCGAATATCGCGGCGGAGCGATCAATGCGGGCGTCACGGCCCGTGAGGGCACTGAACAGCCGGTCTATTACTGGGATCCTGTCATCGCGCCCGGAGGTATGACCGTCTACGACGGCGTCATGTTCCCCGGATGGCGCGGAAACCTGCTGGTCGCGGGCCTCAAGGAAAAGCACATCGCCCGGCTGGTGCTGGAGGATAACCGGGTCGTGGGCGAGGAGCGGCTGATGACCGACCTCGGCGAACGGGTGCGGGATGTGGCGGTGGCGGCGGACGGGGCGGTATGGGCCGTCACGGATGAGACCGACGGCAAGCTGGTGCGGCTGGCGGCGGTGAACTGACGGCTATTCGGGCGCGGGGCCGAAGCGATTGGGGCCGGGCTCGCCGCGCAACCATTCCGTCCAAGTCAGGTCGCGATTGAAGAGGCTGGCAATCAGCGCGACGCCAGAGGCGCCCGCCAGGCCCCATCGGACCTGCTCTGGCAGATCGGGAAAGGAGATTGCGACGTTGAACGGCGTGGCAAGAATTATGAACCAGATCAGCCGCTTCAGATAGACCCGATGTGCGTGGCGGCCGACGTCATGCAGTCGGCGGACACCGCTGGCCGCCAAGCCGATCACGACTGGTACAAGGAGCAGCGCCATCGCGCCCGCAATCGGCAGCGGCGTCCCGATCATGAGCAGAAATATCGGGCCGGCAAGGCTGAGCAAGAGGATCAGAAGCAGTTTGCGTTCGAGCCGCTGCCGACCGGCGAAACTGAGTCGCCCGGAAAAGTCGAAAGCCTTGGCAAGACGGTCGGACATGCCGCCAAGGTTACCATGGGTTGAAAGACTCGCCTAGTCCCGCAAAAGTTCGTTCACGCCCGTCTTGGCCCGCGTCTGGGCGTCCACGCGCTTGACGATCACCGCGCAATACAGCGACGGTCCGCCGTTCGGATCGGGCAGGCTGCCCGGGACCACGACCGAATACGCCGGCACCTCACCGCGGAAGATCTCGCCGGTGGCCCGGTCGATGATCTTGGTCGAACCCGACAGATAGACGCCCATGGCCAGGACGGCGCCCTCGCGCACGATGACGCCTTCGGCCACCTCGGCGCGGGCGCCGATGAAACAGCCGTCCTCGATAATGGTCGGATTGGCCTGCAGCGGCTCCAGCACCCCGCCGATGCCGGCGCCGCCTGACAGATGCACGTTCTTGCCGATCTGGGCGCACGACCCGACCGTGGCCCAGGCGTCGACCATGGAGCCCTCGTCCACGAAGGCGCCGATGTTCACGAAGCTGGGCATCAGCACGACGTTGCGGCCGATGAAGGCGCCGCGCCGCACGATTGAGCCGGGCACGGAGCGGAAGCCCGCCTGTTGATAGTGGGCCGCGGTCCAGTCGCCGAACTTGTTGGAGACCTTGTCCCACCATGGGCCGACGCCGGGCGCATGGCTGGCCGGCCCGCGGTCGCCGCCGCGCATGATCTCGTTGTCGTTGAGCCGGAACGACAACAGGACGGCCTTCTTCAGCCACTGATGGGTGGTCCAGACCCCGTCGGCGCCGCGCGAGGCGACCCGGGCCTGTCCCGAGTCCAGCAGGTCCAGAGCCTGGTCGACCGCCTTGCGGACCTCGCCGTGGCTGGCGGCAGAGACGTTGGTCCGGTCTTCCCAGGCGGCCTCGATGACGGATTCCAGATGCGCGTGGTCGGTCATGCGGCGGCGTCCTTGAAAGTCAGGTCGGTCAGGAAATCCAGAAGATCGGGTGCGATGTGGTCAATGTGGTCGCCCAGCGGTTTCCCGTGGCCGTCGCCGATCAGGATGGTGGTCATGCCCAGCGCCTTGGCCGGCTCCAGATTTCGGGGGGTGTCCTCGAAGAAGGCGGCCTGACGCGGTTCGAAGCCGAAACGTTCGATGACATGGCGGAAGGTCGAGGGGGCGGGCTTCGGCGTCAGGTCGGCGTCCTCAATGGCGAAGACGCCGTCGAAACAGCCGGCGACCCCGAGACGGTCGAGCACCCGGGTTGCATATTCGCGCGCGCCATTGGTGAAGACGAAGCGGCGGCCGGGCAGGCGCATCAGCTGTTCGACCAGACGGGGACTGGGTTCCAGTCCGTCCATCGGCACATCGTGGACGTCGTGCAGGAAATGGTCGGGATCGATGGTGTAGTTGGCCATGAGGCCCGCCAGCGTCGTGCCGTGTTCGTCCAGAAACTGGCGCTGCAGCACGCCGGCGGACGCGGGATCCAGGCCAGCCGCCTCGACGACGTAGGCGTTGATCCGGGCCTGGACCAGCTTCATCAACCCCTGCTCCCGCGGGTACAGGGTGTCGTCCATGTCGAACACCCAGGCGGAGACGTGCGAGAGGTCGATCAAGACGCCTTCACCAGGGTGCCGGCGCCGTGTTCGGTGAACAGCTCCACCAGCATGGCGTGGGGGCGACGGCCGTCAAGGATGACCACGGCCTCGACGCCGTCGCGAACGGCGGCCATGGCCGTCTGCAGCTTCGGGATCATCCCGCCGGTGGCGACGCCGTCCTCGATCAGTTTCGAGGCCTCGCCGACGGTCATCTGGCGAATGATCTCGCCGTCCGCGCCCTTCACCCCCGGCACGTCCGTCAGCAGCAGCATCCGCTTGGCGCCCAGCGAACCGGCGACGGCGCCGGCCACAGTGTCGGCATTGACGTTGAAGGTCTGGCCGTCCTCGGTCACCCCGATGGGCGCGATGACCGGCACCCAGTCGGCGTCCGACTCCAGCAGTCGCTTGATCAGCTTGGGATCGACCCGGGTCGGCTCGCCGACAAAGCCGAGGTCGACCTCGTGCTCGATCATGCTGTCCGGGTCGCGCTTGGTGCGCTTGGTCTTCTCGACCGTCAGCAGGCCGGCGTCCTTGCCGGACAGGCCGACGCCCCGGACATCGGCCTCGCGTCCGGCCATGGTGATCCAGTGGGCGATCTCCTTGTTGACTGCGCCGGACAAGACCATTTCCGCCACCTGCATGGTGTCGGCGTCCGTGACCCTCAGGCCGTCAACGAAGGCGGATTTGACCCCCGCCTTTTCCAGCATGGCGCTGATCTGCGGCCCGCCGCCATGGACCACGACCGGATTGACGCCCATCAGCTTCAGCAGAACCACATCGGCGGCGAACTGTTTGGCCACCGCGCTCTCGCCCATGGCGTGGCCGCCGTATTTGATGACCACCGTCTTGCGGTCATAGATCTGGATATAGGGCAGGGCCTCGGCGAGCGTCTTCGCCGTGTCCCAGCCTCGATCCTCGGATTGGCGTTCGGTCTCGTCCATGATGAGCAGGCTCCTAAAGCGAGGCCCGCTCCCTGTCATCATGAAACCGGCGCGTCCCGGGGCCGTTGGCGTCGGTATGAAAGAGCATGAGATCGACGATCGCGACCTGACGCCGTCCAGCCCGGTCGATCCGGCCTCGCTGCAGCAGCCGGACCCCACACTGTGTCCCGAGTGTCAGGGCGCCGGCGCGACCGCCGCCGGCGAAACCTGCCCTGTCTGCGAGGGAACCGGCAAGGCGATCGGACGAACCGGGGGCGGCTGAGGGGAGGCCTCGCCTCCCGGGGGATCGGGCGAGGGCGACAGTCCCCGGACCGGCTCGCGGGAGACGCCCCTGTAGCCCATCAGCCACGCTTGCCAGCGTTCGTATCGACCCGTCTCGACCTGGGCTAGCTGGGCTGTTATGACACCTCAGCGGCGGCTAGTGCGCCGTCACAAATTCACTTGGGCTGCGGAGGGCATCCACCCATGCGCGTTAAAACACTTATTCTGGCCACCAGCGCGGTCGGGGCTCTCGCCCTGTCGGCCGGCGTCGCCAATGCCGAGCCGAACGGCTGGTACGGCGCGATCGACGCGGGCTACCACACGATCGGGACCATCGAAGCTGTATCTCAGAACGTGGGGCCGGCTCCGTCGCCCGTGTTCGATTTTGACGTTCAAGACGACTGGGCGGCTTTTGCGCGCCTGGGCTACCGGTTCGACCAGAACTGGCGCGTCGAACTCGAGGGCGGCTATCGCTCGAACGACATCGAGTCGATCGTCAGTTCGACGGCTGGGCTTCCGACCGGCATCTGCCAGGTCGGTCCCGCGGCTGGCCCGTGCGGCGTGCCGGACGGCGAGATCAGCGCCGCCACGCTGATGATGAATGTCATCTATGACTTCGGCAGCGAGGGCGACGCCCTTCGTCCGTTCATCGGACTGGGCGCCGGCATCAACCGGGTCAACACCGAAGTCCTGGGCACCCTGGGCGGCAACCGCACGGTCGGCTTCGGCGCCGACGACAGCTCGGCCGAGCTGGCGGCGCAGTTCATCGGCGGTCTGGCGTTCGCGATCAGCGACCGGGCCCACCTGGACCTGACCTATCGCTACCTGATGTCGAACATGGAGTTCGCGTCGTTCACCTCGACGGCGGCCGCCAACCCCGGTCCCTTCCAGGGCCGTTACGACGACAGCCACACCCTGACGCTGGGCCTGCGCTATGCGTTCGGCGCGGACGAGCCGGCCTATGTGCCG
>JAHKAM010000081.1 GCA_018826515.1 Alphaproteobacteria bacterium
CATCACGGCGGCGGCGGTGAGCGTCAACAGGCCGACGTAGATCAGCTCACGCCGGCGTCCCGGTCGGCGGACCCAATGCTCCTTCGCCCACCAGCTCAACAGGCCCAGAACGGCGATCGAGGTGCCGAGCCACCGGTGATAGGCGTGGGTCGCGTCGTCCTTGCCGGGCAGGCCCATGGCGAACCACCCCAGCGCCACCGCGGCGACCGCGGAGATCGCGGCCAGGGCGATGATGACGCGGGTGCCCTGGGTCAGGACCGGCCGGCGCAGCGTCAGCGCGGCGATCTCGAGAAGGGCGGCGACGAGGAACAGCGCGATGGGGAAATGCACCGCGGCCGGATGCATGGCCCCGAGCCAGCGATACAGGCGCTCGGGCATGGGCTTGGGAGCCTCGTCCGCCATCATGGCTCCGTGGTCCATGTCCTGGGCCATGCCCGGCATGGCCATCACGCCGCCGTCCGGAACGGCGGCCGTGGGCGTGGCGACCTGGGCCCGAGCTGCTGCGGCCTTCTCGTGGGCCTCATGCGCGTACGCCGGCGCGCTGACTGAAAGCGCCAGCGCCAGGGCGAGCCCCGGCAGAAATTTGCGTATCGCCATTGTTCTCTCACATCCTGTGCCTTCTGCTAACTACGCATCCGGGAAGCCGTCCCCTCGATTGAGGGATTCCGCCCGTTTCGGCGTAGTAGGGATTAGGGGCGCTAGGAGAGTGTTCGATGACGCGTAATCTGGATGATCTTCTGAATCGATCGGCGGCCATGTCCGCCGGTCGGTCGCTCGACGGGCTCGAGCCGCTCGTCTGGAACCGGGTCGAGGCGCTTCGCGGCGAAAGACTGACCGGGCAACTGCGCCTTGGCGCCGTCGCCATGGCCCTGGTCACCGGCCTGACCGTGGGCGGCGTCGGCGCGGTCGCCGCTCCCCGACCGCGTGGGGATATGGCCATCTTCACGGTCGATGCGGGTCTGTCGCCCCTGGTGCGTCTGGAAGCCGGCCGGTGATGCGCGGCTGGCGGGCGATCGCACTGACCGCCGTGCTGGCGGCTGTCGCCAGCGGCGCGGGCACCTGGATCAGCGCCAGTTGGGTGCTCAGCCGGCGCGAACCGCCGTCCCTGCACGACATCGTCCACCATGACTTGAAGCTCTCGCCTGATCAGCTGACCCGTATCGAGGCCGTCGAAGCCCGGTTCGCCGCCCGCCGGCCCGCGCTCGAAGCCGACATCCGCGCGGCGAATCTGGAACTGGCGCGCGCCATCCAACAGAGTGATGGCGACGGACCCCAGGTCCAGGCCGCGGTGGACCACTTTCACGTCGCGATGGGCGCCCTGCAGAAGGAGACCATCACCCACGTCTTCGAGATGCGGTCCGTGCTGACGCCGGCCCAGGCGGAGGTCTTCGACGACCGCATCGTCGCGGCTCTTACGCCCAACGAAGACTAGCGGTCCGGGTGGAGAGTTCAGCGGACCTGTCAGCCCGCGCCGCCGGGGGCGACCGGGCGGCCTTCAGCGAATTGATGCGGCAGACCAAGACGGCTCTGTTCCGCTTCATCCGGCGCTATGTCGGCGACGAGCAGGAGGCATGGGATCTGTTGCAGGAGACCTATGCGGCGGCCTGGATCAACATTCGCCGTTACGATCCGACGCGCCCCTTCGAGGCCTGGATCCGGACCATCGCGCTCAACAAATGCCGGGACTGGAGCCGCCGCGGTCTTGTCCGACGGCTCATCCGGGGCGGCGTCGATCTCTCGTCGCCGGAAGCCATGTCCGTGCCGGACGGGGCCGAGTCGGCGGATGAACGGATGGAGGCCCGCGACCGGCTCGCCCGGCTGAACGAGGCGATGAGCCGTTTGCCCCCTCACCTCAAGGCGCCGCTCCTGCTCACCACGATCGAGGGACGCAGTCAGGCGGAAACGGCCGGACTGCTTGGCGTCTCTACAAAGACGGTAGAGACCCGCGTGGCGCGCGCCCGTCGCAAATTGTCTGAGGCCCTGGACGGCACGGCCGCCTTTCGGGCCGTTCCGGACTGAAGGCTTCCGGCCGTTCGTCTATGCTCGCTGATCGCTGCATTCCTACGGGAGCCAGGGCCGGTCGATCCATATCGGGCGAGGGCTGCGGCTCGCGCCCGCGTACTCCATTATGAAGGCGTCGCTCACTCTCGCTCGACGGCCGCCCATTTCTTCAGGAGCTTGCCACATGAGACTCTCGATCCTCGCCGCCGCTGCGGCGTTCACCCTGGGCGCCTGTCAGCCGGCCGCCGAACCTCAGCCAGTCGAGGCCCAGCCGGCGCCGGACGCCTCGGCAGCGACGCCGATGGACGCCGCGCCGGTGGTTGCGCCCGAGCCGACACCGCAGCCGCAGGCCGCCGCGCCAGCG
>JAHKAM010000047.1 GCA_018826515.1 Alphaproteobacteria bacterium
CAGGTCACCCTGCGCTGGCTGATCCAGCAGAACGTCATCGCCATCCCCCGCACCTCCAAGGTTCACCGGGCCGAGGAGAATTTCGACATCTTCGACTTCCAGCTGACGGAAGAGGAGGTCGACCGAGTCCACGCCCTCGCCCGCCCCGACGGCCGTCTGGGCGACTGGATTGATCCCGTGTTCAAATGGGATGAAGAATGGGCCTGAAGCGCCGCGCACAGTCGGCGCGCCAAGGGAGCGAACAGATGGGCTCGGTGCTGGGCTTTCCCGGCGTCGATCCGCTCGACGCAGCGGTCGGCGCAAGGTTGAGGCGGTGGCGCGAGGACCGCGGCATGGGCGTCGATGACCTGGCTGCCGTCCTGCACATCACCGCCGAGGAGGCCCGCCGCGCCGAAGCCGGCCGCGCCCATCTGACCACCGCCCAGATCGGCGCCGCCACCAGCGCCCTGCGCCTGCCACTGTGGGCCCTGGTGTCGGATACACGGGCCTACTGAGCGGGTGAGACAAGGCGCCGGGTGACAGGACGGCCGCGTCCGCCTAATCCGGACGCTCTCACGGAGCGTCCCCCTTGGCCTACAAATCCCTGCGCGACTTCATGGCCATGCTCGAGGCCGAGGGCGAACTGGTTCGTGTCTCCGAACCCGTCTCGACCCACCTCGAGATGACCGAGATCCAGACCCGGCTGCTGCGCAACGGCGGCCCGGCGGTCCTGTTTGAAAAGCCCGTCATGCCTGACGGCTCGATCAGCCCCATCCCCTGCCTCGCAAATCTGTTCGGCACGGTGAAGCGCGTGGCCATGGGCGTGACCATGGAAAAGAAGGTCCGCACCACCGCCGCCGAACTGCGGGAGGTCGGCGAGCTGCTGGCCTTCCTGCGCAATCCGACCCCGCCGCGCGGCCTGTCGGACGCGATGGAAATGCTGCCGCTGGCCCAGACCGTCATGTCGATGCGGCCCAAGGTGGTGAAGAAAGCCGCTGTCCAGGACGTGGTGCTGACCGGCGACCGGATCGACCTGACATCCCTCCCCGTCCAGGGCTGCTGGCCCGGCGAGCCTGCGCCGCTGATCACCTGGGGCCTCGTCGTCACCAAGGGGCCGTCCGAGGACCGCGAGGACGACTTCAACCTCGGCATCTACCGCATGCAGGTTCTGGGCAAGGACAAGGCCATCATGCGCTGGCTGGCCCACCGCGGCGGGGCCCAGCACTACGCCCGGCACAAGAAGGCCGGAAAGAAGGGCCCCCTGCCCTGCGCCGTCGTGCTCGGCGCCGACCCGGGCACCATCCTCGCCGCCGTCACGCCGGTGCCCGACACCCTGTCGGAATACCAGTTCGCCGGCCTGCTGCGCGGGGCCAAGGCTGAGTTGGTCCCGTGCAAGACCGTGCCACTGATGGTTCCCGCCAACGCCGAGATCGTGCTGGAGGGCCATGTCCTGTTCGACGAGCACGCGGCCGAGGGCCCCTACGGCGACCACACTGGCTACTATAACTCGGTCGAGACCTTCCCGGTCTTCCAGGTCACCGCCATCACCATGCGGAAGGACCCCATCTATCTGACCACCTTCACAGGCCGCCCGCCCGATGAGCCCTCGGTGCTGGGCGAGGCCCTGAACGAGGTCTTCATACCCCTGCTGCGGGCCCAGTTCCCCGAGATCACGGACTTCTGGCTGCCGCCCGAGGGCTGCAGCTACCGCATCGCCGTGGTGTCGATGAAGAAGGCCTACCCCGGCCACGCCAAGCGGGTGATGCTCGGCGTCTGGAGCTATCTGCGCCAGTTCATGTACACCAAATGGGTCATCGTCGTGGACGACGACATCGACGCCCGCGACTGGAAACAGGTCATGTGGGCCATCTCGACCAAGATGGACCCGGCCCGCGACATCACCGTCATCGAGAACACCCCGATCGACTATCTCGACTTCGCCAGCCCGGAGAGTGGCCTCGGCTCCAAGATCGGCCTCGACGCCACCGACAAATGGCCGCCAGAGACCAAGCGCGAATGGGGCGAGGAAATCCACATGGAGGCGGCCGTCGTGGAGCGGGTGTCAGAGATGTGGGACCGGCTCGGATTGCCCGGGGATGGCGCGCCGATCTGGAAATAAGCTCCCGATTTTTCCTTCGGCGAATGTGTCCGAAAAACGCTTTCCAAATGACAGAACCGTAATAGTCTCGCCGCTTCTTTCCTCCCTTTGAGACATGTCATGAAGCTCGCGCTTGTTGCCCTGCTCGCCGCCGCAGTCGCGGCTCCGGTGGTCTATGTCCCGACTCCGTCCGACGCCCAGGTGCGCGTGGGCAGCGGCGCCCGCCGCGATCCGCCGCGCCGGGTGCGGCCCGCGCCGCGCCTGACCGAGGCTGAAGAGGACCGGATGTACGCTGCGCGGGACGAGATCCTCGACGTCGACAGCGAGATCGCCAATATCCGCGCGGCGGGTGAAACGGCCGGCGGCCTCTCTGCGGAGCAGCAGGCGCAGATCGACGCCCTCGGGGTCCGGCGCACGGCCGCCCAAAGGGTCGTCGACCAGCTTGAGGCCAAGCTGAACCGCTAGGACGGAATACGGAACGCGCCTCTCGCTCGGCGCCCGCCTGTCTGGCGGGGCGCCGATTGCGGGGTGACGTCGAAGCGATTCACCCCTTAATGCGGCAATGCGCGGTTCGGGGGACGGCATTTGAGCGCGTTCGAATTCTTCTTCAGCTTCTACGGCCTGCTGCTAGGCCTCTCGGTGGCCGAGCTGGTCGGCGGTTTCGCGCGCGTGCTGCATGAGCGCCAGCGTGTGCGCTTCGGCTGGCTGACGCCCCTGCTGGCCATCTTCGTGGCCATGGACGTGGCGACCTTCTGGTCGCAGGCCTGGACCATCTTCCAGGGCGCGCCCTTCAATCTGTCGCTGCTGTTCGTCGGTCTGGTGGTGGCCGCGACCTTCTACGTCGCCGCCAGCGTGACCTTTCCGCGGGTCACGGCCGAGGGCGTCAGCGACCGGATCGATCTGGACCAGCATTTCTGGGCCCACCGCCGGCTGGTCTTCACCTGCGTCCTGGCGGCCAACCTCATCGTCGCCGGCCTGTTCGCGAGCCTGATGAGCGTCAGTGCGGGTTTCGCCGAATTGTCCACGCCGCGCCTGTGGACCGGCATGGCGATCTTCGTTCTCGGCACGGCGACGGCCGCCTTCGCGCCGTGGCGGCGAGCCGCCGTCGGCGCCCTTGTCGTGGTCGTCGCCTACAGCATCTTCAATGTCCTCCGGTCCGCCGCGGTCCTGATCGCCGCGGGCGGATGGTCGCCGCCCGGCTGACGCCGACGGCTTGTCGGACGCGAACATTTGGCCGAGGAAGGCTCCATGCGCCCCACCCTGATCCTCGCCGTCCTGGCCGCCCTGTGCTCGAGTCCCGTCATGTCCCAGTCCCCGTCCCCCTCCAACGTCGCCCCCTGGGACCAGCCGTTCCTGCCGCCCGCGCCCGCGTGGGACGGAGCCAGCCGCGCCCTGCTGCGCGACGCCTCGGACCCCTGGGTCACAGCCTTCGAGGCCGACGCCGAACATGATGAAAGCCCGAACTACGCCGACACCCGCGCCTGGTTCGACCGTCTGGACGCCGCCTCGGACCTGATCCGCATCGAACAGTTCGGCGTCTCGCCCGAGGGCCGGCCGATCTACGCCGTCATCGCCTCGAAGGACGGCGCCGATTTCGATCCGTCCAAGCCCGTGCTGCTGGCCCAGGCCGGCATCCACCCCGGCGAGATCGACGGCAAGGACGCGGGCATGATGCTGCTCCGCGACATCGCCTTCAACGGCAAGGATGACCTGCTGGACCGGGTCAATCTGATCCTCATCCCCATCCTGTCGGTCGACGGCCACGAGCGCGCCGGGGCCTACAGCCGTCCCAACCAGCGCGGTCCCCGCATCCAGGGCTGGCGCAACACAGCGACCAACCAGAACCTCAACCGCGACTATCTGAAACTGGACCAGGCCGAGATGCGCGCCGTGCGCGGCCTCGTGCTCAAATACCGGCCGGACCTGTACGTCGACATCCACGTCACCGACGGCATGGATTACCAGTACGACATCACCTACGGCTACAACGGCGAGAACGGCGTCTGGTCCCGCTCGCCCGCCATCGCCCGCTGGCTGGACGACGCCTTCAAACCCGCCGTCAACGCCGCCATGGAGGCCGAGGGCCATATCCCCGGCGAACTGGTCTTCGGCGTCGGCGATGATCCCCGCGCCGGGCTGTCGGACGGCGGCCTCGGCGAGCGCTTCTCCAACGGCTGGGGCTCGGCCGCCCACGTCCCGACCATCCTGATCGAGAACCACAGCCTGAAACCCTATGAGCAGCGGGTGCTGGGGACCTATGTCTTCCTCGAGGCCGCCATGCGTCGCCTGGCCGTCGAAGGCCCCGCCCTGCGCGCCGCCATCGCCGCGGACATGACCCTGCGCCCGGCCGAGATTCCCGCCAATTTCGCGTCCGACCCCACCCCTGCCTACACCCGGACCTTCAAGGGTATCCGCTACGAGATGTACGACAGCCCCGCCTCCGGCCGGCAGGAGATCCGCTGGCTGGGCGAGCCGGACCCCGAGCCCTGGGCCCTGCCCTTCTACGGCTCGCGCCCGACCCTGACCCTGCAGCGTCCCGAGGCCTACTGGGTGCCCGGTCACCGCGCCGACATCATCGAACGCCTGCGCCTGCATGGCGTCAGCATGGAGACGCTGGACGCCCCGCGCACGGTCAGCCTCGACATGCTGCGTCTCGACGAGCCGAAGCTGGGGACTCGCGCCAATGAGGGCCATGTGCCGGTCACCGTGGCCGGCGTGACGCCCGAGCGCCGCGACTGGACCTTCCCCGTCGGCTCGGTCCGGGTCCCCACCGACCAGCCGCTCGGCGACATCGTCGTCCTTCTCCTGGAGCCGCAATCCAGCGAGAGCTTCTTCGCCTGGGGCCTGTTCCCCGAGGTGCTCAGCCGCGTCGAATATATCGAGGGCTACGCCATCGCCCCGCTGGCCGAGGCCATGATGGCCGCCGATCCGGCCCTGAAGGCCGAGTTCGAGGCGAAGCTGGCGGCGGAGCCCGATTTCGCCGCCAATGGCGACGCCCGTTTGCAGTGGTTTTATGAGCGAACCCCGTTCTATGATGACCGCTACCGGCTCTATCCGGTGGGGCGAGAGAACTGATGGATTTGCTGAACGCCATGACGGCCCCGCAGGCCGCGGCTCTGTGGAGCGGCCTCTCGATCCTGCTGCTGGTCATCCTGTCGTTCCGGACGATCTTCACCCGCCGGCGCCTGGCCGTGTCGTTCGGCGACGGCGGCCACCCTGAACTGACAGCGGCCAGCCGGGCCTTCGGCAATGCGGCGGAATACATTCCGCCCTGTCTGGCCGTTCTGGTGCTTCTGGCCGTGCTCGGCTTCCAGCCGATCTGGATCCATCTGATCGGCGGCGGGATGCTGATCGGCCGCATGCTCCATGCCTGGGGCCTGAGCCGGCCGAAACAGCCGTCGTTCGGGCGGGTGGCGGGGATGATTCTGACCCAGGCCGCGCTCATCTTCGGCGCCGGGGTCCTGATCGGACGCGCGTTCGGCGGTCTCTGACGTCGGCGCCGTTGCGCGGAACCGCCCGCCCGGCCATATCGGGGCATGCCTGACCGTACCGCGTCCGCCGCCTCTCCCGACATCCTGCCCGATCTGGTCGCCGCCGCGCTAAGAGCCGGGGCCGACGCCGCCGAGGCCGTCTCCGCCGAGCGCGCCGCCCTGTCCGTCGGCGTCCGCAACGGCAAGCTCGAGGACGTCGAGCGCGAGGAGAGCCGCGACCTCGGCCTGCGCGTCTTCATCGGCCGCCGGATGGCGACGGTCTCGGCCTCAGATCTCTCGGACGCCACCCGCGCCCGACTGGTCGAGCGCGCCGTGGCCATGGCCCGGCTGGCCCCGGAAGATCCCTACGCCGGTCTCGCCCCGCAGGATCGCCTCGCCCGCGGCCCCTTCGCCGACCTGGACCTGTTCGATCCGGCCGAACGCAGCGCCGCCGATCTGGAAGCCGCCGCCGCCGAGACCGAGGCCGCCGCCCTGGCCGTGCCCGGCGTTTCGAAATCGGAAGGCGGCCACGCTTCGGCCTCGTCCAGCCGCTGGCGGCTGGTCACCTCGCACGGCTTCGACGGCGCCTATCACGGCTCGGCCTTTTCGCTCGGCGCCGGGGTCATCGCCGAGAAGGACGGGGCCATGGAAAGGGGCAGCGAGCACCGCGCCGTCCGCCACCTGTCCGACCTGCCTTCGGCCGCCTCGATCGGCGACTTCGCGGGTCGCCGGGCCGTGGCCCGCACCGGTCCGCGCAAGATCGATTCGACCACCGCACCCGTGATCTTCGAGAACCGTGTCGCGACGCAGGTCCTGTCGCCCATCCTCGGCGCCATCTCTGGCCCCTCGATCGCCCGCGGCACCTCCTTCCTGAAGGACCGGCTGGGCCAGCGCATCCTGCCCCCCGGCGTCGACCTGATTGACGATCCCTTCCGCAAGCGCGGCCTCGGCTCCACCCCCTTTGACGACGAGGGCGTCGCAGTGTCGCGCCAGTCGATCGTGCAGGACGGCGTCCTGACCACCTGGCTGCTCAACAGCGCCGCCGCCGCCCAGCTGGGCCTCGCTTCCACCGGCCACGCCTCGCGCGGCCTGGCCGGACCTCCGGGAGTCTCGACCCATAACCTGCATCTGGAGCCGGGAGACCGCGACCTCGACGGCCTGATGGCCGCGGCCGGGACCGGCCTGCTGGTCACCTCCATGTTCGGTCCCTCGCTGAACGCCAACACCGGCGACTGGTCTGCGGGCGTCTCGGGCTTCTGGTTCGAGAACGGCCAGATCGTCTGGCCGGTCAGCGGCGTCACCGTCGCCGGCAATCTCGCCCAGCTCTGGACCCGGCTCGAGCGCGGTTCGGACCTGGAGTTCCGCGGCAGTTTCAACAGCCCGTCGCTGATGTTCGACGGCGTCGCCATCGCCGGCAAATGAGCGACCTGGCCAACGACCTCGACCTGATCCGCGACGCGGCCGAGGCCGCCGGCCGGCTGGCGCTCGCCGAACGCGACGCCGGTCTGAAGGTCTGGTCCAAGTCCGGCGGCTCGCCGGTCACTTCGGCCGATATGGCTGTCGATCAGCTTCTGAAAGACGTGCTGCTGTCCGCCCGACCCGACCACGGCTGGCTGTCGGAAGAGACCGCCGACAACGCCGACCGGCTCTCGAAATCCCGCCTCTTCGTGGTCGATCCGATCGACGGCACGGTCGCCTATATGAAGGGCAAGCCCTGGTGGTGCATTCCCATCGCCATCGTCGAGGACGGCCGCCCGGTCGCCGCCGTCATCCACGCCCCGGCCCTCGGCGAGACCTTCACCGCCACCCTCGGCGGCGGCGCCTTCCTGCAGGGCCGCCCGATCACCGCCTCCGACACCCGCGACCTCGACGACGCTTCGGTCCTGGCCGATGCGATGCTGATGGAGGGGCCGCTCTGGGCCGAACCCTGGCCGGCCATGCGGTTCGAAAAACGCAACGCCATCGCCTATCGCATGGCCCTGGTCGCCGCCGGAGCCTTCGACGCCGCCATCAACCTGACCCCGAAATGCGACTGGGACGTCTGCGCCGGAGCCCTGATCGTCGAGGAGGCCGGCGGCAAGGTCAGCGATCACCACGGCCGAGCGTGGCTGTTCAACCAGGCCGACCCCCGTCAGAACAGTCTCGTATGCAGCGCCCCCGCGCTTCACCCGTTGATCGTGCGGCGCACAGCGCCTATTCCGCTGGCGCCCCGCTAGCTCCCCCTCTACCCGGACCCGCCCCATGACCACGCCCGCCGAAACGGACCAACTCCTCCACCTCGTCATCGGCGGCGAGCTGCGCCATCTCGACGCGCCGGTGTTCCGCGACCTGTCCAAGGTCGAGTTCGTCGGCGCCTTCCCGAACTACGAAGAGGCCCGCAAGGCGTGGAAGGCCCGGGCCCAGGCCACGGTCGACAACGCCCATATGCGGTTCTTCATCCTGCACGCCCACCGCATGATCGATCCGCGCGGCGACGCTCACGGACACTGACGACGGAACCCCGGGTCGGCCTGAAGCGCTTTCAGGCTATACAGTAAGTTGACCCGGAGAGACCCGATGGCCCCCACCCTTATCGTCCTGGCCCTGCTCGCGCTCGGCGTCGGCATTGTGGTCTGGGCCATTCGCCGCAAGCCCGGGGCCACCACCACCGCACCCCGCGAGGGCGACACGGCCTGGAACGATCCGGTGACGCCGGGCGAATCCCTGCCCGCCGACCCGCCGCCCCCCGCCCGCCCCTCCGAGGAACCCCGCCCTTGACCCTTTTTGGCCGAACCTTCGACGGGACGGAAATCGCCTCCCTGGTCTCCATGCTGCTGGTGCTGGCGCTGTGGATCGCCGTCTGGCGCGGCAACCGGCGCGAGACCGACTGGCTCAAGTCCTGGAACGCCCAGCGCAAGGCGCGGCGCGAGGCCGAGATCGCGGCTGAAAGCGGTGGACCGGGCGAACCCCGCGGTCCGTGGGGCTGAGGCCCTATTCCCGCTTCAGCAGTCTCTCGGTCAGGATGGTGCCCCACCAGCCGGCCTCGAATTCGGCCCGGATCGCCTTCGGGTCATAGGCGTCGCTGTCGATCCAGTCGATGAAGCCGACCCCCGCAGGCTCCGCCTCACGCAGGTATTTTTCCAGGGTGTAGTCCAGCACACCGGTCAGACCTTCGCGGCTGTGCAGGTATTTCTTCGACAGCTGTTCGATGGCCATGCTGATCGGCTCGCCCAGATGGAAATGGCGATAGAAGACCGCCATCATCCCGGCCCGGTCCGCCCCTGACTTGCAGTGGATCAGAACCGGATAGTCGATCGTCCGGAACAGCTCCCGCGCCCGATGCACCCGGTCCTTCTGCGGCGGATCGCGCGAATCCAGCGGCGCGTCGATCAACGTCAGACCCAGCCGCTCGCAGGCGTCCTTCTCCAGCGCATAATAGGCCTCGTCCCGCGCCCCGCGCAGGTTGATGACCGTCCGGATCCCGCGTGATTTCCAGTATGCCAGCTGCCGCGGCGAGGGCTGGTTGGTCCGCACCAGATCCGGCCCCAGCCAGTGGGCGTTCATGAACCACCGCCGCAGGAAGGCGTGGTCCTTCCAGACATAGTCCCACCGCGCCTTGAGCCGGCCGCCGGGGGTGGAGAGGTCGTAACGCGCCATGGAGGGCAGATAGCGGGTCGGCACGGGGGCGTCATCCCGTCGCGCGAAACTTCCCGACCCCGAGGGCCGGCCCCGTGATTGGCCATTGCCTTGCCCGGACGCATGGGTGACGCTTCCGGCCTGCCGCGTCGCCTGACTGGCCCGTGTTCCGACCGAGGTATCGCTCACCCATGCCCTCCGGCAGCTATGGCTTCGACGGCTTCCGCCTCGACCCCGCCGATCGCCGGCTGACCCGCGACGGCGCGCCGGTCGAGCTGAACGCCCGCTATCTCGACGCCCTGTCCCTGCTGGTGCGTGAACAGGGCCGGCTGGTCTCCAAGGACCGTTTTCTCGCAGAGGTCTGGCGCGGCGTGCCCGTCACCGACGAGGCCCTGACCCAGTGCATCCGCACCATCCGCCGCCAGCTCGGTGACGACGCGGCCCGGCCACGCTTCATCGAGACCGTCCCCAAACACGGCTACCGCTTCATCGCCCCGGTGTCGGGCCTTGAGTCCGCGGCCGCTCCGCCCGCGGCCCCGACAGGCTTCTGGCCGCCGGTGCTGCAACTGGGCGGCGCGGGGATGTTCGGCGGCGGAGTCGCCGGCGCTCTCGGCGGCCTGTTCTACGGCTTCGGCGCCGCCCAGCCCCTGCCGTCGGGCATGGGATCGGCCTCCATCGTTCTGGTGCTCATCATCATCACGGCCGGCGTCGGACTGATCGGCGGCGCCGGCGTCGCCTTCGGGATCGCGGCGGCCAGGCAGTTGCGGCCCCGCTTCGGGTTCGGCGGCGTCCTTGGCGGAGCCTTCGGCGGCCTGATCGTCGGCGCGGTCGTCAAACTGCTGGGAGTCGACGCCTTCAACCTCCTGTTCGGCCAGTCACCGGCGGCGATGACCGGCGCCGGCGAAGGCGCCCTGCTCGGCGCCACAATCGGGTTCGGGACCTGGCTGTGCCTGGTCCGCGGATTCGGCCTCCGGGTCAGCGTCGCCGCCGCCGCCCTCACGGGCGCCGTCGTCGGCGTGCTGATCGCCCGACTCGGCGGCCGGTTGATGGGCGGCAGCCTCGACCTGCTGGCCCGGCAATTTCCCGACTCCCGCCTCAGCCTCGACCCGATCGGCGGCCTGTTCGGCGAAGCGGGCTTCGGCCCGATCAGCCAGACGGTCACCGGCGGCATCGAGGGCGCGCTGTTCTGCGGCTTCGTGGTCGCGGCCGTCGTGCTGTCCCAGCGTCCGGGCCTGCTTCGCCCCCCGGGCTCAACGCCTGCACTGGCCGTCTCCGGATCGTCTCGATGAGCTTTCTCCGCCTCGTGTCGCTAGCGTCGTTGGCCTTGACGGGAGCCTGCTCGCCCGGCAGCGACGCGGACCCGATGGCCCCGCCGCAACCAACCGCCTTAAGGTCGACCGGCGTGGACGGAGCCGATGACGCCGCGACCCTGGCGGCCTTGCTTCTCCGCCTGACGTTCGCGAATGGCCGGTAGACCGCCTCCCCGCTTGACTTCGCCCCCCAGCCGTCCGACCTCGGACCAATGACGCCGCCCGCCGCCCCCGCTGACGAGAAAGAGCCCCTGCGCCCGCTGCTCGGCCGCATCTGGCGCGACTATCTCTCTCACCACCGGACGCCGTTGTTCCTGTCGATCGCCTGCGCCGCCGTGGTCGGGATCATGGCCGCCACGGTCCTGCAATTGCTCGAGCCGGCGATCAACGGCCTGTTTCTCGGCGAGGCGGTGACGATCTGGTACGTCTTCACCGTCCCGCCCGGTCGGGCCCTGACCGCCATCCCCGCCATCATCATCGGCGCCGGCCTGATCTGGACCGCCGCCGCCCTCGGCCAGGCCGCCCTCGTCAACCGCCTCGGCCACGGCATCGTCGGCGACATCCAGGTGCGGCTGTTCGGCGCCATGATCCGCGCCGACCTCGCCCGGCTGCGCAGCCAGCATTCCGGCGGCTTCGTCTCCAGCGTCCTGTTCGACGCCAATCTGGTGCGCGAGGCCTTCACCAACGGGGTGGTCAACTACACCCAGCACGCCCTGACCCTGGCGGCCGTCATCGGCTACATGGTCTGGATCGACTGGCGCATGACCCTGATCGTCCTGCTCGGCGCCCCCGTCATCGCCTTCGTCATGCGCCGCTTCGGCAAGCGGATGCGCAAGGCCACCACCGGGGCCATGGTCGAGACCTCCAACCTCTCCACCGCCCTGATGGAGAACCTCGACGGCGTCCGCCTGATCAAGATCGAGAACCGCGAGGCCGCCGAACAGGACCGCGTCGGCGAGGTCGTCGCCCGCCGCCAGCGCCACGTCATCAAGTCCGCCGACAGCCGGGCTTTCGCCGGCCCCTTCTCCAACCTCGTGGCCATGATCGTGGTCGCCGCCGTCATGGCCTACGCCGGCTGGCGGGCGCAGGACGGAGCGATGAGCGTGGGCGCCTTCGCCGCCTACATCGGCCTGCTGATGGCCGCGGGGCAGTCACTGCGGCAGGTGACCAATCTGCAGACCGTCATGTCCGAGGGCCTGACCGCCGCCCGCCGCCTGTTCTCCGCCCTCGATATCGAACCCGAGATCCGCGAGGCGCCCGATGCGGCGCCGCTCGCCGACGGGCCCATCACCGTGGCCTTCGACCGCGTTTCCTTCGCCTACGCGCCGGCGGCCGAAGGCGGCGCCCCGACCCTGTCCGACGTTTCCCTGACCGTCGCGCCCGGAGAGACCGTGGCCCTCGTCGGTCCCTCCGGCGGCGGCAAGAGCACCCTGCTCAGCCTGCTGCCGCGCTTCTATGACGTCACCGCCGGCGCCGTGACCGTCAACGGCCGTGATATTCGCGAGCTGAAGCTCCACGACCTGCGCTCGAAGATCGCCCTGGTGACGCAGGAGCCCTTCCTGTTCGACGACACCCTCGCCGCCAACATCGCCTACGGCCGGCCCGGCGCCACGGCCGAGGACATCGTCGCCGCCGCCCAGGCCGCTGCCGCCCATGAGTTCATCTCCGCCCTGCCCGAGGGCTACGCCACCCGCGCCGGCGAGGCGGGCCTGCGCCTGTCCGGCGGCCAGCGCCAGCGCATCGCCATCGCCCGCGCCTTCCTCAAGGACGCCCCCATCCTCTTGCTCGACGAGGCCACCAGCGCCCTCGACACCGAGAGCGAGGCCCTCGTCCAGGCGGCCCTTGAGCGCCTGATGCACGGTCGCGCCACCCTGATGATCGCCCACCGCCTGTCCACGGTCCGCAATGCCGACCGCATCCACGTCATCGCCGCCGGTCGCATCGTCGAGACCGGCAGCCACGCCCAGCTCGTCAAACTGGGCGGCCTCTATTCCCGGCTCGCGCGGCAGCAGTCGCTCGACGGCGAGCCCGTAACCGTCGCGACGGTCGCATGAAGCCGCTCCGAAACCCCGCGGTCCAGAGCGCCCTCGGCTGGATCCTGGCCGGCTGGCTGCGCTTTTGTTACGTCACCATCCGCTGGACCCACCACAACCGGCAGGCCGCCGAAGCGATCTGGGATCAGGGCGGCGGCGTTCTGACCGTCTTCTGGCACTCTCGCACCTCGCTGGCCCCGGCCGCGTGGCCGCTGGGCCGGGCCCAGCCGATCAAGGGAATGATCTCCCGCAGCGCCGATGGCGAACTGTTCGCCCGGGCGATGGCCCGGCTCGGCATCCCCGCCGTGCGCGGCTCCTCGGCCAACCGGGACAAGGGCGAAACGGACAAGGGCGGGACCCAGGCCCTGCGCGACGGCCTGCGCCAGCTCAAGGTCGGCGGCCTCGCCATCACCCCCGACGGCCCCCGCGGCCCGGTTCACAGCATGGCCGAAGGCCTCATCGTTCTGGCCAGGCTGTCGAAGGCGCCGGTCCTGTTCGTCGGCCTGTCCTGCAAACCGGCCATCCGCCTGAACAACTGGGACCGCACCGTTATCCCCCTTCCCTTCGGCAAGGGCGCCGTCGTCTGGGAGCGTGCCGACTTCCCCGAGGGCGCCGATCTGGCCGACGTCACCGCCGACTGGCGGGAGCGGATCACCGCCGTCGAGGCCAGGGCTGACGCCCTCACCGGGCTGGAGCAGATCTAGGTGAGTCCCGCCCTGATCGCGTGGCGCATACTGACCCGCCTGCTGGAGCCGCTGGCGCCCCGGTTGCTCGACGCCCGCGCCAAACAGGGCAAGGAGGACCCCGCCCGCGTCGACGAACGGCTCGGCCGCGCCTCGGTCGCCCGCCCCGATGGCGACCTCGTCTGGCTGCACGGCGTCAGCGTCGGCGAGACCCTGTCCCTGCTGCCCGTGGTCGAACGTCTGCGACAGAAGCGGCCCGACCTGACCGTGCTGGTCACCTCAGGCACCCTGACCTCGGCCCAGTTGCTGGCGAAGCGGCTGCCGGCCGGCGTCGTCCACCAGTTCGCCCCGGTCGATACGCCCGGCGCCGTCGCCGCCTTCCTCGACCACTGGCGTCCGTCGCTGGCCGTCTTCGTCGAGAGTGAACTTTGGCCCAATCTGATCCTCGCGGCCCGCGGGCGCGGCGTGAAACTGGTCCTCGCCAGCGCCCGCATCACCGAGAAGACCGTCGAGGGCTGGCGTCGCTTCCCCGGCGCGGCCCGCGAGATCCTGAGCGCCTTCGACCGCGTCCTGCCGCAGGACGACGCCTCCGCCTCCCGGCTGCACAGCCTCGGGGCCCGGATCGACGGCCATGTGAACCTCAAACTCTCCGGCGAGGCCCCGCCGCATGACGCCGCCGCCTTCACCCGCCTCAGCGCCGCCATCGGCGACCGGCCGGTCGTCGTCGCCGCCAGCACCCATGACGGCGAGGAGATCGCCCTCGTCCGCGCCCTCGACAAACTGGCCGACCGGCTCTGCCTGATCCTCGTCCCGCGCCACCCCGCCCGCAGCGCCGACATCGCCGCTGCACTCACCCGCGACGGCTATGCCTTCGCCCAACGCTCGCAGGGCCGCGAGCCCGATCACGAAACCGATCTCTACCTCGCTGACACCCTCGGCGAGATGGGCCTGTTCCTGCGCCTCGCCGACGTCGTGGTCATGGGCGGCTCCTTCTCCGCGGCGCTCGAAAAGCCCCCCGTCGGCGGCCACAACCCGCTGGAGCCGGCCCGGCTCGGCAGGCCCGCCGTCACCGGCCCCGACATGAGCAACTGGGCCGCCGTCACCGAGGCCTTGGTCGAGGCCGGCGGCCTGGCCGTGGTCGAGGCCCCGTGGGACCTGCCGGCCGTCCTCGCTCCGCTCCTGGCCGACGACATCGCCGCCAGGGCCATGGGTGAACGCGGCCGCCGCGCCGCCGCCGAGGCCGGCTCCGGCCTCGACCGGCTGTGGGACACGCTCGCGCCCCTGCTGCCCCTCGCCCCGCGGGGCCGCCGATGAAGCTCAACACCCCCCGCTGGTGGTACACACGCGACGCCCGTCACGGCGCGGTCGCCCGCATCCTGCTGAAGCCCCTGTCCTGGGTCTGGGCCGCCGCCACCGCCCGCCGCATCGCCCGCGCCGAGCCCGTCGATCCCGGCATCCCGATCATCTCTGTCGGCAATCTGACCGTCGGCGGCTCCGGCAAGACGCCGGTGACCCGCGAGGCCGTCCGCCTGCTGCACGAGGCCGGCGTCAACGCCCACATCCTGTCGCGCGGCTATGGCGGATCGCTGCGCGAGCCGACCCGGGTCGATCCCATGGTCCACGCCGCCGCCGAGGTCGGGGACGAACCCCTGATGCTGTCCCACGGCGGCCCGACCTGGATCGCCCATGACCGCGTCGCCGGGGCCCGCGCCGCCGCGGCGGCCGGCGCCCGGGTCCTCGTCCTCGATGACGCCCACCAGAACCCGACGCTGAAGAAGACTCTCAGTCTCGTCGTCGTCGACGGCGAGACGCGCGGCGACGAATGGCCCTTTGGCGACGGTTCGGTCTTCCCGTCCGGCCCGATGCGCGAAAAACTGCACCACGGCCTCGCCCGCGCCGACGCCGTCGTCGTCCTGCTGCCCGCCGACGCGTCCGGCGTCGATCCGGAGCTGATGGAGGCCTTCGGCGACCTGCCGGTCCACGTCGCCCGACTGACCCCCGCCGGTCCGCCGCCCAGGGGGCCGATCATCGCCTTCGCCGGCATCGCCAAGCCGTGGAAGGTCGAGCGCGCCCTCGACGCCGCCGGGGCCGAACTGATCGACTTCGCCCCCTTCCCGGACCACGCCGCCTTCCGCGAGACCGACCTCAGCTTCCTCGCCAGCCACGCCGAGCGCAACCACGCCCGGCTGGTCACCACCGAAAAGGACTGGTTCCGCCTGCCGCCCGAGTGGCGGTCGCGGGTCGTCTCATGGCCGGTGAAGGCGACGTTCGAGGACGAGGCGGCGTTTCAGGCGCTGCTCTTGTCCGCCCTCTCCCATTGGGAGAGGGCTTGAGCGAACGGCGGCGAAGCCGTCGTTCTTGCGCGAAAGGGTGTGGGTCGAACGCCCGAGGGCGGCTTCGCCGCTTTAACCAGCCGACCCACATCCGAGCGGCTTCGCCGCCCACCTCCTCCCAAAGGGAGAAGGATCATTCTTCGCGATAAACCACCCCGCCCCGCATCACGAACCGCACCCGCTCCAGCTCGGTCACGTCGCTCAGCGGGTCGCCCGACACGGCGATCAGATCGGCCGGCATGCCCGCCGCGATCCGTCCCGCCTCGTCGCTGATCCGCAGATGCGCCGCGGCCCCGACCGTCGCTGACTGCACCGCCTGCAGCGGCGTCATCCCTGCCCGCACCAGCAGGGCGAACTCCTGGGCGTTGTCGCCGTGGGCCGAAACGCCGGAGTCGGTCCCGAAGGCGATCCGCACCCCGCCGGCGTGGGCCCGCCGCACCATGTCCAGCATCTTCGGCCCGGCCTCCAGCGCCTTGGCCGTCTGCGCCGGGGTGAAGAAATTGTCCGGACCCGAGGCGATCCGCCCCACGAAATCCCCGGCCAGCAGCGTCGGCACCAGATAGGTGCCCTCGCGCCGGAACAGCCGGATCGACTCATCGTCCAGATAGGTGCCGTGCTCGATCGAGTCGCCGCCGGCGCGCAGGAAGGCGTTGATCCCGTCGACCCCGTGCGCGTGGGCGGTGACCTGCCGGCCCATCCGGTGGGCGACCTCGACGATCGCCGCCAGCTCCGCGTCCGAGAACTGCTGGCCCAGGCCCGCCGCCGTATTGGACAGCACCCCGCCCGTCGCCGTGATCTTGATGATGTCCGCGCCCGACCGGACCTGCAGCCGCACCGCCCGCATGCAGTCCGCGGGGCCCGAGCAGATGCTCTCGCCGGTGAACATGTGCATGATGTCTTCGCGATAGCCGTTGATGTCGCCATGGCCGCCATGGACCGAGACGGACTCTCCCGAGGCGATGATCCGCGGACCGGGCACGTCGCCGCGCCGCACCGCGTCGCGCAGGGCGAAGATGGTCTGGTTGGTCGCGCCCAGGTCGGCCACCGTCGTGAAGCCGGCCATCAGGGTCCGCCGCGCGAACCGGGCCCCGACGAAGGCCTGGTCGACGTCCGACTGGGTCACCCCCTCCAGACGGCTGTTCGGGTTCTGCTCGCCGGTCAGGTGGACATGGCTGTCGATCAGTCCGGGAAGCACGAAGGCGGTCCGCAAATCGACGATCCGGCCCTCGCCGATGAAGCCGTCGCGTACCTCGACGATCCGGTTCCCTTCGATCACGAGAGTTTTATCTCGCTGCACGACGCCGGTCGCAGGGTCGGCCAGAAGCCGCCCTACATGGACGAACGTCGTTCCCTCGGCAGGGGAAAGCGGTGCGGGCGCGGGCGTTTGCGCGGCGACGCTTCCGGCGACGAACAGGGTCGCGGCGGCCAGCAATGATGTGATCTGCTTCACGAAATCCTCCCGGAACAAGGCTTGCACCTTAACCGTCCGGACGTCTGAGCCAAGGCTCAGGTTGAAACAGCTGTCACGAACTGAAACAACCCGTGTTCAGTATCTGTAACCGTGCGAGGGGCGTCGCATGCGCTTGGCGAGACGAGGCTTCATTCTGGGCGGCGCGGCGCTGCTGTCGGGCTGCGCCACGGCGGCGGCGCAGACGGGGGGCGTTTCGCCGCTCGCGACCGTCACCATCGGTCCGCAGCTTCCCGCCCGTCCGCCCGAGATCATCACCTCCCAGCTCAACACCACCCGCCCGCTCGACCCTCGGGGACAGGTCCGCAAGGAGCTGATGGACCGGGCCATGGCCGCCCTCGACATCCACGACCACCGCATCACCCGCCGTGACCGCATGTATCTGGTCGATTTCAAGAAATTCTCGGGCGAGGAGCGGCTGTACGAGGTCGATCTGGAGGGCGGCGCCATCACCCTGATGCGCACCAGCCACGGGCGCGGCTCCGACCCGGCGCACACCGGCTTCGCCACTGCGTTCAGCAATACCCCGGACAGCCACATGTCCTCGGTCGGGTCCTATGTCACCGCCGGCGCCAGCCACGGCGCGGAACAGGGCCCCAACGTCCTGCTCGACGGGCTGGAGTACACCAACAACCTGGCCCGCGAGCGCGCGATCATCATCCACGGCGCCGACTACGCCGACCCCGCCTTCCTCGCCCGCGAGGGCAAGCTGGGTCGTTCCTACGGCTGTTTCTCGGTCGCCCACGCCGACCTGCCCGCCCTGCGCGAGCGCATGGGCGAAGGCCGGTTGCTGTTCGCCTGGGCCTGACGCCGCCCTACTTCAACACGGCCAGCAGCACCGCCACCCAGTGCACCGCCGCCGCCGCCACGACGTGCCCGTGCCAGATGGCGCGGCGATAGCGCATCGCCTTGTTGGCGTAGAACACCACCCCCACGGAATACAGCAGCCCTCCGAGCGCCAGCAGGATCACCGGGGCCAGGCCCAGGCTTCGCATGAACGGCTCGATGGCGATCACCATCACCCAGCCCAGGGCCAGATAAACGAAGATCCAGAACGCCTTGCCGAGTCCCGGCAGCAACAGCTTGGCCGCCGCCGCGACGAGCGCTGTCGTCCACACCGCCGCCGTCATTCCCCAGGCCCAGGCGCCCGTCAGATGCTGGGTTGTGAATGGCGTATAGGAGCCGGCGATCATGACGAAGATGCCCGCGTGGTCGAACCGGCGCAGCAGCGGCTGGAACCGCGGGGCGGCGAAATTATAGGCCGTCGACAGCCCCAGCATGGTCAGCAGTCCGACCGCATAGATGGTCGCCGCCGTCAGGCTGCCGGCATTGCCGAAGCCGATCGCCAGACCCAGCAACATCCCGCCCCCGACCAGCGCCAGCGCCAGCCCGGTCAGATGCACGATCAGGTCGGCCAGCCGCTCCTTGCCGTCGCGGTAGTGGCTCGGCGGTTCAGGCGGCAGGGCGGCGTCAGTCACGGTGCGTCTGTCTCCATGCCCGGCGATCCTGACGCCGGCGGTCCTACCTTGACCATGGATGGCACGGGTCGGGGCAATAGGACACAGGGGGGTGTGACGAATTGGCGCCCTCTTCGCCCCTCGCGTTGATGATCCAGATCGGCCCGGCTAGTCAGAACGGGTGTCGAGAGGACGCCGCCCGCCTGACAGCGGCCGGGCCCGTCCAGGACGCCCGCCGATCGCAAGGACCTTGATGACCGACGCCGCCCGGACCGACCCCGAAGGCCCCACGCCCCCGCCGGAAAAGCGCAACGCCTTCACTCGCTTCCTGGATTTCGTTGAGTGGCTGGGCAATCTTCTGCCGCATCCGGTGACCCTGTTCGCCATTCTGGCGTTGTCGATGGTGCTGCTGTCGGGCCTGTTCGGCTGGATGGGCGTGGCGGTCGAGGATCCCCGTCCGCTCGGGGCCGCCGGCCGCGCAGAGGACGGCATGATCACGGCGGTCAGCCTGATGAACGGCGACGGCCTGCGCCGCATCTTCACCGGTCTGGTCAGCAATTTCACCGGCTTCGCCCCGCTCGGCGTGGTGCTGACGGCCATGCTCGGCATCGGCGTGGCCGAGCGGTCGGGCCTGCTGTCGGCCGCCGTCCGGGCCCTGGTGCTCAGCGCCTCGCCCAAGGTCGTCACCGTCGCCATCGTCTTCGCCGGGGTCATCTCCAACACGGCGTCAGAGGTCGGCTATGTCGTCCTGATCCCCCTGGCCGGGGCGGTCTATTATTCGCTGGGCCGGCATCCGCTGGCCGGCATGGCGGCGGCCTTCGCCGGCGTCTCGGGCGGCTATTCCGCCAACCTTCTGATCGGCACCATCGACCCGCTGCTGGCCGGAATCACCGAGGAAGCGGCCCAGCTGATCGATCCGGCGTATCAGGTCACCGCGACCGCCAGCTACTATTTCATGGCCGCCTCGACCTTCCTGGTGACCATCATCGGCTCGCTGGTCAGCCTGTTCATCGTCGAGCCCAAGCTGGGCCGGTACGACCCCTCGCGCGCCGATCCCACGGTGCTGAACGCCGACGGCGCCGCCCCCCTGACCGGCATGGAGCGCAAGGGCCTGTGGATGGCCGGCCTCGCCGTGGTCGGCATCCTCGGCCTGATGGCCCTGACCCTGATGCCCGAATGGGGCGTTCTGCGCGATCCGGAGACCGGCGACCGGATGCGCTCGCCCTTCTTCACCGGCTTCGCGGTCTGGATCCTGTTGTTCTTCCTCGCCGTCGGCGTCGCCTACGGCAAGGTCGTCGGGACAGTGAAGAACGACCGCGACGTCATCGACGGCATGGCCTCGGGCCTGTCGACGCTGGGGCTGTATCTGGTCATCGTCTTCTTCGCTGCCCAGTTCGTGGCCTTCTTCAACTGGTCCAACCTCGGCGCCATCTCGGCGGTCAACGGCGCGATCTTCCTTCAGAACACCGGCATGACCGGCCCGGCGGTGTTCATCGGCTTCATCGCCATCTGCGCCTTCGTCAATCTGATGGTGGGGTCGGCCTCGGCCCAGTGGGCCCTGACTGCGCCGATCTTCGTGCCCATGCTGATGCTGATCGGCTATTCGCCCGAGGTCATCCAGACCGCCTACCGGATCGGCGATTCCACCACCAACATCATCACCCCGATGATGAGCTATTTCGGCCTGATCCTCGCCTGGGCCACCCGCTACGACAGGAATGTCGGCATCGGCACCATGATCGCGATGATGCTGCCCTATTCGATCTTCTTCACCCTCGCCTGGGGCGCGATGTTCTTCCTGTGGGTGTTCGGTTTCGGCCTGCCGGTCGGCCCGGGGTCGCCGACCTACTACGCGCCGGGGTGACCCGAAGACTCAGGTCGGGGCGTCCCGCTCCAGCGCCCGCCAGCCGATATCCGTCCGGTGGAACCCGCCCGGCCAGTCGATTTTCTTGACCACGGCATAGGCCCGTGCGCGCGCCTCGGCGATGTCCTTGCCCCGGGCGCAGACGTTCAGCACCCGGCCGCCCGCCGCCGCCAGCTGTCCATCGGCGCGCCGCCGCGTCCCGGCGTGGAACACCTGCACATGCGGCCCGAAATCCTGTTCCGCCCCGCGGATGATCGACCCCTCCAGCGGACTGTCGGGATAACCCGAGGCCGCCAGCACCACGCAGATCACCGTCTCGTCCCGGAACGCCGGCATCGGCGCCCGGGTCAGATCGCCCCGCGCGCAGGCCAGCAACAGGGGCACCACATCCCCCTCCAGCCGCATCATCAGCACCTGGCATTCGGGATCGCCGAAGCGGGCGTTGAACTCAACCACCCTGGGCCCGTCCGGCGTCGCCATCAGCCCGGCGTAGAGCACCCCGCGATAGGGCATGCCCTCGGCCGCCATGGCCGCCACCACCGGCTGGACCACCAGACGGTCCGCCGCCTCGACCAGTTCGGGCGTGAACACCGGAGCCGGCGAATAGCTGCCCATCCCGCCGGTGTTGGGCCCCAGGTCGCCGTCATAGGCGCGCTTGTGATCCTGGGCCCCGCCCAGCAGGACGGCGCGCGTGCCGTCGCAGACGGCGAACAGCGAGCCCTCCTCGCCGTCCATGAACTCCTCGATCACCACCCGCGCCCCGGCTGTCCCGAACCGGCCGCCCAGCATCCGCTCGATCTCGCCCTCGGCGTCGCGCTTGGTCGGGCTGATGGCCACGCCCTTGCCCGCCGCCAGGCCGTCGGCCTTGATCACATAGGGCGGTTTGAACACCGTCAGCGCCTGCCGCGCCTCGTGCAGCCGCTCATAGACGCCGAAGCCGGCGGTGGGGATCTCGTGCCGCTCCATGAAGGCCTTGGAGAAGGCCTTGGACGTCTCCAGCTGCGCCGCCTTCGCGGTCGGTCCGAAACAGGGGATGCCCGCCGTCGCCAGCCGGTCGGCCAGCCCGGCCTCCAGCGCGGTCTCGGGGCCGACCACCACCAGATCCGCCTTGATCTCCCGCGCCAGCGCCGCCAGCCCGTCGGCGTCCGTGACCTTCATCGGCCGCAGCTCGCCCAGCTTTTCCATGCCCGGATTGCCGGGCGCGATGACCAGCCGCCGCGTCAGCGGCGATTGCGCGATTTTCCACGCCAGGGCGTGCTCGCGCCCGCCTGATCCGATCAGCAGGATATTCATAGGGGCGCAATGACCGCCCGTGCGAGGCCGGTCAAGTCACGGACCGCGATCAGAGGACGACAGCGGAGCTCGCACAGACCGCCTGACCCGGCAGCGGGATCACTCCGATGACCAGCCAAAGACTCACAGCCGGCGAGTCGCCGCCACGCCGAGGACGCGACGACCAACGAAGGCCGGGTCGCCTATATCTTGGTCCCGTTGATGAGCATGGTGTGCCGCTGACAGTCCGTGCGGGGTCGATCAGAGATCAGCGTGCGCTCAATGACGCCTGTCGCCGGCCGCACCTCGCGACGCCCCAAGGTTAGTGGAACGGCAGCAAATTGGCCGGTAGACGACCCATCCGTCCGACCCTTCCGAACCACCGCTACAAGGACCGGTCTCGAAGACAACAAAACCTTCGTCAAAATTCATGTTGTTGTCCATCGACACAACAAACGAATAGGTCATGTTCTGGTTGAGATTGGCGACATGCTCGACTTTGACCCACGGATCCTCTCGCGATGAAGTTATCACTTCCACACTGACTGCATGATCCGCCACTAATGTTCCGCCTGTACCGACCCCTTCAACAATAGTTACCTTGGCCTCGCCTCGAGTGTTGGAACGGGTCGAGAACCACCCGCCAAACCGGACCTGTCCCGAACAGCTCGGCGTGAAGGTCTGGTAGAAGTCGTTGGCGCCGTTCGCGATATCGAGATAATGCCGCCATGTTCCTGGCGCGGGGTTGGAGGCATCGATCTGCGGAGCATCCATCGTGTAAACGTGACCGCCAGGGCCATCAACACGCACGGGATTGGACGCATTTCCGGCTCCCAAGACCCATGGACTAATATTGTGCGAGATGTTGTTCCCAGGGTTTGCGCCGACCGTAGCCTCGAAATCCCCATTCTGTAGCTGATTTTGTTGCGCGTAAGACCGGTCCAGCCCCACGAACGTGAAGGCCCAGCCGATCATCACGCTGTAGACTAGCTTTCCAACTGGAGATTTCATGGCTCTGGCTCTCCCTGAGCATTCCCGAAGGCGGTATGGGACCGGCGTTTAAGGACAGAGTAGGCAACGGCGACACCGGCGCCGATCACATGCTGCGCCGCATAAACATATCGCTGTTACGTGAGGGCGCGTATTTAGGGCTGTCAAGGGCGTTCGCCTGTCCAGCGAGGTTGGCGCCCCCTGGCTGACCCGTCGCGTGCCGGATTGACGGCAGATCGCATCGCGCTGAATGGGCGGCTTTCGTACTCGCCTCCCCATTCCCGACGCCCCCTCTCCCCGCTACCCTCCCCCCATGAGCGACGACTCCTACGTCTTCGAGGGCCCAGCCGACGAACCGCCGGCGCCCGCGCGGGACAACAATCCGCCCCAGACGGTCTCGGAGCTGTCCTTCGCCCTCAAGCGCACGCTCGAGGACCGCTTCGGCCATGTGCGGCTGCGGGGCGAGATCTCCAAGGTCAACCGCCACGCCTCGGGCCACATCTATCTGACCCTCAAGGACGACAAGGCCGCCATCGACGGCGTGGTCTGGAAGGGCTCGGCCCGCGGCCTGGGCGTCCAGCCCGAGACCGGGCTGGAGGTCATCGTCACCGGCAAGATCACCTCCTACCCCGCCCGCTCCTCCTACCAGATCGTCATCGAGACCATGGAGGCCGCCGGCGCAGGCGCCCTGCTGGCTCAGCTGGAGCGGCTGAAGGCGAAACTGGCCGGCGAGGGCCTGTTCGAACCGGGCCGCAAACAACCGATCCCGACCTTCCCCGCCGTGATCGGCGTCATCACCAGCCCGACCGGGGCGGTGATCCGCGACATCCTGCATCGCATCGCCGAGCGCTGGCCCTGTCGCGTCATCGTCTGGCCCGTGGTGGTCCAGGGCGACGCCGCCTGCGGCCAGGTCTCCAACGCCATCCGCGGTTTCGACGCCCTGACCCCGGGCGGCGCCCTGCCGCGCCCCGACGTCCTGATCGTGGCCCGCGGCGGCGGCTCGGTCGAGGACCTGTGGTGCTTCAATGACGAGGGACTGGCCCGCGTCGTCGCCGCCGCCCGCATCCCGATCATCTCGGCCGTCGGGCACGAGACCGACACCACCCTGATCGACTTCGTCTCGGACCGCCGCGCCCCGACCCCGACGGGCGCAGCCGAGATCGCCACCCCGGTGCTGGCCGACCTGGTCTACGCCGTCGCCGATCTCGACCGCCGCCTCGCCCGCGCCGGCGGCCGCATCCTCGAGGACCGGCGCACCCGGCTGCGCGCCGCCGCCCGCGGCCTGCCCGCCCGTCCCGAGGACCTGCTGGCCCTCCCGCAGCAGCGCCTCGACCACGCCGGCAGCCGTCTCGGCTCCGCCCTGCACCGCAATGTCGCCGTCCATGAGCGGGGTCTGATCACCGTCGCGGGCAGGCTGGCCCCCGCCCTTCTGGACCGCGCCATGGAGCGCCGTCGTGACCGGCTGGACTCCGTGACCGCCCGGCTCGGCACGGGCCTCGCCGCCAATGTGAAGGCCCATGAGCACCGTCTGCTCCGGGCCCTCGCCCGACTGTCGCCCGAACCCCTGCATCGCCGGCTGGATCAGCGCGCGGCCCGGCTCGACGCCGTGGGCGGCCGCCTCAACGCCCTGCCGCGCCGGCTCGAACGCGACGAGGCTCGTCTCGCCGCCCTGTCGCGCGCCCTGTCGGGCCTCAATCCGAAGACGCCCAAGCCCGGCTTCGCCCGCGTCGAGAGCGAGGACGGCGCCATGATCGCCGCCGCCGCCGCGCTTCAGGCGGGTCAGGCCGTCCGCCTCGTCTTCGCCGACGGCGCGCGCGGCGCCCGGATCGACGGCGAAGACGGCCCTTCGCCCGCCCGACCGAAGCCGTCGCCCCAGACGAGGCCGAAAGCCCCGCCGGCCGGCCAGGGCGACCTGTTCTGAGGCGAAAGCCTTGGCGCAACCGCACCCTCAGGTTAGCCTGCCCCCATGAGCAAGACCCAGACCGCCCAGGCGACCCTGCACTATGGCGACGGCGAATTCGCCGTGCTCAAGCCGGGACGCTTCGTCACCTGCGCCGTCAGCGGCAAGACCATCCCGCTGGAGACGCTGCGCTACTGGTCGGTCAGCCTTCAGGAGGCCTACGCCAGTCCCAATGAGGCGTTCCAGCGTCTGGGCCAGGTCGCGTGATCCTGAACCGCCGGGGCGTCATCACGGGCTCCGGCGCCCTGCTCGCCGCCGGAGCCGCGCGGGCGCAGGACGATCCAGACCTGACCCTGACCGGCCGCTTCGTCCAGGGCGGCCACGCGCTGGGGCGGACCTGGCCCCGGGCCCTGATCTTCATCGACGGCGAGTCCCTGACGGCGGCTTCGGCGGACGGACGGTTCATCATCGGTTTCGACCGCGACGCCCCCGGCAGCATCCAGATCGAGGCCCGGCTCGACGGTCGCGTGGCCCGCCGGACACTGGACGTCGCCGGCGGCCGCTTCCCTTCGACCCGCATCAACGGCCTGCCGCCCTCGACCGTCGCGCCGTCCGATCCCGAGCTTCTGGCCCGGATCCGGCGCGAGGTCGTGCTCAAGACCGAGGGCTTCGCCAGCCGGATCGACGCCGACCATTTCCACGACGGCTTCGACTGGCCGCTGGAGGGCTTCCGCGTCAGCAGCCGCTGGGGCAGCCAGCGCGTCCTCAACGGCACGCCCGCACGGCCCCACTACGGCATCGATCTGGCGGCCCCGCAGGGAACGGTGATCCGCGCGCCGGCCGCGGGCCGCATCACCCTGGCCCAGCCGGGGCTGCATTTCGAGGGCGGCCTGGTCCTGATCGACCATGGCCAGGGGCTGATCACGGCCTACCTCCACCAGTCGCGCATCGATGTCGCGGCGGGACAGGATGTGCGCCGGGGCGAACCGATCGGCCGCGTCGGCATGACTGGCCGGGCCACGGGTCCGCACCTGTGCTGGCGCATGAAATGGCGCGATCGCAACCTCGACCCGTCGTTGCTGGTCAAGACCTGAGCGTGTACCGCTGGCTCAACCCGCTGACTGAACAATGATCGGTAATGGACGGGCGCCGATTCACTCCCTAAATTAGCAGCCCTCCCCGCCGATTCCGGCACGGCTCCGATTCATGTCCTCTCTCCAGGCACTCCAGGTTCTGCTGGTCGATGACAATCAGCACATGCGGGCGATCACGTCCGCGGTGTTGCAGTCGGCCGGCGTGCGCAAGGTGCGGGAGGCCGCCGACGGCGCGGCCGGGCTGGAGATCCTGCGCGAGCAATCGATCGACCTCGCCATTGTCGACTTCAACATGTTCCCGCTGGACGGCGTCGAATTCACCCGTCTGGTCCGCAACAGCCCCGACACGGCCAACCCCTATCTGCCGATCATCATGATGACCGGCCATTCCGAAAAAAGCCGGGTCTATGAGGCGCGCGACGCCGGGGTGACCGAGTTCGTGGTCAAGCCGATCACCGCCAAGGCCATCCTCGACCGCATCCAGGCGGTGATCTTCAAGCCGCGCCCGTTCGTGAAGACCGACGGCTATTTCGGCCCCGACCGCCGCCGCACCACCGCCTCGAACTACAAGGGGCCGCTGCGGCGATCCACGGATCAGGCCGGCGAAGCCGCCGGCAACGGCTCCAGCGCGGCATAGACCCGGTCGGGCCACCGCTTGTGGACCCAGAACCAGTCGACGGGACTTTCCCGCACCCGGTCCTCGATGAAGCGCGTGATCGCCTGCACCCCGCGCGCGATGTCGGCCTGGCGGTCGCCGGTCTGTTTCAGTTCGATCGGCTCGTAGACCGTCAAACGGAATCGCGCGCCGGTCAGGCGCACCACCGACAGCGGCTGCAGCACCGTTCCGAACCGCAGCGCCAGCCGGCTGGGTCCCGGCGCCGCATTGACCGGCTGGCCGAAGAACATCACCTCGGGCCCCTCCGAGAATTTCTGGTCGTTCATCAGGGCCACGGACTCGCCGCGCGCCATGCCGGCCAGCAGCTCCCGCGCCCCGTCCCCTCCCTTGGGCGCGAACAGCTTGACGCCGTAGCGCGCGCGCGCCGCAATGATCTGGGCGTCGACATAGGGATTGTTGGCCGCCCGATAGGTGATCTGGCACGGGACGCCAGACCCCGTGATCGTCGCCGCCAGCGTCTCGATATTGGCGAAATGCCCGCCCACGAACACCACCGGTCGGCCGCTGTCCCGAATGGCGTGCAGCCGCTCCAGACCGACCACCTCGATCCGGTTCTCCTTGACCAGGATGTCCATCAACGCCGTCTCGGCGAAGGCCCGGCCGGTCTGCTCCCACTGCGCCAGCGCCAGCGCCTCGCGCTCGGCCTGCGGCATGTCGGGAAAGGCGATGCGCAGATTCCGCATCACCGTGCGCTGCGTCCCGGTCCTTGGTCCCAGCGTCCGCAGCAGCCAGCCGCCCAGGGCCGAGGCCCGCTCGACCCCCAGCAACCGCATGAAGCCGATGAAGCCGGCGAAGGCGACCGCCTCCAGCCGCCAGATCAGGTCCTGACGAAACCCGGTCCGCCTGGGTCCGTCACCAGGCAATGGTGATCCCGCCGTCCACGACCAGCGTCTGGCCGGTCATATAGGCCGAGGCCGGCGCCGCCAGATACACCGCCGCCCCGGCGATCTCGTCCGGCTGGCCGATCCGTTTCAGGGGCGCGGGCTCCGTCACCTGCTTCAGCAGCTCCGGATTCTCCCACAGATATTTGGCGAAGTCCGTCTGCACCAGACCGGGCGCGATGGTGTTGACCCGCACGTTCGACGGCCCCCACTCCACCGCCAGATTGCGCGCAAGCTGCATGTCCGCGGCCTTGGAGATGTTGTAGGCGCCGATCAGGGCGTTGCCCCTCAGACCGCCGATTGACGAGACGATGATGATCGAGCCGTCCTTCCGCTCCAGCATCTGCGGCGCGACCATCTGGATCAGCCAGTGGTTGGAGACGACATTGTTCTGCAGGATCTTGCCGAACTGCTCGTCATTGATCCCCGCCATCGGCCCCGCATAGGGATTGGTCGCGGCGTTGCAGACCAGGATGTCGATCTGCCCGAAGGCGGCGTTGGTCTCATCGACCAGCCGCTGCAGATCCTCCTTCGAGGCGATGTTGGCCGGCACGACCATGGCCCGGCCTTCGCCGTGCCTGGCGTTGATGGCGTCGGCGACCTCCTGGCACGGCCCGGCCTTGCGCGAGCTGATCACCACCCGGGCGCCATGCTCGGCCATGCGCTCGGCTATGGCCTTGCCGATCCCTTTCGAAGAACCGGTGATGACCGCGACCTTGCCGGTCAGATCGAACAATTCCATCGTTAACCTCGAAGAGTGGGGAGAATCCGTGCGAACAGCCTAGGCGATTTGCCGTGATACCCCGATACTCAAGCGATTCCATCCGGGAACACGGACGATCCGTTTCCAATGCGCGCACTGACCCAGGGCTTTCTGTTTTTCGGCTACCTGTTTCTGGCCCTGACGGTCGGCGCCTTCGTGTGGCGCGCGGGCCTCGGCGCCGGTGCGGGCGCGGCCGGCGCGATCGCCACCATGGGCCTGCTGGTCGCGGTTCACGCCGCCATCACCGGCCGCGCCGACAAGGCCGCCCTGCGCAATGAGATCGAACAGGTGCGCGAGGCCCATCGCCTGCTGGCCGACGCCATGGAGTCGACGCAGGGTGCCCTCACCGAACTGGCCCAGGCCATCGAGTCCGGCGCCGTGACCTCCACCGAGGCGCTCTCGGGCGAGGTCCGCATGCTGGAGACCCTGATCCAGCAGATGAGCGAGACGCTCGAACAGCGCGCGGCCCAGCCGGCGCCGACCAATCCGTACGAGGCCCGGCACCGCGAACAGTCCAACGTCCTGCTGGCCACCATCCACGAGGCCCTGGCCGAGAACCGGGTCGACCTCTACCTCCAGCCGGTCGTCTCCCTGCCCCAGCGCCGCACCATCTTCTACGAGAGCTTCACCCGCCTGCGCGCCGCCGACGACCGGGTGATGATGCCGGCGGAATATCTCTCGGTCGCCGAGGGCGAGGGCCTGGTCCCCGCCATCGACAATCTGCTGCTGTTCCGCTGCGCCCAGATCGTCCGCCGCCTCGCGCGTCAGGACCGCAAGGTCGGCGTCTTCTGCAACGTCGCCCTGTCCTCGCTGGGCGACGAGACCTTCTTCCCCCAGTTCCTCGAATTCCTCAGCGAGAACCGCGACCTCAACCAGGCGCTGATCTTCGAGCTGGGCCAGGCCACCTTCGACGCGCGCGGCGCGGTCGAGGCCCGCAACATGGCCAAGCTGGCCGACCTCGGCTTCCGCTTCTCGATCGACAAGGTCCAGACCCTCGACCTCGACTTCGCCGACCTTCAGCGGTCTGATGTGAAGTTCATGAAGGTGGCGGCCGACCTGCTGATCGAACAGCTGCTCGACCTCGACGGCGCCTCCGCCCTGCCCAGCCTGCGCGACATCTCCGCCGCCGACTTCGCTGGCCTGACCCGCCGCTACGGCATCGAGCTGATCGCCGAGAAATGCGAGAGCGAGCGCCAGATCGTCGACATCCTCGAGCTCGACATCGCCATGGGCCAGGGCCACCTGTTCGGCGAACCGCGCGCCATCAAGGAAGCGGTCCTCGCCGAAACCGACCCCCCCGCCGACTTCATCCGCTCCACCCTGCGCAGCGCGGACCACCGCCGGCGGATGGGCTGAGCGGCCCGCCCTTTCCTCACGAGTTGCGCCCCGGACGGGCCGCCGCTCCTGACCCCGCCTCCCTGCTGATCGCCGACACCCCCTGCATCAAGCCCCTTCCGGACGACCCACCCGCTGACGCCCGGCGGCGGCCCCGGCCCCGCGTGGCCATGAGCGGTCAGCTTGTCCACGGCTTGCATCGCGAGTGCGCGGACGTGGTGATCCGCAACCTGACCGACGGCGGCGCCAAGGTCCGGATGATCTCGACCACAGGCGTCCGGATCACAGGGCCGCTGATCCTGCGGATGGCTTCCGTCGACCAGGCGTGCGCCTTGGCCTGGCAATCCGGCGACGAGGTCGGCCTTCGCTTCGAATAGGCGCTACCAGCGCCGGCCGTCATCCCGCCAGTAGACGCGCTCGCGGCCGTAGCGGTAGTCGCGGTTGTAGCCGCCGAAGCCATAGCCGCAGGGATCTTCTTCCTCCGACAGTTCCCGGCCGATCAGGGCGCCGGCGATGGCGCCGATGGCGGCGCCCTCCTCGCGATTGTCCCGCCCGGCCACCGCCGCCCCGACCGCCGCGCCCAGCGCCGCCCCGGCGCCGGTCGCATACTGCCGGTTCCGCTCATAGTCGCGCTCACAGGCCGAGGCGTAGCCGTCGCCCATGGTCGCGCAGCCGGTCATCACCAGCCCGCAGGCCGCCACAGCTGTCATCGTCAGAATGGAACGCATCGTGTCTCTCCCTTGGACCCTGTCGATCGAACGCCGGGTGGACAGGGGTGTTCCGTCAGCCGTCCGCGCCCTTCTCCAGCCCCCTTCGAAAGGCTATCTGCACCGCATGACCCTCCCCCACGCCCTCTCCGGCCTGTCCGACATCGCCGCCGACTACGACCTCCTGCTCTGCGACGTCTGGGGCGTGATCCACAACGGCCGTGAGAGCTGGCCCGAGGCCTGCGCGGCCCTGGCCCGGTTCGGTCGCGACCAAGGGCGGGTCGTGCTGATTTCAAACTCGCCGCGTCCCGCGCCGGGCATGATCCTGCAGATGGACGAACTGGGCGTGCCGCGGGACGCCTGGGGCGCCGTCGTCACCTCGGGCGACGCCACCCGCGTGGAACTGGCCAGGCGCACGCCGGGTCCGGCCTGGATCATCGGTCCCGACCGTGACGCGCCGCTCTATGAAGGCCTCGGTCTGCGGATCGCAGACGGCGCCGCCGACGCCGCCTTCATCTCGGTGACCGGCATGATCGACGACGAGACCGAAACGCCGGACGACTATCGCGACCGCCTCGCCGCCGGCGCCGCGCGCGATCTGGAGATGATCTGCGCCAACCCCGATCGCGTGGTCCAGCGCGGCGACCGGCTGATCTACTGCGGCGGCGCGCTGGCGGATCTGTACGAAAGCCTCGGCGGCCGGGTCGTCATGGCCGGCAAGCCGTGGGACCCGATCTACGGACTGGCCATCCACCAGGGCGAACGGCTGCTCGGCCGCCCGGTCGACCGCTCGCGTGTCCTGTGCATCGGCGACGGAGTCGTCACCGATGTGCTTGGCGCGGACAAACAGGCGCTCGACTGCCTGTTCATCGCCCAAGGCATTCATGGCGACGCCGCCCGCGGCCCGGACGGCCGGCTCGATCCGGCCCGCGCCGCCGACCTGCTCAAGGCCGAAACCACATACGCCCGCTACGCCGCGCTCGATCTGACATGGTGACCACCCCCAAATCGCGCTAAGGCCGGGCCATGACCGAAATCGTGACGAAACACCCCTCCGGCGGCTACATCCTGGAGGAACTCCGCCCCGGCATGACGGCCGAGACGAACATCCTCGTCACCGAACAGCGCATCCAGCAGTTCGCCGAAGCCTCCGATGACTTCAACCCCGTACACATGGACGAGGCCTTCGCCTCGAAAACCGCATACCGCGGCCGCATCGCCCACGGCCTGCTGACGGCCTCCTTCGGTTCGGCCGTAGTCGGCACCATCCTGCCCGGCGCCGGCGCCATCTACCTGTCGCAGACCCTCGGCTTCCACATGCCCGTTCGGATCGGCGAGACCGTCCTGGTCCGCGTCAGCGTCAAGTCCGTCGATCCGGAAAGCGCCCGCGTCGAGCTGGACTGCGAGGGTTTCGTTGACGGCAAGCGGGTCATGGACGGCGTCGCCCTCGTCCGCGTTCCCCGCCGCCGGCGCCCCGCGAAAGACTGACTTGGTCGAGATCGTCACCGACTGGCGCGAACTGCCCGACGGGCTTACCGGCGCCGCCGTCGCCATCGGCGCCTTCGACGGCGTGCATCGCGGCCATCAGGCGGTCATCGCCGCCGCCCGCGACGCCGCCCGCCGGCTCGGCGCGCCGTTGGCCGTGGTCAGTTTCGACCCCCACCCGCGCCGCTGGTTCCAGCCGGACGCCGCCCCCTTCCGCCTGATGACCCCGGCCCAGATGGCCCGGGCGATGCAGCCGCTGGGGGTCGATCGCCTCTATCTCCTGCCCTTCGACGCCGACATGGCCGCGATGAGCGACGAGTCCTTCGCCCGGCAGGTTCTCTCCGGACCTCAAGCCGCGCGAAGCGCGGCAGGCCGCTCGGATGGTCTCGCCATCCGCCATGCCGCCGTCGGCTTCGACTTCACCTACGGCAAGGGCCGCACAGGCTCGCCCGAGGGCCTGCGCCGCCACGGCGAGACGCTCGGCTTCGGCGTCACCGTCGTCGATCGCATCGACGATCCCGATGGCCTGAAACTGTCGTCCTCCGGCGTCCGCGAGGCGCTCAAGGCCGGCGACATGACCCGCGCCGCCGCCATCCTCGGCCGGCCCTTCGCCATCGAGGGCGAGGTGATCCACGGCGAAAAGCGCGGCCGCACCATCGGCGTGCCGACCGCCAATGTGTCGATGGGCGACTATATGCGGCCCGCCTATGGCGTCTACGCTGTCCGCACCCGCCTGCCCGACGGCCGGGTGATCGACGGCGTCGCCAATCTCGGCGTCCGCCCCATGTTCGAGATCGACCAGCCCCTGCTCGAGGTCTGGCTGTTCGACTTCGACGCGGACCTCTACGGCCAGACGGTCGAGACCGAACTGGTCGCCTTCCTGCGTGGCGAAATGGCCTTCGACGGCCTCGACGCTCTCAGGAGCCAGATCGACCGGGACGCGGAAGCGGCCCGCGCCGCCCTCAGCTGATCGCGGCCATCAACTGCTCGGTCAGGGCCGGACGCCCCGGAACCAGCACGTCGGAGACCTTCCACATCGGCCCCTCCTTCACCAGTTTCAGCGTCTGCCGCTTCGTCTCCCCGGCATTGACGAACACCACCGCCGCCTCAGCCGCCGTCGGCCCCGACTGCGTCACCGCCACCGACTGAAGGGCGAAGTCCCCGGTGTCCTGGCAGTCGCAAATGGGATCGGCGCTCAGCGTCCCGACCTCGCCCGCCGCCTGCGCCGCGTCCGCGCCGATCATGGCGTTGAGCATCCGGTCGTAGATCGGGTCCTGCCCCGGCGGCAGGGGCTCGAGCATCCCGCCCCCGGGGGCGGCGTAGACGGCGTAAAGGGCGCGCACGAATTCCTCGGGCCCGACCTGCGCCGCTTCATAGATGGCCGGACGGCCCGGCGGCAGGGCGGCGGGCGCATCCGCCGGCTCAATCACCGCCTCCTCCGACGGAGAACAGGCGGCCAGGGCGGCGCAGACGGCCACGGCGATCAGGGACAGGCGCATGGATACCTCCGGGATGGCGGACTATCCCGCCGCCGCCTCCGTCTGGCAATCCCGGCTGGCGCCCGCCCCTGCGGGTCTGCTAGACCGTCTCCACCATGACCGTCCGCGTGTTTCGCCCGATCTCGATTAGCCGCCCGGCGTAGCGCCGCAGGGCCCAGGCCCCGCGCTCGTCGGGACTATCGAGACTGACGCGAACGATCACCCAACGACGAAACGAGACTTCATGGCCGACGCTTCCGACACTCCTGCTGGCCGCGACTACCGCGAGACGGTCTTCCTGCCCGAGACGCCCTTCCCCATGCGCGGCGGCCTGCCCCAGAAGGAGCCGGCGATCATCGAGGCATGGGGCGACCTCTATTCGGCCCTGCGCAAACAGCGCCAGGCCGAGGGCGCGCCCCTCTACGTCCTGCATGACGGCCCGCCCTACGCCAACGGCGACATCCACATCGGCCACGCCCTCAACAAGACGCTGAAGGATTTCGTCGTCCGCAGCCGCTTCCTGCTCGGCCACGACGTCGACTACGTCCCCGGCTGGGACTGCCACGGCCTGCCGATCGAGTGGAAGATCGAGGAACGCTACCGCAGCCAGGGCAAGCGCAAGGACGAGGTCTCAAAGGCCGAGTTCCGCCAGGCCTGCCGCGAATACGCCGCCGGCTGGATCGACGTGCAGCGCGACCAGTTCAAACGCCTCGGCGTCCTCGGCGACTGGGATCACCGCTACGCCACCATGGACTTCTCCACCGAAGCGGCCATCGTCGGCGAATTCCACAAATTCAAGAACTCGGGCCAGCTCTATCGCGGCTCCAAGCCGGTCATGTGGTCGCCGGTCGAGCGCACCGCCCTGGCCGACGCCGAGATCGAATATCACGACCACGTCAGCCCCACGATCTGGGTCAAATTCCCCGTCACCGGCGC
>JAHKAM010000082.1 GCA_018826515.1 Alphaproteobacteria bacterium
GTCCACGGGGCTGAAATCCTTTTATGTTTCGATCCGGAGGACCCAGACCAGCATCGGGAGAATGGTTAATGGGATCGCTGGGCCGGGCCCGCATCGACGCCGGGTCCGCCAGCGCCAGGGCAGGCGCGCTGCGGCCAGGCCCGTCGGGGTTGGAGCCGAGGTCAAGGCGCCCGTTTTCGAGCCGCGCGCGCCGTCTTCACGTCCCTCGAAATCCGGATCCACAACAGGATGAACCCCGACACGACGATGCTCAGCGTCAAGGCCGTGGTGATGATGATCAGAGGGTGATTGAAATCCTCGCCGTCGTTCCAGTCCATGACGTGGAGACGCCAGAAGAAGTCGAAAATCCGCCAGACGCCCGAGCGGCGCGTCACCACCTCGCCGGTGGCGGGCGACAGGTAGAAGGAGGTCTTTTCGCGGTCTGCGAAGTCCACCCGCCAAAGCGGCCCGGTCCGTCCCGTCTCCTCTGGCGCCGTTGTCAGGAGAACGGCGCCCGAAACCCCCGCCTCACCCTTGTAGGCGCGCTTGGCGAAGGCCGAGACCTCGGCGGCGGACATCGGTCCGAACGGCCGACCTGTCGCGGCGGACACGATGACCGGCTCGCCCGCCGCCGGCTTCAGGGTCCAGGCCGGCCCCCTCGGCGTGGAATGAAGCTCCGCCTGGACGGGCGCGACGCCGGCCCGACGGGCGATCTCGCCGAGGGCCGGAAGCGCGCCGAGCTCCAGCGGACCCGGCTTGAGTTCGACCGCGCGATGTTCGCCGCGCACCGTCTCGATCGGGATGGCCGTCATCACCAGACCGCCGCCGACCCAGAACAGCACCTGAAGACCGACGACCAGCGCGATCCATTTGTGCAGCTGGGTGGAGAGCTTGAGAATCTTCATGCCCTAGCCGTGACGCGCGAACACACGCGTGCCGCCGCTCTTGAGGATCAACAAGGTCTCGTAAGGCTCCCGCCGGCCGTCGGGCGTCTCCATCCCGGGCGATCCCAGCGGCATCGCCGGCACCGCGAGACCCACGGCCTCCGGACGTTCAGCCAGGAGTCTGCGCACATCCTCCGCCGGCACATGACCTTCCAGCACATATCCGCCAATCAAGGCCGTATGGCAGGACGCCAAGGACTCGGGAACGCCTTGGGCGCGGCGGACCGAGCCGGGGTCGGTCACCTCGGTTATCCGCGCCTGAAACCCCGCCGCTGTCATGTGTTCGACCCATGCGCCGCAGCAGCCGCAGGTGGGCGATTTGTAGACGGCGAGGTCGGACGAAGGACGAGGGGTTTGAGCGCAGGCCGCTGCTGCCGAGGCGCTGACGCCGAGGATCAGAAGGGAGCGGCGCGAAAGCGACTTTATCATTGGCTCATTACTCTGGTGATCGGGAGGCCGGGCAACCCGTTTCCGCGTCTTCAGGTCGCCCGGCGCAAGGGCCGAGCCGAAGAGTGATAGATGGCGAACCTCCACTCGTCGCCCCGCTTGCGCAGGACGCTTGTGGCGACGCCGCGGCGCTCGATCGGTTCGCGCGCCGTGTCCTTGAAGGTGATGTGATAGGTATAGGTCTCGCTCACGAATGCGGTATCGCCGTCGATCTCCACTGTCATCTCGTGGTTGCGAAACTCGAAACCCGCCAGATCGGTAAACTCGGGTCCGAGATGGTGCTCGAGGTAATAGGCGAAAGTCCCCTCTACGCCGCCGTTCTCGAAAATCGCCGAGTCCTCCCAGAACAGAGCCGGGGTCTGTGACACGTCCATCCGGGTAATGGCGTCCTTGTAGGCGGCGACGACGGTTCGGACCTGCGCCTCGTCAGCGGCTTGCGCATGGCCGGGAGCGTGTGCCGAGCCTGGGGTGTGGGCCGAGCCGGGGGCGTGAGAGTGGGGCGCCTGGGTCTGGGCCTGGGCGGAGGTAGCGAGGACGGCGGCGAGCGCCGATCCGGCGAGTGCTGAACGAAACGACATGGATCAAAGCTCCTGGTTAGCCGCGGCCGCGAAAGCGTCCTGGTCCGGCGAAAGTGGATGGAAAACTATGGGGCGGGCGACGCGTGTCCTTGAGGCCGTCAGAACATAAGATGTCTCACGCCGTGGGTCAGCATCCCGCCCAGCAGGCCGTTGACCATCACGGCGGCGGCGGTGAGCGTCAACAGGCCGACGTAGATCAGCTCACGCCGGCGTCCCGGTCGGCGGACCCAATGCTCCTTCGCCCACCAGCTCAACAGGCCCAGAACGGCGATCGAGGTGCCGAGCCACCGGTGATA
>JAHKAM010000048.1 GCA_018826515.1 Alphaproteobacteria bacterium
CCGCGCCGCTCCATCTCGCGCGCCACGAAGACCATCTCGTCCAGCGAGGGGGTAATCAGGCCCGACAGGCCCACGATGTCGACCTTGTGCTCGACCGCGGCGTCGAGGATCCGGTCGGCCGGGACCATGACGCCCAGGTCGATGACCTCATAGTTGTTACACTGCAGCACGACGCCGACGATGTTCTTGCCGATGTCGTGGACGTCGCCCTTGACCGTGGCCATCAGGATGCGGCCCGCCTGCTCGCGCGGCTTGCCGGCCTTTTCGGCCTCCATATAGGGCTCCAGCCAGGCCACGGCCTGTTTCATCACACGCGCCGACTTGACCACCTGCGGCAGGAACATCTTGCCCGAACCGAACAGGTCGCCGACCACGTTCATCCCGTCCATCAGCGGACCCTCGATGACGTGCAGCGGCCGGTCGAACGACAGCCGCGCCTCTTCGGTGTCCTGATCGATGAACTCGGTGATGCCGTTGACCAGGGCGTGTTCGATCCGTTTGCCGACCGGCTGGTCGCGCCATTTCAGATCGACGACCCGGGCCACGCCCTTGTCGCCCTTGTAGTTGGGGGCGATGTCGACCAGCCGCTCGGTGTTGGAGACATTGGTCCGCTGCGGCCGGTTCAGGATCACGTCCTCGACCGCCTCGCGCAGGACCGGGTCCAGCGCATCATAGACGGGCAGGTCGCCGGCGTTGACGATGCCCATGTCCATGCCCGCCTGGATGGCGTGGTACAGGAAGACGCTGTGGATCGCCCGGCGCACCGGCTCATTGCCGCGGAAGCTGAACGAGACGTTCGACACGCCGCCCGAGACCCGCGCATAGGGCAGGGTGGCCTTGATGACCCGCGTGGCCTCGATGAAGTCGACGGCGTAGTTGTCGTGCTCCTCGATCCCCGTCGCCACGGCGAAGATGTTGGGGTCGAAGATGATGTCCTCGGGCGGGAAGCCGACCTCGTCCACCAGGATGCGATAGGCCCGGGTGCAGATCTCGATCTTGCGCGCGGCCGTGTCGGCCTGGCCGATCTCGTCGAAGGCCATGACCACCACGGCGGCGCCGTAGCGCAGGCATTTGACCGCCTGTTCCCGGAACTCGGCCTCGCCCGCCTTCATCGAGATGGAGTTGACGATCGGCTTGCCCTGGACGCATTTCAGGCCCGCCTCGATCACCTCCCATTTGGAGCTGTCGATCATCACCGGCACGCGGGCGATGTCGGGTTCGGCCGCGATCAGGTTGAGGAAGGTGACCATGGCCTGCTGCGAATCCAGCAGGCCCTCGTCCATGTTGATGTCGATCACCGAGGCCCCGGCCTCGACCTGCTGACGCGCCACCGACAGGGCGGCGCCATAGTCGCCGTCGATGATCAGCTTCTTGAATTTGGCCGAGCCGGTGACGTTGGTCCGTTCGCCGACGTTGATGAAGGTCGGTCTCATTACGCGTAGGCCACCCAGCCGTGCCAGTTCATGGCGTAGTAGAAGGTTTCAATGTCGCTGAACCCGGCCTCGGCCAGCAGGGCCTCGTCGCGGGCCGCGGTGGCCATGGACGCGTTGCCGCGATGGCTGGCGTTGGCGCTCTTCAGCGTGTCCGGATCGACGCCGCTGGCCGTCGCATAGGCGATATAGCGCTCGATGTTGCGGTCGAACTGCGGATTGTCGGCGCTGTCGCATCGATCCACCAGCACGAAGGCCGCGCCGGGCCTCAGCCGACGGCGAATCTCGCGCAGCAAGTTCAGCTTCGATCCGTCGTCGGGGATGAGGCCCAGAACCAGGATCAGCGTCGCACCGTCGAACGGCCCCTCGGGCGCGGCCTCGACGCCCCCCTCGATCAGGTCGACACGCGGGTTGATGTCGTCGCCGAGCACAACACGGGCGAGGCCCAGCATCTGCGCCGCCGGATCGACTCCGGTGAAGCGCCATCCGGGCTGCGCCGTCGCCAGCGCCCGCGTATCCAGCCCCCCGCCCGCACCGACGATCAGGATGTGGCCATCCACCGGCGCCCGCTCGGCCAGCAGCACGCCCGCGGCCTGCAGCAGACCCGAATGGCCCGGCACGAAGGCGGGCGGGCCCTTGTCGACGTATTTGGCGACGAACGCGGGGTCCGAAAAATTGTAGTTGGGATTGCTCACGCGACCAGCTCGAACGGTTCCAGCCCCGACAGCCGCATGGCCACCGGCCGCTCCGGGATCTCCCGCGTCGGCAGTTTCGACACCGCCTCCGCCGTATGCCGGATGTGCTCCGGCGTCGTGCCGCAGCACCCGCCGACGATATTGACCAGGCCCGAGGCCGCCCATTCCTCGATGAAGTGGGCGGTCTGGTGCGGCTCCTCGTCATACTGGCCCATGGCGTTGGGCAGGCCGGCGTTGGGATAGGCGGCGACGAGGGTGTCGGCCACCCGGCTCAGCTCGGCGATGAAGGGCCGCATCAGATCGGCGCCGAGGGCGCAGTTGAAGCCGATGGCGAAGGGTTTGGCGTGGCGCACGCTGTTCCAGAAGGCCTCGGCCGTCTGACCCGACAGGGTCCGGCCCGAACGGTCGGTGATGGTGCCCGAAATCCAGATCGGCAGGGCCTCCATCCCCTCGTCCTCGAGGTCCTTGATGGCCTTGATCGCCGCCTTGCAGTTCAGCGTGTCGGTGATGGTCTCGATCAGATACAGGTCGACCCCGCCCTCGTTCAGCGCCTTCACCTGATGGCGGTAGGCGTCATAGACCTGGTCGAAGGTCACCAGCCGCGCGCCGGGGTCGTTCACGTCCGACGACATCGACAGCATCTTGTTCAGCGGCCCGATCGAACCGGCGGCGAAGCGCGGCTTGTGCGGCTCCTTCGCCGTCCAGCGGTCGGCGGCGGCGCGGGCCAGTTTCGCCCCCTCCAGATTGATGTCCCACACCGACTGGGCGTCCAGTTTGTAGTCGTCCTGGGCGATGACGGTGGCCGAGAAAGTGTTGGTCTCCGAGATGTCCGCCCCGGCGGCGAAATACTGGTCGTGCAGGTCGGCGATGACGTCCGGCCGGGTCAGGCACAGGATGTCGTTATTGCCCTTCATCTGGCCGGTGTGGTTCGCGAAACGCTCTCCGCGGAAATCCTCCTCGGACAGGTCCTGGCG
>JAHKAM010000049.1 GCA_018826515.1 Alphaproteobacteria bacterium
CGCGCCGTAGTCGGTGATGTTCTTGACCACGCCTTCGCGGACTTCACCCTCTTGCAGCTGGCCGACCAGCTCGGTGCGCTGTTCGGCGCGGGCTTCTTCCAGGATGGCGCGGCGCGAGACGACGATGTTGCCGCGCGGACGGTCCATTTTCAGGATGGCGAAGGGCTGTTCCTTGCCCATCAGCGGGCCGACGTCGCGCACCGGGCGGATGTCGACCTGCGAGCCCGGCAGGAAGGCCGAGGCGCCGCCGAGGTCGACCGTGAAGCCGCCCTTGACGCGGCCGACGATGGCGCCGTTGACCGGCTGGCCTTCGGCGAACACGACTTCCAGACGGGTCCAGGCTTCTTCGCGGCGGGCCTTGTCGCGGCTGATGACGGCTTCACCCAGGGCGTTCTCGACGCGCTCGAGGTAGACTTCGACATTGTCGCCGAGCTTCGGGATCACGGCGCCTTCGCCGATGCCGAACTCGCGGGCCGGGATGCGGCCTTCGGTCTTCAGACCGACGTCGATGATCAGGATGTCCTTCTCGATGCCGACGACGCGGCCGTGAACGACCTGGCCTTCGCCGAGGTCGCGGCCCTGGAGGGTCTCGTCGAGCAGGGCGGCGAAGTCGTCGCGCGAGGGGGAGAAGCTTTGGGTGTCAGTCATGCGTGGGTTGGATTTCTAACGGTTGAGGCGCGCGACCGGATGGCCCCGCGCGAGGTGAAAACAGGATGGGTCAGCAGGTCGTCAGGACGCGAGGCGAATGAGCCAGGACGCCCGCGGAAGCCGAGGTGTGGAGCGTTGGATTTGCCGGGGGCCCCTGGAGACCTACCGGCTGCGCGCCGCCTCGACGATACGGCGGGCCGCATCGAAGGCGGTCTCTATATCCATATCGGTCGTATCCAGCAAGACAGCGTCTTTCGCCTGCACCATCGGGGCGGCGCCCCGGCCGGCGTCGCGCTTGTCGCGGCGGATGATGTCGGCCAGCATCTCGTCATAGGCGATGACCTCGCCGCGGCCGGTCAGTTGTTTCCAGCGGCGCATGGCCCGAACCTCGGGCGCGGCGGTGACATAGAGTTTGGCCCGGGCGTCCGGCGCGATGACGGTGCCGATGTCGCGCCCGTCGAGCACCGCGCCGCCCGGCCGGGCCGCGAAGGCCTTCTGGAAGGCCAGCAGGGCCGCGCGGACGCCGGGATAGCCGGCCACCCGGCTGGCGGCCTCGCCGGCGCCCCGGTCGGTCAGCCGGTCGGTATCGACCAGATGGCTGGCGTCCAGCGCCCGCGCCACCGCCTCGGCGGCGGCGGCGTCGGCCAGCGATCCGCCGGCGTCGAGCACGCCCAGCCCCACGGCCCGGTACAGCAGGCCGGTGTCCAGATGCGGCAGGCCATAAAGCGCCGCCAGCCGCGCGGCGATGGTGCCCTTGCCCGAGGCGGCCGGTCCGTCGACGGCGATGATGAGGGGGTCGGTCATTCTGACGCTGCGATATCGGCGCCCAGCCCGCGCATCAACTGCAGGAAGTCCGGAAAGCTGGTGGCGATCATGTCCGGCTCATCCACCGTGATCGCCTCTTCCGCCGCCAGACCCAGCACCAGATGGCTCATGGCGATGCGGTGATCGCCGTGGGTGGTCACGGTCGCCCCGCCGCGAACGGGGCCGCCGAAGACGGTGAAGCCTTCCGGCTCCTCCGTCACCCGGACGCCGCAGGCGGTCAGGCCGGCGGCCATCAGGGCGATGCGGTCGCTCTCCTTGACCCGCATCTCGCCGATGCCGCGCATCACCGTTGCCCCCTCGGCGAAGGCCGCGGTGGCGGCCAGGATCGGATATTCGTCGATCATCGAGGCGGCCCGGTCCGGCGGGACGACCACGCCTGTCAGCGTCGAATGGCGGGCGGTGACGTCGCCGACCTCCTCGCCGCCGGCCATGCGGCGGTTCGCGACCGTCAGATCGGCGCCCATTTCGCGCCAGGTCTCGAACAGACCGGTGCGCAGCGGGTTCAGCATGACGCCCTCGACGGTGACCCCGGAGCCCGGAACGATCAGGCCGGCGGCCAGAGGGAAGGCGGCGGAGGACGGATCGCCGGGGACGGCGACGGCGGTTCCGGCGAGGTCCTGTCCGCCCATCAGGCTGACGCGCCAGCCCCCGTCCATCGGCAGGACGCCGATCTCGGCGCCGAAGGCCCGCAGCATGCGTTCGGTATGATCGCGGCTGGGCTCGGCCTCGGTCACCGTGGTGACGCCGGCGGCGTTGAGGCCCGCCAGCAGGATCGCCGACTTGATCTGGGCCGAGGCGACGGTCTGGACATGGTCGATGGCCTTGAGGGCGCCGCCGACGATACGGACCGGCAGCCGGTCCAGTTCATTCGCCCAGTCGAACCCGGCGCCCATCGACGCGAGCGGCCCGGTCACCCGCTGCATCGGCCGCTTCCGCAGGCTGGCGTCGCCGTCGAAGGTGACGGCGATCGGATAGCCCGCCGCCGCGCCCATCAGCAGTCGCACGCCGGTGCCGGCGTTGCCGCAGTCGATGACCCCGACCGGCGCCTTGAACCCGCTGCACCCCGTGACCCGCCAGCGGCCCTCGCCGAGCCGTTCGACCGTCGCGCCCAAGGCCTCCACCGCCCGCGCCGTGGCCAGGATGTCGTCGCCTTCCAGCAGACCCTCGATATCGGTGACGCCGGTCGCCATGGCCCCGAGGATCAGGGCGCGGTGAGAGATGGACTTGTCGCCCGGCGCCCGCACCCGGCCGGACAGCGCGGGGCTGCGGCGGGCGGTCAGATGGGCGGGAATCGACACCCGGCGGTCTCCGGAAAGGCTCAGGAAGCGCGGGCGCGCGGAGATGGCTTTTGACAGCGGCGTCAGGGGGTGGCAAGGGAGCCGCCCCATTTCCCCACTCCCGCCGAAGGTCTTCAACCGTGGCCAAACCCGAACTGGGCCAGAAGCAGGTCTGCCCGAACTGCCAGGCCAAATTCTACGACCTGGGCCGTCGCCCTGCCCATTGCCCCAAATGCGCGACTGATTTCGATCCGGAGGAGGCGCTGAAGCTGCGCAACCGCCGCGGTCGTCCGGCCGGCTATCCCGCCGACGACGAGGCCGAGGATCAGGTCAAGGACAAGAAGGCCGACGGCGACGAGGACGAGGAAGAAGAAGCGGTCGCGACGCCCGAGATCGATCAGGAAGGCCATGAGCCGATCCTGACGCCGGACGACGATGACGACGAAACGCCTGTCGACCCGACCGAAGAGTCCGGCATGGGCGAGGCGACCGAGGACGACGACGTTCTGGCCGACGATGACGACGATGATTCCGTCCCCTTCATCGAGGACGAGGACGACGACGGCTTCGAGGACGAAATCAAGACGCCCAAGGACGACGAGTAGACGGTTTTTCGCATCCTCCCCGGACGGCTTTCGGGCGGTCCGGGGAGGTCGAAAATAAATGGCTGAACCGGGCTTGATCGCGATCAGACCCTGACATAGGTTCCGCCGCCTCGCAGCAGGGCCTCCCGGCCCCCAAGCGATCCGATCCGAAAGGGTTCGGGGCTTTAGCTCAGCTGGTAGAGCGCTTGCATGGCATGCAAGAGGTCAGCGGTTCGACTCCGCTAAGCTCCACCATCGAAGGCCCCGCGGGAAACCGCGGGGCCTTCGTCCCATCCGGCTCCCGTTGATCTCCGCGCGAACCGGCCCCATCTAGGGCTCTGGCCGACGCCTTGCCGATAACGGGGGGCGCAGACGGCCCGAGGCCTGCTTCGGGGGCGAGAGACGATGACGACGCGCACCATCCTGTTCGACAGCCCTTTCCTGCTGGGCTTTGACCACACCCGGGCCCTGATCGACCGGGCCGCCCGCGCCGCGGCGGACAGCTATCCGCCCTACAATGTCGAACAGCGCGGCGAGCATTCGGTGCGCATCTCCCTGGCCGTGGCCGGGTTCGGACCCGACGACCTGGCCATCACACTCGAGGGCCGCCAGCTGACCATCGCCGGCAAGCGGGAGCCGGCGCCCGACCAGGCCGATCAGGCCTTCCTGCATCGCGGCATCGCCGGGCGCGGCTTCGTCCGCAGCTTCGTTCTTGCTGACGGCCTGGACGTCGACTCCGCCCAGCTGGAACACGGCCTGCTGCATGTCGACATGAGCCGGCCCGAGGACCTGCCGGCGGTCCGGCGCATTCCCATCACCCGCGGCTGACACCGTAAATTCCGGTCGCCGCTTTCGGGGCCGGACCCCAAAGCCCCTGAGGGCGTTAGTTCAGTACAAGGAGGCGGTCTCGATGACGCCCACGACGATCATGACCAAGGAAGACTTCAAGGGGCTCGGCGCCCCGGACCTCGTCTATGTGCGCGAGATCCGCGCCTCTGACGTCATGGCGGACGTCGCCGTCATGGTGGAGCCCAGCCTGTCCATCGCCCCCGAGGCCGTCCTGTACGCCGTGCATGGCGCGGACGGCGAACGGCTGGCCGTGATGATGGATCGGGAAACGGCCTTCGCCGCCGCCGTGGCCCACGAACTGGAGCCGGTCTCGGTTCACTGACGCCAAGGGCGCTACCGCGCCGCGCTCAGGCAGGCGCGCCGCGCGCGCCGTAAGCGCACCAAAATGTCAGGCTGCGGTGGCGGGAAGGCTGTCGCGGACGAACAGGGCGCGGATGGCGTCGGTCGTACGCGCCTGACGCAGCTGTTCCCGCATCTCCGACGAGCGCAGGGCCCGCGAGACGGCGGCGAGGGCGCGCAGGTGCTCCGCGCCGTCCCGGGGCGGGGCGAACAGGGCGAACAGCAGGTCGACGGGCCGGTCATCGACCGCGCCATAGGCGACAGGGGTTTCCAGCCTGACAAACACCGCCGTGACACGGGCGATGCCTTCAACCCGGGCATGAGGTATGGCGACGCCCGATCCCAGCCCGGTCGAGCCGAGCGCTTCGCGCTCGAGCAGGGCCTCCATGATCCGGCTTTCGGGCAATCCGAGGGCCTGCGAAGCGGCCTCGGCCACCGTATGCAAGGCCTGACGCTTTGACGAGGCGCCGCTGCGCAGGACGACGCCGCCGTCCGCCAGCAATTCACCGATGTCCATGACAAGTTCCCGACTCTGCCCACACATCCCGAATGGGCGGGGGCCCTTTAGACCACCCGCCTCGATTGGGGAAGACTATACGCCGCTACCGTTTACCGAACCGTGTCCATTGATCGACTTCACCGTTCGCTCGGGGTCGATCCAGCCCACATTGCCGTCGGGGCGGCGGTAGACGACCGACAGGCCGCCGTGGGCGGCGTTGCGGAACAGCACGACCGGATAGCCGGTCATGTCGAGCTCCAGCACGGCCCGACCGACGGTCAGGGTGCGGATTTCATGTTCGGTTTCGGCGATGACCATGCCGACCGGCGGCGGTCCCTCGCGGCCCGCGTCGCCGAAGGTGTCATCCTCGACGCTCTCGGGATTGTGGAAGACCATGCTGCGCGCCACTTCACGCGCGGCGTTCTCGGTCTTCTCGGGCGAGAGGCCCTTGGGACCGATATGGTGATCCTTCAGGCGCCGCTTGTAGCGCCGGACCCGTTTCTCGAGCTTTTCAAGGCTGTCGGAGAAGGCCCCGTGGGCGTCGCCGCCCTGGCCGGTGGTGACGAGGCTCTGGCCCGAGGCGAGGCGGACCCAGCAGTCGACCTTGAAGCCGTGGCCGTCCTTGGACACCACGACCTCGGCGTCCTGCGCCCCTCGTTCGAAATATTTGCCGATCCCGTCTTCAAGTTCCTGGGTGATGCGCGAGCCTAACGCGTCGCCGACATCTACGTGCTTGCCGCTGACCTGAATTTGCATGTCGATACAACGCGACCGAACGCGAATGGTGTCAACGCCGATCACCGAAATGTGGTGACGCTTCCCCGCTACCCCGTCCGCAGCATCCGCTTCCGCTCAACCGACGACGGGATCCGCAGCGCCTCGCGGTATTTCGCCACGGTGCGGCGGGCGATGTCGATGCCCGTCTCCTTGAGAATCTCCACGATGCGGTCGTCGCTGAGGACGTCGCCGTCGCGGCCCTCGCCGTCGATCATGGCCTTGATCCGGTGGCGCACGGCCTCGGCCGAATGGGTGGCCCCGCCGTCCGAGGACTGGATCGCCGCCGTGAAGAAGAATTTCAGCTCGAACACGCCGCGCGGGGTCGAGACGTATTTGTTCGAGGTGACCCGGCTGACCGTCGATTCATGCATGCCGATGGCGTCGGCGACGGTCTTGAGGTTCAGCGGCCGCAGGAACTCCACCCCGAAGGCGAGGAAGGCGTCCTGCTGGCGCACGATCTCGGACGAGACCTTGAGAATGGTCTTGGCCCGCTGGTCCAGCGACTTGACCAGCCAGCTGGCCTGGGCCGCGCAATCGGCGACGAAGGTCTTCTCCACGTCCGAACGTGAGCCCGCCGCGACCACGCCATGATAGCGTTTGTCCATGATCAGGCGCGGCAGGGTGTCGGCGTTGAGCTCGACCTTCCAGCCGCCGGCCGGATCGGACCGCACATGGACGTCGGGGATCACCGTCTGGGCCGGTTCGCCGCCGAAGCCCGCGCCGGGTCGCGGCGTCAGCGCCTTCAGCTCGGCGATCATCTCGGCCATGTCCTCGGCGTCGACGCCGCAGGCCTTGCGCAGGCCCGACAGGTCGCGTTTGGCCAGGAGATCCAGATTGTCGAGCAGGCACTGCATGGCCGGATCGAAGCGGTTGCGCTCGATCAGCTGCAATTTCAGGCATTCCGGCACCGAACGGGCCATGACGCCGGTCGGCTCAAACCCCTGGCAGACGACCAGAACCGCTTCGACGCGTTCGAGGGCGATGCCCAGCCGGTCGGCGATCTCGACCAGTTCGGCGCGCAGGTAACCGCCCTCGTCGACGGAATCGATCAGGGTCAGGGCGATGGCGTGGTCGGAGGGCGAGAAGGCGGCCTGGGAGGCCTGGGCCTGCAGATGCTCCCACAGGGTCATCTCGCGGCTGTCGGGCTGCTCACGGCCCTCGCCGTCGGGCAGGCCGCCGCCCGAACCGGCCCGCGACCAGTCGTTCAGCCCGACCTGGGCCTCGCCGACGCCGACATCCTCCATCCGGTCCGAGGTGCGCTCGCCGGGGCTGGCGTCGCCGTAGACATCGTCTGACCGGGCGTCGAGGGTGCGGTCCGCATCCGTCACCCGCCCCTCGTCGAAACTCATTTCGGCGGCGTCATGGCTTTCCGCGGCGACCGGAGCCTCGATCTCGCCGCCCGGCTCGGCGTCTTCGCGCTGAAGCAGGGGATTCTTCTCAAGCTCCGCCTCGACGAAGGCTTCGAGCTCGAAGTTCGACAGTTGCAGCAGCTTGATCGCCTGCTGCAGCTGGGGCGTGATGACCAGACCCTGGCCCTGCCGAATCTCCAGCCTTTGTCCGAGCAACGTAGTTTTCCCCTGCCCCCAAGGCCGACGCAGCGCGTGGCCCGAAACTTGCTGCGGCCACCTTGTGGCCTGACCGGTTAACGGCGTTCTAAACCGCTGGACCTGCCGCCCGCGCTTTGCTCCCCTGTCCGGACCGTCCGTCCCGAGCGAGAGCCCCGATGCGCCTGATCCTTGCCGCCCTGCTGCTCATGGCCCTGCCCGGCGCCGCCTTCGCCCAGTCGACCTTTGCGCCGGTCGTCCACCCCGCCGAACAGACGATGGTGCAGACGGTCGCCGCCGAGCACGACCGCCATGTCGCCCTGCTGGAGCGGCTGGTGAACCAGAACAGCGGCACCTTGAACCTGCAGGGTGTGCGGATCGTCGGCGACATGGTCCGGGCCGAGCTGGAGCCGCTGGGCTTCGAGGTGCGCTGGTCCGACATGGGCGAGACCAGCCGGGCCGGCCATCTGATCGCCGTCCATCCGGGCCGGGGCCGCAACGTCCTGCTGATCGGCCACCTCGACACGGTGTTCGAGACCGAAAGCCCGTTCCAGACCTTCCAGCGCGACGGCGCGCGGGCGACCGGCCCCGGGATCGGCGACGACAAGGGCGGGGTGGTGGTGATCATCGCCGCCCTGCGCGCCATGCAGGCGGCCGGGACCCTGGCCGACGCCAACATCACCGTCGTCCTGACCGGCGACGAGGAACGGGTCGGGGCGCCGATCGCCATCGCGCGCAGGGATCTGGTCGAGGCCGGACGGGCCGCCGCCTTCGCCCTCGAGTTCGAGAACCTGGCCGTGGACGACGCGCAGGACTTCGGCACCGTGGCGCGGCGCAGCTCGACCAACTGGACCCTGACCACGGGCGGCCGCACCGGCCACTCCAGCGGGGTGTTTAATGATGCGCTGGGCTACGGCGCCATCTATGAGCTGGCCCGCATCCTCGACGGTTTCCGTCGCGAGCTGCCCGAGCCCAATCTGACCTACAATGTCGGGGTCGTCGCCGGGGGCACGCCCGCCGCCATCGACGCCGAGGGTTTCAGCGTCACCGCCTCGGGCAAGACCAATATCGTCGCCTCGACCGCCATCGCCCGCGGCGACCTGCGCACCCTGACCCCCGAGCAGGACGCGCGCGTCCGCGACCGGATGCAGGCCATCGTCGGCGATCATCTGCCGCGCACCGGAGCCGAACTGGTCTTCGCCGAGACCGGCTATCCGCCGATGGCGCCCACCGAGGGCAACCGCGCCCTGCTGGCGCGGCTCAACGCGGTCAATCGCGACCTCGGCCTGCCCGCGATGGCGGAATTCGATCCCGCCCGCCGCGGCGCCGCCGACAGCGGCTTCGTCGCCGCCGATGTGGACACGCTGGGCGGACTGGGGGTCGCCGGCGGCGGGGCCCACGCCGAGGGCGAGTGGGTCGATCTGGACAGTCTGGTGCGCCAGTCGCAACGGGCGGCGGTCCTGATCAGCCGGTTGAGTCTGGGGGTGGACTGACCCCGGCGGCCGGCGCGCCGGCCTCGCGCGCCATCAGACCCGCCAGCACGTCCAGCGATCCCGCCACCTCGGCCCGCGTTTCCAGCGGCATGGCGGCGAAGGCGGCGATGAAGCCGGGACCCAGCAGGCCCGGCGACCCGGCCAGGGCGTCCCGGCCCGCCTCGGTCAGCCGCGCGTGGACCACCCGCCGGTCCAGCGTCGAGCGGTAGCGTACGACCATCCCCCTGGCCTCCAGCCGATCAAGCACCGCGACCACCGTGGGCGGCGACATCGAGGCGTCGCGCGAAATGGCCTGGGTGGTGACCTCGCCCAAGGTCTCGACCGCCTGCAGCACGATCATCTGCGGCAGGGTCAGGCCGGTCAGCCGGGCGATCTCGCGCGAGCGCACATCGATGGCCTGGGCGACCTTGCGCATCGACCGCACCAGGGAGGCGGTGGGATCGTTCAGGCGCTCGGGGCGTTCCGGGGCGGAAGCGGCGTCCATCAGGGTTGAAATCCTTCGTGTACGAACCATGTGTGTACGCTGCATTCACAACACAAGGACAGCCCATGTGCGGCCTTAGCGGCGAGATCAATTTCGACGGAAAGCCGGCCGACGCCGGCGCCCTGCAACGGATGACCGAAGCCCTGGCCCCCCGCGGGCCCGACGGCGTCGGGGTGGTATTGCGCGGTCCCGTCGGTCTGGGTCATCGACGCCTGAAGATCATCGACCTGTCGGAAAAGGCCCAGCAGCCGATGGCCGACGCCGATCTGGGCATCACCCTCGCCTTCAACGGCTGTATCTACAACTACCCCGAGCTGCGCGAGGAGCTGATCGGCCTGGGCTACCGCTTCTTCTCGCACGGCGACACCGAGGTGATCATCAAGGCCTGGCATGCCTGGGGCGACCGCTGCGTCGACCGGTTCCTGGGCATGTTCGCCTTCGTCCTGCACGAGCGCGACAGCGGCCGGCTGGTGATCGCGCGCGACCGGTTCGGCATCAAGCCGCTGTATCTGGCCGAAAGCGGCAAACGCCTGCGCTTCGCCTCGACCCTGCCGGCCCTGCTGGCCGCGGGGGATGTCGACACCTCGATCGATCCGGTCGGCCTGCACCATTACATGACCTTCCACGCGGTCGTGCCGCCGCCCCACACCCTGCTGAAGGGGGTGAAGAAATTCCCGCCCGCCACCATCCGGGTGATCGAGGCAGACGGCCGTTCGACCGACCGGCTGTACTGGGAGCCGGACATGACGCGGCACGCCGGGGACGCGCGGCTGACCGCCGAGGACTGGCGCGACCGGGTGCTGGACAGCGTGCGCACCGCCGTGAAGCGCCGCATGGTCGCCGATGTGCCGGTCGGGGTGCTGCTGTCGGGCGGGGTCGATTCGAGCCTGGTGGTCGGGCTGCTGGCCGAGCTGGGCCAGACCGACCTGATGACCTTCTCGGTCGGCTTCGAGGCGGCCAATGGCGAGCAGGGGGACGAGTTCGTCTATTCCGACCTGATCGCGAAATACTATGGCACGAAGCACCACCAGATCTTCGTGCCGCACGACCGGCTGATGGAGGCCCTGCCGGGGACCATCGGGGCGATGTCGGAGCCGATGGTGTCCTATGACAACGTCGGCTTCTACCTGCTCAGCCAGGAGGTCTCGAAACACATCAAGGTGGTGCAGTCGGGCCAGGGCGCGGACGAGATCTTCGCCGGCTACCACTGGTACCCGCCGCTGGTCGGGGCGGCCGATCCGGTCGAGACCTATGCCAAGGCCTTCTTCGATCGCAGCCACGAGACCCTGAAGACCCAGCTGAACGGCGACTGGATGGCGGACACCGACGTCAGCCGGGCCCTGGTCGAGGCCCATTTCGCCCGGCCGGGGGCGGAGACGCCGGTCGACAAGGCGCTGCGGCTGGACAGCCAGGTGATGCTGGTCGACGACCCGGTCAAGCGGGTCGACAACATGACCATGGCCTGGGGACTGGAGGCCCGGGTGCCCTTCCTCGACCACGAACTGGTCGAACTGGCCGGCCGCATTCCGCCCGAACACAAACTGGCCCAGGGCGGCAAGGGGGTGCTGAAGGAGGCGGCGCGGCAGGTGATCCCGGCCGAGGTGATCGACCGCAAGAAGGGCTATTTCCCCGTTCCGGCGCTAAAATACATCCAGGGGCCCTATCTCGCCCTCGTCCGCGACGCCCTGACCAGCCAGGCGGCGCGCGAGCGCGGCCTTTTCCAGCCGACGTATCTGGAGCGGCTGTTCGAGAACCCGACCGACCACATCACCCCCCTGCGCGGCTCGGAGCTGTGGCAGGCGGCGGTGCTTGAGATGTGGATGCAGCAACATGGCGTCTGATGTTCGCCCCCGCCGCGCCGCGCCGCACCGGCTGAAACGCCTGCGCCACGAGGGCCTCAAGCCCCTCGTCGGCGGGCAGGGCGAGGGCATGGCCGAGAACGCCGTGCTGGACTGCGGCTGGGGCCGGCTTCTGTTCGCCCAGACCTTCCCGAAAGCCGAGCCGCTGATCGAGGCGCTGAGGGCCGAGGGGCCGGACCGGCGCGACATCGCCCTGTATGTGCGCAATCCGCACGTCCTGCTGGCGTCGGCCCCGCAGGAGGTGTTTCTCGATCCGTCGCACACCTTCCGGCTGGACCTGGCCACCTATCGGCCGGGCCGGCGGCAACCGCGCGGTTTCACGGTGCGCAGGCTGGTGTCGGAACAGGACGCCGAGGAGGTCAACCGGATCTATGCGGCGCGCGGCATGGTGCCGGCCCCGTCGGACTTCCTCTGGTCGCACCGCGACGACCGCAACCTGACCTATCTGGTGGCCGAGGACAGCAATACGGGGGCGGTGATCGGCACGGTCACCGGCGTCAATCACGTGCGCGCCTTCTCCGATCCCGAGAACGGCTCGTCCCTGTGGTGTCTGGCGGTCGACCCCCAGGCCACCCAGCCCGGCGTCGGCGAGGCGCTGGTCCGGCGCCTCGCCGAGCATTTCAAGACCCAGGGGCTGGCCTTCATGGATCTGTCGGTCATGCACGACAACGAACAGGCCATCGCCCTCTACGAAAAGCTGGGCTTCCGCCGGGTGTCCTTCTTCGGCGTCAAACGCAAGAATCCCATCAACGAGGTCCTGTTCACGGGCCCGGCCGACGGCCACGCCCTGAACCCCTACGCCCGGATCATCGTCGACGAGGCCCGGCGGCGCGGTATCGCCACGGATGTGATCGACGCCGAAGGCGGCCTGTTCCGTCTGACCTGGGGCGGGCGGTCGATCCGCTGTCGCGAGAGTCTGTCCGAGTTGACCTCCTCGGTCGCGCTGAGCATCTGCGACGACAAGCGGATGACCCGGCGCATCGTCGAACAGGCCGGGGTGCGCGTCCCCGAGCGGATCGGGGCCGATGACCCGGCGGCGATCGCGGACGCCCTGTCACGCCACGGCGCCCTCGTGGTCAAGCCGGCCCGGGGCGAACAGGGCAAGGGCGTCGCCGTCGGCCTGACCACCGAAGACGACGTCGCGGCCGCCATCGCCGCAGCCCGCCGCCTGTGCCCCGAGGTGCTGGTCGAGGAACAGGTCCAGGGCGAGGACCTGCGGCTGGTGGTGATCGACTTCAAGGTCGTCGCCGCCGCCCTGCGCCGCCCGCCCCGGGTCGTCGGCGACGGCCGCTCGACCCTGCGCGCCCTGATCGAGCACCAGAGCCGCCGCCGCGCCGCCGCCACTGGCGGGGAATCGACCATACCGATCGACGCAGAGACCGAACGCTGCCTCGCCGCGGCCGGCTACGGCCTCGACGACGTCGCGCCCGAGGGCGTCGAGGTCATGGTGCGCAAGGCCGCCAACCTGCATCTGGGCGGCACCATCCACGACGTCACGTCCGAGGTGCATCCCGCCCTGATCCGCGCCGCGGTGGCGGCCGCCCGCGCCATCGACATCTCGGTGACCGGCATCGACCTGATGGTGAAATCCCCGCGCGAGCCGGCCTATGCCTTCATCGAGGCCAATGAACGCCCCGGTCTGGCCAATCACGAACCGCAGCCCACGGCCGAGCGGTTCATCGATCTGCTGTTCCCGCTGTCCGCCCCGGCGTCCGTGCGCGCCGCCGCCCTGCCCGCCGTCCTTTGAAGGAGCCCCGTTTGGCCCGTCCCGCCATCGACATCGACTATCTGACCGGCCAGCTGAAGACCCTGCTCGAGACCCCGAGTCCGTCCGGCTACACCGACGAGGCGGTCTGGGCGGTGGGACGGGAGCTGGACCGGCTGGGGGTCAAATACGAGCTGACGCGGCGCGGCGCCATCCGGGCCCGACTGCCCGGGAAGGAGCCGATCCCCGCCCGCGCCATCGTCGCCCACGTCGACACCCTCGGCGCCCAGGTCAAGAGGGTGAAGGACAACGGCCGGCTGGAGCTCGTGCCCATCGGCCACTGGTCGTCGCGTTTCGCCGAGGGCGCGCGCTGCACCATCTTCGGCGAGGGGGGGACGTTCCGGGGCACCATCCTGCCGCTCAAGGCCTCGGGTCACACCTTCAACGAGGAGGTGGACACCCAGCCGGTGAACTGGCGCCAGGTCGAGCTGCGCATCGACGAGATCGTCCCCGACAAGGCGGCGACCCTGGCTCTCGGCGTCGACATCGGCGACGTCGTCGCCATCGATCCCCAGCCGGAGTTCATGGACAGCGGCTACATCGTCTCGCGCCATCTGGACGACAAGGCGGGCGTGGCCACCCTGCTCGCGGCCCTGGAATGCATGCTGCGCGAGAACCGCACGCCGACGGTCGACACCTGGTGGCTGTTCACCATCGCCGAGGAGATCGGGGTCGGCGCCTCGTCGGTGCTGGCGCCCGACGTCGCCTCCATGATCACCGTCGATAACGGCACGACAGCGCCCGGTCAGAACAGTTCGGAGTTCGGCGTCACCATCGCCATGGCCGACCAGACCGGCCCGTTTGACTGGCATCTGACGCGCAAACTGGTGCGGCTGGCCCGCGACCACGACATCCCGTTCCAGAAGGACGTGTTCCGCTACTACCGCTCCGACTCGGCCTCGGCGCTGGAGTCGGGGGCCGACATCCGCACGGCCCTGCTGACCTTCGGAATCGACGCCAGCCACGGCTACGAGCGCATCCACCGCGACGCCCTGATCTCGCTGGCCGAGCTGCTGGTCACCTATGCCGAGAGCGCGGTCGAGATCGAGCGCGACGCCAAACCCCTGGGCAGCCTCAAGGGCTTCACCCACCAGGAGACGTGAGGGCTGCGGCGAGGGCTGGACGGTTCATCACGAAGGACACGAAGGCCCTCAGCCGTACATGTCGCCCAGATAGACCCGGCGGACTTCCGGGTCGCGGATCACGTCCTCGGCCTTGCCCTCGAACAGGACCGAGCCGCCCGAGATGATCGAGGCGTGGTCGATGATCTCCAGCGTCTCGCGGACATTGTGGTCGGTGATCAGGACTCCGATGCCCGCCCCGGCCAGATAGCGGATGACCTGACGGATGTCGGCGATGGCGAGGGGATCAATGCCGGCGAAGGGTTCGTCCAGCAGCATGAAGCTGGGCTTGCCGGCCAGGGCGCGGGCGATCTCGCAGCGCCGCCGCTCGCCGCCCGACAGGCCCGAGGCCGGGGCGTGACGCAGGTGGTCGATGCGCAGCTCTTCCAGCAGACGGCTGGTCTCTTCGGCGATGGCGGCGCGGCCGGTGTGGTGCAGCTCGACCACCGCCATGACGTTGTGCTCGACCGTCATGCCGCGGAAGATCGAGGCCTCCTGCGCCAGATAGCCCAGACCCATGCGGGCGCGCTGGTACATCGGCTGGGCCGTGATGTCCTCGCCGTCCAGCCAGATGGTGCCGCTGTCGGGCGGGATCAGGCCGGTGATCATGTAGAAACAGGTGGTCTTGCCGGCGCCGTTGGGCCCCAGCAGGCCCGCGACCTGACCGCGCTCGACATGCAGGGAGACGTCGCGCACCACCTGCCGCTGGCCGAACGCGCGGGCGATATGATCGACGCGCAGGCCCGTCGGGCGCGCGGGCTCAACCGCCGGGGCCGCCGGCGTCTCGATTACATTGAGGGCTGAGAGTTCCTTGCGCGCCAATTGTCAGACGGAGCCGGGGCTCAGTTCCCGCTGCTGTCTGGGTAGAAGACGCCGCGGATGCGCCCGCCGTTCGATCCGGCGCCGCCGGCCATGGTGACCGCCTGGGTCTCCGTATTGTAGGTCAGCCGGCCGCCCGTCATGACATTCTGGCCCTGGGTCACGATGACGTCGCCCGTCACGACCACCAGATTGTCCCCTGGCGTATAGACAGCCCGGTCGCCGCGAATGGTCTGATCCGGCGTGACGAAATAGACGTTCCCGATCGCCTCGATCCGCTCGATGCCGCTGTCGGCGCCGGAACCATTGATGGCGTCGGCGCGGAGACGGTTCTGCCCCTGGATGACTTCAGCGCGCCCGCGCAGGGTCAGGCTGTTCGGCGTGGCTTCGCCGGCGTCAGCGCCATACGAGATGGGACCATCGCCCATCCGGGGCGCCGTCTGGGCGTCGCCGATGGTCGGCAGGGCCATGAGCGCCAGCGTCGCCGCCGCGATGGTCAGGACTCTGGTCGTGGTCATGGGTTGGCCCCTCCGGCGTTGATCGTGCCGCTTATCTTGTTTTCGCCGGAGCCTCGAAACTCGACGCGCCCGCCCTGTTCCCGGATCACATAGGACGAAGCGGAGATGGTTCCAAGCGGGCCGGCCCCCTGAACGCCCTTGTTCCCGGTCACGATGCCCGTCGCGGTGTCGACCACGGCCTCGGGCGTCACCAGGGTAAAGCCCGAGCCGCCGTCTGAAATCCGCACGTTCGGCCCGATGGTCACGGTCTTTCCGGCCTCGTCATACACGCCGCCGTCGGCGGTCAGGGTCGTCACCTTGCGCCCGCCCAGATTCAGCCGCAGCGCCGGGCCGATCAGGCGGTAGCGGCCCGTGTCGGGATCGCGCACGGCCCCGTCGGCGGCGATGACAAAGCTGCGGCCCTCGGCGTCCTGGCCGTGGAAGCGCAGCGCGTCCAGCCGGACCTCGCCGCCGGTCCCCGCCTTGCGCTCGACGTCGGACATGACGCTGCGCAGGACGATCCAGCTGACCGTGCCGCCCGCGAGGACGACAATCGCCACCGGCAAGATGCGCCTGAGCAGCTGCACGCGCCGCGACCGCGCGCGGAAGGCCTTGGCCGTCGCGGCGACGCGAGCCTCATCCTGATGCGCATGGCTGTCGGCGGGATCGGTCATCAGCTGTGGGCGAAGACGTCCATTTCGTCCCAGCCGGCGAGGTCGAGCGCCGACCGCGCGGGCAGGAAGTCAAAGCATTGGCGGGCCAGTTCGAGCCGGCCCTCGCGCGCCAGCATATCATCGAGCCGCGCCTTGGCCGCGTGCAGGTAGAGGACGTCGGACGCCGCATACTCCAGCTGCGCCGGGCTGAGTTCCGCCGCGCCCCAGTCGCTGGACTGCTGGGCCTTGGACAGGTCGACCCCGACCAGCTCGCGCACCACGTCCTTGAGCCCGTGGCGATCCGTATAGGTGCGGGCCAGTTTCGAGGCGATCTTGGTGCAATAGACCGGGCGGGTCTCGACGCCGAGGTGGAGCTGGAACATGCCGATGTCGAAGCGGCCGAAGTGGAACAGCTTCAGCACCTTCGGATCGGTCAGCAGACGCTTCAGGTTCGGGCAGTCGTAGCCCGGACGGTTCATGCGCACGACATGGGCGTCGCCGTCGCCGGCCGAGAGCTGGACCACGCACAGCGGATCGCGGCGGAAACGCAGACCCATGGTCTCGGAATCGATCGCGACCTCGGGGCCGAGATCGAGGCCGTTCGGCAGGTCGGCTTCGTGGAAATGGACGGTCATGCGGTTCAGGGACCCGTTCGGCGAAAGAAACGTCGCCCTCAAGTAGCCGAGCGCTGCGCGCGAGGCGATAGGGCGCAAGCATGCACCCGAAAACACAAACGGCGCCGCACCGAAGTGCGACGCCGTCTGAATATTGGTGCCCAGGAGAGGACTCGAACCTCCACGACATTTCTATCACTGGCACCTGAAGCCAGCGCGTCTACCAATTCCGCCACCTGGGCCCAGACGTTTCGCGCTTGCACGCTTATCCGTCCGGAAGGCGCGGACCCTTAAGGCAGGGTCCGGGGCCGGTCAACAGGGATTTGCGGCCTTTGCGTTGCGAGGGCGGCAGCCATCGTCTAATCCCCGGCGCGTCGAAGCTTTCGCTTCCTCGCGCCGCCGCCTTTCGGAGCCTGTCATGAACGAAGTCGCCCCCGGCCTTGTCACCGTCTTCGGCGGCTCAGGTTTCGTCGGCAGCCAGGTGGTCCAGGCGCTGGCCCGGCGCGGCTGGCGCGTGCGCATCGCCTGCCGCCGCCCCGACCGCGCCTGGAAGCTGCAGACCTCCGGCACGGTCGGCCAGCTCCAGGCCGTCCGTTGCGACGTAAACCGTCCGGAAGACGTCGCGGCCGCCCTGCAAGGGGCCGATGCGGCGATCAATCTGGTCGGCATCCTGTACGAATCAGGCCGCCGGTCCTTTCACGCCATGCACGTCGACGCCTCGCGTCATATCGCCGAGGCCTGCGCCGCGGGCGGCGTCGGGCGGCTGGTCCAGATTTCGGCCATAGGGGCCAATCCCGAAAGCCGTTCCGACTACGCCATGTCCAAGGCGGCGGCCGAAATGGCGGTGCGCGAGGTCAAGCCGGACGCGGTGATCATACGCCCGTCCATCGTCTTCGGCGCCGGCGATGATTTCCTGAACCGGTTCGCGGCCCTGGCCTCCATGGCCCCGGCCTTGCCGCTGATCGGCGGCGGCCAGACGAAATTCCAGCCCGTCTATGTCGCCGACGTGGCCGAGGCCATCGCCCTGGCCGTCGTCCTGCCCGAGGCCGCGGGCCGCACCTTTGAACTGGGCGGGCCGGCGGTGATGACCTTCGAGGAGGTGCTGAAGCTGATCCGGCGCGAGACCTATCGCGGTTTCGGCCTCATCCCCCTGCCCTTCTTCGTCGCGCGGGCCATCGGCTCGCTGGCGCAGCTGACCGCCATCGTCGGCATCCCGCCCGTGCTGACGCGCGATCAGGTCGTGCTGCTGGAGAGCGACAATGTCGCGGCCGAGGGCGCCGAGGGACTGGCCGAACTGGGCATAGAGCCCACCGGCATAGAGGCGATCGCCCCGACCTACCTGTGGCGCTACCGGCGCGGCGGACAGTTCGCGGAAGCGCCGGCGTCCTGAGTCAGGCCAGGCCGGCCCAGACCAGACCGAGACCGATCACACCGACGATGATCCGCCACCAGGCGAAGGGGGCGAAGCCGTGTCTGGCGACGAAGTCGACCATGGCCTTGACGACGATCCAGCCGCTGATGAACGAGACCACGAAGCCGACGGCGATGATCCCGCCGAAGTCCCAGTCGATCGTCGCCCCGCTCTGGATGATGTCCCAGCCCGAGGCCGCGACCATCGTTGGGATGGCCAGGAAGAACGAGAACTCGGCCGCCGCCCGCTTGTCGAGACCGAGGCTGAGTCCGCCCGCGATGGTCGCGCCCGACCGCGAAACGCCGGGGATCACCGACAAGCACTGGAACAGGCCTACGCCCAGCGACCGTTTCCAGGAAAGGGTCATGGCGTCGTCGGCCGTCGGCCTCGGCGCGAACCGCTCGAGCGCCAGCAGACCGAAGCCGCCGAGGATCAGGGAGACGCAGATCACCGTCACCGCCGTGTCGCCCTCGACGTTGAACAGCACCGCCTTGATGAAGTCGTAGAGGAAGACCCCGACGATCACCGACGGCAGGAAGGCGATCAGGATGCTGATGGCGAAATGCCGCGCCTTCGGATCGGTGGGCAGGCTGATCAGCACCTTCCACAGCCGGGCGAAATACAGGGCGACGACCGCCAGAATGGCGCCCAGCTGGATCAGGACGACGAAGGAGCTCCAGCGCGGATCGGTCAGGCCGAGCAGCTTTTGCGTCAGAAGCAGGTGGCCGGTGGAGGAGACCGGAATGAATTCGGTCAGGCCCTCGACCAGACCGAGAATGATCGCCGCAATCCAGTCCGCCACGCACGTCCCCGCAAACTATGGGCCGTCAGTGCGCGCCCGGTTCGGGTCCCACATAGCGCAACCGCGCGCGGATAGGCGAGCCGTTCGTCGACTGGTCCAGCGCGTGGCCCAGCAAGCCGGCCAGACGACCGAGCATCAGCAGGTCTCCGGCGGCGTCGCGCGGCAGCTCAAGACGCCGTGCGACGACGGCCAGGGCCAGACCGAAATTGGCGGGCCGACCGGTCGCCGCCTGACCCTCCTGCACGGCCCGGGACAGATCGGGCGGCAGGTCGGCGGCGGCCAGAAGCGCCGCGGCGCGGGGATCGCCGGCCGGATACTCGGCGCTGCCGAACCCCGCCAGGCCGCCCGCCGCATGGGCTCGCCGCGCCGCGTCCGTCGCCTGACGTCGCACGGCGACCACCCAGTCGGACGCCCGCGTCAGCTCTGCCATCATCTCGGACCCGGCCAGGGTCAGCAGGCCGGCGAAGGCCGCCGCCGCCGGCGCCGCGCCGCCGTCCGCCGCG
>JAHKAM010000050.1 GCA_018826515.1 Alphaproteobacteria bacterium
CGCCTGCATCGGCGTCAGCAGGAACGTCGCAGCGTTGCCCTGAAGGATGTGCACGACGATGAACGCCCGGCGCGCGCCCTTGAGCCCGTCCAGATGACCCAGCCAGTGCAGGATCCGTCGCCGCGCCTCGGCCGGATCGGCGTCGCCGAAGGCGATGGTCCCGGCGTCGGGCCGCAGAAACCCGGCCAGCGCCCGCAACAGGCTGGTCTTGCCCGCGCCATTGGCCCCGGTCAGGGCCACCGCCTCGCCGGCGGCCAACGTCAGCGACAGGTCGCGGAACAGGACGCGCTCGCCGCGGGACAGGTTCAGGCCGGTGACGGTGATCATCCGCGCCCGCCCCAGTTGATAGCCATTCTCAATGACCCTGCCGTCAACGTGGATACATGGACGGCGCCGACAACCATCGCTATATCCGGCCTCGCCGCAGCAGGCGTTCGCCGCGCGCGTCGGGGACCTGTGCGCCCCGCCGTCGACCGCGCGATCGTGCAACCGGATTGTCGGGCGGCGTTGACCAGAGGAAGCCTCTCCATGCCGTCGAACGACAGCTTCAAGACCCGCCAGGACCTTTCCGTCGGGCGCAAGAAATACGCCTATTACAGCCTTCCGGCCGCCGAGGAAGCCGGTCTGGCCGGGATTTCCCGCCTGCCGCGCTCGATGAAGGTGCTGCTGGAGAACCTGCTGCGCAATGAGGACGGGGTTTCCGTCAGCGAAGCCGACCTCAAGGCGGTCGCCGCCTGGATCGACAACAAGGGCTCGGTCGAACACGAGATCGCCTTCCGCCCGGCCCGGGTCCTGATGCAGGACTTCACCGGCGTGCCCGCCGTCGTCGACCTCGCCGCCATGCGCGACGCCATGTCGGCCCTCGGCGCCGACGCGACGAAGATCAATCCGCTGGTGCCCGTTGATCTGGTCATCGACCACTCGGTCATGGTCGACCATTTCGGCACGCCCGGCGCCTTCAACCAGAACGTCGAGCGCGAATATGAGCGCAACATCGAGCGCTACAAATTCCTCCGCTGGGGTTCGACCTCGTTCAACAATTTCCGCGTCGTGCCCCCCGGCACCGGCATCTGCCACCAGGTCAACCTCGAGAACCTGGCCCAGACCGTCTGGACCGCAGCCGAGGGCAAGGCGACCGTCGCCTATCCCGACACCGTGGTCGGCACCGACAGCCACACCACCATGATCAACGGCCTGGCCGTGCTGGGCTGGGGCGTCGGCGGCATCGAGGCCGAGGCGGCCATGCTGGGCCAGCCCATCCCGATGCTGATCCCGGAAGTCGTCGGCTTCCGCCTGACCGGCGCCCTGCCGGAAGGCGCGACGGCCACCGACCTGGTGCTGACCGTCACCCAGATGCTGCGCAAGAAGGGCGTGGTCGGCAAGTTCGTGGAGTTCTTCGGCCCCGGCGTGATCAGCCTGACCATCGAGGACCAGGCCACCATCGCCAACATGGCCCCCGAATACGGCGCCACCTGCGGCTTCTTCCCCGTCTCGGCGGCGACCATCGGCTATCTGACGGCCACGGGCCGCGACAAGGCGCGCGTCGCCCTCGTGGAAGCCTACGCCAAGGCCCAGGGCCTGTGGATCGACGAGACCTCGGAAGACCCGGTCTTCACCGACGTGCTGGAGCTGGACATGGCCACGGTCGTGCCGTCGCTGGCCGGACCCAAGCGTCCCCAGGACAAGGTTGAACTGACCGTGGCCGCGCCGTCGTTCGAGACGGCGCTGGGCGAGGTCTTCAACCGCCCGGTCGACGCCCCGCGCGTCAAGGTCGACGGTGAGACGTTCGATCTCGGCGACGGCGACGTGGTCATCGCCGCCATCACCTCCTGCACCAACACCTCCAACCCGTCGGTGCTGATCGCCGCCGGCCTGGTGGCGCGCAAGGCCCACAAGCTGGGGATGAAGGTCAAGCCGTGGGTCAAGACCTCGCTGGCCCCCGGCTCGCAGGTGGTCACCGACTATCTGACCGCCGCCGGCCTGCAGGCCGACCTCGACGCCATGGGCTTCAACCTGGTCGGCTACGGCTGCACCACCTGCATCGGCAACTCGGGCCCGCTGGCCGAGCGGATCTCGAAGGCGATCAACGACAACGGCCTGGTCGCCACCTCGGTGCTGTCGGGCAACCGCAACTTTGAAGGCCGGGTGAACCCGGACGTCCAGGCCAACTACCTGGCCTCGCCGCCGCTGGTCGTGGCCTACGCCCTGGCCGGTTCGATGCGGATCGACATCTCGAAGGATCCGATCGGTCAGGACAAGAAGGGCAAGGACGTCTTCCTGAAGGACGTCTGGCCGACCTCGGCCGAGATCGCCGCCATCCAGAAAAAATGCGTCACCCCGGCGATGTTCGCCAAACGCTATGCCGACGTCTTCAAGGGCGACAAGCACTGGCAGGGCATCAAGGTCGAGGGCGGCCAGACCTACGCCTGGGACGACAGCTCCACCTATGTCGCCAACCCGCCCTATTTCGAGGGCCTGTCGATGGAGCCGACCCCGGTCGCCGACATCGTCGAGGCGCGCGTGCTGGCCATCTTCGGCGACAGCATCACCACCGACCACATCAGCCCGGCCGGTTCGATCAAGAAGACCTCGCCCGCCGGCGCCTGGCTGACCAACCGCGGCGTCGACGCCCTGGACTTCAACTCCTACGGCGCGCGCCGCGGGAACCATGAAGTGATGATGCGCGGCACCTTCGCCAACATCCGCATCCGCAACAAGATCACGCCCGAGATCGAGGGCGGGGTGACCAAGCATTTCCCGTCGCAGGACACCATGTCCATCTATGACGCGGCCATGCGCTACCAGTCCGAGGGCCGGCCGCTGGTCGTGTTCGCTGGCAAGGAATACGGCACCGGCTCGTCGCGTGACTGGGCGGCCAAGGGCACCCGCCTGCTGGGCGTCCGCGCCGTGCTGGCCGAGAGCTACGAGCGCATCCACCGCTCCAACCTGGTCGGGATGGGCGTGGTGCCGCTGCAGTTCAAGGCCGACGGCTGGACACGGCTGGGCCTGACCGGCGAGGAGATCGTCACCATCCGCGGCCTGTCCGACGTCAATGTCGGCAAGCTGCGTCCGCGTCAGGACCTTTGGGTCGAGCTGTTCCGTCCGTCGGACGGCAAGATGGCCCGCTTCCCGGTCCGCTGCCGCATCGATAACCAGACCGAGCTGGATTATTTCAAGGCCGGCGGGGTCATGCCCTACGTCCTGCGCAACCTGGCGCGGGGCGCGGCGGAGTAGGCCTTACGGCCAGTCGAAATGAAGAGGGCCGGCGGAGCGATCCGCCGGCCCTTTTTGTCATCAGCCCCCCGTCGCGTTATGCGGCCCGCGGTCCCGCGGATTGCGCCCGAAGGCCTGTTCGCACACGGCCCGGCCGAACTCTTCCGAGACCATCATCTGGCGGTCGCCCAGCAGGCCGCCGATGCGGCCCCGGGCGCTGGTCGCGACCGAGACAGGGAATCGGCCGAGGACGCGGTTCCCGTCGGCGGGATCGACGAACTCGACCGTGCCCGAGAGGGTGTGGACGCCGTCGCCCTCGAACAGGGTCTCCAGCCGCCCGGCGCGCTGCATCTCGTCGATGTGGACGCGGACGTTGATGGGCGCCGTGCCCCACATGCAGCGGCTGAGTTCCTCATGAACCTCGTCCGAAAAGGTCCCGGAAAAATCCTCTTCCGCATCCAGCCAGCCGGTCGACAGGGTGATGCTGCCGACCTGGGCGGTTTCCTGCAGGCCGATCGGCAGGGCGATCGGCGGGCCGCCTTCGATGACCGGGGCGCACGCCGTGGCGGCGAGCAGGGCGGCGGCGAGGACGGCGGTGGCGGCGGACTTCATTTCGGGCTCCCGGTTACGCGCCAAGCTTTAGTGTAGCGCGCGGTGAACGGCGGATGAACCGCGTTCGTCGGGGGATTAATTCGCCGTAAGGCGGCGGCCGGTCAGCGCCCGAACACCTCGACCCCGATCTCGCCGTCGGTCGCAAGCCAGGCCCGCTTCATGCCCTGGCTGTTGAAGGGCGCGGCGATGTTTCCGTCGCGGTCGAGGGCGATCAGGCCGCCGTCGCCGCCGAGGCCGCCGATCTCGTCGATCACGGCCCGGCCCGCTTCGGCCAGGGTCTGGCCCGCGCGGACGCGCCAGCTGACCTGGGCGCAGGCGGCGACGCGGATGAAATATTCGCCCTGTCCGGTGCCCGAGACAGCGACCCGACCGTCGGCCCAGCTGCCGGCGCCCGGGATCGGCGTGTCGCCGACGCGGCCCGGCATCTTGCCGAAGACGCCGGCGGTCGAGGTCGCCGCCGCCAGTCGCCCGTCACGGTCCAGCACGCAGCAGCCGACCGTGCCGTGGGCCAGGGTTCCCGGCGGATGGTTGTCCTCGCCCTGGCCGGCCCGGGTGAACCAGGCGGTCTCGTCGCCGATCCGCTCCAGCCCCTGGTCGAGGGCGAACAGGGCCGCGCCCTCGCCGGCCAGCATGACGTGCGGGGTGCGGTCCATCACCGCGCGGGCGGCGACGACCGGATTGCGGAAGCCCTGCAGGGCGGCGACGGCCCCGGCCTTGCCGCTCGCGCCGTCCATCAAACTGGCGTCCAGCTCCCAGGCTCCGGCCAGATTGGGCGAGGCGCCGCGCCCGGCGACATAGAGGCCGGAATCCTCCAGCATCACGGTCGCCTCGACGGCCACATCCAGCGCCGAAGCCCCCGCGTCCAGCCGCGCCTTCATGGCCGCGACGACCTCGCCCATATGGGCGATCTCGAGCGTGTAGTCGCGTTCGCGCCGGGCGCCGGCGCCGCCGTGGAGGATGAGGGCGGGTCTGCCGGTCATCGGGGCCTCTTTTATCTCGGGTCCAGGGTCGCTAGCGTCGCGGGACGACGGCGGCGCTTTCGCCCGTCATGCGCGCCAAGGGATGATCCGTGCAAGCTTCAGGGCCTTTCGTGGTTTCGAATTCCACCCGGATCGAGATTGATCCGGCCCTGAAGCCGTCGACCATGACCGCCGCCTTCAAACAGTTCGGCCGCATCCATATTCCCGGATTTCTCAAGCCCGCCTCGGCCGAAAGGCTGCACCGGGCGCTGGCGACCGAGACGCTCTGGGTCTGTTCGACGATGGGCGGCGGCCAGACCATCGATGTGCCCGTCGAACAGCTGGAAGCCTTCCCGCCGGATCAGGCGATGCGGTTCGTGCAACTGGCCCATGCCGAGGCGCGCGACGGCTTCCACTATATGTTCGACAGCGTCCGCATCAGCGACCTGGCCGAGCAGAGGCAGCCGCTGGCCGCCGAACTGGCGGCCGCCTACGCCTTTCTCAACAGCCCGGCCTTCCTCGACTTCGTGCGCGCCCTGACCGGCGATTCGCGCGCCAACTATGTCGACGCCCAGGCGACCCGCTATGAGCGCGGCCACTATCTGACCCAGCACGACGATTCCGCCGCCGAGAAAGGCCGGCTCTATGCCTTTGTGCTGAACCTGACGCCGCACTGGCGCACCGACTGGGGCGGCCTGCTGAACTTCATCGACGAGGACGGCCATGTGGCCGAGGCCTACACCCCGGCCTGGAACGCCCTGAACCTGTTCCGGGTGCCCCAGCCCCACGCCGTCTCCAGCGTCGCCCCCTTCGCCGGCGCGTCCCGCCTGTCGATCACCGGCTGGGTGCGGCAGATCGATCTCAGCCTCCTCCCCTCAAGAAAGTCCCCCTGATGCGCGCAGTCCTGTCCAAGACCCCCGGCGGTCCCGAAACCCTTGTCGTCGAGGAGGTGCTGGACCCCCGGCCGATGAAGGGCGAGGTGGTGATCGAGGTCCGGGCCGTGGGCGTCAACTTCCCCGACACCCTGATCATCGAGGACCGGTACCAGTTCAAGCCGACCCGCCCCTTCTCGCCCGGCGGCGAGGTGGCCGGCGTGGTCGAGGCGGTCGGCGAGGGGGTCACGACCGTCCGCAAGGGCGACCGGGTCATCGCCGTGCCCGGCTGGGGCGGGATGGTCGAGCGGCTGGCGGTGCCCGCGGCCTCGGTGATGAAGATTCCCGACGCCATGGATTTCGAGACGGCCGCCGCCCTCGTCATGACCTATGGCACCTCCTACTACGCCCTCAAGGACCGGGCGCAGCTGAAGGCGGGCGAAAGCCTGCTGGTGCTGGGCGCCGCCGGCGGCGTCGGCGTGGCCGCGGTCGAGCTGGGCAAGGCCATGGGGGCGCATGTCATCGCCGCCGCCTCGACCAACGACAAGGTCCAGTTCGCCCTCGACGCCGGGGCGGACAACGGCCTGATCTATCCCTCCGGCAAGATGGACAAGGCGGCGCAGAAGGAACTGTCCGGCGAGCTGAAGCTGGCCTCGGGCCGCGACGGACCGGACGTGGTCTATGACGCCGTCGGCGGCGACTATTGCGAGCCGGCTCTGCGCGCCATGGACTGGAACGGCCGCTATCTGGTGGTCGGTTTCCCGGCGGGCATTCCGTCGCTGCCGCTGAACCTGACCCTGCTGAAGTCGGTGTCGGTGATCGGCGTCTTCTGGGGCGCGGCGGTGATGCGCGATCCGGCGGCCCACGCCGCCAACATGGCCGACCTGCTGAAGATGTGGAGCGAGGGCAAGATCCGCCCGCGCGTCAGCCGCACCTTCCCGCTGGAACGGGCCCATGAGGCGATCCAGGCCCTTGGCGACCGCACCGTGATGGGCAAGGTCGTGGTCACGGTCGAGTCGTGACCCTGCGGCTGTCGTCCTCGCTGGACGCCGCGGCGCTGCGTCCAGCCTTCGAGGCGCGGCGGCGGCTGCATATCCCGGGCGTGCTCGACCCCGTCAGCGCCGGGGCGGTGGCCGCCGCCATGGAGGCCTTCGACGGCTGGAAGGTCAGCGTCTCCGCCGGCGGCGAGCTGTTCGAACTGCCGCTGAACGGCCGCGTCGCCGCCGAGTTGGGCAAGCAGTCCTGGATCGATCAGGCCCGGGTCGACGGGGCCGATGCCCGGATGCAGTACATCTTCGACACCCGCCGGCTGGATCTGGAGCCGGAGGACGCGCCGCGCGACGCGGTCAGCGAGACGCTCGCCTTCCTCAACGGGCCGGCGTTCATCGGCTTCCTCCGGGCCGTGACCGGGGATGACCGGATCGACTTCGCGGACGCCCAGGCCACCCGTTACCGGCCCGGCCACGTCCTGACCGCCCATGACGACACGGCGCCGGGCAAGAACCGGCTCTATGCCTATGTGCTGAACCTGACCCGGGAGTGGCGGGCCGACTGGGGCGGGGTGCTGGCGTTCGAGGGCGAAAATGGTCACGTCGAGGAGGGTTTCGCGCCCGCCTTCAACGCCCTGAACCTCTTCGCCGTGCCGATGCGCCACGCCGTGACCCAGGTCGCCAGCTTCGCGCCGCGTGACCGGCTGTCGATCACCGGCTGGCTGCGTTCAAACCAGCCGGTCGGTCCACAGGGCTAGGCGTCGCGCAGCCGTTCCAGCGCCGCCTCGGCCTGGTCCTTGTGCCGTCGCTTGATATGGGCGCCCAGGGTGGCGACCAGGGCCGCGATCACCGCCGCGTCGTCGGTGAAGCCGATGCCGGCGAAGATGTCCGGAATGGCGTCCACCGGCATGACGAAATAGGCCAGCCCGCCCAGCATGATCCCCTTGGCCGCCATGGGCGTCTCGGGGTCCCGCGCCGAATACCAGACGCTGATCACCTGCCGGGCGAAGGGGATGCGGGCCGCCGTGCGCCGGATCTTGGGCCAGAATCCCTTCTGCACCCGCACCTCATTGACCTGCTGGATCGCAGGGACGAGGGCGCGGGACGGGTCCAGCGCCTCTTCGGGCGTGATCGGTTTGGCATTCGTGGTCATGGCGGCTAAATCCCCGCGACTGATCTCAGGTTCAACAACGATATAGGGGCTCCGGCCATGAAACTCGACGGTTCGATCGCGGCGGTGGTGACGGGCGGAGCCTCCGGGCTGGGCGAGGGGACGGCGCGCGCCATCGCGGCCACGGGCGCCAAGGTCGCCCTGTTCGACATGAACGCCGAGAAGGGCGAGGCGATCGCGGCCGAGATCGGCGGCGTCTTCTGCCACGTCGACGTCACCGACGACGCCTCGGTCGCCGCCGGCTTCGAAAAGGCCCGCGCCGCTCACGGCCAAGAGCGTCTGACCGTCAACTGCGCCGGCATCGCCACGGGCCAGAAGACCGTCTCGCGCAAGAAGGACACCGGCGAGATCCGCGCCCATGACATGGCCCAGTTCGAGCGCACCGTGCGGGTCAATCTGTTCGGCACCTTCCGCGTCCTGTCGCAGTCGGCGGCCGGCATGGTCACGCTGGAGCCCATGGCCGACGGCGAGCGCGGCCTGATCGTCAACACCGCCTCGGTGGCGGCCCAGGACGGCCAGATCGGCCAGGCGGCCTATTCGGCCTCCAAGGGCGGGGTCTACGCCATGACCCTGCCGGTCGCCCGCGACCTCGCCCAGGAAGGCATCCGCTGCAACACCATCCTGCCCGGCATCATGTGGACGCCGATGATGGCCGGCATGGACCAGAAGATCCAGGACGCCCTCGCCGCCGCCATTCCCTTCCCCAGCCGCCTCGGCACGCCCGCGGACTACGCCTCCCTGGTGCTGGAGCTGGCCCGCAACGTCTACATCAACGGCGAATGCATCCGGCTGGACGGCGCCATTCGCCTGGCGCCGCGCTGACGCGCGGATGCGCTTCGCGCAGGCGCCGACGCCCGCAATGCGGTTGCTCGCTGCTTGAGCGCCGAATTGTGGGTCTGGGGACTTGCGAGGGGCCGGAGCGCTCGGTATACGCCCGCCTCCGACTGAAGTGCGGGCGTAGCTCAGTGGTAGAGCACAACCTTGCCAAGGTTGGGGTCGAGAGTTCGAATCTCTTCGCCCGCTCCAGTCGAAGTCCAGGAAGCCCGGTCCCCGCGACCGGGCTTTCTTGCTTTCTGCGCCCCGGGCGGCGTGAATTTGCCAAGGTCCGGGTCGAGCGTTCCAACCTCTTCGCCCGCTCAAGCTGGAACCATAAAAAGCCCGGCCGAAGCCGGGCTTTTCTGCTTTGGAGCCGCGACGGGCGGCGCGGCGCTAGAGGCCCAGCGCCGCGCGGATGTCACGCCAGTCGACCATCTTGTAGTTCTGCTGTCCGGGGTTGGGCGCGTCCTCGTGGTCGTGGAACGCCACGACGCCCTCGGGGAACCGGCCGATCGGACCCGAGAAGGCGTCCAGCCCGTCGGTCTGGGTGACGCCGTCGATCACCGGACCGTCGACGATGGCGAACCGGCCCAGATAGACGTGATCGGCGCCCTGGATCCGGTAGACCGGATAGGTGCTGTCGCCCTGGCTGGAGACGATCAGATATTCGACCTCCCGGTCGCGCAGGATGGTCAGGCCCTCGACGTCGTCCTTGATGCGGTTCCGGTCGACGCGGGCGATCTCCGTGGCGGCCGACGGCCCGGCCGGATCGAAGTCGAAACGCCAGACGCCGACGTCCTCCTCGCCGACATAGAGGGTGTCGGCGGCGTCGTTGACCACGCACCCTTCCAGCTGGCTTCCGAGGGTGAGGACCCGTTCCGGCCCGATCACCGGCCCCGCGGGACCGGCCGCGACCGTCATCTGGTGCACGGTCCCCGCCTTGGTGGTCACGACCAGGAAGAAGGCGTCGCCCCGCCGGCCCATGCAGAAGCCGTACGGCTCGTAGGGTGTGGCAAGGAAACCGTAGTCCGAGGTCGTCAGGGTCGCCGGGTCGAACAGATAAAGGTTCACCCCGTTCGCGCCCGGCGCGTCATTGCTGGCGGCGACCAGAACCCGCTCGCCGGTGGCGGCCGGGAAGCCCGGTCGCAGATCGACGTTGTTGACCGGCCCGGACGGCAGGAACTGGCGGACCGAGCCGTCGAGGTTGTGGACATAAAGGCCGTCCGATTTGTCGGTCCCGAACATTACCGCCCGGGACGGATCGCGCGGGTCCGCCCAGAACGCGGGATCGTCGGCGTCGACCTCCGGATCGGTGGTGACGACGGTCTCGACCGCGGCCATGACCGGCCTGGCCGGGTCGCCCGGCGCCAGCATGCCCTGTGGCCCGCGGTCCTCGACCGATGCGCACGCGCCCAGCAGGAGGGCCGGCAGGCTGCAGAGGATGAAGCTTCTGAAGGTCATGGCGTTGGTCCCCGCGAGAGCTTGACGGCAAGACCATGAGGGTCCGGGTCGATCAAGCGGCCGTCCATGACGAATCGATGTCGCCCTGATGACCGTTGCTCCGATCCGTGACGGCTTTTCACGCCGGCGTCGGAAAAACGCCAAGCGCGGGTCTCGAATCCGTCGCGACCGCGTCGCCGCCACGGCCTAGCTCGGCCGTCAGAGCCGGCGGCCGGGGGGCCGACCGGACAATCGGGGATGCCTCTCATGAAACTCGCACTTCTGCTCGGCGCCGCGCTGGCGCCGCTCGCCTTCGCGGACGCCGCCTTCGCCCAGTCGGGCCAGGACGCCGCGCCGCAAGCCCCCACGTCTTCCCTGGACGAGGTGATCGTCACGGGCGAGCCGGTCATGCGCAACCGCACCGACGACGTGGTCTCGACCCTGTCCTATGACCTGGAGTTCTTCCAGCGCTTCGAGCCGCTGACGGTGGGCGACGCCCTCAAGCGGGTTCCCAGCGTGACCTTCCTGTCGGACGTGCTGGAATCCGACGGCGTGCGCCTGCGCGGCCTCGATCCCGGCTACACCCAGATCCTGATCAACGGCGAGCGGGTGCCCGGCGGCGAGGCCGATCGCTCCTTCTTCGTCGACCGCATCCCGGCCGAACTGATCGACCGCGTCGAGGTGGTCCGTTCCTCCTCGGCCAACCGGTCGGGCGACGCCCTGGCGGGGACCATCAACATCGTTCTGCGTGACGCCCTGGCGCTGGACGGCGGCTATATCCGCGCCGGCGCCCTGCTGTTCCCGGACGATGAAGTCGGGACCACCTTCGGCGCCGTCTACGGCGGCCAGGTCGGTCCGGGCCGGCTGCTGGTCGGCGCCAGCGTCCAGGATCGCCGCAACCCGAAGCTCAAATTCAGCCAGCGTTTCGATGAGCCGGGCGGCACGCTCGACAACGTCGAGGTCCAGACCGACGTCCGCGACGGCACCGACTATTCCTTCAACGCCGCCTATGAGGTCGAGGTCGGCGGCGGGACCCTGGATCTGTCCGGCGTGTTCGTGCGCACCGACCGTTTCGCCGACGAGGACTCGATCGAATACGCCGACGGCGTCCAGACCGACGTCAACATCCTGTCGATCAACGACAACGACGTCGACATCCAGACGGACAACCTGGCCCTGCGCGCCCGCTACGAGCGCGACATGCTGGGCGGCGAGACCCGGATCAAGCTGGGCTATGCATCCTTCGACGACGAGCAGGAGGAGTTCGAGAACGAGGCGGAATACCTGCGCGACGGCCTGCCCTTCCCCGAGGAGGACCGCTACACCGCCGAGCTGGAGTTCCGCGACCTGCAGGACGAGGAAGTCTCGTTCGCCGTTGAACACAGCCGGCCCCTCGGCGACGACGTCGAGCTGGAGTTCGGGGTGCAGACGGTCAGCAAGGACCGTGACTCCACCACCGTGGTCGCCGACCGCGTCCGCTTCAACATCCCCAACGCTCCGGCCCCGCGCCCGGCCCAGCCGCCGTTCGTGTTCGACACCAACAGCTATGTGATCGAGGAAACCCGGATCGATCCCTATGTGATGGTCTCGGGCGAGAGCGGCGCCCTGAAGTGGGAGGCCGGTCTGCGCTATGAGACCACCGACACCACCATCGCCGGCATCGACAACGATTTCGCCGTGCTGCTGCCGTCGGCCAGCCTGCGCTACCGCCTTTCGGATTCGGATCGCCTGACCCTGTCGGTCGCCCGGACCGTCCGCCGTCCCGATTTCGACGACCTTGCGCCGGTGACGCTGGAGGAAGAGCGCGGCGACAACGACTTCCGCGGCAATCCGCTGCTTGAGCCCGAAACGGCCTGGGGCGTGGACCTCGGGTTCGAGCGTCGCCTGGGACGTCGCGGCGTTATCGGCGTCAACGCCTTCTACCGCGACGTCACCGACCTGATCGAGGACGTCAACACGGGCCTGGAAGGCAGCGGCGGACCCGGCACCTTCATCGAGTCGATCGACAATGTCGGCGACGGCCAGGTCTATGGCGTCGAGTTCGACCTCTCCACCCCGCTGGACTTCATCGGCATGGAGACGACGGGCGTGTTCCTGAACGCCTCGTGGCTGGACAGCCAGGTTGAGGACGTGTTCGGGGAGCGCCGCTTCAACAACCAGTCGGACTATGTCGTGAACTTCGGCTTCACCCACGACATCCCCAGCTGGGGCGCCGCCTTCGGGGCCAGCTATCGCAAGCAGGGCGACGCTTTCGAGCGCGTCTGGGCGGAAGAGGTCGCGACCTCCTATGGCGCCGACCTGGAGATCTTCATCGAGAAGCAGATCTTCTCGAACACGGTCATCCGCCTGACCGGCTCCAACCTGCTCGACAGCTCGAAAGACGAAGTGTTCGACAAGTTCGACGACCAGGCCGACCAGATCGCCCGCGACTACGACGAGTATGAACTCGAGACCGAGTCCGCCGGCCCGGTCTTCCAGCTGGTCATGCGCGTCGCGTTCTGACCGACCCGTCCCTGAACGGGTGAGGAGGGGGCCGGACGGCGACGTTCGGCCCCTTTTTTCCGGCGGTCGTCCCGTTCCGGCACGGTGACGCTGGACGGCGCGGCCCGGCCCGGTTTAGGTCGCCCCGGGGGCGAAAGCGGGCCGGTTCGGTTCGCCGTTTGCAAGGTATCTCCCGGACGGCGCGCGTGGCGCCAGAACGGGACAGTCGGGTCGCATGTTTCTCGAAGGCCAGGTCAACTGGATGTGGGTGTTGGGGGCGGTCGCCGCCGTGGGCTGGATCGTGGGCCTCGTCGCCCTGTGGTTCGCCTTCCAGAACCGCACGCGCCATGTCAGCGCCTCGGACCAGCTCGATCTGGTCCAGCGCGTCGCCGACGATTCCCAGAAGCGGCTGTTCGAGACCCTGAACGCCATTCCCGTCGCCCTCGTCGAGACCGACAAACAGGGCAAATTCGTCTTCGCCAACCGCGCCGCCCACCAGCTGCTGGGCCGCAAGGACGCCGAGCTGATCGGCCTGCGCTTCCATTCGGCCACCTGGGGCATCACCTTCCCCGACGGGCGGCCCGTGCCGCCGGACCTGCTGCCCAGCGCCCGCGCCCTGCGCGGCCAGACGGTCAAGGGGTTCCAGCACCTGCTGGCCAACCCCGCCTCGCGCCGCAAGATGCTGGTTTCGGTCACGGCCATGCCGATCGAGAACGAACAGGGCCAGATCACCGGCTCGACCGCCGCCATTGTCGAGACCGAAGGCCTGCAGACCCCGGAAGTCATCCTGCAGGCGCCCGCCGCGGCCTTGCCGGATGACCTGACCCGCAGGGTCTTCGACGCCGCCTCCAGCGCCCTGGTGGTGGTCGGCGCCGACGGCCGGGTGCGCGACGCCAACCGCACCGCCCGGCTGGTGCTGGGCCACAGCGAAGCCGACGGCGCGTTCGCCGATCTGTTCCTCGCCGAGGACGAACGCGTCGAAGGCCGCCAGGCCCTGCGCGCGGCCCTCTCGGCCGAAGCCGGGGAGGCCGAACCCTTCGTCTCGCGTCAGGGCGCCGAAGAGGGCATCCGCTGGTCCATGCTGCCTCTGACCAACGCTGACGGCGAGGTGGACGCCCTGCTGCTGGCCGGTGAGCGCGCCGATCCGGCCGCGCCCGCTGAACCGGTCCTCATGGAGTCTGACGCCGCGCCGGACGCCGTGTCCGAGGAAACCGTCGCCCTGCGCGAGGCCGCCGAGGCCGCGCGGCGACAGGCG
>JAHKAM010000087.1 GCA_018826515.1 Alphaproteobacteria bacterium
AAGAAGATGTACAAGCAGAAGGGAACCGGCGGCGCCCGTCACGGTTCGCGTCGCGCCCCGCAGTTCGTCGGTGGTTCGCGCGCCTTCGGCCCGGTCGTTCGCGACCACGGCTTCTCCCTGCCCAAGAAGGTTCGCGCCCTGGCCCTGCGTCACGCGCTGTCGGCCAAGGTCGTCGCCGGTGACCTGGTCATCGTCGACAACATCTCGCTGAAGGACGCCAAGACCGCCGGTCTGCGCGAAACCCTCGGCAAGCTGGGCTGGACCCGCACGCTGATCATCGCCGGTCCGGAAGTCGACACGAACTTCGGCCTCGCCGCCCGCAACATCCCGATGGTGAACGTCCTGCCGAACGCCGGCCTGAACGTTTACGACATCCTGCGTGCGGACAAGCTGGTGCTGACCAAGGCGGCCGTCGAGGCCATCGAGGCCACCTACGCCGACTACACCCCGTCGCGTCGTGAAGCCGAGGCCGCCCAGGCCGCCAAACCGGCTGCCAAGACGAAGAAGGAGGCCGCGTAATGGCTGGCGCCAACCCCACCGCTAAACACTACGACACCATCCTGGCTCCGATCATCACGGAAAAGGCCACGATCCTGTCGGAGCAGAACAAGGTCGTCTTCCGCGTTGCCGGAACCTCGACCAAGGACGAGATCGCCGCTGCGGTCGAAAGCCTGTTCAAGGTCAACGTCCTGAAGGTCAACACCCTGGTTCAAAAGGGCAAGACCAAGCGCTTCCGCGGCATCATGGGCCGTCGGGTCGACATCAAAAAAGCGATCGTGACGCTGGCTGAAGGCCAGTCGATCGACGTCACCACGGGGCTCTGATCAGATGGCCTTGAAAACCTACAATCCGACATCGCCGGGCCGTCGCGCCCTGGTGCTGATCGACCGTTCGGAGCTGCACAAGGGCCGCCCCGAGAAGTCGCTGACCGAAGGCCTGACCAAGTCGGGCGGCCGGGGCGCTGGCGGTCGTATCGCCGTCCGCTTCCGCGGCGGCGGCGCCAAGACGCTGTACCGCAAGATCGACTTCAAGCGCCGGAAGTTCGCCACGGCGACCGTCGAACGCCTGGAATACGATCCGAACCGGACCGCCTTCATCGCCCTCGTCATCTATGAGGACGGCGAAAAGGCCTACATCATCGCGCCGCAACGCCTGAAGGCGGGCGACACGATCGTGGCCGGCGAGAAGGTCGACGTGAAGCCGGGCAATGCGATGCCGCTGCGCTCGGTGCCGGTCGGCACCATCATCCACAACGTCGAAATGAAGCCGGGCAAGGGCGCCCAGCTGGCCCGCTCGGCCGGCGCCTACGCCCAGCTGGTCGGCCGCGATCAGGGCTATGCCCAGATCCGTCTCGGCTCGGGCGAGCTTCGCATGGTTCTGGACGGCTGCATGGCCACGGTGGGCGCGGTTTCCAATCCCGACCACATGAACCAGAACCTCGGCAAGGCCGGCCGCGTCCGTCACATGGGCTGGCGTCCGCACGTTCGCGGCGTCGCCATGAACCCGATCGACCACCCGCACGGTGGTGGTGAAGGCCGGACCTCTGGCGGTCGCACCCCGGTTACGCCGTGGGGCAAGGACACCAAGGGCACCCGCACCCGCAAGAACAAGGCTACGGACAAGTTCATCATCCGTACCCGCCACGTTAAGAAGGCTCGCTAAAGATGGCCCGCTCCTCCTGGAAAGGCCCGTTTGTCGACGGGTATCTGCTCAAGAAGGCCGACGCCGTCTCGACGTCGGGCCGCAAGGACGTGATCAAGACGTGGTCGCGCCGCTCCACCATCCTGCCGCAGTTTGTCGGCCTGACCTTCGGCGTCCACAACGGCCTCAAGCATGTGCCGGTGTCGGTTTCCGAGGAAATGGTCGGCATGAAGCTCGGCGAGTTCGCCCCGACCCGGTCGTTCCCCGGGCACGCGGCGGACAAGAAGGCCAAAAGGAAATAACTGATGGCCCAGACCAAAAACCCCCGTCGGGTCGCCCCGACCGAAGCGCGCGCCAAGCTGGTGAACGTCCGGATCAGCCCTCAGAAGCTGAATCTGGTCGCCCAGTCGATCCGCGGCCTGCCGGTGCAGAAGGCGCTGAACGAGCTGGAATTCAGCCGCAAGCGCATCGCCACCGACGTCCGCAAGGTGCTGTATTCGGCCGTGTCGAACGCCGAGAACAACCACAACCTCGACATCGACAACCTGGTCGTCGCCGAGGCCTTCGTGGGCAAGAACCTGGTGATGAAGCGTTTCGCGAGCCGTGCTCGTGGCCGTTCGTCGCGCATCCTGAAACCTTTCGCGGAGATCACCATCGTGGTCCGCGAAGCCGGTGAGGCCGCCTGATGGGTCAGAAAGTCAATCCGATCGGTCTGCGCCTCGGCGTCAACCGTACGTGGGACAGCCGCTGGTTCGCCCGCGGCGCCGAATACGCCAAGCTGCTGCACCAGGACCTCAAGCTGCGCACGTGGCTGAAGGAACGCCTGAACGCCGCCGGCGTGTCGCGCATCATCATCGAGCGTCCGCACAAGAAGTGCCGCGTGACGATCTATGCCGCCCGTCCGGGCGTCGTGATCGGCAAGAAGGGCGCCGACATCGAGAAGCTCCGCAAGGACATCTCGGCGCGCACCGAGGGTGAAGTTCACCTGAACATCGTCGAAGTGCGCAAGCCCGAGACGGACGCCCAGCTGATCGCCGAGAACATCGCGCAGCAGCTGGAACGCCGGATCGCCTTCCGCCGCGCCATGAAGCGTTCGATGCAGTCGGCCATGCGTCTCGGCGCCAAGGGCGTTCGCATCAACGTGTCGGGCCGCCTCGGCGGCGCGGAAATCGCGCGGATGGAATGGTATCGCGAAGGCCGTGTGCCGCTGCACACCCTGCGCGCCGACATCGACTACGGCTTCATCCAGGCCAAGACGACCTACGGCATCATCGGTGTGAAGGTCTGGGTCTTCAAGGGTGAGGTGCTCGAGCACGACCCGATGGCCCAGGACAAGCGCTGGGCCCAGGAAGCTGCTGGTCCGTCGTCCAACGAAGGCCGTGAACGCGGCGGTCCCCGTGGTGATCGCGGTCCGCGCCGCGACCGGGCACGTGAGAGCTAAGTCATGCTGCAACCGAAGAAAACCAAGTACCGCAAGGCCTTCAAGGGCCGCATCCACGGCGCCGCCAAGGGCGGCTTCTCGCTGAACTTCGGGTCCTATGGCCTGAAGACGGTGGAGCCGGAACGCATCACGGCGCGTCAGATCGAGGCGGCCCGCCGCGCGATCACCCGCCAGATGAAGCGCCAGGGCCGCGTCTGGATCCGCGTGTTCCCCGACCTGCCCGTCACGGGCAAGCCGGCCGAAGTCCGCATGGGCAAGGGCAAGGGCGCCGTGGATCACTGGGCGGCGCGCTGCCACCCGGGCCGGATCCTCTTTGAAATCGACGGCGTGCCGGACGACATCGCCCGTGAGGCCCTGCGTCTTGGCGCCGCCAAGCTGCCGGTCCGCACGAAGGTGGTCACCCGCCTCGACGCCGGCGTCTCGCATGTGGAGCACGTTGGCGCATGACCAAGATCGCCGATCTCCGGGCCAAGACGCCCGACCAGCTGTCCGACGAGCTGCTGACGCTCAAGAAGGAACAGTTCAACCTGCGCTTCCAGGCCGCCACCGGCCAGATGGAAAAGACCCATCGGGTCTCGGAAGTGCGCAAGGACATCGCCCGTATTTCCACGCTTCTGCGTGCGAACCGCGCGGCGGGTTAAGGAAACGAAGATGCCCAAACGAGTTCTCGAAGGCGTGGTCGTCTCCGACAAGGGCGACAAGACTGTCGTCGTCGTCGTCCAACGCACGCTGCTGCACCCGGTCCTGAAAAAGATCGTGCGCCTGTCCAAGAAGTACCACGCTCACGACGAAGCCAACGCCCTCAAGGTGGGCGATCAGGCCCGCATCATCGAGTGCGCCCCCAAGTCCAAGCTGAAGCGCTGGGAAGTCCTGTCGGACTCCTCGGCCTCGGCCTCGTAATCAGAAAGATCTGATCATATGATCCAGATGCAAACTAACCTGGAGGTGGCCGATAATTCGGGTGCTCGCCGGGTCATGTGCATCAAGGTGTTGGGCGGCTCCAAGCGCCGCTACGCCTCGGTGGGCGACACGATTGTCGCTTCGGTGAAGGAAGCCATTCCGCGCGGTCGCGTGAAGAAGGGCGACGTCGTGCGCGCCATCGTCGTGCGCACCGCCAAGGACATCATGCGCAAGGACGGCTCTGTCATTCGCTTCGACAAGTCGGCCGCCGTCATCGTCAACAAGCAGAACGAGCCGGTCGGCACGCGGATCTTTGGCCCGGTTCCCCGCGAACTGCGCGCCAAGAACCACATGAAGATCATCTCTCTGGCTCCGGAGGTCCTGTAGTCATGGCCGCCAAGATCAAAACCGGCGACAACGTCGTGGTCCTGACCGGCAAGGACAAGGGCCGCACCGGCAAGGTGACCAAGGTCCTGCCGGCGACCAACCGTGTCATGGTGCAGGGCATCAACATGGTCCAGCGCCACACCCGCCCGACCCAGGCCGACCCCCAGGGCGGCATCAAGAACAAGGAAGCGTCGCTTCACCTGTCGAACGTCGCGATCGCCGACGCCAACGGCAAGGCCACCCGCGTCGGCTTCAAGATCGAAGGCGACAAGAAGGTCCGCTTCGCCAAGACGACGGGAGACGTCATCTGATGGCCGACACCAAATACACCCCCCGCCTCAAGGGCGATTACAACGACCGCATCAAGGGCGTGCTGACCGAGAAATTCGGCTACACCAACCCGATGCAGATGCCCAAGCTGGACAAGATCGTCCTCAACATGGGCATCGGTGAAGCCGTGGCCGACTCCAAGAAGGCCACCGCGGCCCTCAAGGACCTGGCCGCCATCGCCGGTCAGAAGCCCGTCGCCACCAAGGCCCGCAACTCCATCGCCGGCTTCAAGCTGCGCGAAGGCATGGTCATCGGCGGCAAGGTCACCCTCCGCGGCGACCAGATGTACGAGTTCCTCGACCGCCTGATCACGATCGCGCTGCCGCGCGTGAAGGATTTCCGCGGCCTGAAGCCGACCTCGTTCGACGGTCGCGGCAACTACGCCATGGGCCTCAAGGAACACATCGTGTTCCCCGAGATCAACTACGACCAGATCGACCAGATGTGGGGCATGGACATCATCGTCTGCACCACGGCCAAGACCGATGACGAGGCGCGCGCGCTTCTCACCGAGTTCAAGTTCCCGTTCGTGACGAACTGAGCGGGAAGGGAAAAGCACAATGGCTAAGAAAAGCGCCGTAAACCGCAACGAGATGGTCAAGGCCCTCGTCGCGAAATACGCCGACAAGCGGGCCGCCCTGAAGGCGACCGCCAACGACGAGTCCCTGCCGCTTGAGGAGCGTTTCGAAGCGCGCCTGAAGCTGGCCAAGCTGCCGCGCAACTCGGCCGCCAACCGGATTCGCAACCGCTGCGAAGTGACGGGCCGTCCGCGGGCCTTCTATCGCAAGCTCAAGATGAGCCGTATCGCCCTGCGCGAACTCGGCAACCTGGGTCAGATCCCGGGTCTGACCAAGTCCAGCTGGTAAGGGGAGCGACAGATATGATGATCAACGATCCCCTGAGCGACATGATCGCTCGCATCCGGAACGCGCACATGCGCAAACGTTCCAAGGTGCTCACCCCGGCTTCCCGTCTGCGCCAGCGCGTCCTCGACGTGCTGCAGGACGAGGGCTACATCCGCGGCTATTCGCTGGTTCAGAACCCCGGTGAGTTCCCGCAGTTCGAGATCGAGCTGAAATACTTCGACGGCCAGCCGGTCATCGCCGAGATCGCCCGCGTGTCCAAGCCGGGCCGCCGCGTCTACTCCGCGATCTCCGACCTGAAGCCGATCAAGAACGGCCTCGGCATCTCGATCCTCTCCACGTCCAAGGGCGTCATGTCGGACACCGCGGCTCGCGAAGCCAAGGTGGGCGGCGAAGTCCTCTGCAGGGTCTACTAAGATGTCCCGTATCGGAAAACGCACCATTGAAGTGCCGAAGGGCGTGACCGTCACGCTCGACGGCCAGACGGTCTCGGTGAAGGGTCCCAAGGGCGAACGCTCCTGGACCGTCGCCGAAGAGATCGAGATCAGCCAGGGCGACGACGGCCTGAACCTGACCATGCGCGAAGACAACCAGCGTTCGCGGGCCATGTGGGGCCTGTCGCGCACCCTGGTCGACAACATGGTCGTCGGCGTCACCACGGGCTTTGAAAAGAGCCTGGACCTGGTCGGCGTGGGCTATCGCGCCGCGATGAAGGGCAACGCCCTGTCGCTGCAGCTCGGCTTCTCGCACGACGTCGACATCCAGCCGCCTGCCGGCGTCACCTTCGCGGTGCCCAAGCAGACGGAAATCAAGATCACCGGCGCCGACAAGCAGGCCGTCGGTCAGATCGCCGCCGTCATCCGCAAGCTGCGTCCGCCGGAGCCCTACAAGGGCAAGGGCGTCCGCTACACGGGCGAAAAGGTCCGGCGCAAGGAAGGCAAGAAGAAGTAGGTCATGGCTCTCTCTCTTCGACAACAAGCCCAGCGCCGCACCGAGCGCACCCGCCGCCGCCTGAAGGCTGTCGCCAACGGACGCCTGCGTCTGTCGGTGCACCGTTCGGACAAGAACATCTCGGCCCAGATCATCGACGACCTGAACGGCGTCACGATCGCTTCGGCCTCCTCGCTGGAAGGCGAGAAGGGCAAGAAGACCAAGGGTTCGAACGTCGAGGCCGCTGCCCTGATCGGCAAGCTGGTCGCCGAACGCGCCATCGAGAAGGGCGTCAAGGACGTGGTCTTCGATCGCGGCGGCTACATCTATCACGGACGGGTGAAGGCGCTGGCTGATGCCGCGCGTGAAGCCGGCCTGAATTTCTAAGGGACGCGACAGATGGCGCAAACACCCCAACGCGGCGGCGGCGGCAACGATCGCAACCGTCGTGACAACCGCAACGCTCCCGTCGATGGTCCGGATTCGGACATCGTCGAGAAGCTGGTTCACATCAACCGCGTCGCGGCCACGGTCAAAGGCGGCCGCCGGTTCTCGTTCGCGGCCCTGATGGTCGTCGGCGACGGCAAGGGCCGCGTCGGCTTCGGTCACGGCAAGGCGCGTGAAGTGCCGGAAGCGATCCGCAAGGCGACGGAAGAAGCCAAGAAGACGATGATCCGCGTGCCGCTGCGCGAGAACCGCACCCTGCACCACGACGGCTCGGGCCGTTGGGGCGCCGGCAAGATCATGATGCGCGCCGCTCCTCCCGGAACCGGCGTCATCGCGGGCGGTCCGATGCGCGCCGTGCTCGAAACCCTCGGCGTCCAGGACGTCGTGGGCAAGTCGACCGGTTCGTCGAACCCCTACAACATGATCCGCGCCACGTTCGAGGCCCTCAAGGTCCAGTCGTCGCCCCGTCAGGTCGCGTCCAAGCGCGGCAAGAAGGTCGCCGATCTGATGGGCCGCCGCAACGACGGCGCCTCGGCTCCGGAAGCGGCGCCTGAAGCCCAGGAAGCCTGACCATGGCCAAGACCGAATCCAAGACCACCGTCACCGTCCGCCAGACCGGCAGCCCGATCCGTCGCAAGTCGGACCAGCGCGCCACCCTGATGGGTCTGGGTCTCAACCGCATGGGCCGCGAGTCCACGCTGGAAGACACCCCCTCGGTTCGCGGGATGATCGCCAAGGTCGCCCACCTGACCGAGATCGTCGAAAAGTAAGCAATTAGGGCTTGGGGCTTAGGGCTTGGGGGTGCGTGTCTCCTCCAAGCCCTAAGCCCTACTCACTAAGCCCTTATCCAACACAGCCGAGTCCGGTCCCAGACCGGGCGCTAGCACCCGAAAGGATCAGGCACATGAAACTGAACGAAATTCGCGACAACGAAGGCGCCCACAAGAAGCGCATGCGCGTCGGCCGCGGCCCGGGTTCGGGCAAGGGCAAGACCGCCGGTCGCGGCGTCAAGGGTCAGAAGTCGCGTTCGGGCGTCGCCATCGGCGGCTTCGAAGGCGGCCAGATGCCGCTGTACATGCGGATGCCCAAGCGCGGCTTCAACAACGCCAATGCGCTGAAGCTGGCCGAAGTGAACCTGTGGCGCCTGCAGGACGCCATCGACGCCAAGAAGCTGGACATCAAGGGCGAGATCAAGGGCGACGCCCTGGTCGCCGCCGGCGTGATCCGTCGCGTCAAGGACGGCGTCCGCATCCTCGGCACCGGCGAGATCAAGTCCAAGCTGAACCTGGTCGTCTGGTCGGCCTCGGCCGGCGCCGTCAAGGCGATCGAAGCCGCCGGCGGCACCGTCGTGCAGGAGCGCATCGCCGCTGAAGCCAAGGCCGCCGCGCGCATCGAGAAGCGCAACGCCGCCAAGGGCAAGGCTCCCCCGGCCAAGGCGCCGCGCGGCGACGCCAACAAGGTCTCGGCCCGCACCACGCGGACGGCCGCCAAGAAATAAGCTTGAAGGGCGCCCTCGCTAAGCGGGCGCCCTTCACCTATCTGGACGCTGGCGCCGGATTCAGGTCCGATGCGCCGCGTTCTGACAAGTCGGGGTGACGACACATGGCTTCGGCCGCCGAACAACTCGCAGCAAACATGAACATGGGCTCGTTCGCGAAGGCGACCGAGCTGCACAAGCGTCTGCTGTTCACGCTGATGGCGCTGTTCATCTATCGCGTCGGCACCTATGTGCCGGTGCCCGGGATCAATTCCGAGGCCTTCCTGGCCTTCTTCCAGAACCCGGACAGCCAGCGCGGCGTGCTGGACATGGTCAACATGTTCTCCGGCGGCGCCGTCGAGCGCTTCGCCGTCTTCGCCCTGAACGTGATGCCCTATATTTCGGCGTCGATCATCGTCCAGCTGATGGGCGCGGTCTATCCGCCGTGGGAGAAGCTGAAGAAGGAAGGCGGCGAGAGCGGCCGCAAGCAGCTGAACCAGTACACCCGCTACCTGACCGTGGTGCTGGCCCTGTTCCAGTCCACCGGGATCGCCTTCGGCCTGAACGCCCAGCCCAATCTGATCGACCAGCCGGGCGTGTTCTTCATCATCTCGACCGTCACCGTCCTGACCGGCGGCACCATGTTCCTGATGTGGCTGGGTGAGCAGGTGACGGCGCGCGGCGTCGGCAACGGCATCTCCCTGATCATCTTCGCCGGCATCGTCGCCGTCCTGCCGGGCACCGTCGCCCGCATGTTCGGCCTGGCCCAGCAGGGCCAGATGTCGGTCTTCACCCTGCTGTTCTTCACCGCCATGGCCATCGGCCTGGTCGTCTTCATCGTCTTCATGGAGCGGGCCCAGCGTCGATTGCTGATCCAGTATCCGAAGCGACAGGAAGGCAACCGGATGGCCGGGGGCGAGCGCTCGTTCCTGCCGCTGAAGCTGAACACCGCCGGCGTCATCCCCGCGATCTTCGCCTCGTCGCTGCTTCTGCTGCCGACGACGGTGGCCACCTTCGTCGCCACCGCCGACCTGCCGCCCTGGATGGAGTGGCTGCCGACCCTGACGGCCATGCTGCAGAACGGCCAGCCGCTGTTCATCCTGCTGTACGGCTCGCTGATCGTCTTCTTCTGCTTCTTCTACACCTCGATCACCTTCAATCCCGAGGACACGGCCGAGAACCTGCGAAAGTATGGCGGTTTCCTGCCGGGCATCCGGCCGGGCAAGCGCACGGCGGAATATCTGGACTATGTCCTGACCCGTCTGACGACCATCGGCGCGGCCTATATCGCCGCCGTCTGCCTGCTGCCCGAGATCCTCATCGCCAACTTCGGCGCTGGCGGGGTCATCATCGGCGGTACATCGATCCTGATCGTGGTCTCGGTGACCATGGACACCGTGGCGCAGATCCAGTCCCACTTGCTGTCGCATCAGTACGAAGGCCTGATCAAGAAGGCCAAGCTGCGCGGCCGCGGCAAGACTCCGGGCAAGGGCGTCACCGCCCCGGCCCGGCGCTAGGCCGGACCGGAGAGGGCGGCGATGAACCTGATTCTGTTCGGACCGCCCGCGGCGGGCAAGGGCACGCAGGCCAAGCGGCTGGTCGAGACCCGCGGCATGGTCCAGCTGTCGACCGGCGACATGCTGCGCGAGGCCATCGCCTCGGGCTCGGACCTGGGTCGTGAGTGCCAGGCCATCATGTCGCGCGGGGACCTGGTCTCCGACGCCATCGTCATCGCCCTGATCGAGGCCCGGCTGAAAGAGGCCGGGGACGCCGGCGGCGCCATCTTCGACGGCTTCCCCCGGACCGTGGCCCAGGCCGTGGCGCTCGACGCCATGCTGGCCAAGCTGGGCAAGAAGATCGACCACGTCATCCGGCTGAAGGTCGACGACGCCGCCCTGCTGGACCGGGTCGCGGTCCGCTTCGCCGACCAGGGGCGTCCCGACGACAATCCGGACAGTTTCAAGGTCCGGCTGGACGCCTACAATCGCAACACCGCGCCCCTGCTGCCCTACTACGCCGACAAGGGTCTGCTGAGCGAGATCGACGGCATGGGGGCCATCGACACGGTCGCCGCCGCCATCGACAGCGTGCTGGACCGCTCCGCCGCCTGAACCGGACCTGACCGATCCGGCGTCCCGCGCGTTCAGTCGTGCGTGATAGGATCGGCCTGTGAGACCTGAACCCCCGCTGCTGAACAAGGACCGGCTGCGCAAGCTCGGCTTCGTCGTGGGCGTCACTGCGGCGCATCTGGGCGTGTTCAGCATCATGGCGCGCGTGGAAGCGCCGGTGCCGCTGCCGCACCCGGCGCCCCCCATCAACGTCTTCCTGTATCGCCCGCCGCCGCCCCCGCCGCCGCCGGCCCCGCCGGCTCCGACCCGGGGCG
>JAHKAM010000051.1 GCA_018826515.1 Alphaproteobacteria bacterium
GCGTGGAAAACGGCTGCGCGGAGCGGCGCCGTCCCTTCCCGACCGTGACTTCACGGGCGGATCAGAAGGGCGGCCAACGTCAGGCTTCGTCGAAACGGTAACAACACAACAGCACCGGGCGAGGCCCGGCCGCTCCGCGCCCTCCCCGACCCGCTTCAGCCGAAGCGGCGAAGAGTCATGCGCCAGAGTTTTCTCCCTCCCCCTCCGGGGGAGGGATGTCGGCGCGCAGCGACGACAGGGTGGGAGGGGCTCGGCGACCCAGGCGCCGGCGCTCCCCTCGCCGAACCGCCCCCACCCGGTCGCTTCGCGACCGCCCTCCCCCAGGTGGGAGGGAAACCACCAAACGGACTCCGCCAATCCGGTTCGACTCAGCCCTTCACCCGCCAGGTCGCGCCCTGCGGGCCGTCCATGACCACGACGTTCAGCGCGTTCAGCCGGTCGCGGATCCGGTCCGCCTCGGGCCAGTCCTTGGCCGCCCGGGCCGCCGCGCGCTGCTCCAGCAGGCCCTCGACCTCGACCCGCAGAGCGTCGGAGACCTCGCCTTCCAGCCATTCCGCCGGATTCGCCTGCAGCACGCCCAGGATCGCCCCCGCCGCGAGCAGTTCGCCCTTGGCCCGCGCCACCACGCCATGATCGCCCGCCGTCATCGCCCGCTCGATCTCGCTGGACAGGGCGAACAGGGTCGCCATGGCGCCCGGCGTATTGATGTCGTCCTCGATGGCCTTGAGGAAGTCCTCGGGCGGCTCGTCGCCATTGGCCTCCACGCCCGCCGCGCGGTGCAGGGCGCCGTACAGCCGGTCCAGCGCCTTGCGGCTCTGGTCCAGAAGCGACTGGTTCCAGTCCAGCGGCTGGCGATAGTGGGCGCTCAGCAGGGCCCAGCGCACCACCTCGCCCGGCATCGCCTGCACCAGATCGTGCAGCAGCAGGACATTGCCGACCGACTTGGACATCTTCTCCGCGTCGACGGTCAGGAAGCCGTTGTGCATCCAGTAGCGGCTGTATTCCGCATGGGCCTCGAGCGAATGGGCGTGGCCGTGGGCGCAGACGCCCTGGGCGATCTCGTTCTCATGGTGCGGAAACACCAGGTCGATGCCGCCGCCGTGGATGTCGATCGGCAGGCCCAGGGTTTCCTCGATCATGGCCGAGCATTCGATATGCCAGCCCGGACGCCCCTCGCCCCACGGCGACGGCCACGACGGCTCGTCGGCCTTGGACGGCTTCCACAGCACGAAGTCATGGGGGTTCTTCTTGTACGGCGCGACCTCGACCCGGGCGCCGGCGATCATGTCGTCCAGATTGCGGCCCGACAGCCGGCCATAGGTCTCGTAGGACGAGACATCGAACAGCACATGGCCCTCGGCCGCATAGGCGCAGCCCTGGTCCATGATGGCCCCGATCTGGGCGACGATGGCGTCCATGTGATCGGTGACGTGCGGGGCGATATCGGGCGGCGAGACGTTCAGCCGACTCATGTCCTCCAGATAGGCGGCCTCGTAGCGGGCCGTGACCTCGCCGATCGGCGTCCCCTCGCGGGCGGCCTTCTGGTTGATCTTGTCGTCCACGTCGGTGACGTTGCGGGCATAGATCACGTGGTCGGCGCCGTACTGGCGCCGCAGCAGCCGCACCAGCACGTCGAACACCACCGGCGGCCGCGCATTGCCGATATGGGCATAGTCATAGACCGTCGGTCCGCAGACATAGAGGGTCACCCGATCGGGGTCGCGCGGCGTGAAAACACGCTTTTCGCGGTGCAGGGTGTCGTGGAGAACCAGCGGCATAGGGAAGCGGAGACCTTCAGTTTTCTTGCGGGACGGACCCGCCGTCCCATATAGCGGTCCTGCTGCACAAGCGAACAGCGTCGAGATCGAGAATGAGCGTCATCCCCGTCAAGCCGGTTCTGGTCGGCGACAACGACCCGTCCAAACGTCCCAGCCGCGAGGAGGCCCTCAAGGCCGTCCGCACCCTGCTGGCCTGGGCGGGCGACGATCCCGACCGCGAGGGCCTGCGCGACACGCCCAAACGGGTGGTCGACGCCTACAGCGAATGGTTCGACGGCTATGACGCCGATCCGGCCGTCGAGCTGTCGCGGACCTTCGAGGACGTGCAGGGCTATGACGACATGGTCCTGCTGCGCGACATCGAGGTCGAGAGCCACTGCGAGCACCACATGGCCCCGTTCCTCGGCAAGGCCTATGTCGCCTACATCCCGCAGGAGAAGGTCGTCGGCATCTCCAAGCTGGCGCGGGTGGTCGAAATCTTCGCCCGCCGCCTGCAGACCCAGGAAACCCTGACGCAGCTGATCGCCGAAGCCATCGAATCAAACCTGCAGCCGGCCGGCGTCGCCATCATGATCGACGCCGAACACCAGTGCATGACGACTCGCGGCGTGCATCACCGCCACGTTTCCACCATCACCACCCGCTTCACTGGCGTCTTCAAGACCGACGCCGCGCTGAAGGACCGCTTCCTGAAGCTGGCCAAGGGCTGATCGGCTCGCCTGACAGGCGTAATTCCGCGATCTGATGCGCGCGGGAACCGTCTGGGGTTCGAACCCGCTTTACAACCGGGTTCGGGACCGCCAAGAGACGAACCGAACGTCATAGCTTGCGCTCGCCGCCATCGTGGCCGGGCCGGATGGAGAAACTGAAACATGGGCGCCAAACTTTCAGGTCCCGGTGGTCAGGGCGGCAAAACCATCGAGCAGAACGCGGACATCAACGTCACGCCGTTCGTCGACATCATGCTGGTCCTGCTGATCATCTTCATGGTCGCGGCCCCGATGGCCACTGTCTCGATCCGCCTCGACCTGCCGCCGGCGACGCCGCCGACCACGGACGAGCCGAAAGAGCCCGTCTACATCACCATCCAGGAAGGCGGCGCCCTCTTCCTGTCGGATCGCGAGACCTCGATCGCGACCCTTCCCGTCGACGTCTGCACGGCCCTCGCCGTTGCGACCGACTGCCGCGAGGAGCGCGTCTTCGTCCGCGCCCAGCCGGATGTGACCTACGACCAGTTCATGGAAGTCATGAACACCCTGCAGGAGAACGGCTTCTTCAAGGTCGGCCTGCTCAACGAAGACATCGAATAGGCGCCTCGCCGCGCTGAACGATCAAAGGCCGCGTCCCCGGGGGACGCGGCCTTTTTCGTGTCCGCTGCCATCGCCGGACGTCGGCTACTGCACCGACTGACGGGGCGGCGCCGGCGCGGCCTCGGCCGGCGGTGCATAGGGCCGCTCGCCGGCCGGCTCGGCCGGCGCCGGGGCC